>CACZYB010000001.1 GCA_902785275.1 uncultured Pseudomonadota bacterium
GGCACATCATGTGTATGCAGTGCGGGATATTATATGTCTTCAGGAAGTTGTGAAATTTGTCCTAAGGGATATCGTTGTCCTGGAGATAATGAGAAATATAAATGTAGTGGTAGCCGTGAATATCAAGATAAAACAGGACAAAGCTACTGTAAGAGTTGTAATGATTACGATGGGGGAAAAGTTACTTGTTGTTCTGCTACAGGTACTTGTAAATATTACGGTCACGTATACAAAGATCATACCGTATGTAGTTATAGTGATAATGGTTGGTGTGTATGTAAAGGTTCTTGTACCAAATAACAAAAAAATTCCCCACCTGTTACGATGGGGAATTTTTTTTCGCTTAATTAACCAAGCAAATGAAGCTTTAAAACAGGATCAAGTTTATCCATAACTCTGGAAAGAACATCTGCTTCACGTTCTGCAACATAAAATGCACGTGACATATAATCCTTTTGCACATCTGGATTTTCAAAAAATCCCTTTATCTTAGATGCAAAATCTTTATCATCTTCAACAATCACAACAGCTTTTTCTGCCTTCAATAAATCATATGTTTCCTGGAAATTATGAACATACTTTCCACTTAAAACTGCGTTATGAAGTCTTGCTGGCTCCATTGGATTATGTCCACCCCATTTTACAAGAGAGCCACCAACAAATGCAACTTCACTAAGGTTATAGAAAAGTCCCAATTCACCCATTGTATCGGCAATGTAAACATCCAAATCTTTTGTAATCTTTGCCCCACAAGAACGAAGCACAGCCTTAAGTCCATTTGTTTCGACCAAAGATTTTATTTCCTCACCTCTTGCAGGATGACGTGGAGCAATTACCATCAAAACATCAGGAAATCTTTTCTTTACAATCATAAATGCACTCAAGCACAATTCTTCTTCACCTGGATGTGTACTTGATACAACGAACATATGTCTTTTACCAATTTGATCAGAAAGATTTTTAAATTCTGTCTTATCAAATGAAAGTGGTGGAACGCCATATTTCAAATTTCCAACACAAACCGGATTTTTAAACCCCATAACAGAAAGTTTTTTACAATCATCATCTGACTTACCAAAAGTAAACTCAAAAGCAGAAGCCAATGGTTTAATAAATTGTAAATTTTCTTTCCATTTTGCAAATGACTTGTTTGAAACTCTACCATTCAAAAGAACAAGAGGCACATTATGATCCTTTGCACTTAAAATAAGGTTTGGCCAGAAATCACTATCAACAAAAAAACCAACAGAAGGTTTCCAATATTCAAAAAATCTATCTACATACGCACGTCTATCAACTGGCAAAAATTGATGAACTGCATTTTTCCCAGAAAGCTTCTTCGCCATATTTTCCGCCGCAGTCACAGTAGTAGTAGTAACCAAAACGAAACAATCAGGAGCTTTCTTTAAAATTTCATCAATAACAGGAATAATAGAATTACTTTCACCAACACTTGCCGCATTAAACCAAACGATTTTTTTATTTGGACGCTTCACAGATGCAAAACCAAATCTTTCGCCTTTTCTTTTTGCATCCTTTGTTTCCAAACCTTTTCTTCTTCTTAAAAAAAGAACTGGTCTAACAAAAGGTTTAAGGATAAACATCAAAAATCTGTATAAATGTAATTTCATTTTCAAACTCCTTTTTAAAATATTTTCGAGATATTATACTTTTTATAAAAGAAAAAAACAATACTATTTTTTATCCGAATTTTTAGAATATTTCTTCTTTTTCTTCACGCCACCAGGAAGTATTTCAGGCATCCCCATTTCCCTATCCAAACGCAAAGTTGTTTCCACCATCTTACGTTCAAAATCAGCCTTGATTTTTTTCAAATCTTCATCAGAAACTTTTCTATCAATAAAAAGAAAATCGCCAACTTCTATCACTGCTTTATGAAAAGGTTTCGCAATCAAATAACTATCCCAAGTTTTAAGTAATATAGGATCCTTTGCAGAAATATAAACAGGCACAACCGGCACACCACTTGCCTTTGCAAATAAAAACGCACTATCACTTACAAAATTCATACTTGGACCCAGCGGACCATCCGGAGTAAACCCAACCGAAGCCCCCGATTTCAAAAGTCGCATAGATTTAATAGCAACATTACTTGCCTGTGCAGTATTTTTCTTTGAAGACATAATATTTCTTACACCCAAAAGACCAAAGATATCACCAATAAGTCTTCCATCCCTGTGTGTGGAAAAAATGCCATAAATCGGATGTCTTCTTACACCCAAAACATCACGCCAAAACTTCACAACCAAAAAAGAACGTGCATGCCAAAAAACAAGTATAACAGGCTTTCCATTCTTCATATAATCTTTAAGAACCTTAACATTTCTATACTTAACAAATGTTGTTATATAAACAATTCTTATAAGCAACATCATAACCACAGCCAAAACCCACTGTGAAACTCTAAGGTTCAAAAGCTTTTTAAAATAACAATCAATCTTACCACTAATAAATTTAAAAATAGATAACATTATAAATCAACTCCATTAACTTCATAATCATAAACTTCACCTTCACTATCAAGTTTTGATTTTAACTTTGAAGGAAGTGATGGACTATGCATTTTGCTTTCCATCTTTTCAATGTAAACAGAAGATGTAGAAAATGCAAATGCAGCACCTGCCTCTTCAACAATTTCCTTTATTCTTAAAAGAAGCTCTTCTTTTATTCTAAGCCACTCTGCCCAAACATTTGTATTTGTAAAACAGTAAATCAAAAGATTTATTGAACTATCACCAAAATCATCAAGCTTTACTTGAGCAATAGCTTCCGGTGGTTTTACGAAATCAGGATTCTTATATAAATAATCCTTAATTTCTTTAACAATATATCTTAATTGTTCAGCCGAAGTCCTGTATTCAAGATGCAAAACCCATTCTATTCTCCTATACATACGAGAAGAAAAATTTATAACCGCCGCATCCGCAAAAGTACTGTTTGGAACAAAAACCAAAGTCCTATCAAACTTTCTTACCATTGTTGAACGAAAACCAATATTTTCAATCACACCTTCAATAGGTTTATCAATATCTTCAAGCTTTACAATATCACCAACACTAAATCTATGTTCCGAAATAATTGCCACACCTGAAATAATATTTTTAAACATATCCTGTGCACCCAAAGCAACAGCCATACCAACGATTCCCAAGGAAGCGATCAAAGCACTTACTCTAACACCCCAATTTTCCAAGAATATCGAAAGTCCGACAATCACAACCAAAAACTTTGCAATACGCACACCCCATGTGATAATAACCGTCTTTGTATTATCAAGATGACTTTTCTTAAACATAAAGCCAATAGGATTAATAAAAGAAAACACAAACCATGACAAACTAAATACATAAAGTGACTTTAATAAATTTCTTGTGTAGTAAACAAGAGATGATGGAATTCTTAAAACAGAAATTGCAAAATAGCAACCAACCACAACAGGCATAAATGCAATAGGCTTTCCAATCTCTCTTATATACTTTTCCTGACCATAGGCAATTTTCTTTAAAACTAAGAAATTAAGCAACTTCACAACAAAAAAAGAAAATAAATTTCTAAACAACATTGCAAACAGCAATATTGAAGTTGCAGAAAATAATCTTCCAACAGAATTAAGCTTAAGCCAGAAATAAAAATCTCTTAAATATACACCTAAAAAGGTTGAATTTACGAACTCTATCATAAACTTCTCCTATAAATTACTCTAAAATAAATTATAACAAAAAAAATAATAAAATCCACAATTTATTTTTTTATGAAATTATAAAGTCTAAACGGTGTGATAATAGAAAATTTTGAAATACCCAAAACACGTTTCACTACCTCGACACAGGTAAAAAGCCCAGTAGTAGAAATTTTCTTAACCTCAAACCTTTGAGGAACATAAACAACCGTTATGTTTTTAGAAGTAAAAAGATTAACCATATATTTAACACCAACCGGCAAAAAAGAAATATCTACCCTATTAGAAATAGGATCCAAGACAAAAGTATTACTTTCATCCCCAAAAAACACAAAACAATGCCTAAATCCATGTTTAAGCAACCTAAGCACAGGTATAGTAGTTTCATTCGAAAATCCGACATAAAAACTGTCTATTGATTTAATTATTGAGTATCCTTGCATTTAACAATTCCCTTTTTAATAAGTACTGTTTCAATAATACTCATAGCATCATCCCACCACAAAGCTTCTTCTTGCTCATCTACAATCCTACTATCCGGAGGCACCTGCATTCTACCATACTTAATCAAGGTTTTAATATGTCGTTCACGTATTTTCTTTGCCAAATATAATTTTGAAACAACTATATAAATATCATCTAAAAAACAAGGTCTTACAATTCTACATCGAGACGTCTTAATTTTATATCCAGTTCGCTCATCATATCGGCAAAACCAAAACCACGCCTCCTCAGCAGATTCGAAAAGTGTTTGATTTAGATTCTCTTCATAATAATTATTTACAACATTCTGATTATTCCACATTTTACCCTCCCTTTCGTCTTATTTTAGGAACAAAAACCGAACTTTTTTCGAAAATAACATTAAAAAAATAAAAGTCAACAGAAATATATCATAAAACTTGAAATAATTTAAAAGTTCTAATATAATGAAAGTTGTGAGGCTTGTTTGTAAGGAGAATAAAAAAATGGATACAGAACACTCTAAAATATGGCAAACCATAGATAAAATTGCATACATCAACGGTATCTCAGTTTCTGCCTTAGCCAAAAAAGCAGGCCTTGATGCTACTGCATTTAATAAAAGTAAAAGATTCTACCCAAGCGGTAAATTCAGATGGCCATCTACTGAAAGTATCTGCAAAGTCATACGTGCAACTAATATGACATGGGAACAATTTACTAAATATCTCGAACAATCTGTTTAAAAATTAAAAAACTATATTTATTTTACTAGAAATTATCATAATTTTATGGTATTATAAATTATAGTTTAATAAAAAACCTACAAAGGGGGAGATATGATGGATATAAATAACAATGATTTCTTTGGAGAAATAAAGAAAGACGAATTCGAAGATGAAAATGTTTCCAGTTCTGGAATAACATATGGCGAAACTGTAAACAAATCTTCAATAAAAAATATTCTTATTACAGTAGGCGTTGCTGCCGTTGCTGCTGGGGTTGTGGTATTGTTGATGAGCCCAAGCAGAAAAAACTCTGCTCCAAACAACTTTGCTGAAATTCCAACAATTTCCCCTTCTGAACCAATAAAAATTATTCCAGAAGATGCAAAATTAAATGAAGTTTTTGAAAGTGCAAGCGTTTACAATCCAACAAACTTTGATGATGAAGCAAAAAATCTTATCACTGCAAATAAAATTGTAAAACCTGCACCTGCTCCTGTCGTTGAACCTGTACAACGTCCTGTTTTACCAACACCAGTTAAGGTTAAAAAAGTTGCTAAGCTTCCTACACCAAAGGTTGCTCCACAACCACAAGCAAAAGAAGCTACAAAACCTACTCTTGTTGTAAAAAAAGTAAATGTTGATGAAAGCGTAATCAATTCAAAACCAACAAACATCCGTGGCGAAACAGAACTTTCTTCTGTTAAAACTTCTGGCGGTACAGTACGTTCAGTTGTTGGTGCATGGAATGTTCAAATTGTATCAACAAGTTCAGAAAGTGCTGCAAACAAAGAATGGACTTCACTTGTATCAAAATATCCTGAATTATTAAAAGGATTAAACCACAGTGTAAGCAAAACCGAAGTTAACGGTAAAATCTACTATCGTTTAAGAATTACAAATCTTGAAACTATGGCTCGCGCAAATGAAATTTGTGCAAAATTAAAAGAACACAATGTTTCATGTTTTGTAACTAAATAAGAAAGGTAAAAGCATGATACACTTTAGTGAAATTCTTATAATACTTGCAGTTGTTTTACTTGTTTTTGGAACAGGAAAATTTCCAAAGATTATGCAAAACTTTGCCGAAGGAATCAAATCTTTTAAAAAAGCAATGGATGAAAAAGATGATAATAAAAAAGATACAAAAAAGAAACCTGTAAAAAAGGCTTCTGTATCTAAAAAGTCTGTTTCATCAAAACCTAAAAAGAAAGTTTCCAAAACAAAAAAGACTGTAACAAAGAAAAAATAATATTTCTATGCTCAACATTGAAAATACATTGCCTAATAGTTTAAGAGCATATTTTAAGAATTTATGCCTTAAATTATTAGGTGTATTTTTTGTTGGGCTAAGCTTTTATTTATTTTTATCTGTAATTTCATACCACTCATTTGATGCATCATTAAACACTGCAAGCAATTTCAAAACATCAAATCTTGCAGGGAACAGTGGTGCTGTAATATCAAATTTATTTTTATATTTTTTCGGACTAACATCATTTGTACTCATATATGATACATTTTTATTCGGAAAATATTTCCTTTTTCCAAGCAAAATATTCCACCCATTAAAAAGAATATTTTTATATATGTTAGTATCTCTAATTCCAACATGTCTGTCACTTTCATATATATCTGAAATTATATTCAAGCATTTTCCAACAAGATGCGGACTTGGCGGATTTTTGGGATTAATTGTAAAAAATAATTTAAACACATTCCTTGATACACTTTACATATCAAGATATATGAACATTGTAATATTTATAATATCAACAATCATATCACTTGCGACACTATACTTTGCACTTAACCTTACACCAAAATCAATTTTGAATTTTGAAAATTTATTAAGAACCATAGTAATCAAGTTAAAGATATTACTCTTTAAATTATTGAAAAAGCAAACCACAATAACAAATACAAAATCTCAAAACAGCAAGATTTTATCAATCGCAAAAAAGGTTGCTCCGAAAAAGCAAGTTAAAAAAGTTACTACTCCTACTCAACCTGAAAAATCAAAACCTGTTGAAGAACCTGTTCCAGAAAAGGAAAAATATATACTTCCAACAATCGATCTTTTAACAAAAGTAAAAATTGAAAAGAATGAAAATTTAAATACCGAGTCAAATATTAAAAAAGCTCGTATGTTGGAAAATATTTTACGTGAATACAAACTTGAAGGTAAAATCACAAACATAAAGGCTGGCCCTGTTATCACACTTTTTGAAATGGAACCTGGCCCTGGAATAAAGACATCCCAAATAAAAAGTTTGAACGAAGATATCGCACGAAAAATTGAATCAATTTCTACACGTATCGCTGTTATCCCTGGCACAAACAAGGTGGGTATCGAACTTCCAAACTTGCACCGTAAAATGGTAAGTCTTCGCGATCAATTCGAAAGCGATAATTTCAAAAATTCAGAACATAAACTTCCAATCTCTCTTGGTGCAGATACTGGCGGTCGCCCTGTATTTGTTGACCTTGCAACTATGCCTCACTTGCTTATCGCAGGAACAACCGGAAGTGGTAAATCTGTTGGTGTTAACGGAATGATTTTATCACTCCTTTACAAATACACTCCTGATGAATGCAAATTTATTATGATCGATCCAAAGATGGTGGAATTTTCAATTTATAATGACATTCCTCACCTTCTTATCCCTGTTGTTACCGAACCAGCAAAGGCTGTTGCTGCACTTAAATGGGCCGTAGTAGAAATGGAAGAAAGATACAGAAATATGGCTGCCATAGGTGCAAAAAATATTGAAACATTCAATGCTCGTGCAAAATCAAAACCAAACTATACAATAACACGACAAGTTCAAACAGGCTTTGATCCTCAAACTGGCGAACCAATTATGGAAGATAAAAAAATAGATATAAAACCTATTCCATATATTGTAATTGTTGTTGATGAAATGGCTGATCTTATGCAAACTGCGAAAAAAGAAGTTGAAGGTGCAGTTGCAAGACTTGCCGCAATGGCCCGTGCAACTGGTATCCACTTAATTCTTTCAACTCAAAGACCATCCGTTGATGTTATCACCGGAACAATAAAATCAAACTTCCCAAACCGTATAAGCTATCGTGTTGCATCCGGCCAAGACAGTAGAACTATTTTGAACGAATACGGTGCTGAACTTATGCTTGGAAAGGGAGATATGCTTTACATGGCAACCGGTGGCAATACAGTTCGTATTCACGGTGCGTTTGTAAGTGAAAAAGAAATAGAAAATGTTGTTTCCTTCATAAAGGCACAGGCAAAACCAAACTATGTTAAAAACATAACTGTAGAAAAGAAGGATCCAAACAAACTTTCAACTCTTGATAAAATGGCATTAAAGGAAAGCCAAAACGAAGATTTATACAGTCGTGCTGTTGAAATAATTCTAAGCACTAACAGACCATCAATATCATTCCTTCAACGCCAACTTGGTATAGGATACAACAAATCTGCAAACCTTATCGAAAAAATGGAAGCCCAAGGCATTCTTTCAAAACCAGACTCCACTGGGAAAAGAGTCATACTTACAAAAAGAGATTGATTTTTCCTCTTCATTTGGTGTAGAATCACATCATAAATTAAGGAAAGAGGTATAGAATGGATAAGGATTTAGAAGAAATTCAAAAATTTGCAAATAAGTTAAATAATCAAATAGAAGATCGTCCAAAAAGAATAAAATTTGCTGACATTTCTGCACGCAACGAAATGTTTGAATCTGGCACAAAAAAAATAAAGTCAAAAATGAGCAAAGGAAACAAATTAAATCTCGCATCTATGGCATCAATGGTGTTTAATGTAACAGATGCTAAAAAAAACTGATTTAATTTCAAAAATAATTTCCTATATTTGTAAAGAAAAATAATTCTTGATAAAAAAATATAATTAAAGTACTATACCTAAGTATTTTAGGAGGCCATTTTGAAAAAGACTTTACACTTATTTATCTTATTAATCGCAACATTATTTTTTTCAAGCAACTGTTTTGCTATGATAAACGAAAGCGATGAATCTTACTTAAAAAAAGTAGAGACATATGTAAACTCTCTTCAAAAAATAAGTGGTAAATTCACTCAACATTCCTCCAACGGGGCAAAGGATTCAGGTAAATTTTATATCAACAAACCAGGAAAAATGAGATTACAATACAACAGCCCAATATTACTTGTTGCTGATGGTACTTCTATTGTATACGAAGATAAAAAAACAAATCAAATCTCATATATTTCCATGAATTCAAACCCTGCATCAATAGTTTTAAATGGAAATATCACATTTACCGGTAAAAACCCATCGGTAAAAATAAAATCAATCGAAGAACGTCAAGATACAACCGAAATAACACTTACAACTGCAAATGAAAAACAATCCGGTGTAATAACTTTGATTTTCGAAAACAAACCACTTTCATTTTCCGGCTGGCGTGTTCGCGATGCCCAAGGTATCGTAACAGAAGTTACTCTTTCAGATATAAAACCTGAAACATACTTTGACCCATCATTATTTAAAATTACACGCAACAAAACAATCGGCACAACAAAGTCAAAAAGTAAATATTACTAATATGATTATAGATATAACAAAAAAATCCGATACAATAAATTTTGCAAAAGATTTTGCTAAAAAAGTTGCATGTGGCACCCCTATCCTACTTTACGGAACACTTGGTTGCGGAAAAACTTTTTTCACATCAAATCTAATAAAAGAATTAGATTCTTCTATAACCGAAGTCCCAAGCCCAACTTTTTCCATAGTACAAAATTACACAACACCTGTCGGTGAAATTTCTCATTACGATTTATACAGAATTAAGGATGCCGAAGAATTATATGAACTTGATATTGATAATGCACTTAGAAACAATATCACAATAATCGAATGGCCCGAAATCATCGAAGACTATATCATGGAAAACTTTAATCCAATATGTCTTCATTTTTCCTATGAAAACGGGAAAAGAAGTATCACAATAAAATAGTTTTTCAATTCAATATTTTGTAAAAAATTTTCAATATATACTCCTAGCATACTTTTCATTTTTAAATTAGTATTAATACATAATAACAAAATATGAAAGGTAGATAAATGTCAAACACAGAAAACCTTTTTGAAAAAGAAATTCCATTCAATTTATCATTACCAAAACAACTTAAATTAACACCAACAACAAAACTTTTCATATACATTCCAAACTATACACAAATACAAATATTCCATGGGAAAAATTTTGAAAATGGCTTTTGGTCAATAAGATACGATGAACTTGAAAACCTTAAATTCATAACAAAAAAAGATATATCATTTTTCCAATTCCTTATAATACACAAAAATCCATCAGAAGAAGAAATAGTAAGCAACGTATACTACCAAGATAAAAAATTCTTTCTTGGTCCATTTATAACAGCAGAAGCCACAATCATAGACGAAGAAAACATAAACATCCGAATAAAATGCATGTGTAATCCAAAAGAAACCATCTTTGAAATCTCTGGTATCCCCGAAGATGCAATTCTTTCATTTGGGCAAAAAACCGAAGATGATGTTTGGGTTATAAAAGATATGCACTGCAAAAACCTTTTACTAAAATTAAATAAAAACATCTCCAGAAACAGATTAAATTTATCAATAACAGGGATAAACAAATCATCCCCACGTTTCAACACAACCTTTAATCTTATAATAAATTTAAAAGAACCACTAATCCCATACAAAACAAAATACAAAGAAATAAAAATCCCAGTCCAAGAAATTCTAAATGAATCAAAACTAAGATACGATACATATATACTTTCAGTAAAAGACATTCCCGAAAATTGTTGTGTATTAGATGGAAAAATCATTGATGATAAATGGTTGGTAGAAGATACAAAAAACAAAGAAATAACACTACAATATTTCAACATAAACGCAAAAGAAATTTCCGTAACTTTGGAATTTATTTTAATAAACAAAGCTTTTCCAAGCATAGATAACACCTATATCAAAAAATTAAAATACGACCTTACTTGCTCCGACATAAAAACAAAGAACTATACACAATGCATATCATGCAAAAACCTATCAAAATGCAAATTGTTCAAAGAATTTATGGATTACATAGGAAACACAACAATTCTTCGCCATATAATCCCAAAATAAAGGCAAAAAATTTTTGCGATTCGCAAACAAAAATTCATCAAAAAAAATAAAAAATCACACCAAAAATTCAATAGTCCAAAATTCGTCAATTTTTCAATTTTTAACATATTGATTTTACGAATGTTTTTGCTCCATTTTTTCCAATAAATTTTATTTTCAAATTAAGCCTTTTTTCCTTGCTTTTACAACTTATTTTTGCTAGGATTTTTCTATAAAATTTCAATATAAAAAAGGAGAATGAAATTGGATAATCAAAACGAAAATTTGAATTCTGCAAATAACAATTCAAGCATTAAACTTGCACCTATCGTTCATGAAATGCAGACATCATATCTTGACTATGCTATGTCTGTTATTATATCTCGTGCAATACCTGATGTCCGCGATGGATTAAAGCCTGTTCACAGACGAATAATCTACTCCATGAAGGAAAATGGATTTGAATACGGTAAACCATTTAAAAAATCCGCACGTATAGTCGGAGATGTTATGGGTAAATACCATCCACATGGTGACTCCTCCATTTACGATGCTATGGTTCACATGAGTCAAGACTTCTCAATGGGTATCCCAATGATTGATGGTCAAGGTAACTTTGGTTCTATGGATGGTGATAGTGCTGCTGCTATGCGTTATACCGAAGCTCGTATGTCAAAAGCTGCCGCATATATGGTTGAAGATTTGGATAAAGATACCGTTGAATGGCGTCCAAACTATGATGAATCCACACGTGAACCAGAAGTTCTTCCATGTCGTTTTCCAAATTTACTCGTAAATGGTTGCGGTGGTATCGCCGTTGGTATGGCAACAAACATTCCAACACACAACCTTGGTGAAATAATTGATGCATGTTGTGCAACTATTGATAATCCTGAAATTTCAATCGATGAACTTATAAAATACGTACCTGCACCTGATTTCCCAACCGGTGGTTTAATTCTTGGTGTTGCTGGCTCATACAGTGCATACACAACAGGTCGTGGTTCTGTTATCATTCGTGCAAAAACACACTTCGAAGAAATCAGAACAAAAACTGCAATCATCGTTGATGAAATTCCTTTCCAAGTAAACAAGAAAGTTATGATTGAAAAAATCGCTGAACTTGTAAAAGATAAACGTATCGAAGGTATTTCTGATATCCGTGATGAATCTTCACGTCAAGGTGTTCGTGTTGTTATAGAACTTAAAAAAGATGCAATCGCAGATATTATCTTAAATCAACTTTACAAATATTCACAATTACAGGTTTCTTTCGGTATCAATATGCTTGCAATTAATAAGGGACGTCCAAGCTTGATGAACCTTAAGCAAATTATTGAATCATTCATTGAATTCCGTGAAGAAGTTATCCGTAACAGAACAGTATTTGATTTGAATAAAGCAAGAAACAAAGCTCATATCTTGGTTGGTCTTTCAATAACTGTTGCAAACATCGATGAAGTTATTGCATTAATCCGCAGTGCAAAAGATCCAAACGATGCAAAGGATAAATTGATGGCTCGTGATTGGAAAGCAGATAATATGCAACCACTTATCGACTTAATCGATGATCCAAACAGCAAAATTATAAACGGCACATACCGTCTTTCCGAAGCTCAAGCAAAAGCAATCCTTGAATTAAAACTTCACAGATTGACTGGTCTTGAACAAGACAAGCTTGCCGAAGAAATTAAGGCAACTGGTCTTGACATCCAAGAATACCTTTCAATTTTGGATAACCGTGAAAAACTTATGTCTATCATGAAGGGTGAACTTCTTGAAGTAAAAGAAAAATTCGCAACTCCAAGAAAGACCGAAGTTATTCCATCCGAATTCGAAACAGATATCGAAGATTTAATTGCAAAAGAAGATATGGCTATCACTATTACAAATACTGGCTACATCAAACGTGTTGCATTAAATGTATATAAAGCTCAAAACCGTGGTGGAAAAGGCCGTACTGGCATGAATACAAAAGAAGAAGATTTTGTAACAAACGTATTTGTTGCAAACACACATACACCACTTATTTTCTTCTCTAATAAAGGTATTGCATATCAAATGAAAGTTTACAGACTTCCACTTTGCACACCACAATCTGTTGGAAAGGCGTTAATCAACCTTCTTCCACTTGAACAAGGTGAAACAATTTCAACTGTTATGCCACTTCCAGAAAACGAAGAAGAATGGTCAAATCTTTATGTAATGTTTGCAACATCAAAGGGTACAGTTCGTCGTAACCGTCTATCCGACTTCTTAAACATCCGTCAAAACGGAAAGATTGCAATGAAGTTCGAAGAAGAAGGTGAAGAACTTGTTTCTGTTTGCCCATGTCAAGAAGACCAAGATGTTCTTCTTACACTTCGTGGTGGAAAGTGTATCCGCTTCCCAGTTCCAGAAGTTCGTGTTTTCCAAAGCCGTAACTCAACTGGTATCCGTGGTATAAAAGTAGAAAATGGCGATAAGGTTATTTCTATGTCAATTATCAACCATAACGAAATTGATAATGATACACGTGCCGCATACTTAAAGCTTTCACGTGCACTTCGCAAAACAGACGGCGAAGATTTGGATGGTGAAGAAATTCTTGAAACAACAAAGACTTTAAGTGATGAAGAATTCAAAGCTTTAGCTGAAAAAGAACAATTTATCTTAACCGTAACAGAAACAGGTTTCGGTAAACGTACATCATCTTATGAATACAGAATTACACACCGTGGTGGTTCTGGTATTGCAAACATCAAGATTGCCGGAAAGACAAAAGCTGTTGTATCATCATTCCCAATTGAAGAAGATAAAAACATCCTTATGGTAACAGATGGTGGAAAGATGATTCGTCTTGGCGTAAACAAAATACGTATCGCCGGCCGTCAAACAATGGGTGTAACACTCTTTAAGACTGCAGAAGATGAAAAAGTTGTATCCGTTGCTGTTGCTGAACAAAATGATGAAGAAGAAACTCCTGTTGAACAAGATAATAATCAAGTTTCAAATACAGAAGTAACATCTCAACCAACAGAAATTTCTGAAACACAAACTTCAGAAACAATCTCAGAAGTTGAAAATATTGAAACTTCATCTGAAGAAAAAAAACAATCCGAACCAAAGACAGATTTATTTGAATAGGAGATAAATCTTGTTTGGTATAGGTTGTAACGAACTACTTATTATAATACTACTGATGGTTATATTCATAAAACCAAAGGATATACCATCAGTGGTAAATTTTATTACAAAGTGTTATAAAAAGGTTCGAAAATTTGTCTCAGAAGTAAGGGCGCAAATTAAAAATATAACCTCTGAAATCACAGAAACCAGCGATGATATAGAAGAAAGCTTTCACGAAAAAATTGAAAAACTTCGTCTTGAAATAAACAACGAACCTGATTTTTTCGATTTATCACCAAAGCTTAAAATTGATAAAAAAGAAAAGAGTAAAAAATAAAAATGCAAAACGAAAAACTTCCTGAATTATCTCTACTTGATCATCTTAATGAATTAAGACAAAGAATAATTCATTGCCTTATATTTTTTGCAATTGCATTTATTTTTTGCTACAGCTTCAAAGAAGAAATTTACAACTTAATAACATACCCTCTAATAAATACATTACAAACATCACATTCTAATGCAAAACTTATTTATACAAAGGTAACCGAAAATTTTATATCAACATTTTCAATAATAATTTCATCGGCAATCTTTGTATCAATTCCATATTGGGCAATAGAGCTTTGGTTATTCATCACCCCTGCTCTTTACAAGGATGAAAAAAAATTCTTCTTCCCTTACATATTTTTAACACCAATTTTATTTTTGTGCGGTGTAATTTTCTGTTATTTTTTGGTACTTCCACAGGCATTCGAGTTTTTCATAACATTTGGTCAAAGTGGTCGTGACATACCACTTCAATTCCAAGCAAAGATAACAGATTATATCGATTTCACAACATCACTTTTAAATGCATTCGGTATATGTTTCTTAACCCCAATTTTCTTGGTTCTACTTGTAAAATTTGGTTTATTAAGTCGTGAAACATTAAAGAAAAATCGAAAATATGCAATTGTTTTAATATTTACAATTTCTGCAATTTTAACACCCCCTGATGTGTTTTCACAAATAATTTTGGCACTACCACTTATTGGCATGTACGAAATTTCAATACTCCTTTCAAAAAAGAGTAAATAAAGATAGATTTTATTTTCATTTTGTTGTATTATAAAAGTATGAGAGAAAAAAGTCTTAAAATTATAGTTAAAAGTTTACTTTTTCCAATGGGGGCAAACCTTATTGGATGTACACAAATTTACAGAAGACCAACTTCACTTGTGTATCCAAAGGCTCAACAATCTCAATCAAATTATTCTGCGTATCAGTCAAACTACGGATATTATCAAACACCTGTAACAAATCAAACGTTTGATACAACTTCTCAAGCCCAAGGATATCAACAGGTTCCACAACAAAATTATACTCAACAACCTTATGTTCAAAGGCAAAATTTTGCACCACAACAAAAAATTCAAACAACCGCTTTAACTACACAAAAGTCAAGCGAACAAGAATATTTCGAAACAAATATTCCAAGTAAACAAAATATAAATACAAACACTCAAACTCCTCAACCTGTAAAAAAAGAAGATGTAATTCTAGAGGAAGTAATTTACATTCCATCGGCACTTCAAACAACACCTGTTGATGAAATCGAAATTTTAAGTGAGTCAAAGGCTCCTGTTCCAGTAGCGGTATCTACTCCTATTCCTACTCCAGTCCCTGCACCTGCACCAATACCTGCACAAACAGTTGCACCAACTCAAACAAATACAGAAAAGGTTGATAACAAAGTTGAAAATACAAACGTTGAAAAAAAAGTCTTACCAACAACTTTGTCTGCTACTCAAAAAACAAATACAGTTGTTGAAAAAACACAACAAATAAATACACAAATCAAACCTATTGTTACACAAAATATTGCACCAGTACCTACTGATACAACAAAAAAGCAAACAACCGTAACAACACAAAATACAAAAAATGAAAAACTCCATGAACCACAAAAACCAAAAACAATAAAGGTATATAAAGGAGATACTCTCTACTCTATCGCTCAACGTTATAATATAAAGGTTTACGATTTGGCCGATCATAATAAATTAAAGGCACCATTCACACTTAAGCCTGGTCAAACAATCGAAATTCCTGGGGAAAAAACTACAAAACCGGTAAGGGCTCCTGAAATAATAACAAACCTTAACGTTACAAAAACATTTATAGAAGAACCAAAGAAAGATTTCGTAACAGTTAAAAAAGGCGATACAATTTACTCTATCGCAAAGCAAAATAATGTTCCTTTAAAAGATATTATTTTAAGAAATAATTTAACTGCACCATACACACTTTCTATTGGTGAAAAAATCTATATTCCAAATACTGCATTCCATATTGTAAAGGCACAAGATACAGCATACAGTATTTCTCGAAAGTATAACGTAAACTTAAATTCTTTGGTAAAACTTAATAAACTTACCGAACCATACACCCTTACAATAGGTCAAAAAATTTTGCTTCCTGCAACAAACGTAAATATTGTTCAAAAACAAATAAAATATGTCGTAAAGGATAAGGAAACTGCAAAAACTGTTCAACCTTCCGCACATGAAGAAGTAAAAGAAGTTGCAAAGATTCGCATTGCAGAAAAACAAAAGATTGAAGAAAAACCAAAACCAATTCAAACAAAAACTGAAATTGCAAAACAAGAAATTATTAAAAGCATTATCGTAAAGCCAGAACCACTTACATCAAAACGTTTCTTATGGCCACTTAATGGAAAGGTTATTTCATACTATGGTGTAAAAAATAATGGTAAACGAAATGACGGTATAAACATATCAGCAAAACTTGGCTCTCCGGTTATTGCTGCGGAAAATGGAATTGTTGCATACGCCGGAAATGAGTTAAAGGGTCTTGGAAACCTTATAATAATAAAGCATGATAAGGATTATATGACTATCTATGCCCACAACGAAACAATCCTTGTTCGAAAGGGTGATATGGTAAAGCGTGGCGATAACATCGCAACTGTTGGAAAAACCGGCCGTGTTACAACACCACAACTCCATTTTGAAATCCGTGAAAAGACAAGATCGATAAACCCATCTGATGTCTTGGAAAAGAAATAAATCTTATCCGAATTTAAACCTATATCCAAACACAAAAATTTACCCTATCCTTAAATAAAAAAAACAAAGGGAGGTAAATATGAGAAATAGTCGATTCGTAAAAGCATTCATCTGTATAAACATAATACTAATTGCAATAACAATAATTGCTGTTGCACATGCAAACACAACTATCACCAGAAAACAAAACATCATAATAAAAACAAAAGACAAAGCATCCGCAAAAAAATTAAAATCAGATATTGATAAAAAGATTATATCATCCACACAACAATAACATTGAATTTTTTCCCAAAAAGTTTTATACTCTAAAAACAAAACAAAGGAGTATAAAAATGATATTAGTAATGGGTGGTGCAGGATATATTGGTTCACACACTGTAAAACATTTAATCGAAAACGGATACGAAGTTGTCGTTGCTGATAACCTTTCTATGGGTCATCGTGAAGCTGTTACAACACCTCATTTTGAAATTGCTGATTTGGCTGATAAAGACTCTCTTGACCGTGTTTTCAAAAAATATAAAATCGATGCTGTTATCCATTTTGCTGCATTCATCGCAGTTGGCGAAAGTGTCGAAAACCCTGCTAAATACTACCGCAACAATGTCGTTGGTACAATAAATTTGCTTGATGTAATGCTTGCAAACAATGTAAAAAATATAGTATTCTCATCTACTGCTGCTGTATTCGGAAACCCAGAATACACTCCTATTGATGAGGCACACAAAACATCACCAATCAACCCTTATGGCTGGACAAAGTTGATGATTGAAAAAATCTTTGCCGACTATCACACTGCATACGGATTAAACTACATCGCACTTCGTTATTTCAATGCAAGTGGTTGTTCAACCGACGTCACAATAGGTGAAAGCCATAATCCAGAAACACACCTTATACCTTTGGTACTTAAGGCAATAAAGGGTGACCGTGCAAATATAAAGGTATTCGGAACAGACTATAATACACCTGATGGAACATGCATCCGTGATTATATACACGTTGAAGATTTGGCTCTTGCTCACCACCTTGCAATTGAAAATATATCAAAATTCAGCGGTGTAATAAACCTTGGGACAAGCACCGGAACAAGTGTAAAAGAAATTATAAGTATTGCTGAAAAGATTACAGGTAGTCCATGTCCAACAGTATATGAAGCACGTCGTGCCGGTGACCCAGCAATCCTTTGCGCTGATAATAAAAAGGCAGGAGAAATACTTGGCTGGCACCCAACCCACACAATGGAAGATATTATAAAAACTGCATGGAATTGGGAATTAAATAAAAAGTATTAATGGAAATTAATACTTGCTTATTCCGCATCGTTTTCTTTATTAGCATTGTCCCAAACGAGGTTATAGGCTTCGTTTGTTTTTTTATCTTTGCCAAGTTTTAGTTTATGAATAAATTCAGAATGAATTGCAATTTCGCTTTCGCTTGCAAGAAAGTGTCTTGATTCGTGGAAATCACCATGTTCAATTAAAACAGGGGTATCCACCGAAGCTCCAGATGATACATTATTCATTTCATCTTGTTGTTTAAAGAAATCAACTTCCTTTCCACCAAGAAGTTCAATATAAACTTCGGCAAGTAATCTGGCATCAAGAAGAGCTCCGTGCAAATCACGATTTGAATTATCAATACCATATCTTACGCAAAGTGCATCCAAGTTATGCTTTGCAAGATGAGGATTCTTTTTTCGGGAAATAGCAAGTGTATCAACCATTCTATCCCATGAAATTTCTTCTATCCCAAGACGACGAAATTCGGCATTGATAAAATTGATATCGAAAACAGCATTGTGCGCAACCATTTTTGCGTCACCAATGAATTTCACAAAATCATTCGCAATTTCGGCAAACTTTGGTTTATCAGATAAGAATTCAGTCGTTAAACCGTGAACCTTTACCACAACATCAGGAACTTCACGTTCTGGATTTATATAACAGTGAAATGTTTTTCCGGTTGGAGTATGATTTATCATCTCAATACAACCAATTTCAATAACCCTGTCATCACCGGAATAATTAAGTCCTGTGGTTTCGGTATCAAATACTATTTCTCTTAAACTTTCAGCCATAATGAAACATTTTACAAAGAATATAGAATTTTTGCAAGGAAGTTTTTTAACTTTAAATATTGCCTTTTACTCTGGTATATCTTATAATGACAATATATTAACATGAAAGGAGATTATTATGATTGAAAGAACACTTGTTATTTTAAAACCAGATGCTGTAAAAAGAAAGCTTTGCGGAAAAATTATTTCCATTTTTGAAGAAGCTGGATTTGATATAATTGCAACAAAAATGACTGTTGCACCAAAAGAACTCTTGGAAAGACATTACCCAAGTAATAATAAGTGGTATACTTCAGTTGGTAATAAATCCATTGATAATTTCAAAGAAGTTGGTCTTGATATAAAAGATGTTATGGGTACCGATGATCCATTGGAAATTGGTAAAACTGTTAAAAAATGGTTAGTTGACTATATGACCTCAGGTCCTGTACTTGCAATGGTATTGGAAGGCAATAACGCAATTAAAAATGTAAGAAAGATGTGCGGAAATACTATTCCATCAAATGCTGATCCTTCAACAATTCGTGGAAGATTTTCAATCGATTCATCCGATCTTGCAAATGGTGAACACAGACCAGTAAGAAACCTTATTCACGCAAGTGGTGAACCAGAAGAAGCAAAATATGAAATTTCTCTTTGGTTTGGAAGTGAGAACGCATAATGTTTGAAGATATTAAAAATTTAGGTTTTGAAGAAAGTTTGGCAGAGCTTGAATCCATTATAAAGAAAATGGAAAATGGCGATATAAAACTTTCCCAATCCGTTGAATTTTATGAACGTGGTATTGCTTTAAAAAATCATTGTGAAGATATTTTAAAGGAAGCAAAGTTGAAAATCGAAAAAATACAACTTAAGCCAACCGTAAATGGTGACAATGAATTTCAAACAACACCATTTGAAATAAAATAAATACAAAAGGTTAAATAAAAAAAGCATCAATGAAAAATTGGTGCTTTTATTTTTTTCTTAACCAATCAGGTACCGCCGGTGCCGCAGGAATTTTTGACTTTGCAAGAAGTCCTTTATCCTTATAATATCTTGGGCTTTCGGCTTCGATTGGGTAACGTGGAAATCCCTGCATAATAACGATTTGCTTTTCTTCACCAAGCATCATAATCTTACTGGTTGAAAATAACCATGTATTTCCAATCTTTATTTCCGCATCACGTTTAAATGCATTGGTATTTGTTCCATTTTTATAATTTGTATCAACAACATCGTGTTTACCCATAATTTCAGAGAAACGTTTTGCAGTATTTTCATTGTTTTGTGTAAGCAAGATTTTCGCAGCAGTTGTTGACATCAATGTTTCAACGTGTTCTCGTCCATAACCAGCTTCAATCTGGCCCAAATCCTGGGCAATTAAAAGATATGATACTTTTTGACCACGACCAACCGCAGGTCCATCAATAACTGCATTTAATTTTGGCATTTGTGGGAATTCGTCAAGTACAAATAAAACAGGACAAGGACCAGCCTTTATACCATTACCTAAATCTTTTCCTGGTGGTGTAGATATAAGGTAGTTAGACATCAATTCAACAAATACCCCCGTAATCACATTCAATGCACGAGCATCAGTCTGATTAACAGAAAGATAAATTGTAACAGGTTTAATTTTTCCATCATTTGGATCAAGCATACCACGCAAATCTTTGAATGAAAAATCACTGTGTGAAGTACGTTGGCGAACGGCTTGGTTTTTAAAAATACCAATACCTGTTAAACCAGTAGAAAGAATAGACCCACGTTCCTTATCCGGAGTATTGGCAAGCTGTGTCATTTCCAAAACTGCACGATGTGAATATCCATAACGTCTTGCTTCCATAACTGCATTTTCAAGCATTTCTTTCATAGGATCAGCAAGTGCAGCCATCTGATCACCTTGCTCTTTTCGTTGTCTTATATCCTCGGATATATGAACCTGTGCCTCACTTATCCAATCAAGAAGCATAGGAATACTTGCTTCGTATCCAATCCATTCCTTTGGAATATCAGACCATGTTCCAATAGGCACATAATTATCTTTGTTTATTTTCCCCTCACGAAGAAGAGTCAACGCACCCATTGCATAACTGTCGTTCATAGAAAGATAATATTGTTCCAAACTTGCAGCATCACGTGCATTGAATTCACCATTTGAAAGTCGAGAATAAAAATAATCACTTGCAGTTGCACGTTCACATTTTGAAACAATGTAATGTATAAATCCAGCCAATGCATTTCGACCAGTCTTTGACCAGTGAGGATCAGCCGATGATCCAGCAGGATCCTGAACCAAAACGTTAACCATACTATCAACATACATATCTCTGTCTGGTCCTTGTTGAGGAATAGTTCCTGGTGATAATGGGTTCCATGATGGATAGTAAATTCCTTTTTCTGGAATATCTTCTTTACCCCAATTCATAATGAAAACAGGACCTATCTGTGCACGATAACCACTTGTGATATAGCAAAGTTCAGGCTTCGGATCGTTTACAATCATACTTACCGTATCACACTCGAAAATTGTTGGAATAACAACACCAACAGTTTTACCGGTTCCAGGAGGAGCACAAACCAAAACAGAAAGTGTTTCACTTAACTTTAAAAATCTTTTCTTAAATTTTCCAAGAACGATAATAAATCCATCCCATACTTTCATCTTTTTTATTTTTGCTTCATCAGCAACTCTTGACCAATTGTTTGGTGTAGATGTTACATCATGTGGATTTGATGAATCTATTATAACAAGAGCAATCGGTATAGCCATAATAGGAATTGCAGGAATGATTGTTGTTGTCTGTCCTGTAACATAGGCCATAATCCATTTATAATACTCACCCAAAACAGAAAATCCGGAAGTCTTAAAAATATTTCTAAAGTAACGTTGCATTTCTAAAGAATGGAAAACATTCATATCAAAACCATGATTTATCCAATATGTTATTGGAAAAGTCATAATCAATATGCCCCACAAAAGAAGGCCAGCAATAATGTATGCACACATAAGCCAACGGGCGGCCTTATGATGTTCGCCTTCGTTTTTATCTTCGAATACTTTTTTAAGAAATACCATTTTCCCTTTTTCCCTTGTAGATTTATTATATCACAAAATTTTAATAAGGTAAAGTGGCAAAATTTATTTAATTTGAGAGTTTTCTATTTCAATGAAAAGAGAACTTTTATCTTCAAAAAATTTAAAGTCAGATTTTAAAATACCTGTCATCCATACTTGTGTTGGAATTTTTTCAAGTTCTTCAAATAATTCTTTGGTTTTAAATTCATCCAAATGTGCAGGCGCTTCATCAATCAAAACAAGAGGATATTTATTAAAATAAAGATAAAGCATATTTGCGTATGCAAGTATTATTGAAATAACAGCAAGCTTTTGTTCGCCGGTTGATGTTTGATCTGCGGTAATATTTTTATCCAAATTCATAGCAGAAAAATCCGAACGATGAACACCTTCTACCGGAGGGGAAAATGTAAACTTAAACATCTCTCTGTTATCAAGTAATGATTTTTTGTAAAAATCCTCCACATCAACGGATTTCATAATCTTTAATTTTTCTTCTATAACACCATCAATGTGAATTTGTATTTTCGGAAAAGCGTTATCAAGGTTTTTCAAAATGTTATTAAGTTTTTCTTCAAATTCAATACGAAGTGCAGCAATAGAAACACCTTTTTCAACGATGTTTTCTTCTATTGCATCAAGCCATTTTTCATCAATCTTTTTCGATTTTAAAATTTTTGCCCTTTGTTTCAAAAGGTTTGAATATTGATTTAATGCCACACCATAAAACGGATAAAAGTTTGATATAAGGTTATCAAGAAATTTTCTTCGTTCACCAGTTGCTTCTGAAAAAAGTCTATCCATAAATGGTGTTATCCAAATAATTTTTATATAATTTTGTAAATCACTTACGGTAATATTTTCTTCGTTTGCAACAATTTGACGTTTTTCAATAACTTCATCATCTTCTGATAAATTTTGTTTATCTGCATAGTTGTATGACAAGCCCAAATTTACAGTTTCATCATCACTTTGTATTTGTGAAGAAATTGTAAAAACAGGGGTTGAACATTCTGTTTTTCCAAGTTGTGCAAGCTTTGCCTTTCTGAATGGCCCCGCCTGTGAAAGCATAGAAATTGCCTCTAAAATATTTGTTTTTCCGGCACCGTTATCACCTGTGATTATAATGTTTTTTGCAACAGAAGTATCAATCCTTAATTTTTCATAAGAACGATAATTCGTTAAAACCAACCTTTTTATAAAATATGAATTAAACATTATAATCTAAATTTCATGAGTTTGTTGTAGTATTCCACCAATACGTAATGGTTCAATAGATTTTGCCAACCCTGTTTTATCATCTGTTTCAACAATCACACCACAAATTGTAGCCTCACCTTCTGCTGGTTCAAGATGATTACGTAAACCAGTGTTAAAAAATCTGTCGATAGAAGCTTCCTTTTTCATACCGATTGAGGAATCATAATCTCCACACATACCAGCATCAGATTGGAATGCAGTTCCATTAGGAAGAATATGCGCATCACCGGTTGGAATATGTGTATGTGTTCCAACAACTGCGGAAACACGGCCATCAACAAAGTTTGCAATAGACATCTTTTCACTTGTCGCTTCGGCATGCATATCTATGAAAATAGCATCCGCATCAATGCCAAGTTTATACTTTGCCAAAATATTTGATATTGTTACGAATGGGTTATCAAGATTTTCTCGATCAATAAAAAGTGTTCCAAGTAAATTTATAACCAAAACCCTTTTCCCATTTCTTGCAGTAAAAATTTTTGCTCCGGTACCATCATTATATTTGTTATAATTTGCAGGACGTATTATTCGAAGCTCTTCCTGTAAATATGGTTTAATTGTCATTTGATCCCATATGTGATCACCAGTTGTAATAACATCAATAGGATAGCGGAAAAATTTTTCGGAAACACTTGGGTTTATACCAAAACCATGTGCAGAATTTTCAGCATTTACAATAGTAAAGTCTATTTTAAGTTTAGATATTATTTTATCAATTTTAGAAAAAAGTTGTCTTCTTCCGCTTCTTCCGACAACATCACCAAAAAATAAAATTCTCATAATATTCTTTCAAATTGTTTTCACGTTATTGTACATCAAAAAGTTACTAATTTACAATAAAAAAATATCCCCTTTAAATGCAAGGGGATAAAATTCTTTCAAAATAATAAAGACATTAATCTTCTTTTGAAATAGCCTCAACAGGGCAATTTTCAGCACATGTTGCGCAATTAACGCATTTTGCAGGGTCAATTTCGTAACCGCCATCTTTAAATGCAACAGCAGATTGTGGGCAGATAGCTTCACATTGACCACATGAGATACAAACATCTTTATTTATTTTATAAGTCATTTTTTTTAAACTCCTTTTTAAGTTTTATTAAAGTTTACAAGAAAAGTATGCATAAAATATGATTTTTTGCAAGTACTTTTTTATTTACCTTCTTTCATTACCCATAATATTTAAAAGGGCTGTAAATATGTTAAGGAATGATAAATAAAGGTTTAATGCACAAAATACAGCTAATTTATCAGCATTTTCACCATATCCACCAAAGTGAGAGTAAATGTTTTTAATTTGTTGTGTTTCGTATGCAACCAAACCTGTAAAAATTAATACAACAGCATAGGAGAACCAAATTCCAACTCCACCAAAGAATATGCTAAAGATTGAAACAAGAAATAATCCCCATACAGCCATAACTAAAAAGCTTCCCATACCAAGCAAATCTTTGTTTGTTGTATAACCATAAAGTGACATACTTCCAAACAAAATTGCAGTTAAGAAAAATGCCTGAAATGCATTGTGAATACCTGCATAAAGAACAAGTAAAGATATAGATGCTCCCTCAAGCCCAGCAATAGTAAAAAGTCCAATTTTCGAACCTTTTGCTGTGATATTACGGCTGAAACTCATATACATAATAATGAAAAGTGGTGACCAAGCAACAAGTGTGCCAAGTCCAGTATAACCAACACCGTTTGCAGAAACTCTTAAAAATAAGCTTAAAAGTCCAGTTCTTAAAATTAAATAAGAAATAACAGCAGTTAACCCCATACTTGCCATCATATAGTTGAAAACTTTTCTTGTATAGGCTTTTAACCCCTCGTTTCCGACAGTTTTCTCAGCTTTTGTATCGTAAACATATTCAAAATCTCTTGCTTGCATAGTAATTCTCCTTTCGTTGCTATGTTTTAAAGTAATAATTAATATATAGTGGAAAATCAAAAATAATTCAAGAATAAAACTGCAACTTATTGAAAAGAGTCTATTTTTTAAAAATCAAGAAAAATTTTTCCAAAAATTTACATTTTTATGCTTTTTTTAATCCAAAAAATATGATATAATAGCCAAAGAGAGAAAATGAGGAAGGAAATGACTAATAAGTTAGAACTCAATAAGATTATTTTAGGGGATTGTATAACAGAGCTTAAAAAACTGCCATCGAAATCAGTAGATATGGTTTTTGCAGACCCACCATACAATCTTCAACTTAACAATCCGTTGGTACGTCCAGACAATACTGCCGTTGACGGGGTTGATGATTATTGGGATAAATTCGAAAGTATGAGTTCTTATGATGACTTTTGCTTTAAATGGCTTAACGAAGTAAAGCGTGTTATGAAAGATAATGCAACTGTTTGGGTCATTGGTTCATATCATAATATTTTCCGTGTTGGTACTGTTCTTCAAAACCTTGGATTTTGGATTTTGAATGATATTGTTTGGATAAAAAACAATCCTATGCCTAATTTCAAAGGAACAAGATTTACCAACGCCCACGAAACACTTATCTGGGCGTCAAAATCTTCAACTGCAAAATACACATTTAATTACGAGGCAATGAAAGCCCTTAACGATGATTTGCAAATGCGTTCTGATTGGAACTTACCAATCTGTACTGGAAATGAACGTGTAAAGGATGATAACGGCGAAAAACTTCATTCAACACAAAAGCCAGAGGCATTGCTTCATCGCGTAATTCTTTCTTCAACAAAACCTGGCGATGTAATTTTGGATCCATTCTTTGGAAGTGGTACAACTGGTGCTGTTGCAAAAAAACTTGGTCGAAACTTTATAGGAATTGAACAAGATAAAAAATATGTTGCTGGTGCAAAGAAACGTATTGATGCAATCACAAAGGATAGCGTGATTGAAACAACAGAAAAGAAAAAGATTATTCGTGTTCCATTTGGAAACCTTATCGAATATGGTGTTCTTAACCCTGGCGATATTCTTACTGATGAAAAAGGAAGATTTAAGGCTCAAGTTCTTGCCGATGGAAGTATTAAATCCGAAAATCTTCACGGTTCAATTCATCAGGTTGCGGCTCAACTTCAAAACTTTCCTTCATGTAACGGTTGGAAATTCTGGCATGTGGAAAAGAAAAAAGGCGGAAAACTTATTGACGATTTAAGACAAGACTTTATCAATAAAATGGGTCTTCAGTAAATACGGAGATAAAAAATGGCTGAAAAATATAAATTAAATGAGTTAGAAACAGAAAATCTTACTAAGATAAAAATAAAAGATATCGAAGAAATGATTAGAATTGTTGATAATATCTGTACACAGGTAAAATTCGACACAAAAATAACTTTTAATTCCGGCGATTTTGAAAATAGATTAAATCCAATTACCGCTTCTAATAAACTTATTGATGCAATGCAATTTGCTTTGGATCAATACCGTATTAAAACAAAAGATGGAGTTTCAAGACCTGGTTGGGAAATTCCCGAAGATTACACTTGGGATGTCGAAAAACAAAAAGAATTAGAGTTGTTATACAGAGCTCTTGATGGTTCCAGAATGTCATTGTTCAATTCTATGGTTCATGCAATCGATAATTCAAAATTTAAAAATGATTATCGAAAAAATCAACTTGTTGATGACAAACTTACTGTTGAATTTGGAAACATCAAAAATTTCGAATACAAAGAAAAAAGTACAAAAGCAATCGAAAATGGATATGTTATTCCTCGTTTCAGCTCTAGCGATTTAACATTTTATTACACAAGCCGTTTTGAAGATAAAAATGGCGAAACAAGAGATTTGGAAAATGTTGAATTAGCAGAAAAAACTTACTACACAAATCCATATAATTTAGAAGAAGAAAAAATTCGTTTGAAAAATTCTGTTAATGCTGAATACAGAAAACGTGAAGACAAAAGATCCAAAGTCCAAGATTGGTACGCTGGTAACGACTTCAATAAATTATTAAGTTCAGTAGGTAACGAAAGATAGTTTTATCTGAAAGGATAGATAATGAAAAAATCTGCACTTCTTTTAGTTGCACTTGCAGGGTGTGTAAGGCTTAACTATGTCGATATTCCTGCAGAAAACACATATAAGTTCAGATATGTTGGCGAAGATGCTTTGGTTGAATGTACCAATAAAAAACTCGCTGGTCGTAAGTGTGAATTGGATGGGAAAACACTTGCAAACGGAAGCCAAATTATTGATATAGTGGAAGATACATTCACCCTTAATGTCTTTATTGATGGAAATATAGTTTACAGTGAAACATATATTTCTAATGGTGAACTTTTTGCTAATAGAAGAATTAATTTAGGTAATAGTAAAGTTTATGCTTTTGATGAATTGAAAAATAAACTTACTCTTTCCAGATGTAATGGCGAAATATATTTAAATAAAGAACTAAAAGAATTTGAAAAGCTAACAGAGGGAACAAATTCTTGTGATTTTCTTAAGCTCAAATAAAAATAATCTCACAAAAAATAACCTCCGTAACAGGAGGTATTTTTATTTTTTACTTTTTAAAAATCACAGATGCGGAAGATTTTAAATCAATATTTTTCTGTCTTGCATCAAAATTTTTAAATCCATTCTGAATAACTATATCAACAAGTTTCGCATAATTGATTTTATATTCCGAACGTTCCCAAAGATAAAATGCAAATGCACCTGGAATTGGATTTACTTCGTTAAGCCAAAGTTCACCAGTTTTCGAATTGCACAAAAAATCAATTCTTGGATTACCAGTTGCGCCCATATATTCGAACAATTTTTTTGCAGAATTTTCGATAAAATCTTTCATCTTCTTTGTCATCTTTGGTGCATATTCACGCCCCATAGAAAGAAGACCTTCACTTGGTACAGCAAGTTTTGCAGGGCCAGTTTTCTTTGCACCATCGCTTGCCAAATACTTGTCTTTGAAATCCAAAAATTCATGTTTTTCAACAGGTGACTCAATAACCGAAGTTATAATCTCACCATCAAGATTTTTCATTACGGCAACATTATATTCCTTTAGATTTGGAACGAATGGTTCAATAATTACTGTGTTATCAAGTTTGAAAACATTAAGTATTGCAGATTGAAGTTCAGCCTTATCCTTTGCCTTTGATATACCAACTGAACTTCCAAGATTTGCAGGTTTCACAAATGCAGGAAACTTTACCTTTAAATTCTTTGTCATATCAGCAATGTTAAACTTTTCGGTAATGTTTGGTTTCGAAAGAATAACTTCATCCAAAACATTTATGCCAAGATTACGACATATAGCTTTTGTTTCAGCCTTGCTCATATAAAGTGTTGATGAAGAAATATCAGCACCAGTATACGGAATATTTAAGGCTTCCATAATTCCTTGCATTGGACCATTTTCACCAAAACTTCCATGGAATGCAAAAAATGCAATGTCAAAATCAATAAATTTCTTACCAAAAAATTTTGGATTTGAAATTGTAAATCTTGGTGAAGAACTTTTCGCACCAACAGGAATTGTAATATGAGACAAAGTTGCCTTTGTTTTTTCGGTTAGTGGATAATTTTTCATGTTAAGTAAAGCCTTACCAGTCCACCAATTTCCATCAATATCAACATACACAGGCATTGGTTCATATTTTGTGATATCAATAACCTGCATAATTTGAAGTCCGGTTAAAATGCTCACATCATGTTCAAATGATGGGCCACCGAAAAAAACTGCAACTTTTGTCTTTGCCATATTTACACCCTATATATTTTCAATTTCTTTTTTAATCATAACAGTAACTTTGTCAGCATTTGATGCATCAGTACCACCAGCCTGAGCCAAATCTGGACGTCCGCCACCACCATGACCACCAAGCATTTCAGCAGATTTTTTAACTAAATCAACTGCAGAAATCTTAGTTGTTAAATCAGAACTTACTGCTGTTAATACAGAAACCTTTGCTCCTTCGGATGAAATAAGAAGGATAACTGTATTTTTTGCATCCTTTCTTAAATTATCAGTTGCTGGTTTCAATACCTTTGCAGAAATATTTTCATAAATTCCATAAACAAAGTTAATACCATTTACATTTTCAGTTTTTACACCCTTTACAACAGTATCAATTTGTTTGTTTTGAAGTTCAATTTCTTGCTTTTTCTTTTCTTCGAATTCACGGGCAAGTTTATCTTGTTCAACCATTTTTTCTTGGCGTAATTTTTCTTGAAGTTCAACAATCAAAACTTCTGGAGACTTTGTTGTATCAAGGCCATATTTTTTTGCCATTTCAAATGCATCATTCAAAGAAATAGCTTCAATACGACGAACACCTGATGCAACAGATTCTTCTTTTAATATTTTAAAGAAACCAATTTCAGATGTGTTATCACAGTGTGTACCACCGCAAAGTTCTATTGAAACGCCCCCCATATTTACAACACGAACAACATCACCATACTTTTCACCGAACAAAGCCATCGCACCTGTTTTCTTTGCATCATCAATAGGCATTTCTTTTTTAGAAATTTCCATTTTATCAGCAATGTATTTGTTTACCAATTTTTCAACAGATTGTATTTGTTCGAATGTCAAAGCTTTAGGATTTGCAAAATCGAATCTTAGTCCAGTTTTACCAACCCATGAACCTTTTTGTGCAACATTCTTTCCAACAATTTCTTGCAATGCTTTTTGAAGAAGATGAGTTGCAGAATGGTTTGCCATAATGCATTTTCTTGTATCCTTATCAACTTGCATTTCAATTTCATCACCAACAGAAATTGTATCACCAATATTCAAATCTATTTTGTGGAAATATACATTATCAACAGCTTTTTTAACATCAGAAACATTATATTTTTTGCCATCCTTTACAATGATACCAGTATCAGAAATTTGACCACCACATTCAGCATAGAATGGAGTTTTATCAACGATAACAAAAATTTCATCACCATCTGCCATTGTTGAACTTTCTTCAATAGCACCATTTTTAACAACAGCTTTTACAACTGATTTTGATGATAAATCTGTGTATCCAACAAATTCAGATGTGCCAACTTTTGATTTAACATCATACCAAACTTTTTGATTACCAGCTTCACCTTTAAAGTTAGAAGCTTTCTTTGATTTATTTCTTTGTTCAGTCATAGCTTTATCAAAGCCTTCTGTATCAACAGACATATTTCTGTTTCTTAAGATATCAGCAGTCAAATCTAATGGGAAACCATAAGTATCGTAAAGTTTAAATGCACTTTCACCACTTAGGACTTTACCACTTGTCTTTGCAATTTCAGCATCCAAAATTTTAAGTCCAGCATCAAGTGTTTGACCAAAATTTTCTTCTTCTGTTTTAATTGTTTGTTTGATTAAAGCTTCTGCTTCAATAAGTTCAGGATAGGTATCAGCCATTTGATCCTTAACATTTTCAAATATCTTATAGAAAGCAGGTTCCTTTACACCAAGCATATTTATATGACGAAGGGCACGACGCATAATTCTGCGAAGCACATAACCACGACCTTCGTTTGATGGTAAAACGCCATCTGCAATCAAGAATGATGTCGCACGGATATGATCGGCAATAACCTTAAATGAAGCAGTATTTTCAGGAGTTCTTTTTACACCCAAAACTTCTTCTTCGTAATGCATAAGATTTTGGAACAAATCGATTTTAAAGTTATCATCAACACCTTGCAAAACAGAAGCAATTCGCTCTAATCCCATACCGGTATCGATGTTTTTATTTTTAAGTTCAACTTTTTCACCACTTGGAAGTGTTTCATATTGCATAAACACATTGTTCCAAATTTCGATATATCTATCACCATCTTCATCAGGAGTTCCAGGAAGTCCACCAGCAACTTCTGGACCTTTATCATAGAACATTTCTGTATCGAAACCACATGGACCGACATCACCCATTGCCCAAATGTTATCTTTTATATCAATAACTCTTGAATCAGAAACATTTGCAATTTTTTTCCAAAGTTCACGAGCTTCGGTATCTTCTGGATAAACAGTAAAATAAAGTCTATCTTTATCAAGCTTTAAAACCTTTGATAAAAATTCCCAAGCATAAGTGATTGCTTGTTCCTTGAAATAATCACCGAATGAGAAGTTACCCAACATTTCAAAAAATGTATGGTGACGAGTTGTGTAACCAACATTATCCAAATCGTTATGTTTACCACCAGCACGAACACATTTTTGTGCAGTTGTTGCTCTTGTGTATTCACGTTTTTCTTTACCTGTAAACACATCCTTAAATTGGTTCATACCAGCATTAGTAAAAAGCAAGGTTGGGTCGTTTTGTGGCACCAAAGAACTTGATTTTACAAGAGTATGTCCTCTTTGTTCAAAAAATTCAGTATATGTTTTTCTTATATCATTAAGTTTCATTTTTTCTACCTTATTTTATTCTTTATTTAATTTTTTTATAATATTTGCGTATTATAAGACTTTTTCGCCCTCTTTTTCAATAGAAAATTCATAAAAAAAATAAAAATAATACAATTTTTAAATTACATCTTGAAAAGGTCTTAAAAAAAGTGTAGAATTAAAGTAATTGAGGGTTTTAAAGGAGATTTCTATGAAGATATCATATAAAGCTTTGGTATTGGCATTAATTCCATTTACTTTTTCATCGATTGTTGCTTTTTCTGATGATGGCACATCGGACCAGTTGGTTACTGAAAGAAAGGCTTCATCAAGAACTTCTTCTGCTTCTTCTGTATCAACAGACAGAAGATCATCTTCATCTTCTTCAAAAAGAAAATCTTCAAAACGAAGTGTTTCTTCTACATCAACATCATCTTCATCGAACCAATATTCTCAAGATGATTGCGCAACAAAGTATATGCTTGGATTAGATAGAGAATGTTATAACACAAACAGAGTTCAAGATGGTGGTGTATATGCAGATTGTAGTGATAAAACTATGGCTGATTTCTATGATATCATGGATATGCAACTTTCATACATAGTTGGTACAGATAATTTTTCAACATACAAATCAAAATGTGATGCATATAAGGGATACGCTCTTGATAAATGGCTTGCATCAAAGGGTGTTGTGGAAACATCCGCTGTTAAAGGGTCAAGCGAATGTGTTCTTGCCTCCAAAAAGTTGACTGCCGCAAAGAAGTGTTATGCTGTTGCTATTGCACATGATGGAAACTTCTTTGAATTTGATGAATTGATGATGAAGTCATGTGGTGAAATTCCAGAAGTTGCAAACAAATTCTCCAGTGCCGGAGATTCTGGACTTTCAAATATTCCTCAAACACTTGAAAACTATTCAACTCTTCAATTTACAAATAAATCAGAAAATTGGAGAGGCGCTGTTGAAGCGGTACTTGCAGGATATCTTTATGATGCAAGACAGGCTTGCGGTGAAGAAAATTATGAACTTTTGGAACTTAACCAATTTACCGAAGATAAACGTGGAAACATTTTATCTCAGGCTAAAGAAAGTTTTGTTACTGGTATTGCATCAAATCTTGGTCGTCGTGCCGGCAATTTTGTAAAAACTGGTTCTGCAACAGTTGCTGTTTCAAAGAATGGTGTTGCTTTGGTTCCTGCTAAATCATTAAAGTTCTATAAACAAATGGATGCAACAAATCCAAACACAATATCAAAGAACATCAGTAATTTGGTAAGAATGCAAAAGTATGGTGACACAACACCACAAATAAAAGATGTAAACAATATTTCAAATGTTTATGTAATTGAAGATGTTTCAAGCATAAATAAGGCCAGAGCAAGACTTCTTAACATAATTGCAACTGGAGATATTGGTTCATCAGAAAATCACGATGATATCGATTATGCAGTTATTTCCGGTCTTGGCGGTCGTGCAAATAATTTGGATACCGGGGTTTATGAAGTTATAAGCAATATTGAAGAAGGTGATACTTTTGTTATAAAAGATACTTCTGATAATTGCCAGATTTTAACACTTGATTCCGATGGTAATTTTGAAAAACTTTCACGCCGTGAAATTCAAAGAAATAAATCGTTAATAACTTACACATCTGGCTGTAAAAAGGTTACTGAATAATGGTTGATTTTGAAAAAATTGAAAATCTACTTTCTGAAATAAGGGGGTGTCTTTGACATCTCCTCTTTATCAGCAGAACTTGAAACTTTAAATCAAAAAGCATCTAATTCAAATTTGTGGGATGACCCTGAAAATGCACAAAGGGTTATGTCACAAAAAGCAGAAGTAGAACGAAAAATAAATCTTTATGAAAACAGAAAATCAGAGTTTTCAAACCTTAAGGAATTATTGGAACTTGCAAAAGAAGAAGGCGATGCAGATTTAGTTTCCGATACCGAAAATCAGATTGAAAAATTTGTTACAGATTTGGAAAAAGAAAAGCTTAACCTTATGCTTAATAATGAAGCAGACAATCTTCCTTCATATCTTGAAATTCACAGCGGCGCTGGTGGAACAGAGGCGTGCGATTGGGCACAAATGCTTCTTCGTATGTATATTCGTTGGGGTGAACGCCATGGATATAAGGTTGATTTGATTGAAGAACATGCCGGTGATGAAGCAGGCATAAAATCTGCGACTTTAAGGATTACCGGTATAAATGTTTATGGCTGGCTTAAAGGTGAAAGTGGTATCCACCGATTGGTTCGAATTTCCCCATTTGATAGTAATGCACGCAGACATACAAGCTTTGCTTCTGTTTGGGTATATCCTGTTGTTGATGATAAAATCGAAATTCATATTGATGAAAAAGATTTAAGGATTGATACTTATCGTTCAAGTGGTGCTGGTGGTCAACACGTTAATAAAACTGACAGTGCGGTTCGTATTACACACATTCCTACAGGCATTGTTGTTCAATGTCAAAACGAAAGATCTCAGTTCAAAAACAAAGATATGGCGATGAGTATGCTTCGTTCCAGACTTTATAACCTTGAACTTGAAAAACGAGCCGAAGAAGAAGCAAAAATCAATGCATCAAAATCTGAAATTGGATGGGGTGCACAAATTCGTTCATACGTCCTTCAACCATACCAAATGATAAAAGATTTGCGCACAAATTATGAAACATCAAATATCACCGCAACATTAGATGGCGATATTGATGAATTTTTATCTGCAACATTGCTTTACAATAATATGAAAAAGTAATTTCCTAGATATTAATATTTTATCTTAACTGTCGCAACAGCCTTATATCCAAAATAAGTATTTACTCTATCAATGACTGTTGGAAATTGATACTGAATTATCGATGAAAAAGATGCATTTTTTATTTTAACATAAAGTGTACCATTTTGCCTTTGCCCCATTGGAAACGAAAGCTTTACCGGCAAAATCTTGCTGGCCAAATCAGGACCAGCAATCTTTTCCCAATCAGTTAAAATATCAGAATTGATAAAACCATATTTCTTACCGAACCCCTTTATCACATTCATAAGTGAGTTGCCAATTTCATTTGGCCCGTACGGAAAACGCACAGATTTAGGAGCAATTGGCTTTTCCAAAAAATCTTCTGACATTTCATCAATGCCAAAATTTTGTTTCGCCAAAAGTTCTTTATCACTATTTCTTTGCATTATATTTTTCGTTTAGTTCAGTAACTTTTTCAGGTGTTATTTTTGTAAATACACTTGCAGGAACTTCGAAATTGTGTCCTTTTACAATAGTATTCATTTCTGCTTCTACATCATTTATCCAATCGCCAGAAGTATTAAGTGATGATAAAATCTTTTCCACAGTTTCCGGAATAACAGGTCTTGCAAGGATAAGGAAAATTCTCATTAAATTCATTGCAAATGCCAAAATTTCACCTGATTTTTCTGTATCAGTTTTAAATACTGTCCATGGTGCCATTTCATCAATATAGGTATTTCCCAAAACCCAAATTGCACGAAGTTCAGCCATTGCCTTTCTAAACTCCATTTCAGAAAGATATTTTGTGTATGAGGAAATCTTTGAAGAAAGTTCTGCTTTCAAAGCTTGTTCCTTTTCACCATTTGCAGGATTATGCTGTAAAGTTGTTCCAATTTTTGAAGAATAGAATTTCAAAACACGAAGAACAAAATTACCCAAAACATCATTCAAATCTTTGTTAATTTCTTCGGCAAATCTTTCAAATGTAAAATCGGTATCATCAGTTTCCGGAGCATTTTTGATAAGCCAATATCTCCAGTAATCTGCTGGGAATTCGGCGATTGCACTGTCTGCAAAAATACCACGATTTGCGGATTTAGAAAACTTTCCTCCGTTGAAATTAAGGTAACTTAATCCCTTTAAAATATCCACTTTTTTATAGTCTGAATTTGCACCAATAAGTGTTGCAGGAAACATAATAGAGTGGAATGGTACATTATCCTTTCCCATAAACTCAACATATTTTTCATCCTTTGCACCGCATGATTCAAGCCACCAATTTTTATATCCATCACCAAGAAGTTCTTTTGTAATTGAGATATAACCAATCGGTGCATCAAACCAAACATAAAAAACTTTATCCTTCATATCAGGAAATGTATCCAAAGGTACAGGAATACCCCACTTTAAATCACGAGTAATACATCTATCACTTAAACCTTCATCAAGCCATTTATTCGCAATTCCAACAGTAAGCTTGTTCCAATTTCTTGTATTAACCCACTCACGAACTTTATCACTTAATTTTGAAAGTTTAAGGTAAAGGTGTTTTGTCTTTCTTACTTCAAGATTTGTACTTCCACTTACAGCAGAATGTGCATCAATCAAATCCTTTGGATCCAAAACTTTGGTACAGCTTTCACATTGGTCGCCACGTGCATTTGTCGCACCACAATATGGGCAAGTACCAACAATATATCTATCTGGCAAGAACATATCATCATCAATAGAAAATACTTGTTCAACTTCTCGTTCTTCGATATATCCATTTTGTGCAAGTTCACGTGCAATCTGTTGTGAAAGTTCTGTATTTTCGTTTGAAGAAGTTCTTCCAAAATAATCGAATGAAAGATTAAATTTTTTGTAAATATCTTTGTGAAGATTATGATATTTTGTTGTATACTCCAAAACATCGATACCTTCCTTTTTAGCACCAAGTTCGGATGGAGTACCGTGTTCATCGGTTCCTCCAATATACAATGTTTCGTTACCAATTAAACGATTGAAACGTGCATAAACATCACTTGGAAGAAGACATCCAGCCAAATGTCCCAAATGTGGAAGTCCATTAACATAAGGAAGTGCACAAGTAATAAGAATTTTCTCTTTTTTCATTTTTAATCCTGTTGTAAAATTATTATTAAGGGTATTTTATAAAATTTGAAGAAATAATGCAAGAAAGATTTAAAAAAGCCTCTAAAAAAGAGGCTTTTATTTAACTATTTATTTTTACACCAAACTTTATATGTTTTAGGCGACCATATACCATAAGTAAATAAACTTAAAATTCCATCTGTAAAACTATAACTTGTTTCAATAGTTTCAACATCTGCAACCGAACCACAAATTTCTTTTACATTAATATTATCTGTTTGACCAATACCAGCAACAAAAAAATTACTCTTTGTTTCATAAGGATATGTAACAGGTTGTTTATCAGAAAAATTAAATCTTTGATGAGAACAGGCTGTTAAAGATAATAGTGATAAAAAAACGAATAAGTATCTTTTCATAATAAACCTCCACTTTGAATTAATACCTATTTTATTATAACATTCTAATTTCCCATTTCAAGGATTTATTTAATTATCTCTCTAATAACCGCATCCAAAACGCTTTTTCCCTTAACACTTGTCCTTATTGACAAGTTATTTAAAATCAAAAACTTTTTATCAACCATATTGTTTAATTTTTTACTATCAACTATATCGAAAAAGTTAATTGAGGAGTTTTGTTTAAATTCTGTAAAATTAATTCCTTTATTTTTTCTTAAACCCATTATAAGCATCTCTTCAGCACGCTTTTTTGCAGACAAAGTTTTTATTGAAAGGATGTTATTTTCAATATTATTTTTCCATTCAGAAACGGTTTTGGGATTTTCAGAAATAAAATGTTTTTTGCCGTCAAAAATTCTACCCGAAGCACTTACCCCAATGCCAATATAATCGCCACCATTCCAATAATTTAGGTTATGTCTACTTTCAAAGTCTTTCTTTGCATAGTTTGAAATTTCATATTGTGGAAATTTCGGCTTCAAAATTTTATTTGTATATTCATACATTTTTTTTGAAAGACTTTCCGAAATAGGTGTTATTTTTCCACTTTTTAGAAAAGAATAAAACGGTGTTTTGGGTTCAAAAATAAGTTGGTAAAGCGATAAATGTTCAACATCAAGTAATAAAATTTTTTCCAAACTTTGTTGCCATTTTTCCATAGTTTGATTTGGCAAAGCATAAATAAAATCACAACTGATATTTTTAAAATATTTTCTTGCCAATTCCAATGTATGAACAGCATCATTTGAGTTATGTACTCGTCCCAAAAATTTTAATTCATCATCATCAAATGATTGAATTCCAAGGGAAAGCCTATTTATTCCGGATAATTGAAAATCACAAAGTTTTTTTTCATCCACTGTTTTTGGATTAACTTCTAATGTAATTTCACAATCTTTTTCAATATGATATAAGGTATAAATTTTTTCCAAAATTTTTTCAACCATATCAACACTCATCAATGATGGCGTACCACCACCAAAATAAATTGATGAAATATTTTTTAATCCAAATTTTTGGTAATAAAGATCTAATTCTTTAAAATAGATCTGCGTTAAATCAGGCACACCTTTTCCACAAGGAAAACTTACAAAATCACAATAGTTGCATTTTTTAAGACAATAAGGAAAATGGATATAAATACTATTTTTCTTCATTACTTTTGTTTGAAAAAGGAACTTCTGGAGCATCAAATTTTTTATCGACATCAATAGAAAAAGTATTTTCATCAACAACGATATTTTCTTCTTTTTTTGCTTCTACTGCCAAAGGAGCATCTTCAACTTTTGCTTCTATCTTGCTTGCCTTTGTTTTAAGAGGTTTTGCCGCAGCCTTTTTTTCAGCATCCTTTAAAAGATTTGTTACAAAATCCATAAATTTTGAAACAGCAGCACCTCTATGACTGATGGAATTTTTTTCATCATCTGTCATTTCAGCAAATGTTTTACCATAAGAATTTGGTACAAAAATTGAATCATAACCAAAGCCATTTTCACCACGTGGTGGAAAAATAGTAAAACCATAACATACACCTTCAAATTGTACAGTTTTTTCACCCTTTCTTGCAAAGGCAATATTACAAACAAACTTTGCTTCACTGCATTTTCCATTAAGACGATTTTTTATATCTTCGAATGCATTTTCGTATCCACCAACTTCTTCGGCAAATCTTGCAGAACGAATTCCAGGGAAAGAAGCCAATTCTTTAATGCAAAAACCACTGTCATCCGCAAATGTTGGAAGTCCAGTTTTTTCACAAATAGCTTCTGCTTTAAGCTTTGAATTTTCGGCAAAAGTTTTACCTGTCTCTTCAACTTCAAATTGACCTTTTATAACATCCTTATATGAAACAACCTTTACACCCAAAGGTTTTAACATTGTTTGGAATTCACGAATTTTATTTTCATTATTAGAAGCTATAATAAATTTTTGCATAGTAATTAACCTTCTGTTTTTCCATCATAAAAATTATCAAATTTAAAGTATTCACCAACAAAGGCAACCTTCACATCACCGGTTGGTCCGTGACGTTGCTTTGCAATTAAAATTTCAGCCATATTTTCGATTTGTTCAGCACGTTTTTGCCAAGCAATATATTCCTGACTTGTAACATCTGCATCAACAGGACGTTTCTTATTATGATAATAAGACTCACGATACACAAACATAACACAGTCGGCATCCTGTTCAATAGAACCAGATTCACGAAGATCGGCAAGTTGTGGTCGTTTATCATCACGTTGTTCAACAAGTCGAGAAAGCTGTGATAATGCGATAACAGGCACATCCAATTCTTTCGCTAAAATCTTAAGACCACGGGTGATTTCAGAAATTTCCTGAACACGATTATCAGACTTTCTTCCACCCGGAGAATTCAAAAGCTGAACGTAATCGATAACAATTAATGAAAGTCCACCATATTGACGTTTTATACGTCTTGCTCTAGTCCTTATTGCTGGAACAGTAATATCAGGTGTATCATCAATAAACAAAGGTAAATCCTTTAACGCACGTTGATGTTCAACAAGTCGATTGAATTCATCTTCGTTTATGGAACCGTTACGAATTTTATTACCATTAACTTCTGCAGAAAAAGAAAGTATACGAGAAGCCAACTGATCCGCCGACATTTCAAGTGAGAAGAAAATTACTGGACCTTGAAGCTTTTCTGGACCACGATGATTTAAAACTTCGTTTGCAACATTAAACGCAACATTAAGAGCGAATGCAGTCTTTCCCATACCAGGACGTCCCGCAATAATAAGCAAGTCTGATGGGTGAAGACCACCAATTTGTTTATCCAAAGTGTTAATCCCTGTTGAAATACCAGAAATAGAACCATCAGCCCTATATGCTTCCTCAATAGTTTGCATAGAATCACGCAAAGTCATTTCCAATGATGCAGGACCATTTTCAACGTCACCAACAGTTGCAAGATTATAAAGTTGAGATTCCGCACGTTCAATTTGATCAGTAGCAGGAACATCTTCACCATTTGAACCACCGAAAGCATTATTCACAATGCCGGTACCAATCTCAATCAAATTTCTTTTTACGGCACATTCATAAACAAGTCTGCCATAATCATATGCATTTACATAAGGTACAGCAGAACTTGCAAGCTGACTTAAATACTCAACACCACCAGCCATATCAAGAGTACCGTTGTTTTCCAAATAATTTTTAAGAGTAATAATATCAGCCAAATGCCCCTTTTCAATAAGGCGTAAGCATGCTTCATAAATCTTTTGATGCATAACTTCAACGAAATGTTCAGGTCTTAAAAACTCAGAAACCTTTTCCAAAGCCTTATTATTTGTAATAATAGCAGATAGTACAGCCTGTTCTGCTTCAACACTTGCAGGAGGTTTACGAAGAAAATCTCCACTAATATTTTTTGCTGCTCTTTCCAATTAAAAAACTCCAAAATTTTTCATTTATGTGTAAATATTACTCTAAGCTATATAAAAAAGCAAGAAACAATTCCAGCTTAAATTCTTTAATATTTTTTACATCATTTTTACTAAATAAACAGCTATAAAAAGAAGTACAAAAGCTATTATGGTTAAAATTTCAAGATTTTTTTCAATAAAAGCTCTTGACTTTTCGCCATATTTTCTAAGTAAAAATGCAATAAAATAGTACCTTAATGCCCTTGAAACAGCAGATGCAATAATAAATACAGGTATATTCATCCCAACAACACCACTTGCGATACAGATAACCTTATATGGAAAAGGTGTAAGTCCGCCGGCAAAAACAATCCAATATCCCCATTTTGTGTAAAGACCTTTGAATTGTTCAAACATGTCCTCATAATGTAAAAGTTGAATAATCTTTATTCCAATGGTATCAAACAAAAACGCACCAACATAATATCCAGCAAGTCCACCTAAAACACTTGCACAAAGGGCAAAGGTTGAAATACCCCATGCCTTCTTTGGTCTAGCCAAAATCATAGGAATCATAATAATTTCTGTTGGAAATGGGAAAAAGATACTTCCCAAAAATGAAACCAAAAAAAGAACAGCTAAAGCATACTTTGTTTCACTTAAATTTAGGACATAATCATAAGTTTTTCTAAGAATTTTCAATTAATCCTCCGTTTTTTATATAGGCAAATATTACTATAAAAAAACACTAAGTCAATTAAAAAACTCTTGCATATAAAAAAGCTATCTTGTAATCTTATATTGTACATTTACTTTAGGAGGTAAAATTGAGAAAAATTTTTGCATTATCTTTACTTATTATAGTTTCAGGTTGTGGGGGGACAATGTATGAGCCAGATCCTGTTGGTGTTGGCTATGATGCAAACGAATTGAAAATGTCACCTTGTGCTTGTATACAGGTTGAAACAAAGCCGGGGTTGCCTGAATGGTTTATAGAAACAACAATTTAAAAGATAATACCAAAGTAAACGAAGGCGAAATTCCTGTATACCCATTCTTTGTTGATGTTCCTTCTTTTCCAGAAAGAAAATATCTTGTAGGGGTATATAGATTCGCAAGGATGTCTTATATTGCTCTTTTTGTTGCAATACTATTATGCTTATTTATCGTTTTTCGTGCTTTTTCCCGTAAGATTTCTCCTCGTTTTGTAAAGTGGAATAATGTTGAAAATCAATATGAGTATGTTCCATTTTCCTATTCTTTGAAACCAAAATTCGCACTAAAGGAAATTTCTTACTCTGAATACCTAAACCAATATTTTATAAGAAATTATATTGAAAAAAGATTTTCTGTTTTTGATACTGTTCAAAACTATAATAATTGGTGTGATTGTAAGGAAAAAACAAAATCAAAAATGGGAGTGTTTAATGTTAACGAAGAATGCTATCTTTGCAAATATTCTTCTTCATCTGTGTATAAATTTTTTGTTGATAATGTGCAAAATGCTTACACCACTATGTCCGAAGATGGAATTTCAAGGAGTGTTAATTTATTAAATATAGAATTCAAAAGTGGTAGTGAAACAAATCCAGAGCTTTCTGTAATAGAGTGGATTTTGAATAAAACAAAACCAATAATAATTCGCCAAACATACCGTATTGATTTTGTTGTAAATGAATATAAAAACAATACTATTAAATCAAGGGATGTTTTGATTGGATATATAACTATCAGTGGTCCAAAAACTTCTCCACAAAAACGAAGTGTTATTTCTGAAAGCTTTATGTTCAACCCTAATGCAGATTTATTATTAAAAGAATATTCGGAGGAAATAAATGCAATCAAATAAAAAAAATTTTTCCTTTATTCCTCTTTGGATTTTGATTATTGTATGTGCAATTTGTATAGTCGCATCTTTGTTTATATCTATATCATTATCCGATTCTCTTGATGAAAATAATTTTAAGATTGATGGTCTAAGTATTGCAAAATACGATTCTTCAAAAGATTCTTTTAAAATAACATCATTAAATAGAAATAATATTCCAAAGGAATTGCGTTCCGAATTTACCAAAAACTTTTTAAAGGAGTATGTTGTAAATCGTTATACCGTTTCTGGTAATGATGAAAATCTGCAACAAAATATTGGGTATAAATCACCAAAAACTCTTAATGGTGGCCTTATGTTAAAACTTCCAAGCATAAAAAGTTTTTCCAATGGCGAAATTATTGGAACAAATGCATACGATGACTTTTTAAAAAATGATTTACCTGAAATACAGGAACTTTTGAAAAGTAATGTGACTCGTTCGGTTAAAATATTAACATCTCCACGAAAAATTGATGATTGGTGGACACTTAATGTAGAGTTTATTTATCGAAATCCAACCACATATTCTTTGGATATTGCAAAAAAAGAAAAGTATGAAATAAAGCTTAATATAGAGAACAAAGGTATCCGAAACACTGAGAATTTAGCGAAAAACTACCCAGCCGGAAGCTTTTTGGAAATATATGTAATTGATATTCAAAAAATAAAACTTTAAAAATAGCTTGAAATTTTGAATAAAAGCATATAGAATTGTAACATCTCTTTTGGGTGATTAGCTCAGTTGGTAGAGCAACTGACTCTTAATCAGTAGGTCGGGGGTTCGGATCCCCCATCACCCACCAAGTTCAATAGCCGTCCTTGTGGACGGTTTTTTTCTTGAAAACATTCCATATAAAAAATACAATCATAAAAGAAGAATATTTGATAACAATATAAGACAAATAAAAATGAGAACATATTTTAAAAAATTTTTAATAGTATTTTTTCTATTTTTGGTAATTAATATAGTGGTAAAAGCAGAAGATAATATAAAAGAATATCATTATATATGGGCTGAAAATCAAAATATTTTTAATAAAGATTGTAAGCAATGTAATGATTCAAATAATATTTATTATTTGGGCAAATTAGTTGTTGATGAAGATAAAAAAGATGTAAAATTTTTTATGGTTAATGATTTTCATAAAAATTATATAGAAAGAAAAATACAAAATGCTGTTTTATTTGTAAATGATTCAATTAAAAAAAATAAGATAGAAAATATAAATGATATTTATACATTTTTTGAATCATATCCATTTATAAAATATTACATTTATGAAATTCCTAATGAAAAAGGAAATATTTATTTTAAATCAAATATTAAAGTATTGGAAAAAGATAAGTTAGAAAGATATTTTTATAATACTCAATGTAGAGCGTGCCGTTTTAGAATCAATGTTAAAGAAAATAGTAATAGTTAAATATGTTATTTCATACACGTGATTTTAAAGGTAATATAATACCTGGGTTAGTCGATAGAGGAAAATAAGAACTCAACATATATAATGGAGATAAATATGAAATTAAAAAAATTAAAGAAAAATAAATTGGTTATAATTCTTACTTTGATATTATGTAGTTGTACTCCTTTGGTATTTGCACAGCAACGTGTTGATATATCCAAAAGATATAAAATTTCAGATGTTAGATTTTCAAATTGTACTGTATGTACTGATTGTAATCAACATAAGGTAATTATTGGAAAATCTATTGAATTCTCAGACAAAAAATTTATTCACAATATTATAGATAGTAAATATTCAATACAAAGTGAAAGTATTAACAATCCAATATATGTAAAATATAGCAATAAACAATTATTTCAATGGCCAGAATATTTAAAAGAATTATATAATAAAGATTTAGGTGATTTATATATAGTATATGATGATTTAGATTTTACAGAATTTAATATTTCTGCTATATTTTATGATTTAGAGGGAATAACCCCTACAGAATACGCATCTAGTTGTTTGTATGATATGGAGAAATAAGTGGATACAACAACAATTTTTAAAAGCAACTAAAGGAGATTAAAAATGAAAGTAATAATAAATATTTTTTTTATGTGCATTATATCATCATGTATATGTGCCAAACAGCCATTATCTATACAAATTGATAACAAAGATGAATATGAACGTTTTTATGGTTCATCATATTCTTCAAAAATAAAATTTGATCTAGAAGATTATATTGGTGCTTGGAGAGATTCAATTGGGAGACATGATGATTTTAAATTAAATAAAGATTTATCAATAGAACTAGATTGGATAAAAGGAAAATGTGAAAAAGCAGAGCAGTATAATAACATATTATTATTAAAATGTTTTGGTAAATTTGGAATTTTAAAAGATGATGTTAATCAGTATGTAAAAATACAATTATTTTATTATCCAGATGAGGTATTTGATATTAATCATAAACTTTCACAAAAAATTAATATTAGCATGGATTATGATAAAGAATGTGCTTTATCTAACTATGGTGAAAATAAAGAAAAATGTGAATCGCCTAATCTTAGTTATGATATGTATTATAAAATAAAAGATGATGAATACAGAGATTATACAGAAGATTAATTTAAATAAAGATTTCTTTTAAAGAATGATTAAACTTTTAACCTTTTGATTTTTTAGTAAATAGATGATTTTTTATGGTTGTTTTCGGTTATCCGAAATAGATTAGAAACCTGTAGAATAGCAAAAAGACTGACTTTTAGAAAAGTTAGAAAAATAGCGTTAAAACCATACAAATATTCTTACTTCAAAACTTTTTCCCATCAAGTTGCGAGTTCGGAATTACAACTTAACAAATTTTCTACATTGCTCTTTGTTGCATTTGTTCAATAAGTCTTATTTCAAAAGGAGTAAGTACTTTTTGCTTTTGCTTAAGTAAAAGGTCATCTCTTTCCTTTTGAATTTGTATTTCGTCATTTGCAAGTTTCGATGTAATTTTAAGTTGAAGCATAAGTTGCTTTATTTTTAAAGACAAAGATTTTTCCTTTTCTGGAAAGTTTCTTTTTTCCTTTCTTAAATCCAAAATTTTTTGAATTATTCTTTTCATATTCAAAAGAATTATGGCAAGTTTTGATTTTTTCCAATTTTGATTACCTTCTTTTATAGAAACTTCTTCCATATCAGAAAGTTTCTGCTCTACATCACTAAGCATTTTGCCAAGCATAACATCAACAAAAGATTTTTTGGAATTTGTTTTATCGAATTTAACGTATCTCATAATAACACCTCCATGATAAGTTGTTATTACAATAGAATCTTATATTAAAATTATTAAATTGTCAATGGGGATAAAAATTTTCCCCAAAAATCTTAAAAAAAAACAACAATGTTGATTATTAAATAATTAAGAAAAATTTGGTAGGAACGGAGAGAATCGAACTCTCAAGGTCTTGCAACCAGCGGATTTTGAGTCCGCCGCGTCTACCAATTCCGCCACATTCCCACAAAATGGTGGGAAGACCAGGATTCGAACCTAGGTAGACATAATGTCGACAGATTTACAGTCTGTTGCTTTTGACCGCTCAGCCATCTTCCCAATACCGATAAATCATACATTATTTTAATAAAAAGTCAATAAGTTATTTACAAATATCTAAAAATATACTATAATATGGACAATAAGAGGGGAAAATTGTGAATAAAAGTCTGTTTTTTAACATCTTTAGTGTTTTCTTCTTTTTGTACTTTGGTTTACACCCAAGGACATAATTTTTTCAAAGGGGGGATTAATATGAAAAAAGTATTATTATTTGTTTCTGTTTTGTTATCTTTGTCTGGTATGGTAAAGGCATCTTCTGTTCAGGAATTAACTGGATACGCTTGCGGTAAATGTGTAATGAAACTTCCTGAAAATTTAGTTGCTTATAAATATGTAATTTCTTCAGAGTCACTTTACAACGAAGAAGGAAAATATATTGGATTTGTTAATATAGAAGAAGCTTTAAAAAATGCCGGAATTAAAAATTTTAAAATTGATTATGGTAATGCTTCAGAATCAGAAGTTTACTTTGATGTTATAACAGACAGTCCACTAAAAAAAATAATTCCTGCTATTATATCAGGAGTTGCAGGCCTTTCTAAATTAGAAGGTACAGAAATTGATGGAATCCCAACACGAGTTTTAACTGATTGCCAACAAAAGGCATACAATATGGCTTTGGATGAACTTACCGGCGCTCTTTATGTTGATGGATATGATATTTCTATTGATAAAAAGACAACACCTGTTTACAGAGAAGATTTGAAAAGTGCTGAACTTTCTATTTGTTTAAAAAGTGAAAAATCAAAGGATGATGTAGATACAGAAAATTCTGAAAATACTGAAAATGCGGACACATCAGATACTTCAGAAACGGAAGAATAAAAGAATTATTTCTTTTAATTGACACTAATGAAAAAAAATATTATCCTACCCTGTAAAAGGTAGGATTTTTTTATGAAGTCAAAAACTTTATTTGAATGTCAAAATTGTGGCACAAAATATTCTCGTTGGGCCGGTAAATGTGATGCCTGTGGTTCTTGGAATTCTATTATAGAAGTCAGGGATGAACAAAGTTCTGTTCCAACTGGACTTACTGCTGGTGTTGGTGGGATAAAATTATCGTTCCAAGGTCTTAACGGAAAGGTGGAAGATTTCCCACGTACAGAATGCGGTATAAAAGAACTTAACCGTGTTTTGGGTGGTGGTTTGGTTGCCGGTGGAGTTGTTCTTGTCGGTGGTGATCCTGGAATTGGAAAATCAACAATTCTTCTTCAAACTGTATCTTATATCGCAAATCACGGTGGAAAGGCTTTTTATTTAACAGGTGAAGAATCTGTTAATCAGGTTCGTATGCGTGCCATTCGTTTGGGATTACAGGATGCACCTGTAAATCTTGCCGCAAATTCAAACATTCGCGACATTGTTGCAACACTTAAAGAAGAAGATGATGTAAAAGTTGTGGTAATTGATTCTATTCAAACAATGTTTTTGGATAGTATCGAATCTGCACCAGGAACAATATCTCAGGTTCGAAGCTGTGCGAATGAACTCATCCGTCTTGCAAAACTTAAAAATTTTGCTTTGTTTTTGATTGGGCATGTTACAAAAGAAGGTTCGCTTGCCGGCCCAAGGGTTTTGGAGCATATGGTTGATACCGTTCTTTATTTTGAAGGTGAACGTGGCCATCATTTCCGTATTTTAAGATCCGTTAAAAATCGTTATGGCCCAACCGATGAAATTGGTGTTTTCGAAATGACAGATAAGGGCTTAACCGAAGTTGAAAATCCATCTGCTCTTTTCTTGGCTGAACGTAGGGGAAATATTTCTGGAAATTCAGTATTTGCCGGTGTGGAAGGAACCAGACCAATACTTTTGGAAATACAGGCTCTTGTATCATCATCAAATTATGGAAATGCAAAACGTTCCGTTGTTGGATATGATATGTCAAGGCTTTCTATGATAACTGCAGTTCTTGATGCACGTGCACACCAGGAATTTTATTCATACGATATATTTTTAAACATCACAGGGGGATTAAAGATTACTGAACCTGCCGGAGATTTGGCAGTTGCGGTTGCATTGATGTCATCAAAAAATAATGTACCTGCACCGGCAGATATGGCTATATTCGGTGAAATTGGACTTTCTGGCGAAATTCGTGGTGTAAGCTTTACCGAACAAAGAATAAAAGAAGCTGTAAAACTTGGCTTCAAAAAAATACTTCTTCCCAAATCGGTAAAGAAAAAATATACCGCACCAGAAAATGTAAAAATTATCGAAATCGGCCATATCCAAGATATAGTTAATATGTTTATGAAGTAATTCCCCATTCTTAAAATAAAGACTAATAACGGTATAAAAAAACCTCCCAGCGGGAGGTTGATTTTTCTTAATATAAAGTTTAATCCCAACCGTCAGTATTACCAAGGTTTTGATATGTTGTAACAACATTATCTGCTTCACCTGGATTTGCCATATAGGAAACGACCCAACCAGCAACACCAAGAATTGTTAATCCAACGATAAGATAAAACATTTTTTCCCATTCAACAGAACCTTTTTGAATTGCAGTCCAAGCATAAGCAATAAATGCAAATGCAGCCAAAACGAACAAAGCATTTCTTGTTTGCATGAATAATTTAGCAGCACGCCACAAAAATGCAGTAAAAGGACCTGTTTTAGAAGGATCACCACCACCATATTGACCATTAGCAGCCCAAACATCAACTGGAACAAATGTTAAAAGAACCAAAAGTCCCAAGCAAAGAAGTGTAGATTTTTTTGTTAAAAACTTGAATATAGACATTTTTTTCTCCTTTTCTTATGAATACTAAGCTTATTATATCACAATTTTGGCAATATAACAAGAAAATTTTATACAAAAAAATTATAACGAAATCCCCTTCACAAAATGCTCAACATACTCGTTTTTCGGATTATCCAAATCTTCTGGCTTACCACTCCAAATAATCTTTCCGTCATAAAGCATCACAATTCTGTCCGCAATTTTTCGCGCAGAATTTATATCATGAGTTATGGTAAGCGCCGTTGCCCCCAACTGCTTTACACAACGAACAATAAGATTATTAATAACATCAGACATAATTGGATCAAGCCCAGTTGTAGGTTCATCAAAGAAAATAATATTCGGATTATCAGCAATCGCACGGGCAAGCCCTACTCTTTTTCTCATACCACCCGAAAGTTCATCCGGCATCATATTTGCAACCTTTGCCGGCAATCCTACATCCTCTAACTTCTCAATCGCAATTTTTCTTGCTTCCTCAGGATTCATTTTATCAATATTAAGAAGTGAAAACGCAACATTTTCCCAAACACTCATACTATCAAAAAGGGCACCATTTTGGAAAAGCATTCCAATCTTTCGATTATTTTCATAAAATTCTTCTTCGGAAAAGTTTGTAATTTCCTTTCCATTAATTTTTATACTACCACTATCCGCATCCATAAGGCCAAGCATCAATCGAACACTAACCGATTTACCCATACCACTTTGGCCCAAAAGTACGACCGATTCACCCTTGTATATAGTCAAATCCAAACCACGAAGCACATACTTCTGACCAAAAGATTTGTATACATTTTTAAGTTCTATTACAGGTTCTTTTTCAACTGTCATATTGCACCTCTCTTAAAAGAATACCGCAGTTAGTACATAGTTAAAAATCAATATAAGTATCGAGGAATACACAACCGCATTTGTTGTTGCTTTTCCAACACCATCGGCACCACCTTCGGTATAATATCCATAATAACATCCCATAGATGTAATAATCGCACCAAAGGTTGCACCCTTTGCAACACCTATTGTCAAATCCATCATCTTCATACTGTTATATGTATCCTTTATATAAACGTATGGATTAAAGCCGAGTTCGTGAATACTTACCAAAAAGCCACCAAACACACCAATAATATCCGCAATAAGCACCAACAATGGCATAACCAAAATTCCGGCCAAAACCCTTGGTGAAACGATATATTTAAACGGGCTCATTGATAAAGTCTTAAGAGCATCAATCTGCTCTGTCACCTTCATTGTACCAATACTTGCAGCCATAGTTGCACCGATTCGCCCAGCAACCATCAAGCCTGCAAATACAGGGCCAAGCTCCCTTGTAATCGCGATTTCAACAACTGTTGCAACCGCACCTTCGGCTGAAAAGCTGGAAAATCCAGAATAGCTTTGAAGTGCCAAAACCATACCTGCAAAAAGTGCAGTCAAAGACACAACAGGAAGTGAATAAAAACCAATTTCGATAAAGTTTTTCAAAAACACCTTTGGATAATATGGTGGCGAAAACCAATTATGAATAGTCTGTATCAAAAAAAGTATAAATTGAAATACAGCCTTAACAAAATTAACACCCATATTTCCAACTTTTTGAATCATTTCCATTTTTTATTCTCCTCTGAAAAAATCAATAATTTCTTGCATATCATCCGGAAGCTTTGTTTCAAACTTCATCTTTTCACCAGTTATAGGATGACTGAATTCTATATTTTTACTATGAAGCATTTGGCGATTAATTTTCATAAGCAAGTTTCTTACATCTTCATTTTCAACCTGAGTAATATGACGTTGAGGATTGCCATAAACACTATCCCCTAAAATAGGAGTTCCAATACTTGCCATATGCACACGAATTTGATGAGTTCTACCTGTTTCCAACAAACATTTTACAAGAGCAAGAGGCTTAAACTTTGGACCACTAAACACCTCTAATGTTTCATAATTTGTAATCGCAGGTTTTCCACCATCAACAACAACTGTCATCTCTTGCCTTGAATGAGGATTTCGTGCAATATTTTTCTCGATTCGCCCACTTATAGGATTTGGCATACCCCACAACAAAGCATAATATTCACGTTTAACAGAATGATCAGCAAATTGCTTTTGCATAACCTGATATGCCTTATCACTTTTACAAGCCATCATCGCACCACTGGTATCCTTATCCAATCTGTGAACAATCCCCTGTCTACCAACTTCACCACCAACATTTGCAAGCTTTCCATTACAGTGATAAAGAAGAGCATTAACCAAAGTCCCGCTATTCACACCTGCACCTTGATGAACAACCATACCAACAGGTTTGTTAATAACGATAATATCATCATCTTCGTAAAGTATATCCAGCGGAATATTTTCCGGATTCATAGAAGTTTCAACCTTTTCTTCTGGCACATTGATATGATATATTTCCCCAGCCTTAACATCAATCTTTCCAATATCAACAGAAACGCCATCCTTTAAAACACAACCCTTTTTTATAAATTGTTGTATCTTTGATCTGGAAAAATCAGGCATAACCACAGCCAACCATTTATCAAGACGATAGCCATTAAATTCTTCTGCTACTTCAAAATCAAAAACATTTTCCATTATAATTCTACACCATCATACTTTTGAATAATATCTTTGTTTGCATTTCCATCAATATTCACCTTCTTGCAATCAGAAATATTGACCTGCATCCTTGGAATAACCCCCTGAGCAATACTACCCTTAATATTAACAGGACAAATCATATATCCATCTGCCTTCACATTCCTTGAAACAAATGCACCAATAGGACGGGTAATATAGCTAAGATAAATTTCTGTTGGTGGTTGCAAACAAAAAAGGGTAATCATATTTTTTCCAACAATAGTTTTATAGTATTCCTGATTATACTGACCATAGCATGGAAAATTTGTTAAATAATACCCCTGTGTCACAGTCAAATTATCATCACTTTCCACATAAATTTTATATTGTTGATCCGAAACCCTAAACCAATTAGACCATTGTGAAAAAGAAACATTTGAAATCAAAAGTCCCAAACAAAGAAAAAATATTTTTTTCATTTTATCACCTTTCTAATTCAGTTAAATTTTATTTTCATCAACGAAATCAACTTTTACCCTTGCAACCTGTGATGAAAACTTAAATACCTTGAACATAAAGTCAGTTTTTTCAAGAGGAGCAAGAACTTTCTTTTCAATTTCTCTTTCTTGTTCCTGAAGAACTCTTTCATCACGATTTTCCAAACGGATAACAAGTTTTGGAACACGCATCTTTTTATTTGTTGGATTATAAACGAAACCACGAATAATAATATATTCATTTGTTCCTTCTTTTGTAAGGGTCAAAGGCTTCACAATCTCAACATATAAATCATTTGCCTTTTCCTTTTTATCAACATTTTCAAAAACATTTCCGCCTTCCTTTGAAGATGATGAATCCATAACAAATCCACCAATAACAAAAATTATAACAAAAAGCACAACTGCCATAAAAAATACCAATAAATTTTTAGCATTGAACATTGATAAAAAAGGCAAAACTTTTTTCTGTGAAACTTTTTCTTCTTCATCTGTCAAAATAGATGGAAGTTTATCTTCCTTAACTTCTACCTTATCAGAACTTTCAAGCTTTCTTGCCTTTTCAATACGTTCATTCCAGATAAAAGCACATTCTGAACATTGAAATTTCATTTCACCATTAACAAAAGCACTGTCAGCAACTTCAAATTTTGTTTTACATTTAGGACATTCTATAATCATAATAAACCCCTTTTATAGCTAATTAACAAGACAAAGTATAAATCAAAGATATTAATTTTTCAATTTATAAAAATAAAATATTTGTATTTTATTAAAAATTTTGTATGATAGAATTCATTAGGGAGAAATAAAATGCCAAAAACACAAAGTGATTCAACAAAACCTATCATAAGTCTTCAAAATGCTGGATTAAGATATAATGCTGGTCCTGAAGTATTAAAAGACATAAATCTTGAGTTAAAACCTGGAGATTTTTACTTTCTTACTGGTGCAAGTGGTGCCGGAAAGACATCATTACTAAAATTATTACATCTTGCCCACAAACCAACTCGTGGAAAAGTAAAAATTTTCGGCAAAGACATTGATAATATAAAACAGGAGGATATGGCTCACATCCGTCGCCGTATTGGTATTGTTTTCCAAGATTACCACCTTCTTGATCATCTTTCTGTTCTTGACAACGTAGCACTTCCTCTTCGTATCGTTGGCAGAAGTGAAAGATACATCCAAACCCACGTTCCCGAACTTATTGAATGGGTCGGATTAAAAAATTTCATAAATACAAAACCAAAGCTTTTATCTGGTGGTCAACAACAAAGAGTTGCTATTGCCCGTGCAGTTATAAATAATCCAGATATTTTAATTGCCGATGAACCAACAGGAAATGTTGATGAAGATATGGCAAAAAAACTTTTGTTTCTATTTTTGGAATTAAATAAAATGGGTACAACTGTAATAATCGCAACACACAGTACAAATCTTATAAAACAATTTCATTTTCCGGTTTTGCACCTTGAAAATGGTAATTTAACAAGGGTATAAAATGTTAAAAACAGATATAGCTTTTAAAACAGATTTAAATAAAAACTTTCTTCCATTCATAACTGCATTTATGGTGTTTGTTGCATCAATAACATTTGCAACTGCACTTATCGGAAATAATCTTGCAAAAGATTGGAATAATCATATGAACAACAACCTTACTATACAGGTTCTTCCTGATATGAGTGCAAAAATTCCATCCCAAGAAATAGAGGAAAGAATTAATAATATAACAACAATCCTTAAACAAACTCCTGGTGTGAAATCATACTATGCCATGACCAGAAGTGAAACCATAAATCTTTTAAAACCATGGATTGGTGATAAAATTGATATTCCACTTCCACGAATTATTTCTGTGCAAACATCTAATGTAATACCTCTTAATACAAAGACATTAACTTCGGAAATAAAAAAATATTCTTCTTTAATAAAGTTAGAAACATACGAAACATGGATGTACGATTTAAAAAACACAATATCCGCAGTCCAAACCTTGCTTGGTATGATAATAGTTTTAATTTTATTAACAACAGCAGTAACAATTTCATATGCAACAAAATCCGGACTTAATATAAATAAAAAAGTTATAAACATTATGCATATGGTTGGTGCAACAAACAAATACATATCCACACAATTTTCCAGACAGATGATGATTCTTGCCATATCTGGTGGATCAATCGGATATGTTATTTCCTGTATAATCATTATGATAATGAAAACTATTTCAAAGGATATAAGCGACGGTATAATTGCAAATTTTGAATTCTCCAGCTATGTATATTTACAAATGTTGATAATTCCAATTATTGCTGGTATAATAGCAAAGATAAGCGCAATGCTTACCATAAGAAAAGAACTTAACAAAATGGTATAAAATGGAAATCGAAAAATACAAAGAAGGTTTTAAACCCAAAAAAGAAATTTCTGAATCCGAACTTCGTGCAAAAAAATATATACTCTATATTCTTTTTGGAATTGGTATATACTTGCTTGGGTTCATATATTTCGCCCTAACCCTTGAATATGAACAAGAATACACCAACGAAAAAACCGATGCAATAATCGTGCTTACCGGCGAAACACGAAGAATTACAGACAGTATCGAAGAATTAAACAAAGGTAACTCTCCTAAACTTTTCATCTCTGGTGTATACCTTCAATCCCCACTTTCAAAACTCATTGATAAAACAATAATAAATTTGCAAAAAGAAGGAAAGTTAAACTTTTCCCCTGAAGCATTGAAATCAAGGATATCTACCGGAAAGGCAGAAAACACAATCGAAAATGCATTGGAAAGTGCAATATGGGTAAAAAAGAATAATGTTAATACCGTTCGTTTGATAACATCATTCTATCATATGCCAAGGTCAAAATTACTTTTCAAAAAATACCTTTCCAAAACAGCAATAATATACCACCCAATTTCTTTTTCACAAAGCAGAATTAAGACATTAACTAATACACATATGCTTGGTTTGGTTTTCAGTGAATACAACAAATACATATTAACCTATATCTGGAACTTAACAGGTTTAGAAACAAAAACAGCATTAAGAATACAAGGAGTTTTATAATGAAAAAATTTATTTTAATTGCTCGTTCAACAATTTACTTCATACTTTTTATGATTACTGCAGTAATATTTTGCATATCCGCAGTTTTCACATCAATTCTTCCATCAAAGGTTACATTCATAACTGCAAGAATATGGTGCCGAAGCACAATGTTCCTTCTTAAAATATGTTGCGGATTAAAGTATCATGTAACAGGATTGGAAAATATTCCAACAGACAAAACAGTAATCTTTGCATCAAAGCATCAATCCGCATGGGAAACATTCGCATATCAACTTTTCCTTAAGCCATGCGTATTCATGTATAAACGCGAACTTGCATTCATCCCACTTTTCGGAATTGCAATGATTAAAACAAAAAATATTCCAGTAAACAGAGGTCATGGAAACAAAGAAATGATTAAAAGTTTGCGTGCAAGCTTTGCAAAACGCCTTAAAAAATATAACGTAATAATTTTCCCAGAAGGTACCCGTACAAAACCAGGTGCAGAACCAAATTACAAATCTGGATTAAGCGTTATCATACAGGCATTAAAAGATGTAGAAGTTTTACCAATCGCTATGAATTCTGGTGTATTTTGGCCAAAACACGGTTTTATTAAATATCCTGGAACAATAGAAGTTCACATTCTTCCACCAATAAAACCATCCGAATTTTCACGTGAGGAATTCCAAACAAAATTGGTATCAGCAATTGAAACTGAACAATCAAAACTTTCCTTAACACACGAATAAAAAATATAAAAAAAGACAAAAACCACCAGATATTTTTCTGGTGTTTTTTATTTTAAGTATAAAAGCTTAAAAAACTTTTCCAACATTACCAATAGCAAATAAAAAAAACGGAGCATTCACAGCCCCGCCCATAATAAAACTAATCTCCAACTCATTAATACCAACCACTACATGTACTTTCAGCATTAGATGCATACTCACAACGTCTATTAAGTTCAAGATGCCATGGAAGAAAACGTAAAGCACCTTGAGGATAATCAGCAGTAACCAACTTATACACATCTCCATACTCATAATACAATGCACGTAACACAATAGAAAGCGGAGTCTTTTCAGTAATATCAATACCACCAATTTTCTTTACACCAGTTGCACTACCACTAGTAGCTATCAATGCAGCATTAACATCTCTAACAACAATATCATTCAAACCAATAGTTGAACCTTCAAGCTTATATGCACCAGATCCCTGAACAGTAACTTTATTAAACTTCAATGCAGGCATTGAACTATTTGAAAAATTTTTATCACTATCAAATGAACGAACACTTAAATTATTAATCTTTAAAATATTTGAAACCATACTTGTATCAAATGATAATAAATTAGTAACAAACATAATTGTTTCACCAGAAACAGCCGGAATTTTTAAATTTATAGTTTTCGAAAATCTTAATTTATTACAATCAGTACTTGCATACTCATATGTTGCTTCTGGTGCAGGATCTTCCAACAGACAATTTGAAACACCATTAAAATCCAAATTACCATTCACAGTTAAATATCTTTGTAACATAACTGTTTTCAAAGTATCATCCGAAAACAAAAGATTCGACATCTGAAGTCCCAATGGAAATATCAATTGCCCAAGCACAGTCATATCACCATTTGAAAGAGACAATTTTGCAACATCCGCTGCTTCACCTGTTTCATCAGCCTCACTTCCGCCAATCGCGATATCGTTAAATTCAGATTTAATAGCACCATCACTACCCTTTAAATTAAAACTACCTAACTCTAAAAAACCACCAATAAATAAATTTCTTGCATTGTAAATACTTTGCATATTCATATGCAAATCAGTTTCCATAGTTGATGAACCAATACCAGCTTTTTTTGAAACGAACTTATATTCCTTTCGAGAAAGTCCAGTCTTTACAACAATAGAAGTTTTATCAATATCATTTCTATCCTCATTCCATGGAGCAACAGCAAGTTGCCAATCCGCACCATAAACAAGACCATCTTCGACATAACCAGCATAACCTTTTGATTCTTTCACAATATCTTTTATACGCATTGTAGGAATATTTTTTTCACCTGTTGCAATAACAATCGCATCATAAACTGTTCTTTTATTATCATCTTGTGAAAGCTTTACCCTAACCTTATATTCCTGGCCAAGAACATTCTTTTTTTGAAAAGCTTTATCCAAACCACTTTCATACAAATCATCAAAACTAATATCGATAAGATTTTTTTCAAATGTTGGTTGACGTTTCAAATAATTTTCCACCGCAGTTTTAAGTTTAATCAAATCACGAACAATCATCTGGTTTCTTAAAGTATCAGAACGTCTTTTGGCATCACGTTGTATAAACGGAAATATAGCCACCATTATCGCAAGCATAAAAATAACTTCCAATAAAATACCACCACTAACACTTTTATTTTTTTTCATCATATTTTCCTAATTAATAGCTTGATTTATATTCATTTATTTTGGTTCTAATATTAGTATTTCCGTTATCAAAACTACTCAACAAACTCCAAATTTGTTTACCTGATGTACCTTTTATATCATATACAGTAATAGTAGGTGCGGAATTTACAGTATGTCTTATTTTTCCAGACTTAAGATCGAACTTTCCAGCACTCACATAGTTACTATTGATATTAAGAATTTTTGCATTCATATTTTGAACTTCAATATTCGGAGCTTCCACCTTAAACCTTGATTTTGAAGTTTTTTCTTCAACAAAATTCATTGAACCTTCCGGATGTTCCAAACCATAAATATTAAGTTTATTCATGTCATCAGAAATTAAATTTGTAAACTCTAAATTCTGTAAATCAATTTGATTAAAAGATGTTAATCCAGCCACCTTAATTTGAGGTTTATAATTACCCAAACTTAAAACCAATAACAATGCATTATCTGCAACAAAATTTCCAAGTACCGTTACCTCTTTGAATATTATTTCTGGAACAAGAAGTTTTGCAGATGTAAAATTCCACGAATGGTCGGCAACCTGCTTAAAATAAATGGAACCTTTCACTTCAATCTCTCCTGCCACAGAACCCTTCTTTGCCTTCATCAAAGGTAAATAATTAACACTTGTTGAACCTTCTGTTGTTTGAGCCAATCCAGCCACAGTCCTTACATTTAAATCTTTAACATTTTTTACATCATGTAACTGTGCCACAGGTTTACCATCATCCCCCAAAAACAAATCACGTCCCATTTCATTAAGTCCGGCACCACTTTTATTTCTGTAAAGATATATCGACGATTCGAATTCCTTTTCCAACAATGAATCATCAATACGAACAACAGCCAATCTTTTACCATCCGAAGGTGAAGATCCATCCTTTGCAACTTCTGAATAATTCACACCCCAATTTCCGTTAATCGAACACGCACAGTAAGATGATGAACAATCACCACACTTTTCTCCAGTTACAACATAACCAATATTATTTTCTGCATAAAGTAAAGTTTTATTAAATGAAATAGCATCCAACTTAAACGGGGTCATATCAACCACACCGTAAAGAACGATACTATCATCATCACCCTTAACATACTTTAATGAAAGATTATTTAATAAATTTTCATCAACAACAGTTTCCAATCCATACTTTGATAAATCAGTAAGTTTTACTTCACCCGATGCACCTGTCCAATTATCTCGTTCCGAAGAAGTATAGGCAGTCAAAGCCTTAACAAGTTCTTTTAATTGTTTTGCAAGGTTTAAATACCTAACATCTGCTAAATCTTTGAATGCAAATTTAATAACAACCGGAGCAAGCACCGCCATAATTCCCAAAACGAAAATTATTTCCATAAGCGAAGCACCGACAACATCTTTTAAATAATATTTTACTTTTCTTTTAACCATTTTTATCCATTCTTTTTTGCATCTTCTTTTGCTTGTGCGGCCTCAATATAATCAGCGACATTAGCCATCAATTCATTGTAAATTTTTACAATTCTTCCTGACAAACAATTTGGATTCGGTTTATTAACATCATTATTAATATATGTACCATGAGTAGCAGTACCAAAACAAATATCATTTACTTCTGAAACACCGGCTAAATTCAAAATAAGCGCATCACCACCTTCAGAAGTACTATATGTAACATCTCCAGTAGAAGCATCCTTTGTATAAGAACCAACATAAATGAAACTGTCTTCAATTTTATCAGACGTAACCAAAGGTGGATCCAAAACAATAGTTGAAATATTATCTGTTAAATTTCCATTTTCTGAAGAGAAAATATTCGCAGTAATACTATTTATAATCATATTATTATTCCAACCATTATTCACCTTAACGTCACCACGAACATAAAAGTTTTTTGCTGATAAATCTTTTGTTTCCAATTCACCATCTTCGATATAAACTTTTTTTAAATTTGCATCATCCACAGTCAAATCTTCAACTTCTACTCTATGACTTGATTCTTCAATCGCACCATCAATAGTTTTTGCAGGAAATTCATTACCACTTATACCATCAATATTTTGATATTCAAAATTTCCATTAACAGTAGATGGAGATTTAAACTCTAAATCAGAAACAGATAAATCGTTCACATAAGCATTTGAACCTTCCAATGCAGTAGCATAGAAATTTTTCACATTACCAATACTGTTTCCCCCCATATCCAAATCAACAATCATAGTATTAACCAAAGACGCCCTTTCCGAAGATCCAGGCATAGGTGCAATATGCAAATAATCCGATGTAAAGAAAGCATCACTAACATACATAAATAACAAACCACCACCAGAACTTCCCAATGGTGCACTAACTTTTGTCTTAAGAAAATTAGTCAAATCATTCGATAATTTTAAATCACTTAAAATAACACCTTCATCATCCATAACGGCCCCCTTATCAAACAAGAACTGACCAATACCATTAAGTGTTAATTTATCCAAACCACCATCATACGCATAAACAACAGCTTCTATCTGTTCACCATGTCTTATAGTAATCAAAGCATATCTTTGACCAAATCCATTTGTAGTAGGCACAGAAGCACTTCCCATATAATCACGAAGAAGATTTTTTAAACTATCACCCTCCCATGTACTTGTTCCCTCAGGAACTGCACCAACTCTATCCTTTTCAAAAACGACGAATGAAGAAGCCGCCTTTTGCCATGACTCCAAATGATTAACAACTTCTTCTCTTTTAACTTCTTCATTATACTTTTTTATTTGTGTAAAAATCATAGGTGACATAATAACCATAAGTCCAAGTCCCAAAAGAACCTGAAGCATAACCGCACCACCAGAAACTTTTTTAAAACATTTTTTTGATAAAATTCTCATTTTTCCCTCACAAAAAAATAATACACTAAAAAAGACTAAAAGAAAAGAAAAACTTTATATAGAAAATATCTTTTTTATAATGTATAATGATTTTAAATAGGAAGGAATAAAAATGGAAAACAAAATAAATTACTTAAATAATATAAACAGCATTAAATTGTATAAAATAATAACCATATTATCCATTGCAATAATATTGCTTATTCTATCGTATATTCCTATATACAGGGCAAACACTATAAAGGCTGCTCTTTACAAGGCTAGATATAGCCAAATACAATATCTTAATACAAAAAGCAGTATCATTCCCGAAGCAATAAATATGATTAAGGGTATAATCATACATAATGAAAAGGCATTAAAAGATATCGTTTACATAAATGTTCTTACAAAAACAAAAAGCAATAATATAAAAGATATCTATGCCAACCAGATAAAGATGTTTTCTATTACAAAAAATTTAATTGATACAGCAAACAAAAACCAGTTGCTTAGCAATAAAGAAAATTTCAAAAATCTTAAAGCCAGATTCGATGAAATTTACTCCACCACTAAAAAACAACTGGAACTTTGTAAAATCAGAACTGATCATCTTCAACGATATATCAATCTTCCAGTATACAAAGATTTAATCGATACAACAAATCTTAACGAAATAATTTGTATTGATTAAAGCATAGTGCAAAGGAATCTTGAAAGAAGATCACGTTTTTCTTGAGTCTTTAATTTCCAATACTTATTTACAAGATCTAATGTTTCATTTGAAGTCATAGGATCAAATTTAACAACTTCTTCTGAAACACGACCAATACTCTTTTCAAACTTTTTATAATTAGGTATTTCAGCTTCAAGTCCTGTAAAGAAGAAATTAATATCAACACCCAAAACTTTTGCAAAAACGAACAAACGACTTGAACTTATTTTTGTATCACCAGTTTCATATTTTTGAATTTGTTGAAATGTAACACCAATAATTGCAGCCAACTCATCCTGACTCATTTGTAACATAAGTCTGCGTAATCTTAGTCTTTTTCCAATGTATGCATCAAGCAAACCACTAGATGTCATTTCTTTTACTTCTTTATTTTCCATTGACATAACATCCTCTCTTTTTATATCATTAGACATAGCTGCCTCCTCTTGGCTTGTTATTATTTTTATTTGTTATAAGGAAATATTCCCTAAGAAATATGTCCTACGTAAAACAATATAACACAGAAATAAAAAAATCAACTAAAAAGAGAAAAATTTTTAAAGAGATAATAAAATAAGAAAATTACAAACAAAAAAGAGAGGAAATATGACATACAGTAAAGAAAATATATTCTACAAAATTATACATAAAGAAGCTCCTTCAACAACTATTTTTGAAAATGACAATGCATTGGTTATAAAAAATTTGTATCCAAAGGCTCCTTGCCACCTTCTTGTTATGCCAAAAGGAGAATATGAATCATACACACAATTTGGTAAAAATGCATCAATACAAGAAAAAATCGACCTTATGGATGCAATAAATTTTGTAATAAATGAATACAAGCTCGCCGATTCGGGCTATCGTCTTGTTGCAAACACAGGTGACTTTGGCGGTCAATCTGTACCTCATTTTCATATACACGTTTTGGGCGGTGAAAAACTCCAAGACTTTGGTTTATAATAATCAATAAAACAAAGGCTGTACCAAACAATTCGCAAACGGTACAGCCTTTAAATGCTTACTAAATTATAAATATATCAAACAAACTTTTTCCTTCTAAGAAATACATAAAACGCACCATCCCCACCATCAGAAATATTTGCAAAGTTCACATACAAAATTTTATCTCTAACCGATTCGTTATTAAGCCAAAGTGGGAAATTTTTTCTTATAATACCAGTATTTTTTTCAGGATTTCCCTTTCCCGTAACAATTAACAAATTTCTGTTTTCCAATTCGTAATTATTATTTACAAATGACACAAAAGTATTAAAAGCTTTTTCCAAAGTTTTTCCATGCAAATCTAATCTTGCATCAACAGAAAAATTTCCCTTTTTAATATTCTTAATAATACTTTTATCAACACGCGAAATATCACCCAATGATAAATCAGATTCGATAATATGCCTGCGTTTCAAAACTTTTATATCTTCAGGCGACACAAAAGAAACACTTATATCATCCATCGCATTCTTTTTTTGTGTAATAGGCTTTATTTCCATACCAAACCTTCCCCCTTTCTTTTTTAAGGGAACAACAGTATCAATAATTTCCTTCCACAAATTTTTATCCATAACTTTTTCCTTTATAAAAAGGGAGGTTTTAAAATTCCTCCCTTCCAAAAGTTGGTGCCATCTGCGGGATTCAAACCCACGGCTTCCAAATTACGAATTTGGCACTCTATCACCTGAGTTAAGATGGCCAAATATCAAAAAGAATTAATCAAGTGCAGTTTTTGGTTTTGCACCATCAATATTTTTAAGAGTACCTTTCAATACACCACCTTTTTCAACTACTAAATTTGCATAGTTGATTTTTCCTTTTATAACACCAGTTTCATAAACATAAAGTATACCAGTAACAGTAAGTTCACCATCGAAAAGACCACTGATGTGTGCTTCTTCAACTTCTGCATTACCAGTAAAGCTTCCACCATAAACGATATCCAAATATTTTGCACCACTAAGATTTGCTTCCAATGTACCTTCTACAACCAAGCTTTCACAAACATCAATCGCACCAGTAAGTTTAATATTTTTACCAACGATAAGTTGTTTACCATCAGCCTTTGGCATAACAGTATGTCCCTTTGAAACACCATTTGAATATGATGATTTTGTCTTTGTTAAATTATCAAGAAGTTCCTTTTTATTTATTTCCATTTTTTTCTCCTAAGTTTGAACTATATGAAATAACTATAACTAAAAATTTTTGCAAAAGCAATTAAACAATAAAAAAAAGTTAAAAATATTAAAAAAAACTCTAGATTTTCAAAATTTATGTGCTAATATGACCCTGTGAGATAAAAATTTAACTTAAATAAGGAGAGGTAAAAATGACATCTAAACACGATTATATTCAAGAAGCTGCTTACTTCATTTGGCTTAACCGCGGTAAACCAGAAGGACAAGATTTGGAAATCTGGGACGAAGCAACAAAAATCTATGAACTTACACAAGAAGTTTTAAAACCAGTTGCAAAAAAATCTGCACCTGCTGCTACAAAAAAAGCTGTTGCTAAAAAATCAGCAAAAAAAGCTCCTGCTAAAAAAGTAGCTGCAAAGAAACCTGTTACTAAAAAGGTTGCTCCTGCAAAAGCTGTTGCACCAAAGACAGTTGCTCCTAAAAAAGAAGAAAAAAAAGTAGCTGTTAAAAAAGCAATCGTTAAAAAAGCTGTTGCAAAAAAAACTGCTCCTAAAAAGGAAGTAAAAGTTGCTGCAAAACCTGTTGAAAAAAAGGTTGAAGTTGCAAAAATCATTCCTATGGTAAGAAAAGAAGCATCTGCTAAAAAAGCTCCTGCTCCTAAAACAAAAATCAAAATTGTTGTTGGAAGAAAGAAATAGTTCTTCGACACAAATCTTTATTTAAAGTTAACAAAAAAAATACAGGTTTGAAAAAATCTGTATTTTTTTATTTTTTCGCTTTACCCCATAGATTATTTATGCTATAATACTCAAAGTAAAAGAGGGAAAAAGTGCAAACAAAAAAACATAATTTAGGTTTAAATTTGCTATTAGTCGCAGTAATATGCGGTTCTTTTGTTGTTTCCACAAACTCCCACGCCGCAAAAAAGAAGAAAAAATCTTCTTCTACTGTAACAAACGCATGTATTGCATGCCTCAATTCATTCAATGCGGAAAAACTTGATTTCACAATTGATGCGGACAAATGTCCAAAACGTCTTGCAAGATGTTTCAAAAGTAATCAATCAAATAAATGCGAAAGCATTATCCAAGATTGTATACAAACAAACTGTGCTTCTTCCGGTACTTGCAGTAACGAGATTGGAAATCGTTCTTTATTCGCCGGTTGTCTTAAAGCGGTAAACCAAGTTTTACCATACCAATGTGCAAGCTATATCGCAGGTTACGCTTCAAGTAAGGCCCAAGAAGAATTATCAAAGGTTGATGCACAGGAACGTGCAATAGAACAAAAAAAGCTTGAAGTACAAAAGGCACAGGAAGATGCTAAACGTGCACAGGCACAAGCAGAAGAAAAGGCAAAGCTAGCCCAAGCTGATGCCGAAGTAAAAAAGAAACAAATCGAAGAAGATAATAAGATAAAGCTTGAACAAGAAAAGGCTCGCCTTGAACAACAGGCAAAGGATGCCGAACTTGCACGTCAGAAAAAGGCTGCCCTTGAAGCTCGCAACAACAAACCTAATGTAAAGTACAACAATTTATTAAACGATGTAAAACAATCAGTCACTTCTGCAAAAAATTTCACTACAAAGGCATTCAATTTGCTTGGTATAACAAAAACTAATGATAAGCAAACTCAAGGATCTGTTATATTCTTCCCTCCACAAATTATAACAGTACCTGCAATCATGGCTTCAACCGATGCAAAAACTCGTGCCCTTGTAAACAGCAGTCGTTATAAGACTGAACAAAATTTCGTATGTACAAAGGATACAAAAGAAAACTTTGTTAAAAACGAACTTAACAACGTTTACAATACAATTAAAAAAGCTCGTGATAAGCTTGAAACTGGCATTTCAGAGATTGAGGCAACAAATGCCGATGATGAAACAACAAACACAATCTCAGAATCAAAAATAAATACACTTTACCAAGCTCAAAACAAGCTTACTGAAATTATGGAAACTGTGGAAGGATACACATCCAAACTTAAAACAAATTGTGAAACAAGATGTGAAGGTCTATCCACAATGTCAAATTCTTCCTTTACAGTATCATCTTCACCAATCGAATTTGATGAAAACGGAAATATCATCGAAGAAAAGAAAAAAACAGAAGATAATAACGCATATTCATGTAAGGATTTAGAAAACGAAGTTTCATCCAAACAAAATGATATGGCTTCTGTCCTTGGCACTTCAACTGGTATGTCCGATATGTTCGGTGGTGTTGGTAAAAAGGTTACCGAACTTACAAAACGTAATACCGAAGCGGTTCTTTACACTGACCGACTTCTTGATGAAACATTAGTTGCTGTTCAAAGTGGTAAATTCGATGGTACATCATCTGATTACCCTGCAATAGATAGTTGCACCCAGTATATGGTTTTGGATATTGCACAATACACAAACTGTGCATCCAACGTTCTGGGTCAACAACTTACGGCACTTTCTGTTAATAAGGAAAATGACAGGATTAAAGAAGAACTTAACAGTAGTATTAAAAAGATTATCAAAACTCTTCAAAGTCCAAATTATGAAAAACAGTTGAAGAAGACAATATTGTATTGTTCTGGCTCATCAAAAACTACTGGTACAAGTTTGTATGAAACAAGTTACAGCAATCTAAACGATTACGATGACTTCTATACTTGCACATTAAGTATAACAAACGCATTGAACGATGCAAAGAAGTCAAAAAGTGAAACCGGAAAATTTAATTTCCAAATTGCAACTGCAACAGGTGATACTATATATCTAACAACCGGTGAATCTTTACCTGCAACTGAATTTGCAGAAAAGAAACTCAATTGGGATGTTCAAAGTTGTAAATTAAGCATTACAAAAACCGGTGAAACAAGTTCTATATCATTCATAAGTGGTATTGGAAATAGTGTTGTTCCATTACAAACTAACAACAATTCTAATAATGTTAATATGTACGAATCCAGATTGGAGTGCACATGTACTGGTGGTGCAAGATCTACACCAAACTTCCAGCAAATAAATATGGGTAATGTTTCTGCTGATTGCTCTGAATCACAAAAGTAATTCTTTACTAAATTCTTTAAACTAATAAGATATCTTTTAAAACAAAGGTATCTGTTTTATATAGTAAAATTTACCAAAACCAATATTTACAATTAAACTATACAACCTAAAAAATAAACACGAATAAAGTCATCTATTTTACACAAGGAAAAACTTTATAAACCTTCATACAAACACAACACACATAAAAAAACTCCCCATCAAACGATGAGGAGTTTAATTTAAAAGGAAACCTTATTTCTTTGATTTCTTTTCAGCTTCTTTGATTGATGCGCCAAGGATATCACCAAGCAATGCACCAGTATCTGTTGAACCGTATTCTTTCATTATCTTCTTTTCTTCTTCTATTTCATAAGCACGAATAGATAATGTAAGTTGCATTGTCTTGTTATCAATAGCTGTAATCTTTGCATCAACTTTTTCATCAACAGCAAATCTTTCAGGTTTTTGTTCAGACTTTGTCTTTGAAAGATCATTTGTTTTAATGAAACCAGGAAGTCCGTTAACATCAACTGCGATACCATCTTCTTTGATTTCTTTGATAACACAAGTAACGATTTCACCTTTCTTAACACGGTCAAGAGAAGATGCAACACGGTCTTCTTTAAGTTGTTTAATACCCAAAGAAATTCTTTCTTTATCAGCATCGATTTCCAAAATCTTTGTATCGATTGTCATACCCTTTGAATAGTCTTTAACAGCTTCTTCTGGGTTTTTATCCCAATCGATATCAGATAGGTGAACCATACCATCCAAATCATTGCCAAGACTTACGAAAATACCAAATTCTGTGATATTTTTGATTTCGCCTTTGATAACATCACCAACTTTGTGTGTATCAGCAAAGTCTTTCCATGGATTTGGTGTGCATTGTTTCAAACCAAGTGAAATACGACGTTTTTCACGATCAATTTCAAGAACCATTACATCAACTTCTTGGTTAACAGAAATTACCTTTGAAGGATGAACATTTTTCTTTGTCCATGAAATTTCAGATACGTGAACCAAACCTTCGATTCCATCATCAAGGTCAATAAATGCACCGTAGTCTGTAAGGTTAGTAACTTTACCTTTGTAAATCTTACCAACTTCGAATTTTTCAATATTTTCCCATGGATCATTTTCAAGTTGTTTCATACCCAATGATACACGACCTGTTTCTTTATCAAAGTTGATAACTTTTGTTGTAATCTTTTGACCAACAGAGAAAAGTTCATTAGGATTTGAAACACGTTTCCATGAAATATCTGTGATATGAAGAAGACCATCAACACCACCAAGATCGATAAATACACCGTAATCAGTAATGTTTTTAATAATACCTTCCATTGTATCACCAATCTTAATATTTTTGATGATTTCATCACGTTTTTCAGCTCTATCACCTTCAAGAATTGCACGATGAGACACGATAAGATTTGATCTTAGCTTATCCATTTTAATAATCTTGAATTCCATAGGTTTATTCATCAAAGCGTTAATATCTTTAACTGGATTGATATCAAGTTGTGAAGAAGGCATAAATGCAGGAATACCATCCAAATCAACAGTAAATCCACCACGTACACGATCAGTAATCATACCTGTAATAATCTTGTTTTCAGCAACTTGTTTTTCAATTTCTTTCCAAACTTCTTCTTTTCTTGCTTTTTCACGTGAAGCAATAAGAAGACCATCACGACCTTCGTATCTTTCAACATAAACGTCAACGATATCGCCAACTTTTATTTCATCATTTCTGAATTCACGAATGTCAATATGACCTTCTGATTTTGAACCAACGTTTACGATAACGAAGTCTTTTTTAATATCAACAATTGTACCCTTTGTAACATAACCTTCAAGTTTAGAAGCTTCTGTATACATAGAATTAAATAAATCAGCAAAGTTTTCACCAGTAGAAAACAATTCTGCATCTGTATCGAAAATAGTTTTTTTAGCTTTCATAATTTATTTTCTTTAAGATGTTGGCCTACACTTTTTCATAAAAAGCTCGGACTTGTATGGTTAATATTCATTTGATTTACAGCATACCCTTATAAAACAAATGCCCTTTTTAATCAAAAAGGTACCGGCATTTTAAACCGATTCTCTTAATAAGTCAAGAAAAAAGCTACTTTATTCAATAACTAAAGCTATAAAGTATTTACAAAGAAAAAAAATAATCCCCATCGTTAAAGACGGGGAATTCATTTGATAAATAAAAGCTTATCTGCTCAAAGAATCTGAGGCAAAGTTTTCAACATATTTATTCCAATTTGCAACAACTTCACCATTTGTCTTTCCAGAAACTACTTTCATACCTGAATGTGTATTAAACATAATTCTATCACACATAACAGTACAGCTATTAGATGATTGATTTACAAATGGTACACTACCACAACATGGACATGGTTTAATGTGAATACTTTTCATTTTTTAGTCCTTTCACTAAATTAAACATTAACATAAAATATATACAAAAATTTTAAAAAGTCAATTTTTTTTTAATTCACTTTCATAAATAAAACTTATTAAACTAAAGTAATCTTAAGTTTTTCATCAATAATTCTTTTAGCAAATTGGAATGTTTCCTCTTTATTATTCAAAGATGTATCGATAAGTATAGCATCATCAGCCTGCTTCATAGGACTTGTTGCACGAGTTCTATCTGCCTCATCCCTTGCGATAATAGATGCAAGAACTTCTTGATAACTTGCAGATTCACCCTGATCCAAATATTGTTTCAATCTACGGCTTGCCCTTGTCTCTGGCGATGCAGTAATAAAGAATTTTATTGGTGCATTTGGGCAAATTACTGTTCCAATATCCCTACCTTCAATAATCGCACCTTTTGCAGGACGACCATCCTCTAATGCAGGAGGATTCTCACCAAAACTTATCTGATATTCACGCATAATTGCACGAATTTCAGGAATTTTTGCAACAGAAGCAACATATTTATTTGTAAGTTGTGAACGTATCTGTGGATTTCTTGCATAATCCAAAATCTTATGAGTATCAGAAAGTTCACGAGTAAGATTTATTGCAAACTCAAGATTAATATTATCCATATCGTGTTTTTTTTCAATCATACAAAGAGTAATTGCACGATACAAACTTCCTGTATCAAGACCGGCAAAACCATAATAATCACAAAGTCTTTTTGTTAAAGTTCCCTTTCCTGCACCTGCAGGTCCATCAATTGCAATTATATTTTTATTTGCCATAATCTACACCTTTCTTCTTGTTAAAAAAAATACCTACATAAAAAATGTAGGCACTTTAAAATTTTAAACTCCTACACAACCTTTTTATCAGTATCATCGTTTTGATAGATTATAATAGGATTTTTATCTTTTTCAACAACTTCTTTATTTATTACAACTTTTTGAATATTTTTATTGTTTGGAAGATCAAACATAGTATCAAGAAGCAAATCTTCGATAATAGAACGAAGACCACGAGCCCCAGTCTTTCTCTTTATTGCCTTATCCGCAATAGCTTCCAAACTATCATCAGTAAACTCAAGTTCAACATTTTCCATCGCAAACAAAGCCTTATATTGTTTAATAAGAGCATTTTTTGGCTCAGTCAAAATAGAACACAATGCTTCACGGCTAAGTTCATCCAAAGTAACAATAATTGGCATACGCCCCATCATTTCAGGAATAATACCAAATTTAATAATATCTTCTGGTTCAATTTTTGAAAGAAGTTCTGAAACACTACGTTCTTTTTTCGATGCAATACTTGCTCCAAATCCCATAGATGTTTTTTCAGTTCTACGTTCAATAATCTTATCAATACCTTCAAACGCACCACCACAAATGAAAAGTACATTTGATGTATCAAATTGAATAAATTCTTGTTGAGGATGTTTTCTTCCGCCTTGTGGTGGAACAGAAATCACCGCACCTTCAATAAGCTTTAAAAGAGCCTGTTGCACACCTTCACCACTTACATCACGAGTAAGAGATGGGTTATCAGATTTTCTTGAAATCTTATCAATTTCATCAATATAAACAATACCCTTTTGAGCCTTTTCAACATCATAATTTGTTGCCTGAAGAAGACGAACCAAAATGTTTTCCACATCTTCACCAACATAACCCGCTTCGGTAAGGGTTGTCGCATCGGCAATAGTAAATGGCACATCCAAAACCCTTGCCAAAGTACTTGCAAGAAGGGTTTTACCACTTCCTGTTGGACCAATCAAAAGTATGTTTGATTTTTGAATTTCCACATCATTCTTCATTGCTGAATTATAAAGTCTTTTATAATGATTATACACAGCCACAGACAAAACTTTCTTTGGTTTTTGTTGACCAATAACATAATCATCAAGATGTTCCAACATTTCCTGTGGTGTTGGGTTTTCTGATGTGTTTTGAGTAATTTCCTTTTGTTTTTCTTCCTTAATAATACTCATACAAAGGTTGATACATGAATCACAAATAAAAACATTTGGACCAGCAATAAGTTTTTTCACCTCATGTTGTGATTTTCCACAAAAAGAGCAATATTTTATATTTTTTGTTTCTTCAGTCATTTCAAATCCTTTGTAATTTTCAATATTTTTCTATTATATTTTAAAATCCAAAATTTTTCAAATAAATTATTTTTTATGGTTTCTTTGGGCCATCTTTTGCCATTTTTTCCATTAATTCAAAATATTTACCAAACGAAGATTCTTCTTCGGCACCCTTTCCTTCAATTTTACTTTTTTCGCTAATAAAGTTATCTTTACTTCTAAGCAATGCTTCAACAATCGCATCAATATCGCCATCGGTATAGTCAAAGTCATACTTTACATCAATAGCAGTCTCAAAACCATTTCCTTCACAATTAAATTGATCCACAGTTTTAAGTTTATTTACAGTATCTCTTAAATCACTAACAGCAGGTATTTCAATCAAATTTGGCAAATCATCTGGACGTTTATTCATTGCATAAACCAAAATTTTCTTAAGATTTGTAATAATCTTTTTATTTTCACTTTTCTTAAGAAGTTCCGTTTTATTTTCAATATATTTCTCAAGCTCAGCAACCGCTTTATCAAGATTTTCCAAAACAGATTTTACATTATTTGTAACTGTATCCACATCCCCAGAACAAGAGTTAAGAATTTTTTCATCTCTATCTGCCTGTGGATAAAGATTCTTTCCAGACTTATCAAGAAGCCCCGACTTTTTCAAACGTTCTGCCTTATCTTCTGATACAAGAGCAACAGTATTATCAACAACGAAATCAAATACACCTTTAAGAATACCTTTCTTTGCAACTGCACGTTCCAATGATGATCTGTTATCAACAAGTTCAAACGAAGTATCTTCCATATCAGATGTAAAACTCTTTCCACATGCAGTTTCACCCTCTGTCACAAAAGTATTTGCAATAGTAACCAACTCTCTTGGATAAGTATTGGATTTCATATTAAGTTTCAAATCGGCAAGCTTACCAATCTGCCCAACATAATTCCATGTATTGTCGCCAACATTCGCAAACAAACTTGCAACCGTAGATGAAAGTTTTTTCTTTCCTTGGAAACCATCTGAATCAAATGCAACGGTGCCATCAGAAGAAATTTTTCCCATACCAAAATATGTGTTCATATCTTCTGTACTTAAATCATCAAGTGCAATAGTTTTGTATTTTTTAAGTATTGCATCACGACCACAACGTTCATCAATTCCTTTATCCAAATCAGAAATTTTTGATGCACTAAAAATTCCACCAACAGATTGATTCTTTTCCGCCTCAATATATTGGAAACAATCCTGTGCCGCAGAATATTTTGCCATTGCCATATTACAATTTTTTCTGTCCCTTACACTGCTTTCAGAATACAAATCCCAAAGTCCATCCAAAAGTTCAGATTGAAAGGCCGCACAAAAAGTACTTAAATTTTTTCCACTACAACGTGCACCATCAACATCCGCCGAAACACCGGACAATGCTGACAAATCAAAATTAAAGGAAAGTTCCACCTTAAGCTTGCTTTGGCAAGAATAACTTTTACAATAAACTTTCAATGCATCAGCCATAGCCAAAGCGCACAAACGTTTTGCCGAAGCATTTGTTACATCCGCAGGCACACCACAACTCATCTTTGAAGAAGCGTCTACTTTATATGCTTCACGCACAGTCCCAGAAAATTTATTTGATTGAACCTTTCCAGAAATATTTTTCACAGATACAGATCTGCTACTTCTCCCACTTGCACGCGAAGTTTTCTTCGTCGCACAAAAAGCCCTGTCCTCCTTCACTACAACAAAGCCACACAAAATAAGCAATGTGAAAAATACTTTTCTCATACTTATATTATACTATATTTTTCAAAACAAGCCAAGAGGTTTTTTAGAAATTATTGATTTCTTTTAACGCAAGTTTTATAAGGTCATTCATGGAAATCATTGGATTTTCATTCACGATTTTCATAACAGTAGAAAAACTTTGTGATCGTGTATACCCAAGATTCGAAAGCGCAGAAATTGCATCCTCAGTAACACTATCGTTTTTCATTTCTTTTGAAATATTTGCAAGCTCTATATTAACATTTGCCTTACCAACCTTGTCTTTAAGTTCGGTAATAATTCGTTCCGCAGTCTTTTTTCCAATACCATTTGCTGCAGTAAACAAAGCCACATCTCCAGATAAAATTGCCGAAGAAATCTGCTCCGGAGAAAGAGCAGAAAGTATCGAAAGTCCAGCCTTAGGTCCAATACCTTGAACCAAAGTCAAAAGGTTAAAATAATCATGCTCCGCCTGAGTTGCAAAACCATACAAAGTTATCGCATCCTCACGAACAACAGTTTCAATCCAAAGTGTTGCCGGCACACCCACGCTTAATTTTGATATAGTTTTAGTTGGCACAAAAACACCATACCCAACCCCACCAACATCGATAATAACCTGTTGTTCAAAAATAGTATCAATCACACCCTTTAACTTTGAAATCATTTTTTAATTCCTTTTCAATTTCTTTGCACAATCACATATATTAGAACATGTTCCAGCACTTACTGCTTCATAAGAATATCTTAACATTTTTGCCATTGTTTGACTTGACTTTTCAGTTCCGCACATTTTTGTAAGTTCAGGAGATTTATTATTAACCTTACAATAATTAATCAACACATCAAGAGGTTCCATAATTTCAGTTGGCACACCATTTTTCTTACAGTAAGAAATATATTTATCACCATCAAATACATAACTCGATACAGTTGATTGAGCTTGTGCTTGCCCCGGTGCAAGTCTCTGTTCTTCACTAGCAGACACAGAAGTCGACCCCACAGCAAATTCTTTTTTATTTACAAGATTACATATTCCATTTGCCTTTTGATTTATATATGAAAAACCAGCTTTTTCCATACATGTTTTTGCATCCAAATTCAAAGATCCAGGGCTTGGTACCCCCAACTTTTCATAATAAGCCTTACATGTTACCTGTTTTATTAAGCTCTCACAATCACTTTGCTTTTTCATCTTATTTTCAGGCAAAGAAATATCCTTGGTAATACCATAAGCTTCCACTTGTTGTGAAAGAAAATCTGTACACCATTTACTTTTCATTCTTTCATCACATAATTGCTTTATATTGGAATTTATACCATTAACAATTACATTGATATCAAGGTCCCTATTCGCAAGAACATTTCTTTTAAATTCTTGCTTAAAGCTATTCTTTTCTTCTTCATCTGTGATACATGCAAAATCAATATTACTCATTGCTTCTGATATTTTTTTATCAAGACACTCTTTTTCTATCTTTTTATTTATATCAGTTACAAAAGCATCAATCTGACTAATATTTTCATTTGCTTTTGCCTTAAACTGAGTTATTACTTTCTTTTTATAAACTTCATCATTAGCAAAACATTCAAACTTTATTTGCTTTTGTTTTTCAATAATTTTTCTTCTATCACTTTCCGCATCCACCGCATTCTTACATGCAATCAAATAAGACTCATTTGCAACATCAATCGAACCAATATTTTTAGGTACAAAATTAGGATTTCCTAACTTTAACTCAACATACTTTTTACAGTTTTTATCGTTCATATTAGGTACACATTTTTCAGTATAATCCGAAATAAATTCTGAACTATTTTCTTTAAACAATCCAAGCATACCCTTAATATTTTCATCCATCGAATTTTTAATTTTCTGCTCAAATGTTTCACACTTCTTACGTGCACAAACTTGATCAACATCATTCTGGGCAGTTCTAAGTTCTTCCAAAGATGTAATTTTATCATTATAATCATTTTTATTTGGCAAACATTTTTTATCCAAAGAGTCAAAAAGACATTCTTTCAACTCCTCATACAAACTCTTACTATTCTTTCCAATCATAGAATTATCTTTGTTTGCAACATACCCAAATTTATCAAGTTGAGCTGCTTCCGTAACAATCTTTCCATTCTTCAATTTATATTGAGAAATCTCATATGATTGATCAGAAGGAATAAAGAATTCACGATAATCTTTTTCCCACCAAGATTTTCCCTTTGGACATTTATCCTGTAAACTTTGAATATACATACGCATATTTTCAATATTTTTCTCTGCCTGAGGAATAATAAATTTCTCCAAACATTTTTCCCAATTTGAATAGCTTTCTATATTAGAAATTTTCTCAGGATTTTTCACAAATCTTTCAACAGTATTCCAATCCAAAGAATTCCTAATATTTTTACAGAATTCATTTGACTTAAAATGTTTATTAATATTCATAACACGTGGACCAGAAGAATAACCCAAAGTCATATATACAAAACCTCTATCTCCATCATATGTTTCATAAACAATCTTATCTGTATTGAAATGATTATTAACATCTCTACCATAGATAGCCAATTCCAAATTATTAATCGCATCCATTCTGTTCTTTAACTTACTAAAGATAGAATTCAATTTTGCAACAATATCCAAACTTTTTTCTTGTTCTTCTGCTTCTTTTAATTTTCTTACATTATCATCTGCAATAGCACTTTGTGCATTTATTTCTTTAATCAAATCATCAAAATTTTTATCATCCAATTTTGGTTTCTTAACAAATTCTTTATGACGAACCAAATCTTCAGGGAATTGATTCCCTGTTTTCTTTTTCTTCTCATTTATTGAAACTATTTCTTTATTCATATTACTCAAATCAACACCAGTATCATCCGGTTTATAACCAGCAACTGTTCGTTTAGTATAATGATTAATAGCTTTCTTTTCCGTCTCCAACTTATCCATAAGTTGTCCCCAAGCAACATCAAATTGTTTCTGTCTTTCTTTTGCTTGCTTTTCCTTATCTTTTGCATGCTGATCTACAATCTTTTTTAATTCAGTATTTATATATCTAACCTTTTCAATTTCCAAATCCAAAGCAGCTTTCTTACATGCAAAATCATTTCCACAATTTTGAATTTCTTTATTTATATCACCATTTGTAACAGTTTTTCCATCCTGTCCTTTGAACTTAGTACTAAAGGCTTGTTCTTTACCAATTTTTTCTTTTGCGATTACCAAACGATCATTCAAAGGATCAACCGCATCACCAAAATCGTTAACTTTAACTTCTGGTTTTTCTGAAACAATATTCTTTAATAATCCAGCTTCTTTTATCTTTTCTGTAAATAAGTCATTCATTAACTTATCAAGTTCAGCTTGTTCCGCACCATTCTTTGCAGTAATCAACTTGTCCGCATTATCATTTGCAACGTTTATTTCTGTTTCAAGGTACGATTTCAACTTTACAAAATCATCATCGGAAATATCTTTCAATTCAGGCTTTTCGATAACATTTTTTTTATCATCCTTATCTTTATTATGAGAAATAAGTCCAAGATTTTTATCTGTATTTTTAATTGCAGTATTCATACTTGCAACATCAATACCCTTATCATTGTTTACAACAACAAAACCTTTAAACCTATCATTATATCTTGTACCATCAAAGTCTTTAAAGGCATTCTTTTCTTTTTCCAAAGCCTCCTTAAGGTTACCCCACAAATCATTAATGATTCTTTCTTGCTCTGCTTTCTTATCTGAATCCCTCCTATTTTTAATAGATTCCAATTCATCAGCATTAGCTTTTGTTTTATCTGTTTCTTTTTCAAGCTTATCAAATTGCTTTTGTAAACGATCACGATATTTTTCCAAAGCTTCCTTGTCACCCCTTGAAATTTCAGAATAAATATCTTCATCACCATGCTCTTTAATTTTATCACTTTCCACGATATATTTTTTTAAATCAGGATTTGTTTTAACAACTTCTTCTTTTGAAAGCTCTGTTATATTAACATCATGCTTTACACTACCTTCCAAATCATTAATAGCTTTTCTTTCTCTTTTTAATTGATTAAGAAGATCAGTTTTCTTCTGTGCAATATCTTCAATTAATTTTGCAATTTGAGAATTTATTTCATCAGATCTTATTTTTTCAAGCTTATCTCTTTCTGCAATAAAACGAGTTAGTTCATCATAAAAGCCAACAATATAGCCAAATGATTTTTCGGCATCCTTTTTAAATTCGTTTGTATCTTTTATTTTTCCCAATAACTCAGAATTTTTATAGTTAGAAGAAAATTTTTCCTCTGGCTTTCCCTTACAAATTTCTACTTCACCAAAATCCTTACAGAAATTAACATACTCTGACTTAAATTTTTTAACTGCCTTAACCAAATTTGGGACACTACTATCACTAACATTTAATTTTAAAACAGTCTTTACATCAGAGCCAGCAAAAGCACCTACAAAAAATGAATTTGTAAACATGAAAAATAATAATATGGCCAAAATCTTTTTCATACGGATATTATATCATTTTTTTTAATCAAGGGCAAGGGGTATTTAAAAAAAACTCCCATCAAAAGTGGGAGCTATAAAACACATTTTAAATTTTATTCAGTAACATCTGTAGTTGACGAAGTTGGCTCAACAACCTCTGCTGGCTTTTCAGCAGGTTTTTCAGTCTTCTTCTTTGCCCAATCTTCACCGGCAAAAACACCAACTTGATCAACAACCCAATCTTTACCACCCTTAAGAATACCTTCTTTTTCAATCTTTCTTTCAAGAGAACTTTTCTTATCAACAAGTTGAATATTTGCATCATAAAGTTCAGTATAGTGTTTATCACCACACATCATATTACCCTGTGACTTCAAACTGTTTGTAAGTTGAATCAAATCACGTGGAAATTCTGTTGTCTTGAAATCAATTTTCAAATCAAGAAGTCTTGTATACGATGCAAGATTTGACCAACCAATATTTCCAACCTTTGAGAAGTACACGGTTAAATCATCACCCGCTTCAGAAGGAGAAATTGTTTCACCATTTGAAAGTTGTGCATACTGTGCAATAATTGCATTTGTACCACAATAATCATCCAAAGCAGATTGTGAAATTATAACCTTTTCATTTTGGTTTGTAAGTACATATCTGTAACATGCTTCCGCAGCCAAAGAACGAGCCACTGCAATATTACAATTTTTCTTTTCATTAAGTGCATAGCTATCATATGAATCCCAAAGATTATTTACAGCTTCCTCAATAAAGTTTGCACAGTATGTTTCGTTAACATCTTTTATATCAGTAGGAAGAGTAATTTTTGCATATGCTTCTGTTGCATTTTTACACTTAGTTTTACCACAATAATTTTGAAGAGCATTCACAACCATACTGGAACATTTTCTTTTTGCAACAGCATCAGTCACAGCCGCAACCTTTGTATAGTCAGAAGATGTTTTTGTAGTATCAGAAACAGTTGCATTCACAGTAGTTGTCACACCACGAACAGTTACATTTTTTGAACCGGAACGAATATTATTATGTCTTCTTCCAGCCTCAGCATCCATAGATACCAAAACCCCAAGTCCAAGCAATGCAATAATCTTTTTATTCATTTAAATTCTCCCTATTTTTACTCATTAAATTTTGTGTTTAAATAATTTATAATGTTGTTAACATCTGTTGCTTCCTCTAACTTTTCCGCAACAATTTTGTTAAGATAAGTTCTTGGTAAAACAACATCAACCGTATGCTTTACCTGTTCGACATCTACTTTCGATGTTCCAACCTTAACATCAATAATTGCATAAGCCCCCTTTGCAACCAAAAGATATCTTCCATCATGATCTTTGGTAATAAGCCCAAGTTTTTCATCAGGATTATCATCATCGACATTCAAACTTTCCAAACCATCAACAACATCAATACCAGGAGCTGAAGCATCATCCTTTTCTTCATCAGAACCAAAGATACCCTTTTTAATTACCTTATTTGCCTTATCTTCACCAATAAAGACACTTGCCTGAGTCATAGCCCAATCTTGACCACCCTTTAAGGCCCCCTTCTCACTAATCTGACGTTGAAGTGATGATTTTTCATCTAAGATTTGCATATCAATTTTGTGTTCTGAAATTGCATACTCTTTTCCACAAGCCGCCCCAACATCACTTAAATGAGAATTCAAAATCTGTGTAATATCACGTTCCCATGTATTAGTTTTATCAGTAATTTTTCCATCCAAGAAATTACCAATCAATGCAGAACCATCCGCCGCACCAATTTTCCCAGCATGCAAATATAAATCCGGAATATTCTTTGGAAACTTTACCCTTGAACTATCATCTTCACCAAAAAGTTGAGCCCACTTTGCATGAAGCCCAGTATATCCACAAATGTTTTGCAAATCAGATGAAATATTCCTTGTTGCACCATATGCCTTTCCCGCAGCCAACACAGCCTGAAAACATTCATTCGATGCTTCGGCAACAACTCTTTTAAGCTTACAGTTTGGTGAATTTATTCCTGTAATTGAAAAATCTTCTGCAACAGATTTTGCCAAATCTTCGGTATATAAATAACAAACCTTATCATACTCATACTGTACCCCATTTATATATACGATAAGGGAGGATGTATCAAACTTTAAAAACAAATCATTCGCATCATAGCATTTCAAACTTTTATCTTCGGAAAGCCCATTATTTGAAAAAGCATCACGACAAACATTATTCACAGCATTCAAAAATACGTTTCCACATGCTTTTTTCTGAGCAATCACAGTAGGATCAGTTTTTTGGAAACATTCAATTGGATTTAAGGCATTTTTAACATAGTTTACAGGATCCAAGCATTCACACTCTGACCCATTGGCATTTGGTTGAGCATTTTGCCCACATTTCAAAGCATTACTGTTTGACGAGGAAGCCAAAAGACTCTTATTCACGCGAAGTCCGGCTGAATCTTTGTAATTTGAAGCCTTTGAGATTTTAGATGAGCGTCGTACCTCACGACAAAAGGAAATATCGGTAAACGCTACCGAAAAAAAACAAGCTAGTAATGAAAATTTTGTAAATTTTCTCATTCTTTTCCTCTACCTCATTACATTATAGCACTTTTTTAAATTTTAATCAATTAAAATAATTATTTTACCATTTTTTTAATAAACACTTGAAAATTTGTAAAAATAAGTATAAAAATATATTAATTTTTTAATAATCGGGTAGTTTTACCCTTCAATTTTTATAGGAGTTTATTATGATTGGAAAAATATTGATGCCTAAAGCAACTGCAGTTTGGTTGATTGATAATACTGCATTAACATTCGAACAAATTGCTGATTTCTGTGGTATGCATGTACTAGAAGTTCAAGCATTAGCTGATCGTGAAATAACAGAATATATCGTTGGAACAAGCCCAATTCTTAACGGTATGCTTACAAAAGAAGACATTGAAAAATGTGAAAAAGATCCATCAGCAAGACTTTCACTTAACAAAACATCAGAAGAATTCATAAATAAAAGTCGTGATGTAAAATCAAGATATACTCCTATGGCACACAGACAAAATCGTCCTGATGCAATTTTGTGGCTTATAAAGAACCATCCTGATATTTCAGATGCTCAAATTTGTAAACTTGTAAGAACAACAAAATCAACTATTGAAGCAATTCGTGACAGAACACACAAAAGTATTGCAGAAATTCAACCAAGAAATCCTGTACTTTTGGGAATTTGTTCTGAATTTGACTTAACAAAAGCTATCGCAGAAGCTGAAAAAAAGGCTGAAAATGCAAGAAAAAGAGCAGAAGCTTTAAGCAAAAAAGCCAATAAAATTTCAGAAAATGATACTTTTGAAGAAGAAATATAGTTGTTTTTCCTAAAATACATTGACTTTTGTCATAAAAAGTTTTAGAAAGAACAAATGAAAACGCGTTTCCTTTAACCTTTAAATTGTGGTGTTTATTGTGTTCTTTAAGAAAAAAAAATCAGAAAAAAATATCGACAGTATGGTTGCTCCTGAAAAAAATATAGAAGCAACCTCTTCTGTTAATAGTATTAACCCTGCTTTTGAAGAAGATGAAAATCTTAATCAAACTTCATTCAGTGATAAAAATCTATCACCAGAAGATATGGCAACCGAATTTTTGGTTTCTGGCCTTTCTGAAAATCTTCAAAAACTTATAAAGCACGCCCAAAAAACGGGCGTCGTTTCACGTATAATGGTCGAACAAGCTTGTGAAATGGATGGTCTTTCTGCAGAAGAAGCCGAAGATGCCCTTATCCGTATTTCGGAAATCGGTGTAAACATAAAAGAAGAATATGATGAAGGTGAAGAACTTTCCATCGGTGATGATGAAGACAAAGATGTAAAAACATCTTACAACAGATCTGAAAACAATTCTTTCGATGACGAAGACGATGAAGATGAAGAAGATATTGAATTAAAGCAATCAAAAAATGCAACTGCAATGCAAGAATTTCTTTCTTCACACCAGGGTGATGATGATGAAATCAAATTTGTTGAAAGCAGAAGCAGTGATCCAGTAAGAAATTATCTTCGTGCAATGGGTACCATCGAACTTTTCTCTCGTGCTGGAGAAATTGCTATTGCAAAAAGAATTGAAGCTGGCCGTAAACTTATGATTGAAGGTCTTTGCGACAGCCCTATGACTGTTAAAAAAATTCTTGATTGGTACGACAGTCTTACAAAGGAAGAAATGCAACTTCGTGATATCATCAACCTTGATTTGATGTATGGCGATGTATTTATGGATAAGGATTTTTCAGAAGAAGAACTTGAAGCTGAAGAAGAAGACGATGATACTTCTACAATTGATGATTTAGATGATGAAAACCTTGATGAATCTGAATTATATGAAGACAGTTCACAGGTTCCAATAACCGCAATGGAAGAATCATTACGTCCAACAGTTGTTGAAACTTTTGAAAATATTAAAAAGGTTTATTCAAAGTTACATAAATTAGAAGAAAAACAAGGCGATTCTAAAACAAAAACAACCCTTGCTACGTTCAAGGAAAAACATGCAAAACTTTATGTCGAACTTGTTTCCTATATGTCTGTAATAAAGCTTAACGATGCAAGGATTACCGAACTTCTTGATGAAATGACCGATAAAAACAAAAAGCTTTTATCACTTGAAGGTCGTCTTCTCCGTTTGGCTGAAAATTCCAGAATTAAACGTGAAGACTTCCTTGAAAAATATAAGGAAAGCGGTCTTACTGATGCATGGATAAAGAAAATTTCAAAGATTACATCAAAAGATTGGAAACGTTTCACAACTGTACACATTGATGAAATCAACAGAATTAAAAATGAAATGCAGGCAATCCAGGACGAAACTGGTCTTCCACTAAAGGAATACAAAACTGTTGTTGAAGTGGTAAGAAAAGGTGAACGTTTTGAATCCGCCGCTAAAAAGGAAATGATTGAAGCTAACCTTCGTTTGGTTATCTCTATTGCAAAGAAATATACAAACCGTGGTCTTCAATTCCTTGATTTGGTACAAGAAGGTAACATCGGTCTTATGAAAGCCGTTGATAAGTTTGAATACCGTCGTGGTTACAAATTCTCAACTTATGCAACATGGTGGATAAGACAGGCTATAACACGTTCTATCGCTGATCAGGCACGAACAATCCGTATTCCTGTTCACATGATTGAAACAATCACAAAGTTGAAAAAAACTTCACGTGTTATGATGCAAGATATGGGCCGTGAACCAACACCAGAAGAACTTGCAAAGAAAATTGGTATGCCAATTGATCGTGTAAGAAAAGTTCTTCGTATCGCGAAATCCCCTATCTCTCTTGAAACACCGGTTGGTGATGATGAGGATAGTTCATTCCGCGATTTCCTTGAAGATAAAAATGTTGTTAAACCACTTGATGCCGTTGTTAACAGCAACCTTCGTGAAATTACATCACAGGTTTTATCAACACTTACACCAAGGGAAGAACGTGTTCTTCGTATGCGTTTCGGTATCGGTATGAACAGCGATCATACATTGGAAGAAGTTGGTAAACAATTCTCTGTTACCCGTGAACGTATTCGTCAAATTGAAGCAAAGGCTTTAAGAAAATTAAAGCACCCTACCCGTGCCAAAAAGCTTAAAACTTTTGTTGAATAAATTTGATTTAAAAATTAACTATAAAAAATTAAGCCCCCGTTTCCGAGGGCTTTTTTTGAACATATCACAAAGAATTTTTACAATGCTTTCTCACACTTTTCGGCCATATCACTATCTTTTTTAGCTTTAGATATCTGTACAGCGGAAAGTGTTGTCGAAGTTGCCGAAGTACCAAGAGTTACACCAGCCAAAATATTTGACGCAGTATTCAAATTTTTTTCCTTCTTTTTACCTGCTTCAGTATTGTCATTACGAACACTGTCTTTGTTTGCCATAAATGAAGTAACAGTACCCGCACCCGCAGTCATTGTACCAATACCAGAAACAATACTATTTGCTGTGGCAAGGTTTTTAAGTGATTTAATATTTCCTTCATCATAACCTGTACATACAGAAAGTATATTATTTGCACTTACAACCAAAGTATCAGTTGCTTCAACTTCCTCCGCCTCAGCAGTTGCTTTAGCCAAACGAAGTTCAGACAATGCGCTATTACAGCTAGACATTTTTTCTGCAAGCTTGGTTGCACTAAGTGTCGCACCAATCGATGTTCCTGTAGATACAGCAGATGTCAAAGTTGCACCAGCCATCAAACCAGTTCTAACATGCCCCAAAGTCTTTGATGTCTTTTCATCCTTGGCAATCTCTGCCCTTAATGCTTCTGCATCCTTATCCAAATCAGACAAAGCAGAGGCCACAGACTTCTTTAAATTTTCTTCACTACTTGTATCCAAAGAAATATCTTTAGGTGTCAAAAGGTTAAGTTCAGCTTCTTTTTCCTCAATCTTTTTATCTTTGTTTGCCTTAACTAATCCAACAGCTAAAGCACCACCAGAAACAAGAGTTCCTAAACCAGAAGATACAGTTGTTGCAACACTCAAACCAAATATTGTATCAAGGTTTGATTTAATACCTGAACATTCATTTCTTACATTATCAAGTTTTGATGAAAGGCTTTCTTTTGCCTTTTTCAAAGATTCGTTTTTCTTTTCTTCCTCTTTTTTCTTCATATTTGCAATAAGATCGTTATTTGCCTGAAGTTCATCTCTTACAACAGCCCTTACCGCATCAACATCATTTGTTACACTGTTATCAATAATTTTTGTTTCAACAACAGGTGTACTTGTAACCACAGGTTCAGAAGCAACAACTGCTTTTTTCTCCTCAACTATTGCCTCAACATCCTTAACATCGACACTTGTTTTCTTTGACATTTTTTTCACTGCTGAAACTCTTTTCTTATTTGATCCAGCACGCTTTTTTGATGGTTTTGAATACGCAATCGCAGATTCAAGTGAAATTGCCAATACCAAAGTTAATACAGAAACTTTTTTAAACATTTTTATCTCCTATTTTCCTGCTCTTGCTTTTATATAACTGTTGTTATCATAAAGATTTGTGATACAACTCTTAATCCATTGTTCATTTATTCTGTCCTTCACGGTCGGATCATAAGCGGATAACTTATTAACTATATAAGCAAACTTTCTGTTATAATCGAAACTTGAAGAAGAAAGTAATTCTGCTAAATCAGATTCTCTATTAGATAATTTTCTATACCATATAGCCGAATTATCTCTCGCTTTATTTGTTAAAAAATCACCATTATAACCATCTTCTGTTAATGGAATTTTCAATTCATTATATAAGTTTCTTACATATCTTAAATCCAAATAAATCATAATTTCACCATTATAAATTTCGTCATAGAACCAATCTGCACAATCAGAAGAAACTACTGTACTTATACCAACACACTTCTTTGCCATTCTACTTATTTCACCAATAGAACTGTCCTCACAGTCAGGAATAGAATTACAATTTGCATCCTTTGGAAAATAACCTTTCAATGCATCACAAAGCTGCATATATTCAGAATACAAAGTACTTTGATTTAATTCATTAATTACAAGTCTATATGATTGTCTTTTTTCTTCATCATCTGGATTATAGTTTTTCATAGAACTCATTAATAAATTTTGCAATTCTGATTTTCCAAGTTGTGAACATTTTACTTTATCTTCATCCTTTACAACACCAGGACACATTTCTTGCAATGTTGACAATGAAACATTTCTTAAATCATCTAAACTTATATTTTCATTTGCAGCCTTAACATTAAAACCTAAACAACAAAAAATAAAACTTAAACTTATAAAAATTTTATTTATTTTCATAATTTATCTCTCCTCCTTCTACATCAAATTAAATCAAAAGGAATAACTATTCCAACTTAACTTTTCTAAATATATCATAATTCGCAAACAAAAGCAATAAATTCTCAAAACACAAATAAAAAAACACACTATCAAATCATTCAATAGTGTAAAATTTCAAGAACAAACTCATACATAAAATTTATTTTTCACAATCAAAAATTACATCCAAATTTTGATTGTAAAGTTTTGTATCTGTTTTTGTAAGTCCCAACATTGTATGGAACAAATTATCATGAGAAATATTTTTCCATACCTTATTTTTCAAACAATTTAAACTAACTCCTGTATTTTTCAACATACTATCAGAAAACCACATGATAAACGGAACTGTTTTTTGCTCTTTCGGAGCAATTCTATAAGGCAAACCATGCAAATAAATTCCACCTTCACCCAAACTTTCACCATGATCAGAAACATACAAAAGACTTGTTTCATAATTTTTATATTGCTTCAATTTTTCAATTACTTTTGATACAAAATAATCTGTATACAAAATAGTATTATCGTAAGTATTTACCAATTCTTCCTCAGAACAATTTTGTATATTAATAGTATCACAAGCAGGTTTGAATTTTTCAAATTCCTTTGAATACCTTTTATAATACGATGGTCCGTGTGATCCCATAGTATGCAAAACAATCATTGTATTTTTATCTGCATTCTTAAGATTATTTTCCAAATAAGATATCAACGCATTATCACGACAAAAATCGCCAAAGCAATCTTCGCTATTTCCTATGCTAACAATATTATAGCTTTCCACCCTATTACATACTTTTTTACAACCATCATCATTTTCATACCAAACAACATTCCATCCAGCCTTTTTCACTATATCCAAAAGATTTTCTTCATACCCAGAATAAGCTATATCAAAATCACTTCTTTTCTTTGCTGAAAACATACATGGCACAGACAAAGCTGTAGCCGTACCACATGATGTTACATCAGGAACCGCAACAATATTTGCTTCATTTTTCATCAATGGATTTGTTTCTTTTTTATATCCATATAATGAAAAGTTTTGAGCCCTTGCTGTCTCCCCAACAACCAAAACAACTATATGAACATTTTTATCTTTTATTTTAGATTTCACATTATCATCAAGTATAATAAACTTCTTTGGCGTCTTCAAAGATTTATTTATATATTTCAAAGTATTCACAACATAATTTAATGTATTATACTGGGCTTTTATTTCACTGTTATTTCTTCCAAATGGAACCAAAAATTTTCCAAACAAAAGTAAATAAATAATGATTAAAAATATCGATATTCCAGACATACACAATCTTTTTATTACCTCTTGCTTAAATGAATAAAAAGTTATTTTCAACTTAGCTACAAATATCGATGGAACTATACCAAAAATCATTACATTAATGATAAGAGGTAATGAAATCAAATCTAATGCCTCTCTCGTATTTGTCTCAAAAACATTTCTTATCATACTATAATCTATATAAACACCCATCTTAAGCATCATATAGTTAGTAGCACTTGATAAAATCAAAATAAAATAGCTAAGTGGTTTTATAACAGACTTCAGTAAAATTAAATTTAAAAAAAGATATATTGGCAAAGGTACTATAAATATTAAAAAAGCCACGCATAAAAATTGCATTACTCCTGAAATTTGGAAATTCAAAAACAATGTTTTAAAAAAAGATATATTCAAAACAAAACTTAAATATAATGATAAAAAGAATATATATTTATTACTTGAAATTTTTAAATTCTTAAACATTTTAACCTAATTTCACTGTATCAAAAACCAACGTCTATTTGATAGGGTTTTATGTAGATATTGAATATGCTTAATTTTCTAAATTTTGATTGACTTTGAGAGTAAATTTTCCTAAGATTAAGAAGTATTAAATCTAGACGTTGGTCTATTTGATATATCTAATTTTAATAGCAAACATTAGGTAAAATCTGATAGTTCTTATGATTGTAAAAACAACAAATTATAGGAGCTAAAAAATGATTTATGGATATACCAGAGTTTCAACAGAATTACAAAACACAGAAAACCAAAAACACGAAATTCAAACCTTCGCCAAAGCTCAAAAAATCAGTATTGACCGATGGGTGGATGAGGTAATTTCTTCACGAAAATCATTAAAAGAAAGACGTCTTGGAAAACTTTTAAAACACCTTAAAAAAGGAGACATTTTAATTGCATCAGAATTATCAAGATTAGGAAGAAATTTGCTTGAAGTTATGGGGATTTTGCAAAGTTGCCTTGAGAAAGACTGTCAGATTTGGACATTAAAAGAAAACTATAAACTTGGAGCAGATATTCAATCAAAAGTTCTAGCTTTTGCCTTTTCCTTAGCAGCAGAAATTGAGAGACAGCTTATCTCACAACGTACAAAAGAGTCATTAAAACGACTTAAAGATGAAGGTAAACACCTTGGCCGACCACACGGATTTAACTACAATAAACTTGATGCAAAGAAAGAAAAAATCAAAGAACTTCTTAATAAACAAGTTTCCAAAGCCGAAATCGCCCGTCTTATCGGCTGTTCCTGGCTTACCCTACACAGATACGTAAAGGAAAAAATACTCCCTACAAAATAGTAAGGAGTTTTTTAAATTAAAATGATTTCTATGGTAATAATGGAGACCAAGCAGGATCCGAAGCATCAGTCGGAAGCTTCATTGTACTGTGGTTATATCCAGTAATATCCACGCTTTGTATAGTCAACCTATCCTGTCCATCCTTTGTTGGCTTTTGTTCATAAAAAATAATTCTTCGACCATTTGGTGACCAAGTAGGAGATTCCACCATATATCCATCAGCGATATTTCTTTCTCCTGTACCATCTTCGAACATCAAACCAATATAGAATTTGTTATTTTTAATTTTAACAAAGGCAAGGTAATCCCCCCTTGGCGACCAATTAACATCACCATATTGGCCTTCACCAAAAGAGATACGTTCAACATTGCTTCCATCACGATCCATTGTATAAATCTGTGGCTTACCACTTCTGTCTGACACAAATGCAATACGTTTACCATCAGGTGAATAAGTAGGAGCAGTCTCAATAGCAGGATGAGAAGTCAATCTTTTAAGCTTCTTATTCTTCAAATTCATCTCATAAATATCAGAATTTCCATCCTCTGCAATACTCATCAAAACATACTTATCATCTGGAGAAAACCTTGGAGCAAAAGACATTCCCGGAAAATTTCCAAGCAACTCTTGCTCGCCTGTTTCTATATCAAAAATATAAACCCTTGGAATTTGCTTAAAATAAGTAACATAGGCAATTTTTTGAGAGTTATTGGAAAATACAGGTGTTGTAACAGGAATTTTACCATCTGTTAAATATTTAAGATTCGCACCATCCTGGTCAACAACAGTCAATCTTTTAACTCTATCAAGCTTTGATCCTGTTTCTGACACATAAACAATTCTTGTATCAAAATAACCTTTATCCCCTGTCATTCTTTTATATACATAATCAGCAATTATATGAGAAATTCTGCGCCAATTAGTTGGTTCAGTAATAAGTGCTTGACCTTCAATTCTTTGTTGTGCAGGAACATCCCAAAGATGGAATTCAACCCTAAGTTTACCATCATCTTTCTTTGTAATCTTACCATAAAGAAGAGCCTGAACATTAATAACAGACCAGTTTTCAAACTTTGGTAAATCCTTAACATTCTGCTTTTTATCTATAAAAGCCTTATGATCAATAGGTCTGAAAAGTCCAGAACTTTTCAAATCACGTGTAACAACATCGGAAATTTTCTTTCCCAAATTCTTATTATCCTTACTATCCCCATCAAAATCCATAATAGCAATAGAAACAGGTTCAATATTACCACTATCAATATCGACATAAATCTCAGCCAAAGCCGAAATTGTTCCTAGTAATATAAAAGCAAGCAAAAACAATATCTTTTTAAAATTTTTCATATCAAAATCTCCTTACCAATATAATTTACTTGAAAATTTTTCTTTTGCAATAGATACTTTTAAACGAGAGGAGAAAAATTAGTATAATAATTATTGACAAATTTATACTTTATTGTCTATAATATAATTATTATGACTAATAGAACAAATAAAATGTATAATAAAAGAAAGCTCTTCAGTCAAGAGATTCAAAGGGTTTTATCACAAAATACCCCAGGTATTTCTGTTGAAGATTTCGATTCTGTAAAAAAGAAAAACTACTCGAATCTTGGTATGGATTACTGGGAATGGGTTGATTTTCTTGCAAATTTAGAAACAACTTTCTCAAAAGATATAACGGAAACATCCGAAAAATTTAAAATTGAAACCATTGATGATGTAATCGAAGCCCTTTACTTTGCACCAGATATCAAGAACTTATACAATAACTAAACATTATAAAACAGGCTATCTTGCATTAGGACTTGACATTTCATAGTAAAAATAGTAAATTACTTTCATTCGGTTTAAAACTGAAAATAAGTTTAACAAACAAAAAGGTGAAAAAATGGCTGAACAAAATGTTCTTGAAAAAGTAAAAAAAATCGTTGTTGAAAATCTTGGTGTAGAAGCAGACAAGGTTACTGAAAAATCAAGTTTTATTGATGATCTCGGTGCTGATTCTCTTGATACAGTTGAATTAGTTATGGCTTTTGAAGAAGAATTCGGTTGCGAAATTCCTGATGAAGAAGCTGAAAAAATCTTGACTGTAGAAGATGCTGTAAAATACATCGAAGCACACATCTAATACATGTTTCAGTTTTAAAAGAACCTCCCAAACGGGAGGTTTTTTTTATTTCCATCGAAATTTCTATTAAAAACTCTAACTTCTCAAATAAATATTAAATTGCATCAAGAACACGTTGCAAAATTTCAGCTGCAGCAACCTTATCCAAAATAGCCTTACGTTTTTTTCTACTTAAATCAAAATCACGGATAAGCATTTTTTCAGCCATAACCGAAGTCATACGTTCATCAACAAAGGTAATCTCCACCTCTGGAATAAACTCTGAAAGTTTTTCCGCAAACATCCTAACCTTACTGGCAGTTTCACCTTCCTCCCCATTCATTTGAAGAGGCAACCCCAAAACAATAACCGCCACATCCATCTCATCAACAATTTTCTTTATTTCAGGGAATAAATCTTTATAACTTTTATTTTTAAGCATAGCATAAGGCGACGCAATCTGACGCCCCACATCAGAAACGGCCACACCTATATTTACCTCGCCATAATCTATTCCCAAAAAACGTTTATCTGTTGAAAAATATTTTTGCTTAAGGGTATTGAAAATATTATTTTGCAATGTTATACTCCATATTATGAATTATCTAAAAATATAGTTCAGAAAATAAGGAAAGTCAATTAACAAAAGGAGTGTTAAAATGGTTGCAAAAAAAACATCTAAAAAAACAACTGTTAAAGCAACAACAAAAGCTGTAAAAGCTACTGCAAAAGCAACAAAAGTTACAAAACCTGCTAAAAAAGTAGAAGCTGTAAAAGCTGTTAAAGTTGAAAACACATGTGCATGTGGTGCAGAATGCAAATGCGGTTGCCAAAAACATTGTGCTGTAAAACAAGTTATAGTTTTGGCTATGATTGTTGCAGCAACAGTTATCGCAACACTTGTTGTAACTTGCCCAAAAGCAAGAATGCATAAACATTGCCCATGCATGCAACAAATGGCAAAATAATTAACAAAAAAGATTTAAAAAAAAGGGCATTGAAAAATGTCCTTTTTTATTTTAATCAATACTTGACTATATCAATAAAATAATGCTAATATCTACCTATATAAAAAAAGAGGATTTATTATGTATTTTACAAAAGAAAAAATTAAAAAAAATGCAAAACTTGTTCGTATTGGTATGCCTGACGAACTTGCAGAAAAAATGATACCTGAACTTGAAAATGTAATCGAATGGATTGAAGGTCTTGATGATGTAAACGTTGATGGTGTTGAACCACTTATTTCCGTAAACGAACATTCTCTTCCAAAACGTACTGATACAATAAAAATGGAAAATACACGTGACGAAGTATTAACAAATGCACCATCCCCTGATGAAGATGGCGAATTTTTCACTGTTCCAAAAATCATAGAGTAAAGGATTTAAAATGTTTAAATTAATAAAATTATTTCCATCTGAAATTCATTTCAATGCAATGAAATATTCAAAGCTATTCATCTCCATCGCTGGTGTATTTTTAACACTTTCAATATTTACTTTGGCAACAAAACCGCTTAACTATGGTATTGATTTCTCCGGTGGTGTTTTGATGGAAATAAAAACTCCAACTACTGCAAATATTGAACAGATTCGTAAGGATTTAAAGGTATTTTCTCCTGAAATCCAATCCCAAGGTGATACCGGCGATATAGTTTCGATTCGTTTACCACAAGGAAACAAAAACGAAAATGAAATCTCTACTATGTTAAACAAGGTAAAATCAATCCTTGGAGATAAAGTTGAATATAGAAATACCCAAATTGTTGGACCAAAGGTTGGTGCTGATTTGATAAGAAGTGGTACTTTAGCTGTTATTTTATCACTTATCATCATTTCCATTTACATTTGGGCACGATTCGAACTTCCATTCGCAATTGGTGCTGGATTATCTCTTATCCACGATATCATTTTGGCGATGGGTATGCTTGCATTAACAGGAATTGAATTTAACTTAACAACTCTTGCATCACTTTTAACATTGGCTGGATACTCAATAAACGATACCGTTGTTATTTACGACCACGTAAGAACAAATCTTAAGGCCTATAAAAACAAATCATTAAAAGAAGTAATCAATATTTCCATTGATACAACATTTTCAAGAACAGTTCTTACAAGTATAACTACTGCATTTGCTGTACTTGCAATATTCATCTTTGGTGGTGAAGTTTTACATGGTTTTTCTGCGGTTATGTTGTTTGGTATTTTTGTTGGAACTTACTCCTCAATGTTACTTTCAACATCAACACTTTTACTTTTTGAAAAAAAATTTAAAAGATAAATTAAGCTAAGGGAGGGAAAGGTGAAATATAATAAATTACTATTGGGACTATCAATGCTTTTCCCATTTGGCGTTTTAGCTAACGCCACTCCATCAACTCTTTCAAAAGTTGAATATTCTCCTCTTTCCCAAGAAGAACTTAAAAAATACGAATACAAACCAACCGAATACTGGACAAAGGGTACCGATGTTGTTGATAACTTTTCAATATCCGACGCACAAAAGTTTTATAACACCCTTTATGATACAGTAACAGAAAACTTTGTAAAACCAATCAATCATCAAAAAATTACAAATATTATTTTAGATGGTCTTTCCGGATTCGTTGAAAAGTTAAGTATTGAAACAACCGGAACACGAATTCTCATCTATGATAAAAATCTAAAGCTTATGGGAAATTTCACAAAGGTTTCCGATACAGATACAGAAAGTTGGGTTAACATTCTTATAAAAACTATTCTTACCCTCCGTAAAAATAGTGAAACAATGGCAAAGGCTCATCAGGAACAAATTTTCTATGTTACTGCACTTTACCTTCTTAAAAGCTTGGATGAAAATGCAACATATATTGACCCTGTATCAAAAACATCGGAAATATACAATAATAATTCCACAACCCTTGGCTTTACATACAGACGAACAACTTTCGGTATCCAAGTTTTAAGTATCTTTAAAGATTCGCCAGTATATTTTTCTGATATAAAGACAGGTGACATTATTACAACAATAAACAAAATGCCAACCCGAAGCCTTACTGACGAACAAATTGAATATATACTAACAAATACAGATACTGATATTTTAAACATTGATTATATTTCATATATTGCAAACAAACCATACAATATATTTCTAAGGAAAAATCAGTTAATAATTCCATCTATCACTGCAAAGAAAGCAGATAACACTCCATTAATTGAAATACAAAATTTCAAATCTGGTTCGGCAAAGGAACTAAAAAATACTCTTGATAAGGTAAAGGATGAATCATCAATAATCTTAGATTTGCGTGGAAACATCAACGGCCTTTCAACCGAAGCAATCGAAGCAGCAAATCTTTTCATTTCTGGTGGAGATATCCTTAAAACAACCGGAAACAATGAAAAATATAATCAAACATATACTGCAAAAAATGGTGATATATTCAAATCAAAACCTATTATAATAATTGTTGATAATACAACAAAGGGACCTGCAGAAATTTTTGCTTCAATTATGGATGGTTCAAAACGTGCCGTTGTAATCGGCTCCCCAACATTTGGTAACGGAAATATTCAAAATAAATTTACACTACCAAATAATTCCGATATAAAATTCGCAACATCAATCGCATTAAATTCAAAGGAAATTTCTGTTGATAAAACCGGTGTAATCCCTGTTATCTGTACATCATCAATAATTGATAAAAAAGATATCGACACATTGATTGATAATATAAAAACAGGAAAATTTGTTGATAACAGACCTCAAAATAACAATAAAACCACTGAATCAGTAAAGAATATAAGGAACAGTTGTAAAGCCTTATTCCCAAGCAAAGAAACAAACAATCTTATACTCAAAACAGCAATAAATATCTTAAAAGATTCCTCTGTTTATGAAAAATTGTTGAATAAATAGATTTATTTAATCTTATCAAACAACAAAATCAATTGAAAATCACACTATTTTCAATAGCTAAACCATTTGATTTTTTATTAAATAACGATGATTGTGAAGAATGGTGGGTGACTAGGGACTCGAACCCCAGACCTCCTCGGTGTAAACGAGATGCTCTAGCCAACTGAGCTAGTCACCCAAAAGATAGAACCATTATATACTATATTTTTTAAATTGCAAGAACTTTTTTCTTATTGATTTATATTTTATTTCATATAATATATTCCTCAAAGAAAGGTATTAAAATGACAACAGAAGAAATTATCAAAAAAGCAAAAGAACTTGGGCTTTCCGAGGAGGAAATTTCAAAATTTATTGAAAATGAAGCCGTTGCAAAAAAGTATGGTTTTGAAGATGAATTTTCATCTATTAATGTAAAAATAGATAAGAAAAAACAAAAAATGATAGAATCCGGTGCATCCGAAGAAGAAGTTTTCTCAGATGAAGATGATAACTGTTGTGATTGTTGCAATTACGAAGGAAACAATGAAGAAGAATTCGATGATTACGAAGAATGTCACTGCCACGAATGCGAAAACGAATATAATTGCAATTGCGATGATGATGACCGTTGCGATCACCACCACCACTAATTTTTATCTTTGATTTTCAGATAGATTATCAATAACCGATTGAACATTTCCACTACCTGCATTTTCTGCAGGTTTTTTATTTCTAAGTTTTTCATAATTTTCCTTTAAATCATCCAAACTTAAATCAAAAGAAACATCCTTAAAATGAGGGTTATTTTTCTTTTCACCTTGCTTAAAGTAAAGTTCAGTATCATTTGAAACAATCTCTTCAAAAGTACGCTTTGCCCCCATATTCGAAAGAGAAACAGCATTCTGTAATGAACGGGCAATCATCTTTGTAAAATCACGTCCCTTTTCATTTTTTGAAACAGAACCTACCCCATCCTCTTCAAACTTTCCAGTCAAAGAGCAATAATTTTCAAAAAGATGATAATGAGTTCCCATAAAAATTTCTTTGTAAATCATTTCTGATGGAGAAGATGACATTCCGTCCTCATCATAATCCTTTATAAATCTTAAATCTGCACCAAACCTGTCTGTATCCCAAAAATTATGTAACGTACCATACTTAAAATAAAAAGGATCACTTCCCTTTAGCTTTCCAGACATAAGCTTATCTGTAAAATTAGAAACAGAAATACCTTTTCCCTTACGCATTTCCTCTGTTACACCACCTTCAAGGTTATCCGAAGCCAAAGTAAAACCAACATTAAGAGGTCCCTCTATACGTTGAACACCATCACGTGGACTTAACATAATATTCGTAATTTCGCTTAACAAAGCCTCTATTTTTTCCTTTGAAAAGCCCAATGTTTCCAAATCTTCACGCAAATAATTTGCCAATTCGCATGCAACAAAAGTACCATGACAATGTGAAAATATTGTTATATTTCTAAGATTTGATCTTATAGATGAAAATTTTTTACTTTCACCTCTTTCTGAAATAATTATTGGTAAAAATATTGTTTCATATATCGCATAGATATAGTCAACCTTATCACGTTCCAATCCAAGCTTAAATCTCTTACGTTCCTCATCAAGGATATTAACATCCTTTGGGTAAACAGCAGACAAAAGCTGAACTTCCTTATCATTAATATCTTGTCTTCCAAGAAGTTCCTGTGCAAGCTTTGCGATACCATTCGCAAGCCTATCTTCATCAATACCAGAACCACCAAGACAAAGGACAATAGGCCTATCAAAATCTATCTGAGAAGAAATAATATTTTTTTCCCAACCGTAAACATTTTCTTCTGAATGGGAAACCCTTTTCCCAATTCTTGTCATATGCTCTTGATTACGATCTATTACATCCCTAAAACCCTTTGGATAAAGGTTTTCATAGGAAATAACAAGTGCACCAAAAAAGGAACCTTCTCTTATAAGCTTCATAATAAGCCTCTCTTTTAAAGATTAACTAAAAAGAATTTTATAAATAAAATTCTATTTTGTCAATAATAAAATATATAAATCAGTTATTTTGTTCCAGTAGAACCAAAACCGCCTTCGCCCCTTTCGGAACTACCCAAATCTTCTTCAGAAAAAACTTCATCAAATTCGAATTGATAAACTGGTTCAACAACACCCTGTGCAATCTTCATTCCACGAGTAATTGTAAATGGTTCATTTCCAACATTAACAATCAAAACCCCCACTTCACCAAGATAGCCATTATCAATAGTCCCAACACCATTAGGCATAGAAAGTCCAAGACGCAAGGCATTACCACTTCTTGCACGGATTTGTAAAGCAAACCCTTCTTGTGGCATAATTTTAAACCCAGCGGGAATAATCACACGACTATTCGGTGCAACAATAACATCTTCAACATTACATGCACGAATATCAAACCCAGTATCAGTAGGATGAGCATAAGTCATTGGTCCCCATGATTTATCATAATCTGAAAGATAAAGAATTTTTGCATTTACTTTTGACATAATAACATCCTCTTTTTATTTAAAAAAATTCTACCATAAATATAAAAAAAATCAAGACAACTAAATAAAAAAATCCCCCAGGAAACCCGAGGGATTTTACACTCAACAACAATTCTTAGCTATATTGTTTTTGTTTATCATCCAAAATCAAATCAATCAATGATTTCTTTGATTTAGATGACTTCTTCAACATAAGCTGAGAAACTTCACTATAACTCTTACCCTGATTACCAGCTCTTTCCCATCTTGCATTTTCAGAAGGAGCAGCTTTCTCACTATCAGTTGCAGACAAATTATTAAGCTGAATAGATTTATCATTTCTATATACACTGGAAACGTTTCCAGCAACATAATCTTTTAAATTATCTGCCTGAGCTTGGGTAACAGTATCCTTTAATTCAATATTAGCGGAACTAACCTTTGTTTCATGTGAAACTTTGTGTAATATAACTTTTGAACTTGATCCAACATCAATCACAGATGGAGCATCATTTTCAAATTCAATAACACCTCCGGAAAAACTACTAAATGTAATACCACTCATATCAGCACTAAATCTAACATTTGCCATATTAATTCCATAGGATGTTTTACCTATTTTATTAACACCAGTAACACGAATATTTTTCAACTGAGCCTTCATTAATAAAGCGGCATTAATGTCAAGAGCATAAGGCGTAGCACCATACTCTCCATTTTCCCTATACATAGGAAGATCTCCAAGCTCTTCACTACCATCGAACACATAAGATGATAAAGCATCCCCCATAGAAAACTTTCCAACACTTGAATTTTCTGAATAATACTTTTCAATAATCTTATCAAGATTTGATCCATATAGGTTATAACCTCCAACAAATTTATTACGCTCTACTTTCTTATCTGTGTCAATTGGGATATATTCCAAATTTCTTATTGTAGGAAGCTTCGAGTTATCTGTATCTTTAACAAATGTTGAGTAAATAGCAGAAATACTCTCAAAACCTCTAACTTCACCAGACATAGTTGTTGATGCCAAATTTGTAAATTCAACATTTCCTTCAATACCACCTTTATAGGTTCCTGTTAAATTATAGTTTGCAGGCATTGTAACTTTACCCTTTTTATTCGCATCGGTAAAATTAATTGATTGCATTCTACTTCCTGTAGAATAATTTGAATTTTCATACAATTTATAATAAACAATTTCAACCCCAGGTATAACCTCTTTTGCCCCTTTTCCACCAACAGCTACACCAGCCAATACAGATGCAGGATCAACCATCGATTCCATCAATACAACATTATCTTTAGCTCTTATATCTTCATTATAATAATGGCCAAGGTTTGCTTCTGAAATCTTACTCATATCAAGATTAAAGCTTTCAACAGAAGAAGGAACAAATTTTGGATATTCAACAGTTCTGCTATTCTTACCATTTGAACCTTTATCATTTTCAGCAGCAAGTTTTGCTTCAACATCATGATATCTGCTTACAAGATTTACAATATCAACTTCTGTTGCACCTTCTGGAATTGTGAAATTAACTTTTTCAACAGTAGACCAATCAGTTGTAGAAAGGTAATTTGCCCATTCTGCCTGTGTATATGGAACAGAAACATTCTGCCAGTTTACAACAGGAGTATCAGGTTCATCATTACCACCACTTCCAGTATTTCCACCAGTAGATTCTACAAATTCAAATGTATTAAGATTTCCAAGACTCCAATCAACATCATCTTTTAAACCTGCAAGTCTTGGAGCAACTGCATTCAAATTATTTACTGAAGTATTATAATCTGATTCCAAAGCTTCAAAGTTTGTTCTTGCTGAACCAAGAGAAGATTCTATTGCATTTTGTTCAGTCTTTGCAGCATTAACAGTCTTTACAATATCTTCCTTGTTATAAACATTATCAAATTTGTAATTATCTTTGAAATCTTCTATTGCATTCTTTGCAATATTTAAAACAGCATCATAACTTGGTTGAGACAAACCACTTACTTGATTTTTATAAGTTGATATAGCACCTGAATAATTATCATAAGCTGTTGAATAACCATTGTATGCATTTGTGTAATCACCATTATAAAAAGAATCATACTTGTTTATTGCATTACTTGCATCACTATAACGTGATTCGTAAACATCATAATTCAAATATTCATTACCGTTTTCATCAGAATTTTGTTTTTTATCACCAAGTGTATAAGAAGCTTTTTCTTCTTTTGTAAGTTTTTCACCTAGTGCAATTTCAAGATTTTCTCCAACAATTTTCTTCAAAGAAGAACCGTTAATCGCAGATGCAACTTCATCAATAGTTGTCTTATATGCTTTAACATCCTTTGCTTTAACATGAGAATCCAAAATCTCTATAATCTTATTCATACTTCTTACAGCATCTTGAATATCAGTAGCAGTTAATGTTGCAATACTTTCCTTTTCTTCTACTGTCAAAACTTCTGCCAAATACTTTTGATCTTCGTTATCAACAGGAACAACAGGAACAGGTTTTTCTTCTGGTTCATCCGGACTTGCTGGACAACCGGTTAAAACAGTTGCACCCCAAAGAAGTGATGCGAGGATTGCTGTAGCTTTCTTTTTATTTAACTTAGAGATTTTTTTCATAGTCTTCTCCTATTACTTTTGTTAAACTTGACTAATATTACAACAAAAATAAAATCTTGTCAACAATTTTGTCAACTTTTATTTTGCATAATTTCACTAGGTATTATATCACAAAATTTAAATAAAAAAAAGAGTTTTTATATAATAATACATTATTGTTTTCCTTGATTTTTACAAAGCGATACGATAAAATCCCAAAAATAATGGAGATTATTATGTATAATGTAAAATCAGATTTTTTAAATATTCTTATTGAACGTGGCCTTTTTAATCAATCCAGTGATTTGGAAGGCTTGGATAAAAAGTTATGTGAAGGACCTCAAATTGCTTATTGGGGTACCGATCCAACAGCCGCCAGTCTTCATGTTGGAAACCTTGCTTCCTTAACAATGCTAAGATGGTGGCAAAAAACCGGAAACAAGCCTATTGTTTTGGTTGGTGGTGCAACTGGCCGTATTGGTGACCCATCTGGCCGTTCAAGTGAGCGTCCAATAATGACAGATGAAGTTTTTGCAAAAAATCTTGAAGGGATTAAAAAATCTGCTGGAAAATTCTTTACATTCGGTAACGGCTCGACCGACGCAATCATGGTAAATAACTATGATTGGTTCAAAGATATTACATATATGGACTTTTTAACAAAATACGGCCGTTATTTTTCCGTAAACGAAATGTTAAAGCGTGAAAGTGTGAAACTTCGTCTAGATAGAGAACAACCACTTTCATTCCTAGAGTTCAACTATGCATTATTCCAAGCATACGATTTCGTTGAAATCAATAAACGTCACGGTGCAATAGTACAATTTGGTGGTGGCGATCAATGGGGAAATATTATTTCCGGTGTTGACCTTGGAAAACGTTTTGGCATCGACTTATTTGCACTTACAACACCACTTTTAACTGATGCAAATGGTGTAAAGTTTGGAAAATCAATGGGAAATGCAATCTGGCTTAATGAAGAAAAGCTTTCATCATACGATTATTACCAATTCTGGAGAAATGTTGATGACCGCGATGTTGAAAAGTTATTAAAAGTCTTTACTGATTTGCCTATTGATGAAATCTCAAGACTTTCAAAACTTCAAGGCTCTGAAATCAATGAGGCAAAAAAGATTCTCGCATTCGAAGCGACAAAGCTCTGCCGTGGTGAACTTGATGCACAAAATGCCGAAAAAACTGCCCGTGAAACATTTGAAAATGGTGGTATGGGTCAAGATTTGCCAACATTCGATATGGATTCGGATTTGGGTATTATTGACGCGCTTGTTACGACATCACTTTGTAAATCAAAAAGTGATGCTCGCCGTATGATTGCTGCTGGTGCTATCTCTATAAATGGAGAAAAAATTATCGACGATAAATTCATAATAACAAAATCCTTGGCAACAGATGGAAAAATACTTCTTTCCAGCGGAAAAAAGAATAAATCTGTACTAAAGGTAAAATAAATATGATTTACGTTATAAGACACGGTGAAACAGACCTAAATAAAATTGATATTATGCAAGGTGGTGGCACAAACCCTCCACTTAATAAACTTGGCCATAAACAGGCTAAAAACCGTGGGGAAAAATTACAAAACCTTGGCATAAAAAAGATTTATTCTTCTGATTTAGTAAGAACAAGACAAACAACTGCAGAAATAAACAAATTTTTAAATCTTCCCGTTGAATATAATGAACTTCTTCGTGAAACTCACTATGGAATTATGGAAGGAAAGCCTGGATCAATAATAAATGCAGATCCAAAACTTCGTGCCATCTGTGATGCAATTGATAATGGTAACGACGACGCCCATTTTGAAAATGGTGAAAGTCGCAACATGTCGGCAAAGCGATTCTTAGATTTCATTAAAACCATTGATAACAAAGAAGAAACCATACTTATCGTATCTCACGGTGGAATTCTTCGTAATTATCTAAAGGTATTTGGTAAATTTGATGTTAAAATTGCAAATTGTTGTGGTGCATCATTCGACCTTGATAAAAATCTCTATCCGATAAACATTTCTTTGATTGGTAAACCAAGAGAGTAAAATCCTATTAAAATTTTCTTTTTTACCTATTGAAAAAGAGGATACCCCTCCCTATATAAAAATGTATAAATAAAAGATGGAGGTATATTATGAATTTTAAACCATTATTTAACAACATTCTTGTCGAAAGAATGGAAGAAGAAACCACAACAAAGGGTGGAATTATTATCCCTGATACTGCAAAGGAAAAACCATCACGTGGCCGTGTATTGGCTGTTGGTGAAGGTACAACATTTGAAAATGGAAATACCATTCCTATGCGTGTAAAAGTTGGTGATATAGTTCTTTTCTCAAAATGGGGTGGAACTGAAATCAAACTTGATGGTAAAGACAGACTTATAATGAAAGAAACTGACGTTCTTGGAATCATTAATGAATAGGAGATAAAAACTATGACAACAAAAATTATTCAATTTGGAGAAGATGCTCGTAATAAAATGAAAGCTGGTGTTGATACACTTGCTAATGCCGTAAAGGTAACACTTGGCCCAAAGGGTCGTAACGTTATGATTGATAAATCTTATGGTGCTCCAAAAATCACAAAGGATGGTGTAACCGTAGCAAAGGAAACAACTGATTTAAAAGATCCATTCGAAAATATGGGAGCAAAGGCAGTAAAAGAAGTTGCTTCAAAGGCTGCAACTGATGCTGGTGACGGTACAACAACTGCAACAGTTTTAACCCAAGCAATTTTCTCTGAGGGTGTAAAGATGGTTGCTGCTGGAATGAATCCAATGGATTTAAAACGTGGTATTGATAAGGCTGTTGACACAATAGTTGCTGACCTTGCAAAACGCTCTAAAAAAGTTTCAAAAGATGAAGAAATCGCACAGGTTGCTACAATCTCTGCAAATGGTGATAGAGAAATCGGTGAAAAAATTGCATCTGCAATGGAAAAAGTTGGTAAAGAAGGTGTTATCACTGTTGAAGAAGCAAAAGGTATGGAAACCGAAGTTGAAATCGTTGAAGGTATGCAATTCGACCGTGGCTACCTTTCACCATACTTCATCACAAATGCAGAAAAGATGATTTGTGAATACGAAAATCCTGCAATACTTATAACAGAAGGTAAAATTTCAAACTTACAACCTATTCTTCCAATCCTTGAAAGTGTTGCTCAAAGTTCACGTTCACTCCTCATCATTGCCGAAGATGTAGAAGGCGAAGCATTGGCAACATTGGTTGTAAATCGTCTTCGTGCAGGACTTAAGATTGTTGCTGTAAAGGCTCCTGGATTCGGTGACAGAAGAAAGGAAATGTTAAAGGATATCGCAATTCTTACTGGTGCAACTGTTGTATCCGAAGACTTGGGTATGAAACTTGAAAATGTAACACCTGACTTCCTTGGTACAGCAAAGAAAATCGTTGTTGATAAAGAAAACACAACAATCGTTGATGGTGCTGGCGATAAATCTGCAATAGAAGGCAGATGTGCCGAAATCCGAGCATCAATCGAAAACGCAACATCTGAATATGATAAAGAAAAATTACAAGAAAGACTTGCAAGATTGGCTGGTGGCGTTGCTGTTATCAAAATCGGTGGTTCTTCTGAAATAGAAGTTAAGGAGAAAAAAGACCGTGTTGATGATGCATTGGCTGCAACTCGTGCCGCAGTAGAAGAAGGTATCGTTGCGGGTGGTGGTATCACTTTGCTCCGTTCACAATCAATCCTTGACAATATAACAACAGATAACGAAGACCAAAAAGCTGGTGTAAACATCATTAAAAAAGCATTGTCTGCACCTATCCGTCAAATCTGTGCAAACGCAGGAGTTGATGGTGCCGTTGTTGTTGGAAAGATTTTAGAAAACGAAAACACAAACTTTGGTTACAATGCTCAAAGCGGTGAATACACAGATATGCTAAAAGCTGGTATCATCGATCCTGCAAAGGTTGTTCGTTGTGCTCTTCAAGATGCAAGTTCTGTTTCAGGACTTCTTCTTACAACAGAAGCAATGATTGCCGAAGCTCCAGAAAAAGAAGGTTGTGGCTGTGGTCACGAAATGGCTGGTATGTCTGGAGGTATGGGCGGCATGGGTGGCTTCTAAAAAATTACCTCCTTATAAAAAAATCCTCGGTTTTTCAATCGAGGATTTTTTATATTAAAAATAAAATTGATTAAAATTATTTTTGATTAGCTTCTTCAGCAATCTTTTGCCATTTTGCAAGATTATTTCTGCAATATTCCAAAGTTTTTTCTAACTTATGAGCTTCATAAATATCCTTTGCTTCACTCAAGCTAACCTTCAAAATTTCTTCTTGTCTTACAAAATGTGAAATCATATCTTCACAATTAACTTTTTTAGATTTTCTTCTTTCTGCTATACTTATTTCACTACGTATCTGATTATTAATTTCTCTTTGATATCTATCAATAGGATTAAGTATGTTATAAACTCGCATTTTAAAGCCCTTTCTTTTTTTTGTTTGCACCAAAAACAGTAATTAAAATAAACAATTATTTTTATTTTGTCAATATCTTTTTTACTAATTTTAAACTTTTTTAAAAATAAAGACTCCCATAAAAGGAGTCCTTACAAATTCAATTACAAAATTAATACATTGATGAAAGTACACTTCTGTAATGTTTGATGTCTTTAATAACCTTTCCGGTACCAAGAGCAACACAAAGAAGTGGATTATCAGCAATAGATACAGGAAGACCAGTTGCATGTCTTATCGCAAAATCAAGGTTACGAAGGAATGCACCACCACCTGTTAAAACAATACCTTTATCAACTATATCAGAAGCAAGTTCAGGTGCAGTATTTTCCAATGCAGTCTTTACCGCTTCAATAATTTCACGTACAGGTTCAGCCAAAGCTTCGGCAATCTGAGCTTCGTTAAGTGTAAGTTCACGTGGAATACCATTCATCAAATCACGACCTTTAATTTCGATACAACGACCACCTTCATCATTATCAGGAACAGCACAACCAATTTCCTTTTTAATGATTTCAGCAGATCTTTCACCGATAAGAAGGTTATGATTTCTTCTCACATAGTTAATGATTGCTTCATCCATTTTATCACCAGCAACGCGAACTGAACGAGCATAAACCACACCACCAAGAGAAAGCACAGCAACTTCTGTTGTACCACCACCAATATCTACAACCATAGATCCAGTAGGTTCACCAATAGGAAGTCCCGCACCAATCGCAGCAGCAACAGGTTCTTCGATAAGATAAACTTTTCTCGCACCACAAACTTCAGCCGATTCTTGAATAGCTCTTCTTTCAACAGCAGTTGAACCTGAAGGAACACAAATCACAACTTGTGGGAAAGTGAAAGCCTTTCTATTCAAAACTTTTTGAATGAAATATTTAATCATAGCTTCGGCAACTTCGAAATCAGCAATAACACCATCTTTAAGTGGACGAATTGCCTGTATATTACCAGGAGTTCTTCCAAGCATTTTTTTTGCTTCTTCTCCAACAGCCAAAATTTCTTTTCTACCTCTTTCTTCTTCACTTATAGCAACAACTGATGGCTCGTTAAGAACGATTCCCTTGTCATTCATATAAATAAGTGTATTTGCAGTTCCAAGATCTATACCAAGATCTGATGAAAAAAGTCCTGTAAGTGATGATAACATAAAAACTCTCCATAAAATTTTTTTGATTTATCTTAAACGTAGATATAACTATAAAATATAAGTTTAAAAACTACAAGGAAAACTTGAAAAAAATTTGAAAAAATTTTTAAAATTTCTTTACCTTGCAAAATTTCTTAAGGTAACAAGCGTCACAATCCGGATTCTTTGCTTTACAAATATACCTTCCAAATAAAACCAAATAGTTCGAAACAAACGGCTTATATCTCTCGGGAATTATACGTTCCAACTCCATTTCAACCTTTTCCGGAGTATCAAATTCATCCCCCATAAGGCCCAATCTTTTCACCAAACGAAGCACATGCGTATCCACACCAATAGTAGGTGTTCCATAAAGCTCATTCAAAATCACATTCGCCGACTTTCTACCAATCCCCGAAAGCATCATAAGCTCGTCCCTTGTTTTTGGAAGCACACCACCAAATTTTTCAATCAAAGTCTCACTCATTTCCACAATATGTTTTGCTTTTGCATTAAAAAGTCCAATAGTCTTTATATGCCTTTTTATTTCATCAAGCCCAAGTTCAAGCATAGCCTTTGGATTATCTGCCACCTCAAAAAGCTCATCCGTTGCAATATTCACAGATTTATCTGTCGCCTGTGCCGAAAGAAGCACCGCAACAGCAAAAGTATATGGATTTTTATAATTAAGTTCGGATTTCTTTGCACCAATCTTTTCATCAAAGACTTCCATCATTTCCAAGATTTTTGCACTTGAAATCCTTTTACCCATACTATGAAACCTCTTCTAATTTTTCGGTAATACGCTGTATTTCATCCTTCACAACCTGTATCTGATTTTGAACCTTAACAACTTCATCCGCAGGGACATTAAATACCCTTACATTAAGATCTTTAAGTTCATTATTAAGATTTTCCAAATCGAACCTTAAAATCTTTTCATCCAAAATCTTTGATGCATCATTTGGTCGCTTTATAAGTGATTCTAATTCAAATTTTAATAAGACCTGAGGATTATACCCCTTTTCATTCAAAAATCTTAAAATGGTTTCACGGGTATGAGGATTTACAGAAACTTCTGAAATAACTTCTGCAAATATTTTTTTATAAACAGGATGTGTAAGTTCAATCTTCTTTCCACTTTCCAAAAACTTTGAAAACAAGTTTGGATAAGCAATAGAAAAAGCCAAAATCATTTTTTCATTTGAGTTTTCAGGATTTGCCTTTGGCACAATAACCTTTTTCTCACTCATAATTTTAACAAATTGCTTTTTCATTCTTTTTGAAAATTCATCCAAATAGAACTTTCTTATACTCTCACTTTTAATCCTTGAAAATTCACGTTGTATATCAGCTTCAAGTCCTGCCCTTTGTTCCGGAGTTTTTACCTCACGCTCTGATGTGAAATACATCCACAAAATATCGGAAAGGGAAATACATTTTGTATCAAGCATTTCCTGAAATTTATCATGACCAAAGGCATGCAAAAATTCATCCGGATCTTTTGCCCCTTCAATCAAACAAAACTTTAATGAATATCCAGGTTTAAGTATCGGTAACACACGAAGAGCCGCACGAATACCTGCCTTTCGTCCTGCAGTATCAGAATCAAAACAAAGTATTGGTTCCGTTGTCATCTTCCACAAAAGCTCAATCTGCATTTCAGTAATCGCTGTACCAAGTGGAGCAACAGCAGTCTTAAACCCAAATTGATGAAGGGAAATTGTATCCATATACCCTTCTGTCGCAATAACTTGTTTCTTTTCTATTGCCTCTGCCCTTGCCTGTGCAAGTCCATAAAGATTTCGTCCCTTTGAAAAAACCAAACTTTCCGGACTGTTAAGGTACTTTGGAAGATTATCATCTTTCACCATAATACGTCCACCGAAAGCAATAATTCTACCTCTAGAGTCAGTTATAGGGAACAAAACTCTTTCCCTAAAATAATCATATGGTGTATGGGTTCTCTCACTCATTCTTACAAGTCCTGCATCCAATGCAGTCTTTAATGATACACCCTTTGATTTAAGATATTGCACCAACTTATTCCCTGTCGGAGCATAGCAAAGATGGAAATTTGCAATCATTTCATCGGAAAGCTGTCTTGATTTAAGGTAATCCAAACCAACTTTTCCTTCCTCTGAATAAAGCTGTTCTTTATAAAAATCCGCAGCCATTTTCAAAACTTCATACAAATCATGGCTTTCTCTATCCCTACGTCTTTGTTCCTCTGTCATCGCAGGTATAGGAATTCCAGCATCATGACAAAGTTTTTCAATTGCCTCAATAAAAGACAAATGTTGTGTCTGCATAATAAAAGTAATCACATCACCATGTGCACCACAACCAAAACAGTGATAAAAATTCTTTTCCTCACTAACCGAAAACGAAGCAGTTTTTTCCGTATGAAACGGACAACATCCCCAATTTTCCTTTCCCTTTCGGGTAAGTGGGACATACTTTGAAATTACATCAACAATAGAAATTCTATCTCTTAAACTTTCAATAAACGCTTTATCAAATGCCATTTTAATCCTCTTGAAACAAAAGCATATATGATTCTTTTCAAAATTGCAAAATAAAAAAGCCCCCATGTTAGGGGGCAATCAAATTTAAGCAAAATTTATTGAATATTTACAACGGGATTCATATCTTTTTGCATTTTCGCAAAATTTTGTAATTGATGCTTAAATCCAACCTTTGGATTCTTTGTTGCTACATACATTGCACCATTATTTGAAAAATGTATAACAATAACAAACAATGCGAAAATAGAGAAAATAACATTTGAAATACCCTTTTCTCCTTTAAGGCAATATGTCGTAGCAGTGTAAATCAAAAATACGATATACAAATCAACAATCAAGCTGAAAAGGAATAAAATCCAATAAGAAAATGCTATATGATATACCACATAAGAGAATGGATACATAAATATACATGAAGCCACAGCCTTAAGTGCAGTTTCAAAATTCATTTCCCCCTTTGCAAGATAAGAGAAAAACAACATAACCCCTGCCAATGCAAAAGTAATAAACATTGCATAAATTGGCATTAAAAGTAATGCAGAAATAGTACCAAGCAAAGTAATATTTGCGATACTAAATACAATCTTAATACCAGCGGTAATCAAACCATACATTAAAACCTTTACAATCGCATTTTCATAATTTCCATCTGCAGTAATAGATGTAAAATATTTAACAGGATGCAAAATCATATAAACAGCATCAGTCAAAAATTTTGAAAGATTAATCTTTTTTGCCTGTTTTTCTGCAGATTTAAAATATTGTTTTGCCGAAGAAACGACCTGTGGTTTTGAATCTTTCACTGCCTTAACAGTAGATTTTACCTTTGCTTCGACATCTTTTATAACTTTAGAAGTATTTTTTGGATTCTTTTTTGATGTTTTTTTAATTGCCATTTTACTCCCCCTTTTTATTAATAATTAACAAAGCAAAGTATACTTTAAAGAACAAAAAAAATCTACAAAAATAAATTCATAATTGAAAAAAAAATAAAAATAAACTACACTCTTCTTACATAAACAAATAAAAATAGGTTTAAAATGATAAAAGTAGCAATTATTGGTCGTCCAAATGTTGGAAAATCAACACTATTCAATCGCCTTACAAAAAGGAACATTGCTATAGTCCATGACAGCAGTGGTACCACCCGCGATGTAAAGGAATATATTGTAAAGGCATACGATGGTTTTGAGTTTTCTCTTCTTGATACCGCAGGATTGGAACGTGCTCCTGATGGCTCTATTGCAAAACGTATGACTGATAAAACATTAGACGCAATTAAACAAGCAGACATAATATTTTTTGTTATCGATGGAAAAACTTCTGTTTTACCAGAAGATATGGATTTCGCCCGTACAGTAAAAAAGTATAATAAGGACGTTATCTTAATCGTTAATAAATCCGAAAATATGAACAACTTTAAAAACAACCTTGGTGATTTTTATAAACTTGGCTTTGGTGAACCACTTCCACTTTCTGCGGAACACGGTCAGGGTATGATAAACCTTATAGACAGACTTAAATCTGAAATAACAAAACTTACACCACCAGAAGAAGAAAATCACAATGATTTAGAAGATAATGAATTAAAGGACATAATTGAAATTGCTGAAGATTCTGCAAGTTCAGATGAAGACGAAGAAAAGGATTTTCGTGTTCGCATTGCTATAATCGGCCGTCCAAATGTTGGAAAATCAACTCTTGTAAATTCACTTCTTGGTGAAGACAGAATGTTAACCGGTAACGAAGCTGGCCTTACACGTGATGCGGTTGATACAGATTTCACTTATCGTGGTAGAGAAGTAAAACTTATCGATACAGCCGGTCTAAGAAAGAAAAACAAAGTATTCGAAGAATTGGAAAGATTATCCACTGCCCGCTCAATCGAAACAATCAAAAATTCAGACGTATGTATAATTGTAATCGATGCTGAACTTGGCCTTGATAAACAAGATTTAACTATCGCAAGCTATGCCGTATCCGAAGGAAAGGGATTAATCATCGTTCTTAATAAATGGGACTTAATCCACGATAAAAAGGAAAAGCTTGAAGAAGTAAAAGATAAACTTGAAATATCTTTTTCACAGGTAAAGGAAATTCCAGTTGTTTGCATATCCGCCCTTAAATCACGTGGCGTAAATGAAATGATGAAAGAAGCATTTGAAATATACGACCTTCGCAAACAAAGAATTACAACCGGAAGATTGAATAAATGGTTGGATCGTGTTGTTGCACAAAACCCTCCACCATTATCAAGGCTTAAACGCCCTATGAGTATAAAATACATAACTCAAAGTGCAACTCGTCCACCTACATTCACAATGTTCGTTGGCGGAGCATCCGAAATTCCGGAAAATTACAAACGTTATTTAATAAATTCACTTGGTGAAACATTTGGATTTGGTAAGATTGTAATAAGACTTAAAACAAAAACATCAAAAAATCCATACAAGGACAAAAAATAATGAAAAATTTTTTTAAAAACAGCATTGTTATAATTTCAATATTTGTTTTGTTCGATTTTTTAACAAAGCTTTTAATACTCGCTCAAACACCATTTCCAATATCATTGTTCGGATATTACAAAAAATTATACCCAACCTACTATCCAATATCCGAACCATTACCATTTTTTAATATAATATTGGTATGGAATAATGGCGTAAGTTTTTCCATGTTTTCAAACAACACCTTAATAGGAAGATTTCTTTTGATTGCTCTTTCTTTGAGTATAACTGTTTACATAGTTTCATTACTTAAAAAAGAAAAAAATATAATCAACAGACTTTCTTTTATGCTAATCATCGCGGGTGCATTGGGAAATATTTTTGATAGATTAAGATATGGTGCCGTAATCGACTTTTTAGATTTCTATCTTGGCAAATACCACTATCCTGCATTCAACCTTGCAGATATATACATCTGCACCGGTGTTGGCTTGATAATCCTAAATTCTATCATCAATAATAAAAAGAAAAAATAAAACTAATAAAAAAAAATAATTAGTTTTATAGTAACAAAAAACCTCCCGATTGGGAGGTCTTTTTAAATCTTAAATACTTTTAACTTATTTGTTAACAGCATCTTTCAAAGTTTTACCAGCTTTGAATTTTGGTTGTACAGAAGCTGGGATTTTGATTTCTTCACCAGTTCTTGGGTTATGACCCTTTGTAGCTTTTCTCTTTGAAACAGAGAAAGTACCAAAACCGATAAGTTTTACTTCTTCTTTTTTCTTTAATGCTTTTGTAACAACATTGATGAATGCATCAACAACTTCAGCTGTTTTTGCTTTTGAAAGATCTGTTGCTTCTGCAATTGCATTGATGATATCATTTTTATTCATAATATATCTCCTTTTTAAGTTTTTACCTTTTCTATGTATTGTTTTCCAACACATACTTAGATTCAACTATTAAAAATCACAGAAGTCAACAAAAAAAGCTAAAAATACCCCTAAAAATCGCGATTTTCTCAAAAAAAATCGTATTTTTAACCAAAATTCATAGATTTGTCGCTATTTTTTAAGGCAAATAAGTTCAAAAAGCCAAAGATTCTCTAATACAAACCATTATAAACTTTTGATTTTCTACTCTTTGTTTGACCCGAAACTTGTAAGAAATAACGAGAGTCAAAAAGTATTGCGCCATCATCACCTGTGGTACATTTATAATATGCATCATCGGTTTTCTTATCTCGGCAATCAACATAAACACCATTGTCAACAACATCTTCCAATGAAACTCTGTTTGTTGCCAAATCCAAAAGCACCTCTGCAAATGCAAGAATAATAACACCCATAACAAGCATAGCAATATGCATCCACTTCATGTCTCCTTCATACGCTGCCTTAACAAAAATCCACAATACCATAAACACTGCACCAACATAGATAAGACGTCTGAATTGGATAAATAATTTTTCTGCCCTTTGCACAAATTTTTTCCATGGTCCCAAATCAGCCTCACCAAAGTTCAAATTTTTAACTGAACAAAAAGCCTCTAAATTTTCACTTTTCTTTGGTGCATTTTTAAGAACAATAGGACAAGAATTTTTTATCTTTTTAACCATATCATCTGTAAAACGAAAACCATGTACAGCATTATCCGAAGATTTACGGTAAGAAGTTCTTCTTTTTGCAAACACAGAAGAACCCGAAACACCACAAATAAATAATACCAACACTAAAAATAAAGCAAACTTTTTCATTTTACGTCTCCTATACAAACAATAATATCACAAAGTCCCAACTATTGCAAATATTTATTCGGCAATACTTTTAATTTCATCTTTTACATCAACACCAATTTCTTTTACGGTCTTTGCACCCAAGGATTTCATATCTTCAGCAATAGAAATAGCATTTCCACGACCACAGGAAAGTTGTTTAAATGCTTCATCATAAGCCTTTTTTGCAGTATTAAGTCCTTTATCAATATTTTCCATATTTCCAACAAAGCCAACCAATTTATCATAAAGTTGCCCTGCCTTATCTGCGATCTTACTTGCATTTTGATTTTGTTTTTCAATATTCCACAAATTTTTCACAGTCCTTAAAATAGGAAGTATCGATGACGGTGTAGTAATCGCCACATTATTTTTATATGCATTATCATAAATTGTATTATCACCTTTAAGTGCTTCAATATATGCATGTTCGTTCGGAATAAACATAAACACGAAATCAAGACTGTTGTCTTTCAAAAGTTTTTGATATTCCTTTGTCGAAAGCTCAGAAATATGTTTTTTTATAGAAGATATATGAAGTTCCAAACAACGTTTTCTTTCACTATCATCTTCTGATTTAACATAATCAACATAGTTTGAAATAGAAACTTTTGAATCAACAATAAGCTTTTTTCCATCAGGAAGAGAAATAATACAATCCGGACGAAGATTTTCACCATCTTCACCTTTTAAATTAAATTGCATCTGGTAATCTCTGCCTTCTAAAAATCCAGCCATATCCAAAATGTTTTTAAGTTGGTTTTCACCCCAATCACCCTGAATTTTACTATTACCCTTTAATGCCTTTACCAAATCATCCGCATTTTTGGAAAGAGTTGTATTCATATTTTTCAAATCTTCCAAATTTTTTTTCAAAAACCCCTTATCCTCCATATTTATCGCATTTGTCTTTTCAATAAGAGTTTTAAAATTGTTTATATCAGTCTTAAATGGATTAAGTATGACCGAAAGATTTTCTTTTTGCTCCTTATCCAAATCATACTTTTGAGCCTTAAGTACACGATTCGAAATATTTTCAAATTTTTCTTCCATAGTCCTTTGCATCAACAAAAGATTTTTAGAAGTATTTTCTTTCTCTGTTTTTAAAATAAATTCCAACTTATCTTTTTCGAATTTAAGTTTATTAAACGCATCTTTTATCTTATTTTTTTCGTTTGTAACCCAATACCAATTAACCAAAGCAATTATTGAAATTATAAAAAGTAAAATTGTTGCTATTTCCATTTTTATACCTTATATTATTAACATTGAACAAATTATACTAACAAAATTACAAAAAAGAAAGATTAAATTGGAAAATACAAAAAAATTAACATTGGTAATAGAACCAGATCCAATACTTCATCAAATCGCAACAAAAGTTGAAAACATAACTGATGAAATTGATGAAACATTAAATGAAATGGCAAAGATTATGGAACAATTCGATGGAATTGGGCTTGCTGGGCCACAGGTTGGTGTACAAAAACAAATAATCATTATCGATGCGGAAACTATCGCACGTGAAGACAAGGTTGAACTTCCAAAAGAAAGATATTTAAAAATCATCAACCCTGAAATAATAAGTGTATCAAAGGAAACTTGTTTAAAAGAAGAAGGTTGTCTTTCACTTCCAACAATATACTATACCGTTGAACGTCCAGAAAAAATTTACATAAAATACCTAAATGAAAAAGGTAAAGAAATTAAACTTGATGCAGATGGACTTTTAGCACGTTGTATCGAACACGAAATTGATCATCTAAAAGGAAAGGTTTTCATTGATTACGTTGGTCCACTTAAACGTAAACTTGCTCTTTCAAAGCTAAAGAAAATGAAACCAAGAAAATAAAGTATAAGGATACATTATGACCGAAGATTTTGTAACAAACGAAATTTCTAAAAACTCAAAAAAGTTAAGAATAGTTTTTATGGGTACACCTGAATTCGCCGTACCTGCACTTAAAAAACTTATCGAAAAATATGATGTTGTTGCAGTTTTGACCAAGGAACCAAAACCTGTTGGTCGTAAAATGATTTTAACAAAATCACCGGTTCATATTGTTGCAGAAGAAAACAATATTCCTGTACTTACTCCCAAAAGCTTTAAGGATCCATTAAACATTACAAATATTCAAATGTATCATCCTGATATGATTGTTGTTTGCGCATACGGTTTAATCATCCCTGAAAAAATTTTGCTTGAACCAAAATATGGTTGCATAAACATCCACGCATCAATTCTTCCAAAATATCGTGGTGCAAATCCTATCCAAAGAGCTGTTTTAAATGGTGACCGTATGGCTGGTATTACAATTATGTCAATGGATAAAGGTCTTGATACAGGTCCTATGTTACTAAAGGAGGCTATACCTGTTCCTCAAAATATGACATACGGCGAACTTGAACAAGAATTAAGTATCATCGGCTCAAATCTTATCGTTAATTATATTGATAACAGGGACAATATATTACCACAACACCAAACAAATGAATTTACCCTTGCACCAAAGCTTGAAAAGGGTGAAGAAAAAATCAATTGGCAAAATACCGCAACAAATATTCACAATCTTGTTCGTGCATTAAATCCACGACCTTATGCAACATTCGAACACAACGGCAATACAATAAAGCTTATAAAAAGTGAAGTTGTAAACGAACAAACTGATAAACCTACGGGTACTGTTCTAAATAACAAATTGGATATTGCATGCGGTAAAGGTACAATATTAAGGATTCTTTCCGTACAAAAATCTGGTGGAAAAATTATTGATACAAAATCCTTCCTAAACGGATATAAAATTGAAATTGGTGAAATATTAAAGTAATGGCAAAATATCTTCTTGAAATTGAATACGTAGGAACAAATTATTCTGGTTGGCAAATCCAAGATAACGCACCATCCATCGAAGGTGCATTGGAAGCCGCAATAAAAAAATTCTGTGGCGAAGATACTCTTGTCTATTCCTCCGGAAGAACCGATGCCGGCGTTCATGCAATAAAAATGCCTGCCCACGTTGAACTTTCAAAAGAATACGATCCATACAAAATTTTAATGGGGGTAAACTTTCACTTAAAAGATGCCGGACACACCATATCAATACTAAGTGTTAAAAAAGTTGATAACGATTTTCATGCAAGATTCAGCTGTCAAAAACGACACTATATTTACAAAATTCTAAACCGCCCAACCCGTCCAGTAATAATGGAAAATCGTGTTTGGTGGGTATACAAAGATTTGGATGTAGAACTTATGAACAAGGTTGCAAAACACCTTCTTGGAAAACATGATTTTTCAACATTCCGTGCCGCTGAATGTCAGGCAAAATCACCAATCAAAACACTTGATGAATTAGAAATAAAAAGAAATGGCGATGAAATTGAATTTATCGTTTCCGCAAAATCATTCCTTCATCATCAAGTTCGCAATATGGTTGGCACACTTGTCCTTGTGGGAAAGCATCAATGGACCGAACAAGATTTCATCGATGCATTCAATGCATGTGATAGAAGACGTGGTGGTCCAACTGCACCTGCATGCGGACTTTACTTTAACTATGCCGAATACTAAAAACAAAAATGTCGAAACAAATTTTTCAAATACATCTATGCCCTAATGCCAAAAAGGATGAAATAAGCGGTCTTTTTAACGATCGCATAAAAATATCCATCACTGCCCAACCAATAGATGGAAAGGCAAACGAAGCATTAATAAAATTCCTATCAAAACATCTTCATATTTCGAAAAGTTCAATCGAAATTATAAAAGGTCTTACCTCTCGAGATAAAACAATTTCAATCGATTCGGACAAAGAAATAAATTTATAAAATATAAATTATTTTTTCTTCCAAACACGATTTAATTTTGTAATAAATTCTGATGGATTGAAACCCATTACATGAGCAAGCTCTAAAAATTCAAGAACGTCAAGACGTCTTTCACCATTTTCATATTTTGAAATATAAGATTGATTTTTGTGCAAAAGACGTGCAACTTGGTTTTGTGTAAGACCACTTTCTTTTCTTGCTTCATACATAAGTTTCATAAATGATATCTGATTTTCTGTAAATTTTTTTTCCATTTTATTCTCCTATTTTTATTATTATTTTTTTATAACTATAAGATAACAGAAATTATCTCATTTGTAAATTATTTTAATTTTTTACAGAAGCAAAGAAGTTCAAATTCTTTGAAATAAACAAAATTATTTCATACCTTTTTTAATCATATTCTTTATAAAAGCCACAAGATACCTTTGACCCTCCAAAAATCTCAACTCAAAATCTGAAGAATTCGAAGATAAATATCTGTTTTGAGTTATTGAAATTAAATACTCCAAAACTTTTCTGCCCGATTCGGTATTAAAAGTTTTTACAAAATAAATAGGCATAAGTTCTAAGTCTTTTTTAAAATCCTTTGATTCGAATAAATCATACATTCCTAATAAATCAGTTTTCATATTTTCCCCCTCAAAAAAAAAGAAGGCATTTTTTAAATGCCCTCTTAAAATAATAACAAAAAAATTTTTTTTAATCTTATATAAAAATCTGTCCTGTCATCTTAAGTGACTTTGGAAAAGCTCTAACGCTACTCTTACCACTTACAAAAATATGACCATCGATAAAATTATTACCCAAGAAACTTAAACCATCAGAATTGATAAGATAAATATTTCCTATAACTTGAAAATTCTTTGGTATCTTAACAAAATTAATATCTTTAATATACAAATTACCTTCTATCCTAACATTTGATTTAAGATATTTTAAATTTCCCTTTGTAAACAAAACATCACCATGAACAACAGTTGTTTTCTTTGCTGTCTTTTTATATTTTACAACTTTTGTTTTTTTCGAAGTCAAAACTTGCTTACGACAATTTTTTCCATTACAAAGCAATTTTGATTCACTTAAATATCTATCACCTGCAAATTTCTTAAGACCTGCAGAAAGAGGAATACTTCTTTCGAACACAATTTCTTCATCATAAACATAATTAAGCTTTGTTGGTCTGGAATAAGGTACAAAAATATTTTCTGGTTTATCTTCTTTATGTGCAGCGATATAAGCCCTAACTTCTGCTTTTTTAATTTCTTTTGCAGATTTTTTATAGGTTTTCATATAAATAAGTCCGCCCAAAATCATCAAAAATAATCCAGTAAAAACAAGTACATATCTTTTTTGTTCAGTATTCATAATATCACCTTTTGTTAAATTTATATCATAAATATAGCCCTAAATTATTTATTTGTCAACTATTTTGTTTAGTTTTTTTGTCATATTTTAAAATCTGTCCTTATTCTAAACGGAGCATTTGGCAATTTCCTTAAAATTCCAATTCTTCCGCCAACAATAACCGGCATTTTAACTGGCTGAGCCAAAATAGCCCCAGCCACACTATCCAAACCATCATCATGCACTTTACTGTCTACATTCCAGTCGGTAAATTCACCAATAAACGGTGTATCCTTCACACTTTCGTTCACCAAAAGATACCCCGCCGAAATAACCGCATCAAATGCATCCAAGATTCTAAGCTCCTTTGAAACCTTTGAATTTTTCGCCACAACCGAAACATTCATTCCATTTTTCAAAAGCTCTGTTTTTAAAAATTCAGGCAAAAATTTACCAATACCATTACTTTCAACATTAACGGAGGGCACAAAATTTCTTTTCAAAAAAGAAACCACCCTTTCACATTGGTCACGTGCAGACTGTACATCCTCACAATCTTTAAAATAAAGATATTCCACATCGTGCAAATAATATCGGCCATCTTCATCAATAAAAACAACCGATATAACCGAACCATCACCATCTTTTGAACCATATGACGGATCCCACCAACACGACACACTTATAATCTTTTTATCATTTATAGAAAATGAAAGCAGGCCATTTCTTTCCTCTCGTTTTAATTCCGAATTATAAAACAAAAGTTTCGAAACATCGAACCTTCCCTCTCTTATATCCACAGGACAAAGCATCATCTGGGATGAAAATTTTTTCATACCCACAGATTTTTTAAGTCTTTCTATTTTCTCCAACGGAAACTTTTCTGGCCAAACAGATTTTCCATTTTCAATTACCGGAATTTTTAATAAATCGTATCCAGCCAAAAAAGCATCAAACACATCTTCATTCATTTGCTTCTATCAAATTTTCCGGTACAGAAAAAGTCTTTGCAAGCCACAATGCAACCGCCTTTTTATCAATCAAAGAGCTTGCCTCTGTCCCAAGTTCAGAAAGAATTTTCACCCAACTTAAAATATTTTCGGCATCTCTTACAGCCTGATTCTTTGCCAAAGGAGATTGATATTTTAAATCGACTTCATGCCCATCAACATAAATATCTGAGATTTCACCTCTACGTTTCAAAATTGAAACAGCCCTTAAAATAACTGGTGTTAAGAATTCAGATTGCAACCTACCATATGTCGCACCCAAAACACGACTCATATGATTTGTTCGCTCCATAACTTCTGTTGCAGTCATTTTCGAAGAGTTAAAAGTATAAAGTTGATCAATAAGCAAACTATGATTTATCTTTGACCTTAAATCAGAAAGTATCAACTGAGATACATCAAAATCTGCCCCAGTCCTAAGTGGTGTAAGTCCACTTGAGCCAACAGCCTTTGGTATAATTGTCCCAGGTGCAAGCGTAATATTTTCTATATTAAGTACACCATCATCATCCGCCTGCCACACACCACTTACTGCAATAGATGCATTTTTTAATATAAGCTCGACAACCTTGTTCGCTGTTTTGATATCAGGCAATGCAACCATAACCGGAGATCTTCCATAAACTTCGGATGGAACTTTCATCCACCTGAAACAAATAAACGGTGAAACAGAAAATACTCCAGATTTAAGTACAAATTTTTCACCCTTCCCGAACACATTATTTTCATCCAAAGCAAATGCAACATAATTATATCCTTGTTGACCACAAGCAGTAATTCGTGGCAAAACAGCCTCTATCACAACAATTTTTTCATCCGGATTTTTGTTAATATATGAAAGCTGTCTGTCATCCAAATCTAAGCCTAAAAATCTTTGCTTTAAATCAAAAAGAGAAAGGCAAGATTTTCTAAACACAGTATCCAACTTTCCATTAACATTTTCCTCTAACGCAATTTCATTCATTGGCACAGCCGTAAATTTAAACGCAGATGTATCACCAACTTGGTTTTCTTCCATAAGCATAACCGCAGTACCAATAGTCACCAAATCCAAATAACATTGATGCGCTTCCACATAAAAATTTGACTTATCAAAATGAGATTGCAAAGTCCTTTGAATTTTATCCAACTCCTTAAACTTTTCATTTTTTCCATCATAATCAGAATTATCCGCATCAACTCCAAACCCAAGCCCAAACCATTGTGACCATGGCGGTGTAAGCTCAGAAAGGATACTTCCCGCCAACTGATTCGTTGCATTCAACGCCGTTGAATCATAAATGTCGGAAAACTTTTTCTTTGGGTTTTGCATACCACTGAAAATCCCACTTTTATGAGGCAAAGCATAGTTGTAACATTCATTCCAATCTTGCTCCCACTCTGATCTTTTATTCATCGCGACAATATATTTTTCGTAAACTTTCTCAAGTTCTATTTCATCGACAACATATTTATTTTCAATCATTTAAAACCTCTTTTTCTGAAATTAAAAAAAATCCCTCTAAGAAAAATTTCTTAAAGGGAGTTAAAAAAATTTTTAAATAAATTACTTATTATTCTTCTTAAACATAGCAGGAATTTCCAAAGTTTCCTTCATCTTTTTCAACATTTCAATAAGGTCAGTTTGTTGAGCTTCATTCTTTTGCTCATCCATACTTCCTGCTAAAAAGACAACATTATCTTCTTCATGTTTTTCCTGCTTTGCCGAAGCCTTAACCTCTAAATCTTTTTGTAAAGAAAGCTTTGAGTCATCATCCCCAAAAGTTTCTACATCATCAAAGAAATTATCTTCTTTTGATTCGCCAAGCATATCAAAGAATGATGAAAGAGGACTTTTCTTTTTTCCATTTCCCCCTTCCGGAGTAGTAGGATCATCGTCACCATTATCATCATCTTTTTTCACATCTTCGACATTTTGATTTTTCTTAACAATCTCTTGTGCTTCACGATTTATAAAATCATCAATGCTAAGAGATTCATTCTTTTTCATAAATGCATCAAAGCTGTTATCATCAATTTTTTCTTCAAACAAACCTGTTGGTTCAGTCTTTTCATTATCCAAGACAAGTTCATTTGTACCAAGCTCAGATATTGCAATTTCTGGCTCTTTTTCAAATGTTTCGTTATTTATTGGTAAAGGTTTTTCCTCAACAATTTTTTCTTCTGATTTTGATGCGACATCAGATATATTTGCAAAATTTTTCACACTATTCATATCTGATACAGAAGAATAATTTTTAGTACCAGTCAAAGGTTCCTTCACACTTGAATAATTCATAAAATCATTGGAAAAAGAAACATTGTTTGATACTGCCTTTGAAAGTCCAGTCGCAATAATTGCAACCTTCAAATTGTTACCCATATTTGCATCAAAGCATGTACCAAGGTAAAAGTTTGTTTCGTCGCCATCAATTTCACGTCTTATACTATTCATTACCTCTGCAGGTTCATCCAACGAAAGATTTTCTGGGTTCGCAGTAATATTTACCAAAACAGATTTTGCCCCTCTAATATCATTACCGGAAAGCATAGGATTTTGCAAAACGCCACTTACCGCCTTAATCGCCCTGTCATCCCCAGTCTGTATCGAAGTACCAATAAGTGTTCGGCCACTTTCTTCCATAACGGCACGAATATCGGCAAAATCCAAATTAATTGTCCCTGGGATACGTATCAAATCAGTAATATTTTTTACCCCTTCATAAAGCACATTATCAGAAACCTTAAACGCATTCAAAAATGTCATCTGTTTTCCGGCAACATGATAAAGGTTCTGATTAGGAAGTATGATATAAGAGTCAACATTAGGAACCAATTTTGCAATCGCATCGTTTGCAATTTTTTCCTTTTTCTTTCCTTCAAATTCAAACGGAGTAGTAATAATTGCAACAGTCAAAATACCCTTTTCCCTAGCAAGTCCAGCAATCACCGGCATAGCACCACTTCCGGTACCACCACCCATACCTGCGGTTAGGAAAAGAATGTTTGTATTTTTAATAATATCAGAAATTTCGCCACTTGATTCTTCGGCTGCCTTCTGACCAACTTCCGGTTTTGAACCAGCTCCAAAGCCTTTAGTAGTCTGCTTTCCAAGTTGTATTTTCTTTTCCGCCTTTGATTGAATAAGTGACTGAGCATCAGTATTTGCCACAACAAAATCAACGCCATCAATGCCCTGACTAATCATATTATTTACGGCATTACAACCAGCACCACCAACACCCATCACGGTAATCTTTGGAATAAAATTTTGAATTTCATCATCCGCAGATTTATATCCGAAATTTCCTTCAATCATAACATCCCCCTTTTAATTTCTGCTTTTATTATACCATAAAAAAAGACAAAAGTTAAGTGTATAAAGCAAAAAAATCGAAAATATTTTAATTGACTTTTTGATTTAAATTTGATTCTTAAAATTTTCCCAAAACAACACCATATACAAAAGATAAAAAACACCCCAAACGAAAGTCGTTCAGGGGCGAAATAATTTAAAAAAAATTACTCAGTCAATGTAATATAGCTAAGCGCCCTTTGACAATCATCCACACTATCCATAAGAGAGGCAACCTTTGTAACCGAAGTTGCAGAAAGTGCAACCGTCGCCAAATTCGCACCTGTCGCAACACCCGAAGCAATAGTCGAACCCAAACGATAGTTTTTCAACTTTTTATTATCTTCTTCAAAACTTTGACTATCTATACCTTTACTTTTCTTATCATTTTTTTGTTCTGTTTTATTCTCACCTTCGGTTTGAGTAGCTTCTGCACTAGATTCACCCTCTCCGCCCTTAGTACTTTCTGTATCGGTTTGAGTAGCTTCTGCACCAGATTTATCATCTCCGCCCTTAGTACTTTCTGTATTAGATTTATCAAAATTTGTTTCAATCATTTTTCCAGACAATTTTGCCGCCTTAAAAGAAGCTACTGTACCAACACCACTCGCAGCCAATGCAACACCCGAAGAAATAGAAGAACCAACAGACTTTGATTTAATATCATTCAATGCGTTTTTATCAAACACACATAATGAAAGTATCGCCTCAATATTTCCTGCCTGATTTTTAATCTTATCCGAGGAAAGTTTTGCCTTTGCCCCAACAGGAGCAACCAAACTCAAAACCAATAAAATCACATAAAATTTTCTCATTCTTCTTCTCCATAACTTTCAACTTCTGCCTTATATTCATTATAACGAAGTTTAAGAGTGTTAATTTTTGATTCACAATCCCTAAGATTTTCTGCTGCCTTTGCCGCAGTATTCACAGCATGAATAGAGAATATCAACGAACCACCGGATGTTGCAAATGCCCCAGCATTAAGTCCAACCTGTACCCAATCCAAAGTATGTGAAGTCTTTACAGAAGATATAACATTTTTCTCTAATTTTTTATTCTCTTCTGCCGCATTCTTTGCATTTTCAAGTTCAGAAATTCTATTATTTACAGCAGTTAAATTTGATGTATAAACATTATAATTATTATTTTCTTTTCTGAAATTTGAATTTCCTTCTGCACTATTCCAAATACGAACTTGTTCTTCATTTGCCTTTTTACTCAAAGTTTTATATTTTTCCTCTCTAGCTTTCTCAAACTCAGTCTTCGAAGCATAAGGCAAACCATAAGATGCAACCAAAGAATTACAACGTCCCGCATTATTGTTAATAATTTCTGAATTTTGACAATTATAATTTTCATCAAATTTACAAATCTTGCAAGATACTATCTTATCTCCTTTATCATTCCATTTAAGATTACCGTCATCATACATTTCAAAAACAAATTTATTAAATTCTGTATTTACCTTATTTATTTCTTTTTCTACTTTTTCAGGATCAAAACCTAAATTTTTCTCCTCTGCAATTATTTTTTCCTGTAACTTTGTTCTTGCATCCCTCAAACATGCTAAAGACATAATATTAACACTAGTCATAGGTTCAGAAGAAACTTCTATCTTTTTTTCTTTAGGGCACTTTTCATCTTTATACAAATCTTCTGATATATCTTCTCTCACAACATTTTTCAATTCGTTTCTTTTTGAAAGGTTACGGTTGACTTCATTTGTCTTCATCACATTTAAAACACCGACACCGGTTGCACCCGCAGACAAAGCCATACCACCAGCAGAAAATCCAGTTGACCAACCCAAATCACGTTTCAACTTTTCCATATCATCATATACCGAAGAACAAGCGGATTTTGCATCTGCCACAGCCTTAACAATCTTTGGCACATAATCACTTACATCAACATAGTTTTCATAATTAAATTGCATATAGGCAACATCAATATCTGACCTTACAATCTTAACACGTCTTGGATACGCAAATTTACTCAACGCATCCTTTGATGCTTCCTTTAACTCCAAAGTATAGGAATAAGTTGCAAGCAAAGGTTCACATTCAAAACCTGCCTCTGCAGTCTTTGTCATAATTTCACCCGCAGTTGAAATTCCAGTCAATGTCATATAAGGACCGAAACAAAGCTTTTCATTTATCCCCTCTGACCCATTTGTTTTATAGTATGTCAAAACACTAGGAAGGAACATTTCCCCCAAATCATACTTTGTATCATACTTAAGTTTTGTTTCATAGGTCATAGAGTCCGCAATAAATCTGTGTGTTGAGGAAGTTATATCAGTAGTCGAGCTTGAAGACGAACTTGACGATGAAGTAGTTCTCGAAGCTCTTAAACTATCCGAAGAAGCTGAAGAAGTTGAAGACGATGAAGCCTTAACCTTTGATGAACGTTTGGATGAACGACTTGAACGTTTTTTCTCTTTCTTTGCACTTGCATCAAACGCAAACCCAAGGCACAAAGCCAAAACCAAACTTGAAACTATAACTCTTCTCATACCATTTCTCCTATAAATATACTCCCATGATACCATATTTTTAGGCATTGGTCAAAGATATTATTACATTTTTTTACTTTTTTTGTTGCGTTTTTATAAAATATCGGTTATAAGATACAAGTCCGATGGCGAGGTAGCTCAGTTGGTAGAGCAAAGGACTGAAAATCCTTGTGTCGGCAGTTCGATTCTGCCCCTAGCCACCATAAAATCACACCCCACATATCCTGTGGGGCGTTTTTTTAAGAAAAATACCAAAACAAATTCGGGATGCCGATTTTATTTATTTGGGATAACTATCTAATACATCGGCATTTTTGGAATTACTGTCCTTACCCAAATATAGCCACCATCATCTTTATAATTATTATTCTCCTTATCAACCTTACTCGCATATTTTCCATTACTTCCTTTAACAACAGTACAAACATATAAAAAAACTTTATCCCTAGGAAAAGATTCTATTTCATTATTCACAAAATAGTTAGCCCTCGATCCAAAACCGTACTCATTTGAAATTTCAAACTTGAAATATTCATCACATTTAGGCCCCTCTGCTACAAAATATTTATCATTTTCATCCTTCTGTTTATCATGAAAAGATGCCGGTCCACCCTTTCCACCAAATGCAACAACTATTTTCCCTGACTTTATGGCGGAATATTTTTCATCCAAATCTCCATTTACAACAAAATATGAAGACCACCCATCTTCACCTGCACTACATTGTCCTCTTGCAAATCTTGCAGTCATACCAAGTTCATATTCAAGAATTGCTGTACCTGATTTCACACAAAAGGATACTACTTTTTCTTCACCTCGGCTCCCCAATGTTCCCCACTGTGATTTACAGTTATTTGATGGAGATCCACCTGAACCGCTAATCAGAACGTCATAACAACCAACAGGAAGCTGCAAATTTCCTTTTTTTGCAGGATAAACTTTGCCCGGCTCAGGATTTTCTTCTGTCGTTGCCACAAAGTAAATTTTTTCCTTAACATTAATATACTTATATTTTTCTTCTTCGGAAATTTCAGATTCCTTCTTTTCCTCCACAGTATTATTTTGTTGCTGTGCCTGAGCAACATTTTCTTCTACCACAGGCTCAACCTTTGTTTCTTGAGCAACCTCTTTTACTTCCTCTTTCTTCTCCTCAACAACTGGTGTTTCTTGAGTTGTTGTAACGGTAGTAGTTGTTGTTTCAGTTGTTTGAACCGACGTTGTATCAACCGTTTGTGCAGGGGCAGTCTCCTGAACAGAAGCGACCTCTTCTTTAACATCATAATTCACAGTCGAACTTGTATTCTTACTTTTGTTTGACGAAGTTGATGACTGTTTCTTTGTATTGGACTTTTTTGATAACTTAGTTTTAGTAGAATTTTTCTTCGAGCTTGCAGAACGTTTCGAAGATTTCGCCGAAGATGACTTCTTCGAACTTGCAGAACGTTTGGATGACTTGCTTACAGAATTTGATTTTCTACTGGACGCCGAACGTTTTGATGAACTTACAGAGGATTGCCTCCTACCGGAAACATTTTTTCTTTTTGCCAAAGTATCAAAACTTAAAAAAATTGAAACAACAAAAATCGATAAAACTAAGATTTTACCTATATTTGCAAGGAGTTTACCCCCCCCGATTCGTCTATTTTGTCCAAACATTTTTAATCCCTTCTCTCTGTTTTATTATGCTAGCATTTTATCATATTTTAGGAATATTTGCAAGTAGAAAAAATATTCCCCTCACGTCTTGAATAGGAAAATAATAAAAAGCAAAACGAATCCCTATTTTCCCTACTTTTTACCTAATTTACTCCATATAAAAAGAGAATCGGATTGACAAAAATATTTAATCACACAAAAACAACAAAAATCTCGAAAAAAAGTGAAAAAAATTGATTTTTTTATTTGCTATTTTCAAATTAAATTGCTAAAAAATATCTGTGTTTCAACCGATTCGAGAATCGATTCTCTTTTTTTGCAAAAGGAATCGCTTTTTTAGGTGCTTTTTCTAGTGGATTTCGCACTAGACAATTTAATTTTGCGAAAGAATCTTTAAATTTTTATCTGTTTGATTTTACAGTAAAATTCTTTGATTTTTCTCCTCAAAAAAGTTGCCAAAAAAAGAATCGCTTGACTTTTTTTGTCGAGTAGTTTAAGAATCTGGTTATGAAACAAATTTGATATATATTTTTTTAAGTTTGTTTTCAAAGTTATTCCCTGTTGCGTTCCTTTTCTCTCCTTTCCTCCTTCTCTCCTCGCAACAGGGGATTTTTTTTGCTCTCATAAGAAATATTCGAGTAAACAACCTTGTTCTCTTCTAAACTCCTCACTAACAACGTTCGTCGTTAAGGTATCACAAGGACGTTTTCTCTCCTCGCAACAGGGGATTTTTTGTTCTCATAAGAAATATTCGAGTAAAATAATATTTTTCCCATCAAAACTTAAAAATCATTTAAATGAGCTACAATAAACTTATTCCTATTAACAAATAAATTTTCACCCTTCCCCACAAACACATCCTACAATCAAAATAAAGCTATATAACAAAAGCTTTCTTTCAATAGCATATTTAAAATAAGGATTGCTGGTTTGTATACTCGACTGGCTTCGATAAAAAAATATCCCTTAAGTCGAGGAGAGAGAGAAAATAAGGAGGGAATGACTTAAGGGATCTACTGGCTTTCACCAGACTTGCCGAAATGAGGGGTCGTCTCGGCAAATAGTGTTTTCGTATTAACGAATTGCTTTCATTATACAAATTGTTTTATCTTTGTCAATATATTTTTTGAAAAAAATTTATATTTGTATAATATTTTAATTTTTTCCCGTAAAATCAATATGTTTTATTTTAAATTTTATAAATTGTATCCAAAGTATGTGGCGTTCCAATAAAAATTTGCATCCCATCCGGCACCAAAATAAAGCTATATTCCAAAAGTTTTTCCCTCAAATCCTGCCTTTTTTGAAAAGAATCACAATTCTTTGGCACCTCAACATCATCACAAATAATTACATCCGCCCTGCTTCCTGTAGCATTGGACATAAGCCCCACCGCCATCATAGATGGATCACGAAGGGCTTTGCTCCTTTCAACAGTAAAGCTTCCCGATGCCCACTCTGATTTTTTATGTGGGCGAATATTTTCCACCAAAGGAAAAGTTTCAATAATCTGTTTTACATTTCTTACCATCTTTCTTGCTAAAACAGAGTCCGCCGCCACAACCAAAATTCGTATATTGGGATTACGATACAAAAGCCACGCACAAAACACTCCAACAATAGTTGATTTTCCACTACTTCGAAAAGCCATCAAAAGTCCACGCCTACTATCCGACTTATCCACAGACGAAAGCCACCTTGCAATACGCAAATGATGCTCTGGCGTAGAAATACCTTGAAATTTATTCCACAACAAAAGAAATTTTTCAAATTCAACTTTTCTTGCCATTTTACTTAAACAATATCACCAAAAGAATTCAAAAGGTTCAATCCATTCTTTCTTATATTTAAAAGATTTTTGTTTTTCTTATAGTTATAATTTATTTCATTAGATGACAAAGCCAAATCAGAAAAATATTCCTTATTTTTAATTTCATCATCAGCTTCACGTTCCATACTTCCAATCAAAACAGCCGAAGATCCATCGGTAAAGTCAACACCATTTGCTGCCATTTTTGCTTTCCGTGTTGCAATTTTTGATTTAAGAAGATCTTGTTTTTCCTTTTCATAAAGCTCTTGCTTTTTCTTCAAAGTATCTTCTTGAATTTTTGCTTCTTGCTTAGCTATATTTTTCTCTTTCTTTGCATTTTTAATATCTAAAACAGTTTTTGCAGTAGAAATAACTCCACCCAAAACCGCAGCAGTAGTTCCCATATTTAAACCTCCTATCTTATAACATCAACCAACATTGACATATTTAAAATTTTTAATTTATAAGGTTCTGACCCTTGAATTTTAAACAAAGGCAACTCATAGTTTTTAATAAAACCTTTTCCTCTTATCTTCACATCTCCCGAAAAATATTCACCATTGTTTAAGTTTATAATCTTAAGCCCAGCCCCAGTATCCACCTGAAGCATTTGTGAATCCATCAACCTTAAATTAAGTTCCAAAAGTCTTACCGCTTTTGGAATAAAGCTTGAACCCACAAAAACAGGTAAAGGACAAAAGACGTGCTTAAAAGGAAGACCAATAACAATATTTTTACAAGGTTTCGGCAAATTAATTTCATTATCTTCAACCTTCAGTTTATAAATTTCTCCATCAGCAATAACCGTAACATCTTTATCATTCAAAAAACCTAAATCACTCACAGTTGTAACCGCCTCATCAAAAACAAATGTCTTTGCACAATCAAGATTATAATCATAATCGAACACTTCCAAACTGTACATTCCATTACGTTCCACAACTACATAAGTTTTATCAAAAACGACCGCCACAGATAAAAACTTTCCATCCGTTTTGTATTGCACCCACGCATTTATATTATGAGACTTGTTTGAAAGTAACACTGCCAAAGTTCCATCTTCCTGTACAACATAAAGTATTCTTTTCTTCACATTAAAATCTTGCTCTAATGGATTACTAAGCAAATGTGAAGACAGTAAAATCAAATCTTGCGAAGAATAATTTTCAGAAAGATCCCCATAAAAAAATTCACGTATTTCCTTTTTATTTCTTGCTATAAATATAGTCGACCCCTCCACAAATTTCGGTGCAATATATCTATCCGAAACAGAACCTATCTTTGTTTGTTGGGTCACGGAAATATTTGACGGAGTAATTGGGTTACCCGTAATCATCCACTCTGCATCCGAAGTAAACACCTGAAGATGACGACCCGAAAACACAGAAACAATTTGATTAACTTTATCGGAAAAGATATCAAATTCTATCGCTTCATCATCAAGCCCAGTTCCCAAATCAAAATTTAGATAATTTCCAATTTTTGAAAACCATAATCTATTTTTCAAAGATTTCGACCCACCAATAACAAGCCTATTTTGATAAAATGCAATACTTGATGGATACCCACGTTTATTTGAAAAAGCAGGTTCTTGCCAATCCATATCTGCATCTGTTGATTTCAATTCTACCAACACCTCAACAGATAAAACTCTTCCAGAAGCAATAGAAGAAATAAAAACCTCCCCTCCATTTATAAGAAGTTTTAACCCAACATAATTATGATCGAAACAAGCTTTATTCGAAACCAATCTTATACTTCCCGTTGTTCCGGTTGGTGTAAGTTTCACCCCTTCCATATCACTAAACTTTGTATAAGGTTGACACGAATACCCATATTCTGGATGTACCGGATATGCCCACATAGAAATCAACCATTCTTCTGTCTGTTCATCATATCGAACATACCTTGGTTCAACATCCGGATGCACCAAATAAAGGTCTTGTCCCTTCTGTGTCCACCTAAGTTTTGAAAGCTGAGAAAGAGAATAAGGTGAATCTAATGTCTTAACAAATTCTTCATCTTGATTGTAAATATCAATATATTCATCACGGAAAAATAGCAAAAATATTTTATCCGAAGAATATTCAAAAGTAATAATTTTACCAGCAGACTCCAAACTTGAAACAAACTTAAGTCCATAACGTCGTTCAATTCCACCCGTTTGAATAACATCCATATTTGTAAGGTTCATTGCAGAACTTCTATACGCGGAAAGATTTCCTCTACCAAAAAGATTTCGGGAAAGCTCACCAAAAGAAAATTCATTATAAGTAATACTTTGTTTCACCATTCTTCTCCTCTATTTTCTCACATCAATCAATGAAAAATTTCTTATTGTTTTATTTGACTCTTGCATACTTTCCACCGATTTTGCTTCTTTTATCTCAGAATTAAAAAGTCTGTAAAACAAAGTATACTTTGAAGTATCATTCAAAAGAGAAATTGAAAGTTCCGCCGCAATCAAATAAATAAATGATGAAACAAAAAGTGGTGAAAAATAATCTTCTTCCACATCGGCAATATACTCTAATTCAACATTTTCATCATCAGAAAATAAATAACTTCCTGCAATTTTATACTTCATATTCGAAGCAATTTTCACTGCTCTTAAAAAATCGACCGGAAGAATATATGCATAACAAAATCCATACTTTTCTTCACTTTCCACAGATGAAAGTTTTGCCATCTTTGTCGCAAAACTCCAAGAATAAAGGGAAAGAAGTTTGTGTTTCAAAGTCAAATAAATACTTTCACAAATTTCTGCTTCCACAGTACCATCATCAAACGAAGTTATCGAATTCGCCCCAATTTTATTAAGGGCTTTTGAACATAATTCTATACTTGAAAAACTCATATCATTCACCTTTTCCCTTTTTTAAAAAGAGGGCATAAAAGCCCCCTTAAATTAACACGACTAAACAATCACAGATACATTCACAACGCCGTCAACAACCGAAGCAACAACAAATATAGTTGTTACCATTGTTTCATTAATTGATTGTGAAGCCACAATCAAATCGCCAACATTAAATATATTTGCAACATCATTGAAATAACCAGATGTTGAAACAGTTTCCTTTGCATCCGCAGTTTTATAATGCCACAAAGTAAAACCATTTGCATAAGCAAGCACTGATAAATTTTTTGAATTCATACTCATTTTATTTTCCTTTCCTTTTTCCCATGTTTATATTAAGCAATCACAGCGTCATCATCGCAAAGTATCTTTACAACGCCACTATTATCAATAAGTTTTGCACCCTGGCTCATACAATTTGAAACGAAATGAGAAGCACGTTCACCATGCCATGAAATATCGGTTTTCACATCTTGACCAGAGGCATGACCTATCGCATTTTTGTGATAAATAAAACAACCACGAACACCATCATCAACAGGTAAAGAATTATGTAAAATCCAATTTATTCCCATCCATTTTCTTGATTCTGTGCCCTTCAAAAGAGGATAAGAGTCACCAACATAATCAGCATTTGAAAATTCTTCCATACTCAAAAGTTCGTTCCATTGATGAACACCAACAACACCAAATCTTTGACCATCATCTGGAACATCGTTCGCATTTAAAAATTCCAATGCTTCAAAAATCTTTGATTTGGTAAGACCCTTTTCACCTACGGCAATAGAGTTTGTCGCTTTGTTAAGTTCGGAAATAATAAGTTCATCGCTTTTTCTACCTAAGGCATAGGCACCAGCTGATGCAACAACTCTTCTTTCATCAATATTTGTTTTAAGTTCATCAAGTTCGTCAACCCAATCACCTGCATAATAATCGGTAAGTACACATTCAACTGGTGTGTGATCCAAATTCATCACAGGAACAAGACCATGTCTTGACTTTGTTGATGCAATACCTTTACCAATTTTTTGGAATGTTGTTGAACTACCCTTAACATCACACTTTGTTCTAACTGTTGAACGAAGCTTTGTACCCATCTGTTGAAAAGCAAGATGAACTTCAGCTTCGAATTGTTTTATAAATACATTATCAATAGATACTGACATATTTTTATCTCCCTTAGTTTGATTAAAAAAAGGCAATATTTTCATACCGCCCGAACAAAAAAAATCCGCCCCCAAAATTAAAGGGCGGGAAATTAAAAGTATAATTAAATCTTAAATTTATTTTTTGATTTTTGTAATAACAGGTTCAATTCCCTTTACAATTCCATGCATTGACAACACAGTAAAGAATACAGATGCAAAGAACAATACAAATATCTGTAACGAAGATTCAATCAACTGTCTTGAATACTTTGTTAATACCAAAAGATCTGTATAAAACAACATTGAAAATGCAAATGAAATCAAAAATGAAAACAAGAATTCATACTTAAATGATTTATTAAATACATATTCAAGTTTTAATTTTCTTGATTTAATCATAGCGTATTTTGAAATACCACACACAATAACAAAAGGAATAAATACCTTTACTATATTAAATACAGCATGCACAACAGCAATAAACATTATTTCGATAGGATTCATTGCAAATCTTACTGACTTGTAAACTTCCAACTCTTTGATAAATGATTGTGCAAAGCAAGTAACAACCACCAAAGCTAGTACAGACATTAATATAGTATTTGTGTGATTATAAAAAAATCCCAACAACGAACTCAAAAACGAAGACTTTTTATTGCCTTGTTCAGGAGCCTTGTTGGGATCCGAAACCATCAAAGAAATTTCTATTTCTTCTTTGCTACTTTTTTTTTTGCTACTGGTTTTACAGCTTTCTTTACAGAAGCAACCTTTACAGCAGCTTTTTTAACAACGATTTTCTTTTTAGCAGGAGCTTTTACTGCAACTACTTTTTTTGCTGGAGCCTTTTTAGCAACTACCTTTTTAGCAGGAGCTTTTTTAGCAACTACTTTTTTTGCAGGAGCTTTTACTGCAACTACTTTTTTTGCAGGAGCCTTTTTAGCAACTACCTTTTTAGCAGGAGCTTTTTTAGCAACTACTTTTTTTGCAGGAGCTTTTACAGCAACTACTTTTTTTGCAGGAGCTTTTTTAACAGCAACTTTTTTTGTTTCAGTTTTTTTTGTTTCAACTTTTTTAGCTGGAGCTTTTTTAGCAGCAACTTTCACAGTTTTTTTAATTATACTTTTAAACATAATTCTCTCCTTATTAAACAAAAGACAATTACATTATATCACATAAAAAAGAATACTGCAATATTAAAAACATAAAAAAACTAAAAAAATCAAAAAAAATTACTCATCTCCATACAAATATTTAAAACCATCATTAACTTTTTTAATAAAATCTTTATCGTTATCTCTCCAATATTTTGGATCTTGCATCATCTCTTTTAATTTTTTCTCTGTAATAACATCCGGCGCACCCCCAGACTTTTCCATAACTTTCGGTTCATCAGATGTCATCATATTGTAAAGAGCAATCACACCATAAAAAGAAGAGTTCAAAGATTTATAAACATCTTCTGGTAAATTTTTTTCCGCCCACAAAGAAATTTGTCTTGCAATTTCATCAAATCTTTCTTCACCACCAAAATAGTTTTCCAACTTTGCAAGCTCTTTATAAAGTTTGAATTCATCAACAACTTCTTTTATTTTTGGAATCATAATTTCCGCTGCCAAATCATAAACAAGCTGAGCCTGTTCATTAGTAAATCCGGCCTGTTTCAAACGTTTGTTTACTTCTTCATCAATGGTTAAAAACTCACTATGAAGTACTATTTCATACCCCTTTTCTGCACCATCAGTTTTAAGTGCCAAATCCAAAACATCGTTTTCCAAAGCAGAAGATTTTTCCATAACGTTTTTGATTTCTTGTTTTTTATTTTCCATTTCTACCTCTATTTTCCAATTTGCTTTTTAAAAAATTAAACACATCAATCAAAAAGAAATATTTGAATCTCTTTTTTCCAAATATCACCTTAAAAAGGAAACTAAGCTTTGACATGTTTACTTTTTTTTAGAATTAAGCTCATCAATTTTACTTTGTAAATTATCAGTCAATTCGCGACCAAGAAAAATAACACCAAACAATGGAATTGCAATCTGAAGCAAATCAATCAAACTTACATCACCAACCAAATACATTGCGATACAAGAAATAAGACTTACAACCGAAGTAACCAAAGTTTTCTTGTTTTTTAAACAACCACTAATATTCATAATAACCCCTTTTATTTTTAATTACATATAAACATCAAAGAAAGAAAAATCATCCACCTCAAATTTTGGTTTAACATTTTTTGTTAAAAGATGACTTTCCGATTTTTTATGAAAACACAAAATTCCACCAAATTTTTCATCAAAATTTCCATTCAATAAATCATCTGCAATTTTCAAACATTTTTGAAATAAAGTATTTTTCAAATCTATATTTTCCATAAACTTTACATTTTTCCAACAACCAAACGATGTCAAAATCTTCACGATACTGGGAATTTCATCCATCATTTCCGCATCCGCCACAAATTTATTCATCACTGTATTTGCAACCAAGATTAAAAACTCATCTCTTGGATTTTTATGTAACGCAAACAAAGTTTTTGCAAAAATAAGCTTATTTATATTTGAATTAAGTTTAAGTTTTTTAATAAAAGATTTCCTATTTTCAATAATCAATTTACTTTCCCCCTGAAATTTTTTCTTCAATTCTTAAAAGATGAGCCGTCAACCTATTCTCTACATCCTTTAAACAAGAAATAGACGCATAATTCACAGCAACATCCACACGAAATGAAGCCAAACTTTCAATCAAATTGATTACATCCTTTTTGGATTTAGCCTCCACATCCTTTATATAATTTTCCAACATACAAATACTGTTTTTCAAAAGCCAAAACCCACCCACAAACAATGGAATTTCGACAACACTTATCCACCAGGATAAATTGATATTTTCCATTTTCCCTCCTGTAACATTTAATCTGGATATCTAAAAAAGATTTTCACATCAAAAAGAAAACGCTCAACAAAAGCATTAAGACATAAAAAATGGGGTCCGTTTTACCAGACCCCAATTAACAACAATAATTAAAACAAACCCACAATAACAAAAAGGATAAATATATCAAAAAAAAATAAGTGCAAAGCACTTACAATACGAACAAAAACAAAAGCGTCCATTTGAATAGAATTATCCCATTAGACGTGTTTTACTATACCACATTTTCATCAAATTGTCAAGAACAAAATTAAAACATCTTAAAATATTTTTTCAAAAAATTCTATAAATCAAGGAAATACCTTGCTTTTTCAAGCACAATATTTTTTTGTTTTCCCGTCACATTTTCGATTTTTTTCTTTAGATTATATACATGTGTCGCCAAACTTTTCAAACAAGATTCATCCGCCTTTCCAAAAACAGCCACCGACAAATCAGACGCCAAAACACCATCTTTTTGAGCCATCAAACACGAAAGAATATCTACTTCCTTTTCAGTCAAGGATGAAATATTTTGCCCACACAAAATTTGTTTTTTATCAGCCTTAAAGATTAAGCCTTCAACACTTGCCGAAACATTTTTATTTAACTCTTTTACCAAAAAGAAAACATCGACAGGTTTTAAAAATACCATTTCATCATTAACAACAATTTTGTTTTCCACATCACGCAAAACAAAATCAGCCCTACCTTCACCCGCAATACCAAAGCCAAAATCTTTGAATAAATCGGTAAATGCCTGACACAAAACTTTATCTTTTATATCTAAAAATACTGTTTTCATAATATACTATTATAAAGTATAATCTTGCATTTATAAAGCAAAAAATATATAATGAATAAATATGAAAAAACAAAAAGGAGAATAAAATGAAAAATTTAATAAAAATTTTATCAATAGTTTCACTTCTTTCTGCATGTAGTGGTACTTATACCCGTATGGCAAAAAGTGATATGGAAATAAAAACTAATATGACAAAGACAATCTGGCTTGAACCAACAAATCCTGCCGATACAAAAATCTTTATCCAAAGCAGAAACACTTCTGATAACCAAAACTTTTCTGATATAGGAAGATATGTAAAATTCGCATTAGAAGAAAAAGGTTACCAAATAACAAACAATCCAAAAATTGCTGACTTTGTACTTCAAACAAATGTATTAAAAGCAATTCTTAGCAACAAAAGTGTAAGCGAAGATAAGGCAACAAGCGATGCTACAATCGCAGCCGCAGGAACAGGTATCCTTGTAGGAAGAAAAAACAATTCTCTTACAACTGCCCTTGCAACTGCTGGTGCTGGACTTGCAACAATGTACTTTGATGCAAAAACAAAGGATGCATCATACTATGTTCAAGTTGATATAAGAATTAAGGAACGTTCAGCTACACACACAACTGTTCTTAACGTAGAAGCATCAAAGGTAAATCTAAGCCCAGAAGAAGCTTCTGCAAAAATAAAAGAAAATATCGCAAACTCTTTGGCTGGTTTATTCTAATATAAAAACAAAAAGTAAAAAAATTCCCCATCGTTCAGGTGGGGATTTTTCATATCAATATCAATATCAATATTAATATAAATAAAATTACTTTACCTTAACCTTTGCATAATGTGGTTTTATATAGGTTGGCTCTATAGTTTTTTGTACAAAGTTTTTATTATCAAAATCTTTCTCAATCGCCAAAAGTACCGATAAAATATCAACCTTTGGATTTTCAAAAATATCCACATCAGATTTAAATTCTTCTTTTTTACAAAGCTTTCCTTCTTCCAAAACTTGCCCTACCTTTGAATACTTTTTTGTAAACAATTCCTTTTCCCCAGAAGGTAATATAATATAAAACTCATCTGGTTTTTGGGCTATTGAAAGAAAACCAGCCATAAAATTATCAATAACGATAACCGGTACATTAACCGCAATATTAAAACCTTTTACAATAGAAAGTCCCAGTCTTATCCCAGTAAAAGAACCAGGTCCTCCCAAACAAACAATAAAATCCAAATCCGAAATTTTGTTTCCATGCAAGATATTCGAAATATCTCCAAAAATTTCTTCTGATTGCTGACGAACACCATCACTTTCAAAAGAATAAAAATCTTTTTCATCCTTAAACCCAAGGATTAAATTTTTTCCCGTAGTATTTATATATAAACTTTTCATATTTTGGTTGACCCTTTTACATTTCATTATTATAATATCAAATATGAGGGAAAAAACAAGAGGGAAAAATGGCAAATAAAAAACTTGAATCCGAAATATACAACTTACCTGTTACAATGAAAGAGCTTGGCTCCTTCGCAACAACTTTGTTTGAATTTTCAACAGATGCAATGTTGGTTCTTGACGCAGTGGGAAAAATTTCTGCTGTTAATACTGCACTTTGCAACCTTATCGGTGATGAAAAGGAAAATATCTTAGGTAAAATTCCAGAATTTTTATTTGCAGGTCAAACCGATGTATCCTCATACAAAAACTTTATTCGTGACCTTATAAACAATGGTTATTGGTCAGGTCAAGTTTTCGGAAGAAATCATTCCGGCGCCGTAATCCCAATGGATATACATTTTTCTGCTGTCTATAACGAATTGGGTGAAGCAAACCACTATGTCGGCATTTGTTCATCTGTATATTCATACATTTCTCAAATGAACGAAATTGCATTCGATCCAAACATTGATCCATTAACAAAAATTTACAATGCAAACGCATTTTTGCACCGTTTGGAACACAATATCCATAAAGTTGAAAAGGATATGTCCGTCCTTTCACTCCTTTACATAGATATTGACCACTTCAATGAAATCGCAAAGGTTGATAACTATCACGCCGGCGATGAAATACTTAAAAATCTTGGTTCCACATTAAAGGAGATTTTAGAGGAAAGTGATACTGTCGCACGTCTAAAATCTGATATCTTCTGTGTTATTATCCAAGATATTTACACACAGGAAAGCATTAACGAAATGGTAAACAAAATCTTTGCCCGCATAACAAAACCTTATGCTCTTCATCCAAAGATTGAAAAAGTTTCCATAAGTGTTGGTGTCGCAACTTTCCCAATTTCCGGTGAAACACCACAAAACCTTTTAGCTTCTGCTGCCGCTGCGGCAAAGGAATCAAAAACAAAAGGTGGAAACCAAGTTTCATACCATAAGCTACTTACAGATTTAGAATAATTTTTTACTTTTAGATTTTTTCTGCAATATTTGCAAAGTCCTGTGGCAAAAGTTCTTCTGCACGAGCAGTTTCCCTTACCCCAACCGCATCAAAAACTTCTTGCATCTTCTCGGCATCTTCAAACAAAGGTTTAAGCGTGGAACGTATCATCTTTCTTCGTTCAGAAAAAGCCTGCTTAACAACTTCCGAAATCTCAAGCAATTTTTCATTTGAAATCTGATCTTTCTTTGCCAAAAATTGCACAATACAGGATGTAACCTTTGGTGCAGGAGTAAAGCAAGTCCTTGGCACCTTAAACAAAATTTTCACATCATTAGTAAGCTGTGAAACAATGGAAATTCTGCCATAATCTTTTGTTTTTGGCTTTGCCACAATTCTTTCCCCAACTTCCAACTGAAACATCAAAGTCATAGAATTTATAAAACTCGCATTAAAAAGCCACTTTGCCGTTAGAGGTATTGAAACATTATATGGAAGATTTGCACAAATTCTGAAATCACAATCGCTTGCATATTTTTGTTTAAGTTCGGCAAAATCAACAAACAAAGCATCAGATTCTATAATAACCAATCTGTCGCCATATGTTTGTTTAAGCTCCTCTAAAATACCAATTGCACGATTATCAAGCTCTATCGCAATAACTTTTTTAGCATTATTTTTAAGTAAAGCTCTAGTAAGCCCCGCAGGACCAGAACCTACTTCAACAACAACTGAATTTTCAATATTAGGAACAGATTTTGCAATTTTATCGGTCAAATTCAAATCCAAAATAAAATTCTGCCCAAGGGATTTTAAGGCTCTTAATTCATACCTAGTGATAAAATCGGAAATAGAAGGCAAACCATCATAATAATTTTCTGTCATTTTAAAATCTATTGTCTTATTGTTTATCTTATGTTATAATAGCCCAGGTTTTCAAAATAAGAAAGGAAAAAATTATGAAATTTAAAAATGATTCTGGTCGTTCCATGATGGAAATGATACTTTATTTAGGTTTAATCGTTGTTCTTACTGCATCTACACTTAAGATGTACGCTGATTCTGTTGAAAAAACACGTGTTGTAAAACTTAATACTCAAATCGATGATATGAGAGAATACGTAAACACATACTATCTAGGTCGTAATTTACCTGCATCTGACTGGAGCAGATTTAAAAACGATATCGGTGGTGAAACAAAATTTGCTGATCCATGGGGTGGAAAATTAACCATTTCTACTGGAAAGATTGATACTGAAACAATATTCTCAAAGGCAAACTTTGCTTTTGAGTACAAAGGTTCTGCTATTGATGTAAAAAGATGTATCAGTATCGGAAACACCTTCCTTGAAAAGGATGTTTTTGCTCTAGTAATTAACTCTGCTGTACTTTCAGGTGAAAACCTCACAATCAGTAAAGTTGCCGAAAATTGCACAAAAAGCAGTGATAACTTAGTTCAAGGTTACTTCTATAAGGACTAAACCTTAAAAAATACTTGATTTTTTTCAAAAGGTGGTGTATTTTTATACCACCTTTCTGTTTGATAGATTCTTTTAAACAAAGGAATTATTTTCAAACGGATAATTCAAAGGATTTTGGCGGGTGTCAAAATTTAAAAATTAAACCTTTGAAAACCCATAAGGAGTTTTAATATGGCGTTTTACGAAACTGTATTCGTTTTGAGACAAGATTTAACTTCACAACAAGTAGAAGATATTTCTAAAGATTTCAAAAAAATACTTTCCGACGGTAAGGCAAAATTACTTAAGGAAGAAAACTGGGGACTTCGTTCTCTTGCTTATAAAATCAATAAAAACAAAAAAGGTCACTATGTTCTTTTGGAAACAGAAGCACCTGCATCTGCAATTGCTGAATTCGAAAGAAAATTGGGCTTAAATGAAAATGTTTTAAGATTTATGACAATTAAACTTGATAAACCTTCAGAAGGTCCATCACCTATACTTTCACAAAAAGATACAAAAGATGAAAGGAAATAAAAATGGCTATTCAAGAAAAAGTTATGAGAAAGAAAAACGATCCTTTAAAATCAGTAAACATTGATTATAAAGATGTAAAACTTCTAAGAAAATTTATTTCTGAACGTGGTAAGATTGTTCCAAGAAGAATTTCTGGCACATCTGCAAAAAGCCAAAGACAATTGGCAAATGCAATCAAACGTGCAAGATATATCGCATTATTACCATACGTTGCAAACAATGAATAGGAGATAAAAATGGAAGTTATTTTATTAGAAAAAGTTGGTAAACTTGGTCATCTTGGTGACAAAGTTACTGTAAAAGATGGTTATGCAAGAAATTTCCTTATTCCAACAGGTAAGGCTTTGCGTGTAACAAAAGCAAATATCGAAATGTTTGAAGCAAAAAAAGCTGAACTTGCAAAGAAAAGTGAAGAAGCTAAAAAAGTTGCTGAAACAATTTCTGCAAAAATTAAAGGAAAATCTTTTGTTGTTATAAGACAAGCTGGTGATACAGGTCACCTTTATGGTTCTGTTTCAACACGTGACTTGGCTGCTGTATTCAAAACTGCTGGTGCAGATGTTGATTACACAAAAATCACAATTGATACACCTATCAAAGAAATCGGTATTTACGAAGTTAAGGTTGCATTGCACCCTGAAATCATCGATACTGTAAAAGTAAACGTTGCAAGATCAGAAGAAGAAGCAAAAGTTGCTGAAATCACTGCTGAAAAAGAAGCTAAACTTGCTAAAGAAAAAGCTGAAAAAGCAAAAGCAGAAGCAAAGGCTGAAAAAGAAGCAAAAGAAGCTGAACTTGCAAAGGCTTCAGAAGAAAAGAAAGAAGAAGCAAACGCTTAATCTTTTCTTATCTCTTAATATCCCCCGCATTTGTGGGGGATTTTTTTTGCCCCATCTCAACATTTTCATCACAAGTTCGGATAAAAATTTTTCCACTCCACCATTACGAACAAAGAACTCAATAATTACTCCTTGTCATTACAAGCCAAAAGCGTAGTATCCTTACTCACATAAAAAAACACCCCAAACAAAAGTTCAGGGTAAGTTTTTTATTTAAAATAAACTAATTACTGTATCCACTAGGTGTAATATTAAACACATTATCAGCATCGATAGCTTTTGCTACAAATCCACCAATGATATTTGCATTACCATTTTCATCAGGAATATTTTCAAATTTATAAATACCCATAGCTTTATCATATTCACCAACAGTAACTCTATCAGCATTGTAACCTATCGCTGCTGTATGTTCTCCACTTTTACCCAAATCTAGCTTAAAACTTACACTTGCTTCATCATATATATTACCATCAACTTTTAAATTATTAGAAACATTTGAACCATAATCAAAATCTATCTTTTTCCAATTATCAAATGATAATTCTACATTTACTTTTGGTTCAGTTACAAAACTTTTACGATTTCCATCAAAGTCTTCTTGTTTACCAAATCCCAAAGTAAGTTTTACATCTCCAGAAAGATTTTCATGTACTCCATTTAAGGTTTTTATAGCATTTGTCTTGCCTGTAAAAACAACATCATCCATAACATCTGATCTATAATTTTTAGATAAATCAGTTAAAGTAGAATTGTATTTTTTATATGAAATAACATAAACAGGCTCACTGCTATCTAAAACAAATTCACCATTTTGCATTGTTCCATATTGCCAAACACCATAATCCATATATGAATAATAAGAATTAAAATTATCAACTTGTCCTGCTCCAAGAATAATTTTTACTGCTGAAGTATCATCATTAGAATTTGTCATAATAATATCTACTGAACCATCAGGATTTCTTTTTATAGATTTTGAAACAAATATTGCTCCTCCATTAGCTCCAGGAATTTTCGCAACAAGACCATCATCTGTTTCTTCAAATTTGAACAATTTATAATAAGCACTATATTTATTATCACTGGAATTATAAAAATTTCCATAATCAGACATATATTTATTTGAAAAACCAGATAAATTGTAATATCCATAAATATCGTTATTTATAGAATATTCAGAAAGATGAGCTAAATCTCGTAATTTTTCTACATCTTTTGCTTCAATAGCTGGTTTTTGCTCAGGTTTCTTTTGATTATCATTTTCAACTGCACCATTGGTGTCTTTATTTGTTGCTGGATCAATCTGGGTTAAATCTGGAAGATTTGTTGGAATGGAAAAATCTCCGTTTCCACCACCACATCCAACCAATGTTATTGAAATTAAAAATACTGCTAAATTTGATTTATTTAGTTTCATTTTGCCCCTCTTTATTGTCTGTTATTATTTATTTTCTATGGCTAGGAATAGTATCATAAATTTGACCGATTCGCAATTTGATTCCATAAAAAAATAAAAAGATTCCAAAAAAAATAAAAAACCTCCCATTTCTAGGAGGTTTTCAAGTTCTAATTGAACACCGATGTGTTTACTCGATAATCTTTGAAACAACACCAGCACCAACAGTTCTACCACCTTCACGGATAGCGAAACGAAGACCTTCACTCATAGCAACTGGAGTGATAAGTTCAACAGTCATCTTTACGTTATCGCCAGGCATAACCATCTTCACATCATCTGGAAGAATTACGGCACCAGTAACATCAGTTGTTCTGAAATAGAATTGTGGACGATAGTTTGACAAGAATGCAGTATGTCTACCACCTTCATCTTTAGTCAAAATATAGCATTCACATTCAAATTTCTTGTGTGGTGTAACTGAACCTGGTTTTGCAAGAACTTGTCCACGTTCAACCTCTTCTTTCTTTGTACCACGAAGAAGAACACCGATGTTATCACCAGCTTCACCTTCATCAAGAAGTTTACGGAACATTTCAACGCCAGTAACAGTTGTTTTTTGTGTAGGTTTAATACCAACGATTTCAACTTCGTCACCAACTTTAACGATACCTGTTTCAACACGACCTGTAACAACAGTACCACGACCTGAAATTGAGAACACATCTTCGATTGGCATCAAGAATGGTTTATCAAGTGGACGTGCAGGTGTTGGGATGAATTCATCAACAGCTTTCATCAAAGCACGGATTGCATTTTCACCAAGTTCTGGGTTCTTGTCTTCAAGAGCGCAAAGTGATGAACCACGGATGATTGGAGTTGTATCTCCAGGGAAACCGTATTTTGTAAGAAGGTCACGAACTTCCATTTCAACAAGTTCGAGCATTTCTGGATCATCAACCATATCGCATTTGTTCAAGAATACTACGATAGCAGGAACACCAACTTGACGAGCAAGAAGAATGTGTTCACGTGTCTGAGGCATAGGACCATCAGCAGCAGATACAACCAAGATTGCACCATCCATCTGAGCAGCACCAGTGATCATATTTTTAACATAATCAGCGTGCCCTGGACAGTCAACGTGAGCGTAGTGTCTTGTTTCTGTCTCATATTCAACATGAGATGTGTTAATAGTAATACCACGTGCTTTTTCTTCTGGTGCGTTATCGATTTGATCGTATGCTCTAAACTCACCAAAGAACTTTGTAATAGCAGCAGTAGTTGTTGTCTTACCATGATCAACGTGGCCGATTGTACCAATGTTTACATGGGGCTTTGTTCTAACATATGTTTCTTTTGCCATAATTAGCTCCTTTTAAGTTAATATTAATATTTAATTTAGCCAAAGGATTCTCCATCAGGAACCCCCTGATTTGAAATCACATACGCGGTATTTTATAAGGATTCTTTCAAAAAATCAAGAATAAAAATAAAATTAATCCAAATTTTTATTAATAACTTCCAGAAATTTCGAATAATTTTTTATATGAGAGATTTTCATTTCATAAGATGAAAATTTTTGTGGCAAATTGATTGCAATATTCTTATACGCAATCAAAGGAGGTCTCTCTGTTTCCGAGCTTCCACCAGCGGTATTTACATAAATTGTTGCAACCCCAAGTCTTCTTTCAAAATAGTTCAAATTAAAACTTAAATCAGTAATTTTTTTATAAGGGATAAACACAACATTGATATTTATAAAACCTGAAACCTTATAAATTCCCCTATCTGTCACACAAAAATGTATGGATTTATAGTAAACCCCCGATATCCAGTAAAGAAAAGCCCCCAAAGCATAAACAAAGCAAAGTACCCCTGTTGTAATAAGGATATTCTCCAATGCTACAATCATAAACGGAAAAGCAATAGAAAACGTAATCAAGGATACAAGAAAAGCCAAAGAAAATGAAATAATCGAAAAAAGGAAAAACCAAAATTTTGCAAAAAAACGCCTGTAAACCAAGCTTTGCACATCTTCAAAGATAATTTTTTCACCAGAATTTACATAATTTTTCCAATCAAACATAATATCTCCTTTACCTTTTTATTCCCAGAATTTTACCACAAAATAGGAATATTATCAAGAAAAAGATTACTAATAACTACTGGATTTGAACCACTCAACTAACTATACGACTAACACTTAAAAGAAAATTGGTTGCGGGAAGTGGATTTGAACCACTGACCTCAAGGTTATGAGCCTTGCGAGCTACCAGACTGCTCTATCCCGCGATAAAAGATGTATTCATAATACTCTTTGATTTTAAAAATGCAAGAACTTTTTAAAAAAAATGAAAAAATTCATAAAAAATCAAACCCAAATTTTAATAATTATTTTATAATAGAAAGAATTGCATCCGCTCCTTTATCCGAAGGAGTCTTTTTATCAGCAAAATTCATCTTTTTCAAAAACTCATCATAATTTTTTGATAAAGTTTCACGATACTTTTCATTACCAATAGCCTTTACCAAAGCCTTTGTTAAATTTTCGGCATTACACTCATCCTGAATAAATTCAGGAACAATCGCACGCCCCATAACAATATTTGGTAAAGTCACATTTTTTATTTTTACAAAATGCTTTACAATAGCATAGCTAAGCTTTGAAATCTTATATGCAACAACAGTTGGTACCTTTGCCACAGCCAACTCCAAAACCGCAGTCCCTGAAATACAAAGAGAAGCCCTTGACGCCATAAATGCATCATACCTATCCTGCTTTTCCTTTATAATCAAAGGTTCATACTTCCACAATCTGGTTTCTGAAAAGACAAAGTAATCAATAGTCTCGGTAACAGGAATAACCACCTTTAGATTTGGAATTTTATTATAAAGTTCATCCACAACATCCCTATAAATAGGAAGCAATCTTTCCGCCATTTGTCGCCTTGATCCAGGAAGCATTGTAACAACGACATCATTCTTTGAAAGATTATACTTTTCCAAAAATCTTTTCTTATCGCCATTAACATTTTTTACCGCAGTATGTCCAACAACAAAACACTTCAACCCATACTTTTCAAAGTACTTTGGTTCAAATGAAAAAAAACACAAAAGATAATCGAAAAGATTTGCGATTTTTTCCGCCCTCTTTTCCTTCCATGCCCAAACCTGTGGTGCAACATAATGCACAAATTTTGTATCAGAAAGCTTTCCTTTAACCGCCTTTACCACCGCCATATTAAACCCAGGAGCATCAACAGTTATAACAACATCAGGCTTAATTTTCAAAATCGCATCAACCGTCTGCTTAATACGTTTTTTTATTTTAAAAAGATTTTTAATAATTTCGGAAAACCCCATAACGGCAATATCGGAAATATCAAACAAAGATTTAAAACCTTTAATCTTTTTCATCTCCTCACCGCCAACACCAAAAAAGGAAATATCTTTATTTTTTTTCAAAAGCGAAGCCATCAAATCCGACGCCAAAATATCGCCCGAAGATTCGCCTGCAATAACAAAAATTTTTAAACTCTTTTTCATACCATCTATTATATAAGAATAAATCAAAGTTGTAAATAAAAAAACAGGGGGCGGAATACCCCCTATTTTCGGCTTTTACCCCTCCCGTTAATCTCTTTCGCTTTTTGAACCCTTCAAGGTATAGGAATATATTACCCCAAGTGCAGATATTCCAACCAACAAATAAACTATCTTTGACAATACGCCCATCCCAAGCAATACTTCAACTAAATTAAAATTAAAGGCTCCTACCAAACCCCAATTTAATGCTCCTATTAAAACCAATGGCTTACAAACATAATTTATTATATTCATCATTTTTTATCTCCTTTTATTTGTTAAACAATGCGTAATCGCAAATATAAATTTACAAAAATTCATCCATCTTGTCAGTAGGTATATCTTCGGCTGGAAATATAGAACAAACCTCTTATACTAAAACTAAAAACAAAGGGGACAAAATGGATAAAAAGTATATTCCACCAAAAGCTGCAGTCATAAATGCGACACTAGGCCTTAAACTTCGATCAAAATACCACCGTGGTGGCCTAAGTATAAAAGAAGCGTTAAAACAAGGTATCGACAGTGGAGTAACTCGTGCCCACCAAATAATTTCCGAAAAACCCTTAAGTATTGAAATAATAAAAAAGATGGCACGATTCAATCGCCACCGAAAAAACTTTCGCCCAGAAATAAAATTAAAAGATGGTGGTCCAACAGCCGGCACAATTGCATGGCTTTTATGGGGTGGTGACGAAGGAATAAACTGGGCCTTAAATTTCAAAGATACTCCTTAAGAATATTGACTTATAGCCAACACCCATAAAAAATGTTATAAAAAAATCGTTTCAAATTAATACAAAATGGGAGGTCAAAATGGATCTAAAACAAATTCAAAATTTTATCGAAAATGATTATCTAAATTGGAACACTTATTTCAAAAATCAAGATAAAAAAACCGAAGCATTTGCCATTATGTTAAAAATATCCGAAGAGTCCGGCGAACTTGCCCGAGAGGTACTACGTGCTTTTGGCTATGCAAATCAAAAACGACTTGATAAACCAAGCAAACTTGATTCTGAACTTGCCGATGTTTTAATAAACACAATCTTTCTTGCAAAATGTTTGAATATCGATGTACCACTTGCCTTAGAACAAAAAATGGAACATATAAAAGAAGAAATCAGGTTAAGAGATAATGGAGGATGCTAAAAAAAAGCTCTGATTAACCTCAGAGCTTTTAATCTTTTCAAAAAAAACTAACGTCTAACGAAACCTAAAAGTTTCAAAACACCAGCAACACCAATAACAATGCTGATATATTTTGCGACATCACCTGAAAAATAATTCAATACGTTAAAATTAAATGCAGCAGCTAAACCACAATTAATTGCACCAAAAATAATAAGTGGATCACAAAGTCCTAATAAAAATCTCATTTTAAATCCTTTCTTTTATGTTTATATACACCTATTATTTTACAAAATTTCAAAGTTAAGTCAAGAAAAAAGCCTCTTACATAAGAGGCTTTAAAATCAAATCTTAATCCAAAACAACTATATATCAAGGTTAACCACGTTAAGTGCGTTTGCCTGAATAAAGTCACGTCTTGGCTCAACAATATCACCCATAAGTGTAGAGAATACTTCATCACATTCAGCGGAGTTATCATACTTAACTTGAAGAAGTGTTCTGATATTTGGATCCATTGTTGTTTCGAAAAGTTGTTCTGCATTCATTTCACCAAGACCTTTATATCTTGAAACTGTCAAACCGACTTTACCAATTTCATAGATTTTATGTAAAAGTTCAACAGGAAGTGAAACATCATAATTCTTTTCCTTTACAGAAAGAACAACATGTCCTGCAAAAACATCCTTTACATTATTAATCATTTCATCAATACGACGAGCTTCTGGACTTTGGATTTCTTTGTTTCTCAAAAGATGTTCTTCTGTTACACCGCGAAGTACACGTTTGAATTTAACGCCATCTTCAACGAATTCATACTTCCATCCTTTAAAGTATTCTTTTTCAAATTCATCCATTCTTTCAACAGTCTTTTGTGCACATGCTTCCAAAACATCTCTGTTATTAGCAGCATTTTCACTAAACATTCCACAGATTGCAGCATTTTCAACAATCTTAAGCGGTGTATATTTTGTGATTGGGTCAACAAGCTTTGCCATCTTTCTTGCACGTTCAATCAAATCACGAAGTTCAACACCTGCAATCTTTTGACCATCATCTGATGAAAGAACACCTTCATTTACTATTATATCGATAAGGTAATTTTCAAGAGCATTATCATCCTTCATATAAGTTTCACTGTTTCCACGTTTAACTTTGTACAAAGGTGGTTGAGCAATATATAAATAACCCTTTTCAATAATTTCTGGCATTTGACGATAGAAGAATGTCAAAAGCAAAGTTCTAATATGAGCACCATCGACATCGGCATCGGTCATGATGATGATTTTGTGATAACGAAGTTTTGAAATATCAAATTCATCCTTACCAATACCACAACCAAGAGCCATAATAAGAGTACCAATAATTTCAGAAGAAAGCACCCTGTCAAATCTTGCACGTTCAACATTCAAAATTTTACCACGAAGTGGAAGAATAGCCTGATTTGCACGGTTTCTACCTTGTTTTGCAGAACCACCCGCAGAATCTCCCTCGACTATAAACAATTCAGAAAGAGCTGGATCACGTTCCTGACAATCAGCAAGCTTTCCAGGAAGTGTAGCAATATCAAGAGCAGTTTTTCTTCTTGTAAGTTCACGAGCTTTTCTTGCAGCTTCACGTGCAGTAGCAGCTTCAACAATCTTTTCAACAACTTGTTTTGCTTCTACAGGATGTTCTTCAAACCATGTTGAAAGTTTTTCATTTATAACATTTTCAACAACTGGTCTAACTTCACTTGAAACCAACTTATCTTTTGTCTGAGAAGAAAACTTTGGATCAGGAACCTTAACAGAAAGAACACATGTCAAACCTTCACGCATATCTTCTGATGCAATTTCAATATCTTTTTTCTTGATAAGTCCATTAGAGTTAACATAAGAGTTTACCGCTCTTGTAAGTGCAGCTCTAAAACCAGCCAAGTGAGTACCACCATCACGCTGTGGAATATTGTTTGTAAAGCAAAGCATATTTTCATGGTATGAATCATTCCACTCAATAGATGCTTCAACCATAATATTATCTTTTTCACCTTTAACATTAATTGATGAAGGGATAAGAGCATTTTTACTTCTATCAAGATATTTAACAAAAGCTTCAATACCACCTTCATAGAAGAATTCAACAGTATTTTCTTGTTCGCCACGTTTATCAGTCAAAACAATTTTCACACCACTGTTCAAGAATGCAAGTTCTCTAAGTCTTGATTCAATAGTTGCAAAATCAAATTCAATAGATGGGAAAATTTCATTTGATGGGAAGAAAGTAACTTCTGTACCCTTCATATCTTCTGGACATTCTTTTACAACACGAATAGGTTCAACGACAGCACCGTTTTCGAACTTCATAAAGTGTTCTTTACCCTCACGCCAAATTCTAAGTTCCAACCATGACGACAAAGCATTAACCACAGAAACACCCACACCATGAAGACCACCAGAAACCTTATATGAATTCTGGTCGAATTTACCACCGGCATGAAGTTCAGTCATAATAAGTTCAGCAGCAGAACGTCCAGTTTCTTTGTTAATACCAACTGGAATACCACGACCATTATCGCGAACTGAAACAGAACCATCAGAATTTATTGTAATATTAACGCAATCACACCAACCAGCCAAAGCCTCATCGATTGAGTTATCAACAACTTCGTAAACCATGTGATGAAGACCTGTACCATCATCAGTATCACCGATATACATACCTGGACGTTTACGAACAGCATCCAATCCTTTTAAGTATTTAATACTATCAGCAGAATATTCAGCTTCAGCCTTTTTAATCGCATCTTTATCATGTGCAAGTTTTTCTCTATGCTCACGAAGTGTTTCATCACTTTCTTGTGTATGAGTATCATGAAGTTCAATAGCTTCTTCCTTGATTTCCTCAACAGCAACTTGATTTTCTAAATCTTGCTTATTTTTATCTTCAGCCATTTTTTCACCTTTCCTTAAAGATTATTAAAATAATGACTAAATTTTACTCAGAAACTTTCTTAAAAGCAAGGAAAATCCTAACTTTTTTAAGCGTAAGTAAAAGCAACTTTTACAAAAAATACCCCCTTTTTAATCAAAATGGTTCAAAAACCGTTTTAAATGCGTTTTAATGCGTTTTTATAAAAAAATCACTAGACAAAAAAGATAAAAACAACTAAATATTCATATACTTTTTTTGCAAATCTTTTGGTAATCTTTCTATTGAATATCTAAGCATTGTTCGTGGCATACAGGAGGCATTCTCATCCAAGAAATTCAAAAGCCTTTTATATCCCTCATCCGAGCTTTTACCCATCTCTCGCAAAATCCAACCCACCGCCTTATGCATTAAATCATGCTTATGTGAAAGAAACTTTTTTGCAAGACTTATAAAAACATCAAATTCCCCATTTTTAACAATAATCCAATTTGCAACAATACTCATACGTTCACTCCATAAATGTTTCGTTTCCGATAGTTTATAAAGCAAGCTATAATCATTTATCTCGACACAGTATTTACCCAAGATTTTATAAACCGACAAATCAACCAAATCCCAATTGTTTATGTACTGCGCATTATCGATATAAAGTTTAACAATCTTTTTCTTTTCCAACAAATCCGACTTATTAAACTTCTCCACCATCAAAAGTAATGATGTAAGCCTTACTTCATGATATGGATCTTTCAAAAGCTTTGCAAAAGTATCAATATCGACCTTGTTCTTATATTTTTTTACCAAATTTCGCACAACCGGATTCGTAAGGCCATAAAATTTATCACCTTCGGCATATTGCCCTTTCCCAGTTTTAAAGAAACGCAACTGTCCCTTTGCGACAGTATCATTTATTAAATTTTGAATATCTTCTATAATCTGTTTATACATATTTTTTCCTTGCACAAAATTCTTTATAACTTTACTATATAAAAAAATAAAATGGAATAAAAAAGGTTAAAAAATGGAAAAAACAAATTATTTCAAAAGAGCTATTTTTGTTATTGGTACACTTACAATCGTTCGTTTAATTCTCGCATACTTTCTTGGACTTGATGGTGGACCAGCATATTATGCAATGTGGAGCCGACACCTAGAGCTTTCATATTTTGATCATCCAGCAATGACCGCACTTTTAATCCGCCTTTCCACATCAATCTTTGGTTGGAATTCTTTTGGAATAAAGCTTCCTGGAATACTTTTATTTTTGGGTATGACAATATTTATGTATAAATCAATCAAGCTTCTTGGAGGAAGTGACAAAGGTGCATTCTTCTCTGCAACACTTTTCAACTTTACTCCATGGATTGCATCCGGATTCGGAGTAAAGGCATCAAGCCCAGATATTCCATTCCTATTTTTCTATATGCTTGGATTTTACTATTTCCTTAAACTTTATAAAACAGGAAATTCAAACTATTGGTACATAATCGGATTAATCACAGCATTTGGCTTTGCATCAAAATATAAAATGATATTCATTTATATCGCTCTATTCCTTTCCATAACATTCATTCCAAAATTAAGGAATGAATGGAAAAAACCACAACTTTACATTTCTGCATTCATCGGACTTCTTGGAATAATACCAACAGTAGTTTGGAATATACAAAACAATTTTGCATCTTTCCAATATCATCTTGTTCAAAGACAAGGTAACTTCGGTATAAAACCATTACAATTATTAAAATTTCTTGGAAATCAACTTGCAATTATGGGAATTTTCATCCCTATAATACTTTTCACTAACGCTTACAAAGAAAGAAAAACCACAAACGGAAAACTTTGCATTTTCTTTATTGCCCCAGCAGTAGTTTTATTCTCCTTTGTTGCACTATTTTATGGTGAACCAATGCAAAATTGGTGGGCAAGCGTTTATATGATTCTTTTCGTACTTTACGGTCTTAAAAAATCACTTACAAAAAATGATAAAAGAATTTTATATTTCGAAGCAGTTATCTCCATCATAGGAACAATATTTTACGCATACCCATTCGGTATAAAATTAAAAGAAACAACAAACTTCTTGGACCATCACTTGTTTGATAAGGCCGCAACACATCTTCAAAAAATAATTGATGAAAAAAACGGCAACGTATATATTGGTACCCCAAGATACAGAACAACCGCAATGTTAAATGTATATATGCCAAACCAAAAAATCTATTCCATGGATTACAGAAAGGGCGACCAATTCCAAATCTGGTATAATCCAAAGGATTTAATTGGCAAAGATATAATTTATATCGCTGGAGGTTCACAGGCAAAACAAAAACCAGAAGAATTATTCAACGCTGATGATATAGTATTGTTCGATAAACAAACATATACATATAATCCATGGTTCAAACGAACATTCTATTTCTATGAAATAAAAAATTACAAAGGACTTAAATAATAAGGAATATCAATAATGTTAAGATTTATAAAGTTTTGTATCGTAGGTGGCACAGGTGCAATAGTAAACCTTTTAATTTTCGGAATATTAAATTTTTCTGGAATGAATTATTTACTAAGTTCTTTTTTCTCATTCGTACTTTCCGCAACCTTTGTATACGAAATAAATACACTTTGGACATTCAAGGATAGAGGTTTCAAAAAATCAAAAAAGCTATGGGCTACATACATGTGCGTTTCAACATGTACCCTTTGCATAAATTTATTAACTTTGTACTTATCTGAAAACTTTCTTATGCCATTACTAAGCAACATATGGTTTTTCCAGAAGGTATTCGAAATAACCGGCTTTTTACTTAAAACAAATAATATGGAAAAGGTAACCGCCCTATACTCTCAATGTATTGGTATAGGTATCGGCACCGTATTTAATTTCTTTGGAAGTAACTTTATAACCTATAAAAAGAAATAATTATTTCTTTATATTCATCAAAGATTTTATCTTACCTCTGCTTAATGCCATTTTTATAACGTTAAGCATAGCTTCGATAAAAATCTTCTTGCTCATTTTTGATTTTCCAACACGCCTGTCTTCAAAAATGATAGGTGTTTCACAAACCTTAAGTCCAGCCAAAACATTTCTGAACTTCATTTCAATCTGGAAACAATATCCATTTGAAATAATAGTATCAAGGTTTATTGTTTCTAATGACTTTTTGGTATAGCAATTATAACCACCAGTTAAATCACGAATTTTTGTTAAAAGCAAAGTTCTTGCATAGAAAGAACCACCTCTTGAAATAAACTTTCTACCAATACCCCAGTTTACAACACCACCACCTTTAACATATCGGCTTCCGATACAAAGATCGAAACCATCTGAAACTTTTTTAAGCATATCTTTTATATAAACTGGGTTATGTGAAAAATCCGCATCCTGAGAAATAAAAACATCAAAGCCATTATCCAATGCCCACTTGAAGCCTTGGATATAAGCAGTACCAAGCCCAAGCTTTCCAGTTCTGTGCATAACATGAAGTTTGTCACCAAAAGTTTTATTTGCAATCAATTCATCAACCAACTTTCCGGTACCATCTGGTGAATTATCATCAACAATCAAGATATTAATATCAGGATTTATCTTTAAATCTTCTGTAATAATTTCTTTGATATTACCCATTTCGTTATAGGTAGGAATTACAACACAAACTTTTTTCAATTAAACCTCTCTGTAATTATTAATATAAAAATTTATACCATTAAAAATCCAAATTCTTTGTAAACTTTGCCCCTTCCTGAATAAATCTGAAACGATAATCAGGATTCTTTCCCATAAGATTAGCAACCAAAGTTTTTGTATTTTGCAAATCTTCCAAACCTTCTTCCGTCTTAGGAGGAATTTCGATTCGCAAAAGTTGTCTTGTCTTTGGATCCATAGTTGTTTCTTTCAACTGTGCAGGCATCATTTCACCAAGACCTTTGAATCGATTGATTTCAACTTTCTTACCCTTAAAATGCTTTGCAATAATTTTATCTTTTTCATCATCGTCCATAGCATAGAAAGAATTTTTTCCATCCGTTACTTTGAAAAGTGGAGGAAGAGCAATATAAAGATGTCCATTCTGAATTAAATCTGGCATTTGTTCAAAGAAAAATGTCATAAGAAGTGAAGCAATATGAGCACCATCGACATCGGCATCGGTCATAATTATAATACGTTCGTATCTAAGTTTATCTTCATTATACTCACGTCCAACACCGCAACCAATCGCTTCAGTAATATCTTGAATTTCTTTATTTGCCTGAAGCTTTTCATTACTTGAGCTTGCAACATTAAGAATTTTACCACGAAGTGGAAGTATAGCCTGTGTAAGTCTGTTTCTTGCTTGCTTTGCAGAACCACCCGCAGAATCTCCCTCAACAATAAAGATTTCAGTATCACTTCTATCCTTATTTGAACAATCCGCCAATTTTCCAGGAAGACGCAATTTTTTTGTTGGTGTTTTTCTTAATGTTTCTTTAAGTTTTTTAAGTTTTAATCTTGCCTCACTTTTTTCAACTATATAGTCAAGCAACATATTTGCTTCTTTCGGATTCGATGTAAGGTAATAATCAAAATAATCCTTCACCGCATTATCAACAAGCCTTGTTGCTTCAGCAGATGAAAACTTTTCCTTTGTCTGTCCTTGGAATTGTGGATTTCTAAAAAACAACGAAAGTATCACAACTGCATCATCAAAAACATCTTCGGTAATAACAGACGCAAATTTTTTATTTCCAACCATATCGGCAAAAGATTTCAAACTTCTTAATACCGCAGACTTAAGTCCAGATTCGTGTGTACCACCTTCTGGTGTTGGAATTGTATTACAATATGAATTGAAAAATCCGCCATCATTTCCTTCTTCGTGTGGTGTATCAATCCATGACATTGCAACTTCAACCTTTCCCATTTCGGATGCAAGATTCGATTCGCTGTAAAATATATTTGATACAACCTGAGGTCTGGATTTAATTGTTTCAGACAAATAATCCTTTATACCATTTGGAAAACAAAGAACAGTTTCATGTGGTACATTTCCATCTTGTGAAAGAAGTGATTCATCACATTTCCAATTAATCTTCACCCCTTTAAAAAGGAATGCCTTTGATCTTATCATTCTGTAAAGTCTTAAAGGTTTGAAAAGATTATTTTCACCAAAGATTTCAGCATCAGGTTTAAATGTAATTTTTGTTCCTCTTGCCTTTGTTTTTCCAATAACTTCAAGCTTTGTTTGAGGAATACCACGTGAGTACTTTTGTGAATAGATATTTCCATCACGGAAAACTTCTACATTCATAAACTCAGAAAGAGCATTCACAACAGACGAACCCACACCATGAAGTCCACCGGATGTTTGATAAACTTTGTTTGAAAACTTTCCACCACTGTGAAGTGTTGTTAAAATAACTTCCAATGCAGACTTATCTGGATATTTTGGATGATTATCAACCGGAATACCACGACCATTATCTGTAACACAAATTGTATTATCAGGAAAAAGTTCTACCCAAATTTCATTTGCGTAACCTGCACCAACTTCATCCATAGAGTTATCAACAATTTCTGAAACTAAATGATGAAGCGCAGTTGCATCAATACCACCAATATACATACCAGGACGAAGTCTTACCGGTTCCAAACCTTCTAAAACTTGAATATCCTTTGCTGAATAAGAACTTTCTACCATAACTCACCTCATTAAAATTCTTTCAAACTATACTTTTTTTATTTGCAAAAGGCAAGTTTTTTTAATAAACTTACACAACAAATGGGAAAATAAAAGGAGAAAAAAATGAATTTCGAAGAAATACAAAGCTATAATCAATTAAAAAAGCATTCCGTATTCTTAAGTGACACAACAATATTCGATTTATTCAAAAGAGATAATAACAGATTTTCAAAATTTTCACGTTCATTTGGCGATATTTTATTCGATTTTTCAAAAAACCTTATTGATAAAAAAGCATTCGAGTTCCTTTTAAAAAGTGCTGAACAACTTGATTTAAAAGAAAAAATCCAAGATATGTTCGATGGAGTAAAAATCAACACAACAGAAAGACGAAGTGTTCTTCACACTGCCCTTCGTTCAAAATCCCAAAGCATAAAGGTTGATGGAAAAAATATTATCGATGATATAAAATCGACCAACAAGGCAATGTATACCTTTGCCGAAAACGTAAGAAACGGTACATTCAAAGGTATAAACGGGACAAGGATTCTTGATGTCGTAAATATTGGTATTGGTGGATCATACCTTGGTCCACTTATGGCGGTTGAAGCCCTAAAACCATATAAAACACCACTTATCAATTTCCATTTTGTTTCAAATGTTGATGGTACAGATATGAAAGAAACTCTTAAAAAACTTTCACCTGAAACAACATTATTCATAATCGCAAGTAAGACTTTCACAACCGATGAAACCATGACTAATGCACAAACTGCAAAACAATGGATTGTAAAAACATTGGGCGAAAAATCTATTGGTTACCATTTCTGTGCAGTAAGTTCTAATATCGACTTGGCAGTAAAATTCGGTATCCAAAGGGAAAACATTTTCGGATTCGGTGATTATGTTGGTGGTCGTTACTCAATGTGGGGTCCAATAGGTCTTCCTCTTTTAATTGCCATTGGTTCAGAAAAATTTAATGAATTTTTAAATGGTGCAAGACTAGCCGATGAACATTTCTTAAATACACCATTTGAAAACAACATCCCTGTAATAATGGCACTACTTTCAGTATGGAACGTAAACTTTCTAAATTATACTGCATCTGCAATACTTCCATACGACAATTACCTAAAATACGTTCCATTATACCTTCAACAACTTATTATGGAAAGTAATGGTAAGTCCATAGATAGAAATGGAAAACCTGTACAATATAAAACTTGCCCTATTGTATTTGGAGAAGTTGGTACCAACGGACAACATTCCTTTTATCAACTTTTGCATCAAGGAACCGAAAAAATTCATTGTGATTTTATTCTTCCAGTAATTTCTCATAATGAAATTGGTTCACATCAGGAAAAGTTGCTTGCAAACGGTATCGCTCAAACAGAAGCATTGATGAAAGGTAAATCACCAAAAGAAGCATTCGAAGAATTAAAGGCACAAAAGCTATCTGATTCTGAAATTGCAAAACTTTTACCATACAAGGTATTTTCCGGAAACCGCCCATCAAATACCTTCTTAATCAAAGAAATTACCCCTGAAACATTCGGTATGTTAATTGCATTTTATGAACATAAAACCTTTACCGAAGGCGTCTTCTGGAACATAAATTCATTTGATCAATTTGGTGTTGAACTTGGAAAACAACTTGCAAAAAGAGTCCTAAGCGATTTACAAAATCCAGATATGAAACTTTTAAACAATTACGATTCTTCTACTGCAAGCCTTATTCAAATAATAAAGGACATAAGAAAATAATATAGGATACAAAATGACTATCAGAGTTTTATCACAAAACCTTATAAATCAAATTGCTGCCGGTGAAGTTATCGAACGTCCAGCCAGTGTTGTAAAAGAACTTATGGAAAACTCCATCGATGCTGGTGCCACAAAAATCGAAGTCACCGTTCGTAATGCAGGTAAATCATACATCTGTGTTTGTGATAATGGTTCCGGTATGAATAAATCCGATTTGGAAAATTGTATTTTAAGACACGCAACATCAAAACTTCCTACTGATGACTTGATGAATATAAACTTCCTTGGCTTCCGTGGTGAAGCAATTCCATCAATCGCATCAGTATCAAAAATGAAAATCACAACAAACGATGGTAATGAATGTTGGTGTTTAGAAATAGAAAATGGTATCGTAAAAAAGCTTTCACCATCCAGCCATACCAAAGGCACAAAAATCGAAGTATCCGATTTATTTTATACAGTCCCAGCCAGACTTAATTTCTTAAAAACAGACCGTGGCGAAATGTCAACCATAATTGATGTTGTGGAAAGAATTGCCCTCTGTCACCCTGATAAAACTTTCATTTTAAATGATACATTGGTTTTACATCCAACAGACAAACTTTCACGTGTATGCTCTGTCCTTGGCAAAGATTTTAAGCAAAATGCTATTGAAGTAAATGAAACAGCACACAATCTTAAAATCGAAGGTTTTCTTTGCCGTCCAACATACACACGTGGCACCTCTGCCAACCAATATATCTATGTGAATGGAAGAAGCTTAAAAGACAAACTTTTATTCGGTGCACTAAAGGCTGGATATATGGACACAATGGAAAAAGGTAAATACCCAAGCGTTTGCCTTTGGCTTACCATTCCTAATACTGATATCGATGTAAACGTTCATCCACAAAAGGCAGAAATAAGGTTTAAGGAACAAGGTTTAATCCGTGGCGTGCTTATAAATGTAATAAGAAAGTATATTGCATCCGCACCGGTAAATCCAAACGTTATTGATTTACAAAGCTCATTTAAACCACAGCCTATAAATGAAAAAATTTTGAATCTAAATACTAATATCCAAAGTACCAATTTTTCAAAAGCATCAAACAATTTTAATTTTGTTGCTGAACATACACAAACATCATTTGATAACAAAATTTTACCACTAAGTATTAACAGTCAGACTGTTGCAACAAATATTCCGTCCGACTTTATTACTTACCCATTGGGAACTGCACGTGGCCAACTTCACAATACATACATAATTTCACAAACCACAGACGGTATAGTTATTGTCGATCAACACGCCTGCCACGAAAGATTAGTTTACGAAAAAATTAAAAAGCAACTTTCCGAAGGCGGAATAAAAAGACAAATAATGCTTATCCCAGAAATTATAGAGCTTGGCGAAAAAAAGGCCGGTGCAATACTTGATATAGCCGACGAACTTGAAAAATTTGGTTTAGTAATAGAAGAATTCGGCAAAGGTGCCGTTGTAATAAGGGAAATGCCTTCACTCCTTGGCGATGCGGATTTACAAGGGCTAATAAAACAAATCGCCGAAGATATTGATGATTTAAACAAAGCAAAAATTCTTGAAAACAAAATTGCAATGATGGCAAAAACTTATGCTTGCCACACATCGATTCGTGCAGGAAAAACTTTAACTATCGATGAAATGAATGAATTACTAAGACAAGTCGAAGCATCCGAAAATGCTGGCGAATGTAACCACGGCCGTCGTGCATATATAAAAATGAACCTCACCGATTTAGAAAAACTTTTCGACAGATAAAAACTCCTTGATTTTATGCTTAAATTTGTATATTATATAAGGTAAATAAGAGAGGATAAAATGAAAAAATTTATATATTGTTTAGGTTTACTTTTTGCACTTAACGCTTGTGCAACATCAAACAACACAGTTACTCTTGAAAAGAAAGAAGATGTCCAAGTAAACAAACTTCCTCTTGAATTTGTTACTGCTTTTAAAACAAGTTCTATTGATACCTGTAACAAAAGCGGAAACGATCTTGATGAATGTTCATGCTATGCAAACGAAATAATTGATACATTCACAGTTGACGACTTTACTGTTGTTCACAAATTTGTTGAAGAAAACAATATGGATAACATAATTTTCGATCCACAGGTTGGTCAAAAAATTATAAATGCATCCATGAAATGTTTTTATAAAGAATAAATTCAAAACTTTTGAATAAAAAAATAACCCACTCATTGAATGGGTTTTATTTTTTGTAAAATCAAAACTTAATTAAAATTTCATATCACAGTTTATTTGTAAAGAACCATTTTCTTCACTACAATTTGATTTTGCCCATCTTTCACACGCATCTTTGTCCTTATAACCACAACAATAAACTTTATCAAGATGACATTGTTTCAAATATATTTCGTTTTGAATAGAATTTACAATCTCATCAATTCTTTGTCTTTCTCGTTCACGTTTAACAATACCAATACTGATATACACAACACCGATAATAGAAATAATAATAAAAATCATCACAATGATATTATTTTTTCTTTGAGAAAAAACAGGTTCCATATTTTCGTGTTCATCAACGACTTTGTTTTTAATCTTTGGCATATGAACCTCCTTTTATATTTACATAAGAAAGATTTTATTTCTTATCTCAAATAAATCAATAGGAATAAATAACAACCAAAAACTATTTGCCAAATCTATCTAAAACCAAACCTTTTGCAGTAACATAGTCAAACTTTCCAGTTGTTAAAACCGGTGGTTCCTGCATAAATAAAATTTCTTTTGGTATAGCAAGTTTTGTTATTTCCCTACCATCAAATATATTCAAAAGTCTATCTTTTGTAACATCCGGACAATTTGTTATCAAAACAAGTTGTTCACCCTTCTTATCATCAGGAATTGCAACAACTGCATTTATAAATCCAGGGAATTCCCTCTGAATAATAATTTCCACAGCAAGAAGAGAAACCATTTCACCGGCAATTTTTGCAAATCTTTTTGAACGCCCCTTCAAAAATACATATCCGTCTTCATCGACATCAACTATATCACCGGTATCATACCAACCATCTTCTGGTTGAACAAGTCCAGAAACCTTCTTTGAATCAAGGTAACCACACATAACATTTGGCCCCTTCAAAATAAGTTCTTTACCTTCCTTTATACCAGGAATTTCTTTTAACTTATATTGCATACCAGTCATAAGACGACCTACGGAACCTGGCTTATTATAAAGGTAATTATTTACAGCAATAATAGGAGCACATTCAGTTGCACCATACCCCTCCAAAATTCTTACACCAAATTTTTCAAGCCAAATTCTCTTTGTTTCAGGTTTAACCTTTTCCGCACCAGCGGCCAAAATTCTTATACTATTGAAATCATATGGATTCGCAAATTTTGCATAGTTTGCAAGAAATGTATCAGTAGCAAAGAAAATTGTTGCCTGCATAGAGCTACAAAATCCAGGTATAGCCTTGTAATGAAGTGGGCTTGTATACGCTGCAAGCTTAAATCCAAGAACAAGTGGAGTGAATGTTCCTGCAGTAAAACCGAATGAATGGAACATAGGAAGACAGTTAAGCATAACGTCGTTTTCAATCACATCAAACTTTGTTGTAAGCTGATAAACATTCGCAAGAATATTTTTATGTGAAAGCATAACACCCTTTGGTTTACCTTCTGAACCCGAAGTGAAAAGAATAACTGCTGGATCAGTTGGTTTTGCATAAGGTGCAGTAAGTTTATACGCTGTCTTTGGGCAAAGCATACCAAACACACCAACAATCTTATCAAAAATACTTAACCCTGTTTTCATATCTTCAAGGTAAATAATTTCAATACCTGCAGAACGAATATCATCAATCAATTCTTCAAGATGAGCAACCTCAACCACCTTGTGTGCAGTTACAACATATTTAAGATTTGCAGTTTCACATGTAGAAAGGACTTGGCCTGGGCTTGTTGTAAAGTTAATCATTGCTGGAACTTTACCATACGCATGAAGTCCAAGGACAGATAATGTACATACCGCAGATGTAGGAAGCACAAGTCCAATATTCTTTTCATTTGGTGCACGTCTACTTAAATAACGACCAATAATAAAACTTTTAAGGAAGATTTCTTTGAAAGTCATTGGCTTTCTTGAAGCATCTTCAAGCATAATTTTTTTACCACCAACAAGCTTCATTGTATCAATAGTTGCATCAAACAAAGTCTTGTTACAATCCTTTGCTTCAAACTTCAAATCAGCCAAAAGATCATGAAGCTTTGATGTTGACTTTGTTCTTGCTTCTTTAAATGTCAAATTCTTATCATCTTCAAAGGAAATAGGTTCCTTAAAAATAATTTTAACCCTTGGAAAAAGGTTAAATATGGATTTTCTTTTAAGTCTTGAATATGCAGAATGCTCCAATCCCAAAATTTGAACTGGAACAACACTTGCACCTGATTTTTGTGCCATAAGAGCTGCTGGTTCATAGAACTTCATTTGTGAACTTCCACCAAACATATTTGCAAGTGTGAAAATCATACATGTCTTATTATTATTAAGTTCATTAACCATAGTCTTAATTGATAATGGATTATCAGGATCCAAAAATCTTGAATCCATAAGTGATGTAAAGAATTTTATCCACCATTTATCAGCCAATCTGTCAGTAACAGAAAAGGTAATCTTCTTGTTTACAAACAATGCAATCAAAAGCCCATCCAAATATGATGTATGATTAGGTATAATTAAAACCTTTTTTCCTGCTTTCTTAAGATTTTCTAATCCTTCAACCTTAATACCAAATAAAAAAGTCAAAAGTCTTTTCAAAAATCTTTGTTTCTTTTCAAAAGAAAACAAATCATTACAACCAAAAATTTTAAAATTTCTATTATTTTTCATAGCATAAATTCCTATTATTTGCCCTTATTATAAACAAGTTATATTTAAATGTCTACTGATTATTTTCATACATAAAAAAGTAAGTTTTTGAATATACAAATAAATCCGATTCAAACAAAAAATTACTATATATAAAAAAGAATACTTTTCCCCAAAATATTCTTTTAACTTTTTGTTTGCATTTTAATAAAGTATAGTTTATAATAGCAAGCACTTTGTGGGAATTTAGCTCAGTTGGTTAGAGCTACCCGCTCATAACGGGTCGGTCGTTGGTTCGAGTCCATCAATTCCCACCATTTTTTTAAATGGAGGCAAAAATGAGAAAAAAAGCTTCTTTATCTATTATCGAAGATACAAAAAATCATAAATTTTTAATGATAAAACACCTTCGCGGTATAAATAAAGGTTACGTTAACTTTTGCGGTGGCAAAATGGAAGAAGGCGAAACCATGGATGACTGCGTTCGTCGTGAAACATTAGAAGAAACCGGTCTTGTTATCGAAGATCCAAAACGTGTTGGTTATGTTGAATTTGCACCTATGGGTTACGATGTAACAATATATAAAAGTACAAAATTCCATGGCACTCCACGTGCTCGTGAAGGCGAAGTTGAAATCTTCTGGCAAGATATTGATACAATCCCTCTTGAAAAGATGAGAAAAGCAGATCAAGACTATATGCCTGAAATCTTAGCTGGAAAATACGTAAAGAAACAATACGTATATGATGAAAAAGGAAACGTTGAAAAAATAATTCCTTTGGTTCTCGAAGAATGGGAAAAGAAATTATAATATAAAAGATAATATAAAAAGGGGTGAGCCGTAAAGCCACCCCATTTTTTATCCACATACGATTATTTTTATTTATTAATGAGCAAAAATATCATCTTCACCAAAACCATTTAAATCCAATGCGCAACGTGTTGGCAAAAATTTAAATGCTTCATATGCATAATCCAAACGATTCTCTCTTTTTAATTTTTCAATTAAGATATCTTTGATTCGGTGAAGATATTCAACATCACCTGCTGCATATTTAATTTGTTTTTCAGAAAGATGAGGAACAGCCCAATCACTTGTTTGTTCATCTTTATTTAGTTCAACATCAAACATTTCTTTTACCAAAGCTTTCAAACTATGTTTATCAGTTGATGTCCTGGAAAGTTTTGATGCAATCTTTGTACAGAAAATAGGAGCAACATCAACACCCAAACACTTTTTAATCATCGCAACATCGAACCTTGCAAAATGGAAAATTTTTTCAATTTCTGGATTCGAAAGAAGATTCTTTAAATTAGGACAATTATATGGTGGATCCACCTTTATAACATAAACGATTCCATTACCATCAGTAAGTTGCACAACACAAAGTCTATCCCTAAGCATAGAAAGTCCAGTTGCTTCTGTATCAATTGCAATTGATTTAGAAGATATTGCATTTTCAGGAATATCTCCTTCTAAATATATGATTTTATTTTCCATTTTTAACCTCTTAATTTTTAATATACAAACATTATAGAATGATTCTCTTTCATAAGCAAGAAAACAATTATCGATTCTTTCCCAAAAAATCTAAGGTTTGCAAAAAGCGGATTTATTCAAAACGAAAATTTATTTTTTATAACTCTTTGATTTTTACGAATTTTTATATTCCTAAGAAAGGATTCTTTACAAAATAAAACTTCACTGTCAACATTGAATCTTGTCAAGAATAAAAAAATAATTTAACAGTAGATTTTTATTTTTTTACTTTGCTAATATAGTCCCGTATCGAAAATGATACAGCGTTGAGAAAAGGAAAAAAATAAAGGAGAGAAGGTTTCTAAAATGGAGTGTTGGAATAAGATACAGGAGACTGTTCAAAAAAGCATTTCTTCTTCTGCATACAGCAGTTGGATTGCCCCGCTTAGTTTTGACAAGATTGATCTTGATACTATATATCTTTATGCACCGACCCGTTTTATTGCCGATTGGGTAAAAAGAAATTACTTCTCTCACCTTCTCTCTGCAATAAATGAATCTTATCCTAATATAAAAGAAATAAGATTAAATGTTGGCACAGTAAAGATTGAACCAAAAACTATCTCTGAAGATGTTGTTTCATCACAATCAGAACTTTTACATGTTGAAACAAAACCATTAATCCAAGATATTGGAACAAAAACATCTTCCAGATTTACATTTGATTCGTTTGTAAAAGGTGATTCTAATGCGCTTGCATTCGAAAGCATCAAACGTGTAGCAAATCAAACTTCTGTATCTTTCAATCCATTGGTTATTCACTCTCCATCTGGATTTGGAAAAACTCATTTGTTAAACGCTCTTGCAAACGAATTATCTATTACAAAACCTTTAACAAAGGTTATTTATGTTTCAGCAGATAAATTCATGTATTCATTCGTAAAAGCATTAAAGGAAAACGATACATATCGTTTTAAACAAAGCTTTAAATCTGCTGATATTTTGATGATTGATGATATTCAATTCATCGCAGGAAAAGAATCTACTGCAAAAGAACTTTTCCACATTATCGATGACTATATCACAAATGGTAAACAAGTAATCATCGCATCAAACAATTCACCTTTCTTAATTGAAGGTTTAAACGATTCCCTTAAATCAAGAATTGCATCTGGACTTATTGTTGATATCACACCTGCAAACTTTGATTTAAGAAAAAGAATTGTAGAAGCAAAGTGCAAGACATTAAATTTAACATTACAAGCAGGCATTGGTGATTTCATAGCATCAAAAATTTCAACTTCTATCAGAGAGTTGGAAGGTGCTCTAAATCGTATTTCTGCACACACAATTTTGATGAACGAAGCTCCTACTCTTTCAAACATAAGAAAAATTCTTGCTGATATTTTGGCTGTAAACACAAAACCTCTTGATATTCAAGATATAAAGAAAAAAGTTGCTGAAAAATGGGGTGTAAGTGTTTCTGATATCGACAGTGAGAAAAAACAAAAAGACATTGTTATCCCACGTCAAATTGCAATGTATATTGCAAAGAATTTGACTTCAAAATCTCTTCCTGAAATTGGAAAAAGTTTTGGTGGTCGTGATCATGCAACTGTTATATATGCAGTAAAAAAAGTTCGTGAACTTATGATTGCAAATCCACGTCTTGAAAATCTTATAAAAGAAACAGAACAAATTTGCACAAACCTTTAATAAAAAAATTTTAAACATAATTCAAAAAGGAGGCTTAAAACCTCCTTTTTTTTATTCACTCAACTTTATTACATCAAAGATATATACGTTAAACTAGAATTGAACGCCCATTCTCATACCGTATGACCATCTGTTATCATCACCATCTGCACCAACTAAATCAGCAGAATGTGCATCCAGTCTGTTTTCTTTACCTGTTGCATCATAATCAACATAAAGTGTCAACATAGCCATATCTGTTGCTTGCCAGTTTCCTGAAACAACGATATTTGAACTATCAGCTTTATCAAATCCATCTTTATCAATGAACTTTTTGTATTTATAAGCAATATTCATTGACCAATCATCAGAAAATACAACTTGACCTTCTACACCAGCATTCCAGTAAGATGTATCACCAAGTTCTTTCTTTGCATAATCTTTTTTATCATCAGTATCATACATATAGCCAGCATTAAATGCCATGATAAAGTCTTGACCAAGATTCAAGCCCAACTTTGTTCCAACGAAAACACCTGTATCTTTTTTACCATAGTCTTCAATAGGAAGAGTGATTGAATATTGATCAACCATATCATCAGCTACATCAATACTTACACCAGCGGTAATATCCCAAACTAAGTCTTGATTAGCAACAGGTCTATATAAACCACCGATTGTCATATTGGATACTTGGCTATCTTTACCATAGAAATTAGCATCTTTAGACATCCAACCATAACCAATAGCAGCAGAGATAGACCAATCTTGACTGATACCATAACCAAATTCTTCAGTCAAAGCATAAGAGTCATCATGTTTATCAACAGGAGTATAGTTGAAATTAGTCTTAGAATAAAACTTTCCTGCCATAGGTTTATACATAGGGTTTTCCATATTTGTTAAAGATGGAGTAACCATATTTGCACTACTATTTCCTTGATACATCTGAGCAGATGCCATTGAGGAAATCAAAGTAGCTGTTGTCAAAGTTAATAGACTTACTTTTTTCATAATTATTATCCTTTCTTTGTGTTAAAACTCACAACTCTCATTTGTGGAATTGCTTAATTTCAACTATAAATAGAAAAAAGGATTAAATCAACAAGTAGATTTTCCTAATAACATATTGAAATCTTTAACAAAACAACTGACCATAAAGTGCTTTTTATTCAAGCGTTCATCACCCAATAAAAGCCTTGCCAATCTGATACTATTATCAATAACAAAGCCATCAGATGAATGATTATCAAACAAAAAATCCACACCCAAAAAATTTGCACTTTTCACTTCTTCCAATATTGCATTAAGATGATTAATCGAAGAATTTTCAGAATAAAGCCCAGATGCAGTTTTCAAATAATCAATTTTGTATTTCGAAAGTAAATATACAACAGCTTTAAGATTCGATGGATAACGTAAGAAAGAAGATTCGCACGAAATTTTTACTTTCTTAACACCCTTTGCTTCACTTATTGCCTGTAAACACTCATCCATCTTTGCTGGAATATTTTCCACATCAACATCGAAAAAGAAAGGAGGAACAAAAACTTCAACCATATCAGCACCACTATTACACGAAGTTTTTATTCTTCTAAACACTTCATCCAAAGACATATTTCCATCAAAATTGTTTATAATAGCACTTATCGAAACATCCGAAAGTTCCAACCATTTCCACACGTTTTCGACATACTCATCTTTAACAGAAATACTTCCTACCTGATTATCAACAGCAGTTTTACAAAGACCAATCAAAGCAAAATCATCAAAGTCCTTTAAATTTGCATAAAGGTTCACATACTTAAAATCTTCGGCATTAAGAAAAAAGTCTTGCATTATTTTCCTCTTGTAAAAAAGTCATCTTCAACTATAATAACATATATTTGGGAAATATGAAAGAATGAAAAAATTTTTTATTTGCTTTTTTATTATTTTTAACTGTTTGACTTTTACAAATGTAAATGCACAGGGAATTCTTGCAACAAACAAGAATGATAAAATTGATCAATCTGAAAATACATCAATAACCCCTGATTTATTTCCTAAAACAAGCCATTATATGCATGACCTTAATATGAGATTGATTTACGCATTAAAACCTGCACTTGATGAATATAAAGAAGAAAAAATTTCCGTAGTACACAAAGGTTTCACAAATTTCCTAAAGAATTTACAGGAACCACTTAATGCAGCAAACTCGATTCTCCAACTTGATTTTACAAGCGCACTTAAAACAATCGGTCGATTCGTTATCAATACAACTGCAGGTATAGGTGGTGTTATTGATGTTGCTGGACACATGGGACTTAAACGTGATAACAGAGATTTCGGTCAAACACTTGGCGTTTGGGGTGTACCAATGGGCGGATTCTTTGTCATGCCATTCTATGCACAAACCACAACCCGTGATTTTGCAGGAACAGTTGTTGATACCCTCTTTAACCCAATAAATTATTATACATCATGGGGCGTTGGTTTATTTCTTGATGTATCAATCGGACTTATGAGCTTATACGAAAACTATGACTTCATAATCGCAACAAATGAAACTGCTGTTGACAGTTACGAGACATTTAAAACAATGTACCTACAACATAGAAAGAATATGATTGAGGAACATCAGCTTTTCTTTAAGGACAGTCCAAAGGAAGACGAAGAAAAAAATAAACTTGGTGGGTCATACGATTATGACTTTGATATGGAGTACTAAAAATTATAAAAAAGACTATTACATCTGACAGAATAAAATTGAACGTATGGATGAAAAAAAATTATCCATCATTAACTTTATCACATTTACAAAAACTTTGCCGTAAAGGAGAGATTCGCATTAATGGTTCTCGTACTTCGGCAACTGCATCACTTGTATCTGGTAATGAAATAAAATTACCACCATACATTGTTGAATATGAAAAAATGCCTGATGTTATTGTAAAGAAAAATGCACAATACACACAAAAGGATATAGATGATATTCTTAAAACAATAATCTATGAAGATGATGAAATTTTGGTTTTAAACAAACCGGCCGGTCTTGCAACCCAAGGTGGAACCGGCATTTCAAAACATATAGATTCGCTTATCAATATTGCACTTCCACAATACAACAATAACCTTCGTCTTACACATCGTATTGATAAGGAAACAAGTGGTGTTTTGGTAATCGCAAAAAATTACGATTCGGCACTTAAAATAACAACATTATTTAAGGAACAAAAAATCCACAAAACATATCATGCTTTGGTTTATGGAAATCTTGATGATAAACGTAAAGAAGGTATCATAAAAGAACCAATCATCGATATGACATCAAAGGTTAATGAAAAGGGTGAACACGAAGCAAAATACGCACTTACTCAATACAAAGTTTTGGATGAAGCATTTGGTACACTAAGCCTTATCGAATTCAAACCAAAAACTGGTCGTATGCACCAACTTCGTATTCATTCCGCACACATTGGACATCCAATAATTGGTGATTTCAAATATGGTAAAGGTGAAGAATTTGCAAAACTAAAAGATTCGTTCGAAATTGAAATTCCACGAAATCTTTATCTTCACGCCTATATGATAGAGATAGAAGGAAAACCTTTAATAAAAGCGGACTACCCTTCTCACTTTAAAAAAATTTACAAATATCTAAATTTTTAAAGGGATAAAAATGAAAAAAAGAAAAGTAAATATTTCCATAAGCATTTACAAAAAAGTAAAATTTATTTTACGACTTCTTTTCATAACCTTTATTGCAAGTATAATTGGTCTTGTTATCATCATAAACAATACCGACCCAAACAAATATAAAAAAGAAATAACTGCATCTTTTGAAAAATACACTGGAAAGACAGTAAAAATCGATGGCAATTTGAAATGGAAGATTTTTTCATTTGAACCTGCTATTAAAATAGAAAAACTTTCTATAGAAAATGAACCATGGGGAAAATCAGAAAATCTTTTTACCGCAAAAAATATAACAGCAATTATTTCATTAAAACATCTTTTAAGAAGAGAAATTGCTCTTAACTCTCTTATCATCGATTCGCCAAAAATATATCTTGAAGTTTCACCAAAGGATGAAAGAAATTGGATTTTCCTAAATAACAAAAAAGAAAAAAGTAAAAAATCAGAAACAAAAACAAATTCAAAACAACCAGAAATTAATATCGCAACAAATTCAAACGAAGAATTTCAATTTGATATACAAAACGTTCACATAACAAATGCCGAAGTTTTTTATGATAATCAAAAATTAAAAAAATCTGATGACATAAAAATTTCAAAAATTCTTATCACTTCAAAGACATACGAAAACCCTATACTTTTCAACATAGAAACCGAATACAAAAAAAATAAAATATCCGGTAATTTTAAAACCGATTCGCTTCACGATATAATAAACAATCCACACAAAATTCCTCTTACCGGTATTATTGATATAAACGGAATAAAAACAAACTTTGTTGCAATGTTTGATACAGAAAAAAAGCTTCCATCCATATCTGCAACATTATCACTTTCCGCACCTGATATTCAGGATTCGTTCAAAAATATTATTGACTTACCAAAATTCCATCCACTAAGTGGTGAATTTGAATTAATCGGAACACCAACATTTCTTTCATTAAAAAAGATTAACCTAAACTACCTAACATCACACCTTACTGGTACTGCAGAAATAAATATTCAAAAAAACAACAAACCTAATATAAAGGCGGATTTATACATTCCATTCTTTGATATTCCAAATCTTTTCTATCCTAACTGGGAAAAGGCATATTTCAATCGTCTTGCAACAGGTGAAGAAAAACCATCCACTCCATCCAAACCAATAAAAGATCCAAAGGCTTTTCGTAATATTCCACTTCCTGTATCGGAACTTAACCTTGCAGACGGAAACATATCTATTAACATTGCAAAGCTAAAAGCAATGCCAGAAATGGAAATAGAAGATATAAAACTTAACGTTATACTAAATAACGGTCAGGGAATAATATCTCCATTCTCATGCAAATATATGGGTGGTACAGTCAACCTAAACGGTATTGCAAGCAATAAAAACAACACCTTCAATGGTGAAGTTTCCCTTAAAATAGAAGATGTAAACATTGGGCAAATCATAGATAGTACCGGCTATAAAAAATTCTTTACCGGTGGAAATACAAATGTTGATGCAATATTAAAAGGTCACGGTCCAAACCTTGCAACATTTATGCAAAACCTAAATGGATACGTAAAGGCATATACAACAAATGAAATGATTGGCTATAAAGTTGAAAACACACTTTTCGCAAACGATTTAATCTCTTCTATATTCAAGTTCATAGGAAACGATATTATCGGAACAATCGCACTTCAAGATAAAAAGAAAGAACAAAGTGAAATTCAATGTATCGTTGCAAACCTTAACATTGAAAATGGAAAGACTTCAAGTAATCGCGGTATAGCAATGCAAACAAACTCTGCAAACATAATTATAGATGGTACTGCAAACCTTGGTGATGAATACCTTGATTTATCCATTATTACCGTAGTAAAAGAAGGTTTCCGCGTATCAAATACCCTAACAGAAATGATAAAGATTCAAGGTCCTATGGCAGAACCAAATATTATCATAAGTAAGGACGGTGTTATAAATAATGTCGCAAAAACTGCATTTACAACCGCACTTGTTGGAACCCTAACTGGAGGAATAACTCTTATAACAACAGGCCTTGGCTTAATAACAAAGTCATGGTTAAATAATATAAAAGCCGACAAACACCCTTGTCTTACTGCATTCGAAGGGAAAGCAAGCAAATCACCAGAAGATTTTTCCAACCAGGTAATAATAAAAGAAAAACTTCAAAACGATATTGAATTACAAAAAGAAAAATTGGAAAAAATTACTTCATCAAAAATTGAAACAGAAAAAAATAAAATAAAGGCAGAATAAAACTAAACCTTATCTTCAATATTACTTGATAAAAGCTTATTCATTAAATTAACAGCATATTCCATCTCGTTGGCATATGAAATTTCAAAAGCTTCCCTATTTTTCATAATAAAGTATTTATCCATAAACTCCAAAACATCCTTTAATGATTTCACACAATCATCAACAGCCTCAATCCCAGCTTTAAACCTTGTATTTGTAAGTGAATTTTTCGACCTAGAATAATTATAAAGTTTTTCTCTGATAAAAAATACCTTATTTATACAAGATAAATACTTCAAGACAAAAGCAACATCTTCCCCAACCAAAAGATTCGGAAATTTAATTTTAAACCTATCAATCACAGACTTTTTAAAAATTTTATTCCACAAAACACGGGACATCTTCATCACAACTAATTCATCAACATCCATTTTTCCATTCAAATTTTCATCCATCAAAAACATACTTTCCGAAGTACGAAAATCATCTTTACTACCATCAATATAAACAAGATTCGCATCACAAACAGCCAAATCCACCTTATTATTAACCAAAGCCTGATACATCTTTGTAATCATATCTGGAGAAAAAGTATCATCACTATCAACAAACATAACATATTCCCCACTACAATGCTTCAAAGCTCTGTTTCGAGAGAAAGCAACCCCCATATTCTTTTTATTCTTTAAATACTTAATATCAAAAGATTTTGAATACTTTTCTAAAAGAATATCGGTTCCATCACTGGAACCATCATCTACACAGATTAACTGAATATTTTTATAAGAAGAAAGAAACAGACATTCCAAACACCTTTGCACATACTTGGACGAATTATAAAATAAAACAACCACCGAAATCAAAGGATATTTTTCCAATCAAACTCCCCTACTAAACTAGAAGTTATAAGAAGAACTTTTCAAAGCAGGCACTTTATTCAAAGCAGCAGAAACCTGAGATCTTAAACTTGTAACACCTGATTGAATAGTTGAAGCTTGTTGTTTCAATGTATCAATTTCATTTTGTAAACTTAACAAAGAATCTGAACCACCAGAAGTCTTCAAAACAGAAATTTTATTCTGCAAAGCTTCAATCTTGTTAACAATGTCAGTATAAGCAGAAGAAAGATTATCTAAATTTGTAGCTGTTGCTTTCTGAAAAGTTTCTGCCCTAGAAATTGAAGAAAAAGAAAATAGTGATACAATCACTGCAATAATTCTAGACCAAAAAGACATTGTTTTTCTATAAACAAATTTTACCATTATAAACCTCCCAATCCCATTTACCTTAAGGTAAAATACTACATAAAACCTGTAATATGACTAAATTATATAATATAAGGAAGCATTTTGCAACAAAAAAGTAAATATTATCAAATATTAATTACACAAAAACGAAAAATAAAAAACCTCTCCGAAGAGAGGCTTTTCAAACTATAAAATTCCAAAAGATTATGCAGGAATAACAGAAATATATGTTCTACCTTTTGCATCACCTTTTTTGAAGGAAACAGCACCATCAACAGTTGCAAATATGGTATAATCTGTACCCATACCAACATTTGTACCAGGATGATACTTTGTACCACGTTGACGAACGATAATAGTTCCACTTGTAACTTTTTCGCCACCAAAGTGTTTGATTCCTAATCTTTTTCCTTCGGAATCACGACCGTTCTTTGAACTACCGCCAGCTTTCTTATGTGCCATTTTTTACCTCTTATACCTTATTATGCAATTATATCAGTTATTTTAATAACAGTTAAATATTGTCTATGACCTTGTTTTCTTCTGTAGTTATGTCTTCTTTTCTTTTTGAAAACAATAACCTTATCATCACGAATTTGGTCAACAACTTCAGCTTTTACTTTTGCACCAGCAACAACAGGAGCACCTACTTTGTCACCAGCCATAAGAACTTCTTCAAAAACAACTTCTTTATCAGCGTCAAGTTTTTCAACACTAAGAACTTCGCCTTTTTGAACTTTATATTGTTTTCCACCAGTTTTAAATATTGCAAACATTTTTATTTACCTCGATTCTTTAATAATGTTTCAAAAATATATAATACTTTCCCAAAAAAGTCAATCTTTTTATTATATTATCTTTCTTTTCCAGGTTTATCAAGCTTTGATTTAGCATCAAAACGTTCTAATTCTTCCTTTGTAAGTTTAAGAATAATGTTTTCTTTCTTCTTTTTTTCCTCATTTTTTTCTAATTCATCCAAAGAAAATGGCTCAAAGAAAGGATTATAATCATTTGGACCAACTTTCATAGAGAAAACTGAACTTATCGCCATAAAAAGGTCATCAAATTCACTTTTCTTATATGCATCGGAAAAGGCCATTGTTTGTTTTTTTTGTTCAAACAAACGAACGGTACCCTTACGATATTGTTCCAAAACTTTATTATCACTAACAAAAAAGTCCATACAGTTTCTTACAAAATTGGCATCAAAACCGAATCCTAATGTTTCCAAAATATAGTAATTTAAGTTGAAACTGAAATCTGGACTATCTGGCTGACAATTCCAACCAGGAATTTTCATATTTTTTATGATAGAAAGACAATTTATTTCATCCATAAAGCAAGCTCTCACATAACCCGCTTCAAAACGTTCCTGATAAAGAGAATATGTAAAATTTTTTTCATCATCATAAAAACTTTGGCATACATCTTGATAAAGACATATAGCAGAAAATCTTCCGATATTATATGATTGTATTTTTTCAACTACTTTTGAAATATTTTCAATACTTGTTTTAGCAAGCTTTCCTTTTTCTTTTTCAATCTTAGTTGTATACTTTTCAATAAACTTCAATAAACGAACCATATATTTCATTTCAGGAAGTAAGTAATCCATTCTGTTCATAGTACACCTCAACTATTCTTCGTTCATTTCTTTGTAGAATATATAAATTTTGTATAACAGAGTCAAGCATAATATTCCTAACCCCACCCTTAAAAAAGAAAGAAATGGAATAAGAAATACGCCCGCCGGAAATTCCCATTCGATTCTTTCCCCTAAAAATATCAAATTTAACCAATCAAAAATTGTAAATCCCCACATAAATACGGCGCTAAGATTTGAAAGGAAATCTGTAAATTTTTGATTAAAATCAAACTTTTTTATCAAATACCTAATCATATAAATAGGCGACATAAAGCACAAAAAATGCCAAACGATAAGTGTAGAAAGTAGAATAATAAGTTTTTCCGATGGCTCTATAAGGTAAATAGGAAATAAAAGAGCTATTGGTAAAAAAACAACCTGCTTTTTTATAAATTTTACCCTATCTTTAATAGTAACTTTTACTTTTTCACTTACCATAATTACCTACCCTCACGCAAATATTTTTCTTCAAAAACTTTATCCAGCTCTTGCATCTTTGATGTCTTTTTATATGTTTCATTAAAAATATCAGATGGCTTTTTTAGGTAAGAAAATTTTCCATCGCTATCTTTAATCCCTAAAATAAAAGAACTATCAAGAACCTTTAAATTCAAATTTTTTGGGTACACAAAAACAATTTTCTTATCATTAATAACAACTTCGTTATTTAGTAAAAAAGAATACTCTTCAAAGGTATTATCTTTTCCAAGCAATGATAAAATAACATCAACATTTTCAGTATTTTTCAAATTCACAATAGAAATAAAATCCCCTAATTTCTGGGAAAAAACAGCATCATTATCTACATCAAATTTAATAACACCCATAGAACGTAATCTATTAACATACTCTGTATGAGGAATAGGAAAAACTTTTGTTACTGATTCTTGTTTTTCAAAAACAGAAATACCAACCGAATATACCGAAAGCTCTTTAATAGAACAATCCTTTACTTTTTCATTAAGCATAGCGATTCGCACAGCATTATCATCCATATTCTTTGGTAAAGTTTTTTTTCCACCACATCCAGAAAGAAGAAGTGATGACAACAAAATTGCACCAAAAATTTTGCGATTCGCTTTTTTCATAATAAACCTTTCTTTTTATTCTTAATTGATTTTATAGACAAAAATATTTATTGTCAAGTGCTAAATTTCAGCAATATAAAAATAAAAAAAGAGGAAAACCTAAAAAGATTTTCCCCTATTTTTCGTTATCTTTCCGATACTATGCAATACCAGGAAGTGTAAGGTCTGCAGAATCTTTCTTGCTAAGTTCTTCGGCTTGCTCTGCTTCCAATTCTTGGTCCTGAGCTCTTGCAATAGCCTTAAGTCTATTAACATAAGAACCAGTACCAGCAGGAATAAGTCGACCAACAATAACATTTTCCTTCAAACCTTCAAGCATATCTTCCTTACCGGCAATCGCAGATTCGATAAGAACTTTTGTTGTCTCCTGGAAGGATGCAGCAGAGATAAATGATCTTGTCTGCAAACTTGCCTTTGTAATACCAAGAAGGTAAGGTCTTGCTTGAGCAGGTTTTCCACCAGCTTCCAAAGCCTTCTTGTTTTCTGCCAAAAGTTCTTCTTCATCAACATATTCGCCAACAACAAAAGTAGTTGCACCGGCATCGATAATTTCTTTCTTTCTTAACATCTGACGAACGATAACTTCGATATGTTTATCATTAATTTCAACACCTTGAAGTCTATAAACGCCTTGGATTTCACCAACAAGATATTTTGAAAGTTCTTCAACACCAAAGATTCTTAAAATATCATGTGGATCTATCTTACCTTCGATAAGTTTATCACCACGTTTAACAATATCACCGTCTTGAACGTTAAGAGCAGTTGTCTTTGAAATCAAGTATTCAACAGGTTCACCTTCGTTTGGAACAATGGCAACCTTATACTTTGATTTGTAATCTTCTTCAAATCTGATAGTACCATCAATATCAGCGATAAGAGCAGCATCTTTTGGTCTTCTTGCTTCGAAAAGTTCAGCAACACGTGGAAGACCACCGGTAATATCTTTTGTCTTGCTGTCTTCACGAGGAATGTAAGCAATAATATCACCAGCTTGAACTTCATCACCATTATTTGATGACAATATTGTACCAGTTGAAATAATGTATCTTGCAACAGAACCAGTTGAAAGAGTCTTTGTATTTCCTTTTTCATCAATAATAAAGATAGCAGGATTCAAATCTTTCTTCTTAAGACCTGTTTTCCAATCAACAACAACTCTTGAAGAAACACCTGTTGCTTCATCTTTTACTTCTGAAACAGAAACACCATCGATCAAATCAACAAAGTTAAGTTTACCAGAAACTTCTGTAATAATAGGTCTGATGTAAGGGTTCCATTCAGCAACTTTCTGACCCTTTGAAACCTTTGCACCATCTTCTACATAAAGTTTTGAACCATAAGGTAATTTTTCTCTGTTAATTTCCTTACCTGTTGCATCAATGAATGCAAGCTCAGCATTTCTTGACATAACAATTGTTTCACCAGCGGAATTTTTAACAACAGAATTGTTTTCAAACTTCACTGTTACATCATAAGGTGATTCAATAGAAGATTTTGTTGCAGCCTTAGATGCAGTACCACCAATATGGAATGTTCTCATGGTAAGCTGTGTACCAGGTTCACCAATTGATTGTGCAGCGATAATACCAACTGCTTCACCAACATTAACCATTGTACCACGAGCCAAATCACGACCATAACATTTTGCACAAATACCATGATGAGCATCACAAGTCAAAACTGAACGTATCTTAACCATTTCGATACCAGCAGCTTCAATAGCTTTGATATAATCTTCGGTAATTTGTTCACCTTTCTTAACAATAACATTACCATTGTGATCAACAACATCTTCTGCAGTAACACGACCAAAGATTCTATCGCCCAATGATTCAACAACGTTACCACCATCAACAATAGCAGAAACTTCGATACATCTTTCTGTACCACAATCTTCCATTGTAATAATAGCATCTTGTGAAACATCAACCAATCTTCTTGTCAAGTAACCAGCGTTAGCAGTTTTCAAAGCGGTATCAGACAAACCTTTACGAGCACCGTGGGTTGAATTAAAGTATTCAGCCACAGTCAAACCTTCCTTAAAGTTTGAAATAATAGGTGTTTCAATAATTTCACCATTAGGTTTAGCCATCAAACCACGCATACCAGCCAACTGTTTAACCTGAGCTTTAGAACCACGGGCACCAGAGTTTGCCATCATATAAATAGGGTTTTCTGGTTTACCTTCTTCTTGCTTTGAGAATTCTTTCATCATCACATCAGCAACAGCTTCAGAACATGTTGACCAAGCATCAATAACCTTGTTGTACTTTTCTTTTGAAGTGATAAGACCTTCTTGATATTGTTTTTCAAATTCAATAACTTTCTTTTCTGTATCATCAATCAAAGATTTCTTTGCTTCTGGAATAATAATGCTATCTTTACCGAATGAAATACCAGAATACATAGCATTCTTATAACCAAGGTTCATAACTCTATCTGCAAACATAACAGTTTCTTTTTGACCGCAATGTTTGTAAACAGCAGCAAACAATTCACCAATCTTTTTCTTTGTCATAGGTTGGTTAACAAGAGCAAAAGGAACACCTTCTTTCTTTGGAACAATTTCATATATCAAAATTCTTCCAGCAGTTGTTTCAACTAATTGTTCTTTAAGTTCTCCATCATCGCCAACAGCTTCAATTCTTGCCTTAATTTTTGCATGCATATCAAGTTTCTTTTGTGACAAAGCCAATTTGATTTCATCCAAAGAACTGAATACCATACCTTCACCCATTGCCTTCTTAATATCGATACTCATATAGTAAATACCAAGCACAATATCCTGGTTAGGTGTAATAATAGGCTTACCATTAGCAGGATGCAAAATATTGTTTGTAGACATCATCAAAACACGAGCTTCTAATTGAGCTTCCAATGACAATGGAACGTGTACAGCCATCTGGTCACCATCGAAGTCGGCGTTGAACGCTGTACATACGAGTGGGTGAAGTCTTATAGCTTTACCTTCAATAAGAACTGGCTCGAATGCCTGAATAGAAAGTCTATGAAGAGAAGGAGCACGGTTCAAAAGAACTGGATGTTCTTTAATAACTTCTTCCAAAATATCCCAAACGATAGGAAGTTCTTTATCAACCATCTTCTTTGCAGACTTAATTGTATTTGCGTGTCCATAGAACTCTAGTTTAGAGTAAATGAATGGTTTGAAAAGTTCCAAAGCCATACGTTTTGGAAGACCACATTGATGTAATTTCAAGAATGGTCCTGACACAATAACGGAACGACCTGAATAGTCAACACGTTTACCAAGAAGGTTTTGACGGAAACGACCTGACTTACCTTTAAGCATATCAGCCAAAGATTTCAAAGGTCTTCTGTTACTTGCAACAACTGGACGAGGACGTCTTGAGTTATCGAACAAGCTATCAACAGCTTCTTGTAACATTCTCTTTTCATTTCTGATGATGATTTCAGGAGCTTTCAATTCCATCAATCTCTTCAAACGGTTATTTCTGTTGATAACACGACGATACAAATCGTTCAAATCTGCAGTCGCAAATCTACCACCATCAAGTGGAACCAAAGGTCTTAATTCTGGTGGAATAACAGGAATAACATCCATAATCATCCATTCTGGTTTTGAACCTGACTCAAGGAAGGATTCAACGATTTTTAATCTTTGAATAACTTTCTTTCTTGTCATTTCCATCTTAATTTCTTTAAGTTCAGAACGAAGTCTTTCTGCTTCTTCCTTCAAGTCAATAGATGCAAGCATTTCTTTCAATGCTTCAGCACCAATACCTGCACGGAAAGCATCTTGACCATATTCTTCCAATGCCATCTGATATTCATCTTCTGTCAAAAGTTGATGAAGTTTCAAAGATGTCAAACCAGGTTCAATAACGATATAGTTATCAAAGTAAAGAACCTTTTCTAATTTTTTAAGTTGCATATCCAAAAGAACACCAATCTTTGAAGGAAGTGATTTCAAGAACCAAATGTGTGCAACTGGTGATGCAAGTTCGATGTGTCCCATTCTTTCACGACGAACCTTTGAAAGAGTAACTTCAACACCGCACTTTTCACAAATAACACCACGATATTTTATTCTTTTATACTTACCGCAAAGACATTCGTAATCCTTAACTGGTCCAAATATTTTAGCACAGAAAAGACCGTCTTTTTCAGGTTTAAAAGTTCTATAGTTAATAGTTTCAGTTTTCTTCACTTCACCATAAGACCAAGATCTGATCTGTTCAGGAGAAGCAACAGATATCTTTAATTTGTTAAAGCTATCTTCTGGAAGAGTAACTGCATTTTTAAAAGCGTTTTGAATTTCATTCATTTTATTATGCCCCTTATTATTTCTTAGTTTCTAGGTTAAGTCCAAGTGATTTAATTTCTTTTACAAGAACGTTAAAGCTTTCTGGAGTACCGTATTCGAAGTCATAATTACCACGAACAATAGACTCATAAACTTTAGTTCTTCCAGTAACGTCATCAGACTTAATAGTTAACATTTCTTGTAAGGTATATGCAGCACCGAATGCTTCCAAAGCCCAAACTTCCATTTCACCAAATCTCTGACCACCGAACTGTGCTTTACCACCCAATGGTTGTTGTGTAACCAAAGAGTAAGGACCAACAGAACGAGCGTGGATCTTTTCATCAACCAAGTGGTGAAGTTTCAACATATACATATAACCAACTGTTACTGGTAAATCAAACTTTTCACCGTTTTCACCGTTGTAAAGTTCAACTTGTCCAGAACTATCAAGACCTGCTTCCTCAAGTAACTTAGAAATATCTGCTTCTTTCGCACCATCGAAAACTGGAGTAGCCATAGGCACACCGTTTGATAGAGATTTTGCAAAAGCCTTAATTTCTTCATCAGTAAAGTCTTTGATTTCATTATCATAAGTTTCCTTACCATAAATCTTTTCAAGTTCTTTTCTGATATCTTCAACTTGAATATTCTTTGCGTAAAGATCTTCCATCATCTTACCAAGTTTAACACCAAGTCCCTTTGCAGCCCATCCAAGATGAGTTTCCAAAATCTGACCGATGTTCATACGTGAAGGCACACCCAATGGATTAAGTACTATATCAACAGGAGTACCATCAGCTTGATAAGGCATATCTTCTACTGGAACAACACGGCAAACGATACCCTTGTTACCATGACGACCAGACATCTTATCACCAACCTGAAGTTTTCTCTTAATAGCAATAAATACTTTTACTACTTTAAGAACACCAGGAAGAAGATCATTACCTTGTTTAATCTTTTCAACTTTATCATCAAACTTTGCTTCATGAGATTTGATAACTTCTGCGAAGTCTTCTAACATAGAAGTCAAAGTTTCCTGATACTTTTCATTTTCAAGTTTGATTTTACCAAGCTTTGATGAAGGAATACCATTCAATTCTTTTGCACTCAAAGTATCACCCTTTGAAGCAACATCTTTTGGAGCATCAAGAACAACTTTTCCATCAAGGAAGTTTTTAAGTTTTTCATTGAAACCATTTTCCAAAATCTGTCTTTCATCAGCTCTATCTTTGTTAAGTTTTTCAATTTCCATATATTCGATTGACAAAGCTCTTTCATCCTTTGCAATACCACGACGGAAGAACATACGTACATCAAGAACAGTACCTTCTGTTCCAGGTGGAACTCTCAAGGATGTATCACGTACTTCAGTTGCCTTTTCACCAAATATTGCACGAAGCAATTTTTCTTCAGGAGTAACAGGAGTTTCTCCCTTTGGTGTAACTTTACCAACCAAAATATCACCAGCTTTTACATGAGCACCAATGTGAATAACACCAGTTTCATCCAAATTCTTTAATGCTTCTGCACCAACGTTTGGAATATCACGTGTAATTTCTTCTGGACCAAGCTTTGTATCACGAGCCATAATTTCAAATTCAGAAATATGAACAGATGTGAATACATCGTCTTTTACAATACGTTCACTTATAACAATAGCGTCTTCGTAGTTATAACCTTGCCATGGCATGAATGCAACACGAACATTTCTACCCAATGCCAATTCTCCAAGATCTGTACATGGACCATCAGCCAAGATATCACCTGTTTTAACCTTATCACCAACATTAACAATAGGTTTTTGGTTAATACATGTATCCTGATTTGAACGAATGTATTTTTGAAGTCTGTAAATATCAACGCCAGTTGCAGACTTAGCTTTCTTACCAGTTGTTTGAACAACGATTCTTGTTGAATCAACTTGTGTAACAACACCATCGTTCACAGCTTGAATAGTAGCTTTAGAGTCAGTTGCAACACGATACTCAATACCTGTTCCAACAAAAGGAGCCTCTGATTTAACCAAAGGAACAGCCTGTCTTTGCTGGTTAGAACCCATCAACGCACGGTTAGCATCGTCGTTTTCAAGGAAAGGAATAAGAGCAGCAGTTACAGAAACAAGTTGCTTTGGTGACACATCCATAAGTGAAATTTCACTTGCAGGAAGCAATACGAATTCACCATTCTTACGGCAACTTACTAATTGTTCTGCAAAACTACCATCTTTGTTAAGAACAGAGTTAGCCTGAGCAATAATGTATTTATTTTCTTCCATAGCAGAAACATAAATAACTTCATCTGTAACTTTACCATCAATAACTTTTCTAAATGGAGTTTCAATAAATCCATACTTATCGATAACAGCATAAGTTGCGAGAGAGTTGATAAGACCAATGTTCTGACCTTCAGGTGTTTCAATAGGACAAATACGACCATAATGAGTTGGATGCACATCTCGAACTTCAAAGCCTGCACGTTCACGTGTCAATCCACCAGGACCCAAAGCTGACAATCTTCTCTTATGTGTAACTTCTGACAAAGGATTGTTTTGATCCATAAATTGTGAAAGTTGTGATGAACCAAGGAATTCTTTGATTGCAGAAAGAACTGGTCTTGCGTTAACCAAATCTTGTGGCATAATTGAATCTACTTGAGCAGAAGACATCTTCTCCTTAATAACTCTTTCCATTCTAACAATACCAATTCTGTATTGATTTTCAAGAAGTTCACCAACAGATCTTATACGACGGTTTGAAAGGTTATCAATATCATCAACTTCACCTTTACCATCTCTTAAATCAACCAAAACTTTGATTGTTTTGATAACATCATCACGACGAAGAATTGTTAAATCTTCTGGAGCTTCATCAAAACTAATATCAAGTCTTGTGTTCATCTTATATCTACCAACAGAAGATAAATCATAGAAGTCTTTATCAAAGAACATTCTAAAGAACATATTTTCTGCAGATGTTACTGTAGGTGGTTCACCTGGACGCATAACTTGGTAAATATCAAACAATGCTTCTTCTCTGGTTTTATTTTTATCAACAACCAAAGTATTTCTGATATGTGGACCAACAGTAACGTTATCTATATAAAGAACACCAAATTCTTTAATTTTAGCTGTATCCATTTTTTCCAAAACTTCAACAGTAACTTCCTGACCTGCTTCTGCAATAACTTCAAATGTCTCTTCATCCAAAACATCATCAGAAAGATAAAGACCAGCTTCTGCAAAAGCATCTTCAGTCATATAAACTTCTTTCAAACCTTCTTCAGCAAGTTTCTTTGCTACACGAGGAGAAAGTTTTGCGCCTTTTTCAAGAACAACTTTACCTGTCTTTGCATCAACTAAATCATAATTAAATTTAACAGCTTTTTTGATAAGTTCAGGATTGAAAGCTTTCTTCCAACCATCTTTGAACTTTGTGAAAATTTCTTCACTATAGAAAAGTTTTAAGATTTCATTTGCTGACATACCAACTTTTTCAATAGCTTCAGCATCTTCCCCAGCTTTGATTGCATCTTCAACTTTCTTTTCTGTTTCATCATTATAGAAAGAAGCAAGCAAAGTTGTAACAGGGAACTTACGTTTTTTATCAATTCTTACATACAAAATATCTTTTGCATCAAATTCGAAATCCAACCAAAAACCACGTGATGGAATAATTTTACCACTGAAAAGTAATTTACCACTAGCATGAGTTTTTCCTTCATCATGAGAGAAGAATACACCAGGAGATCTTTGCATCTGAGAAACGAATACACGTTCTGTACCGTTGAAGATCAAAGTTCCTTTTTCTGTCATCAAAGGAATTTCACCCATGAAAATTTCTTGTTCTTTAACATCCTTAATGGATCTTTTACCTTCTTCATCAATATCCCAAAGGATAAGTCTTAATGTAACTCTTAAAGGTGCAGCAAAAGTAAGTCCACGACGAAGACACTCTTCAGCATCATATTTTGGAGTATCAAACTCATATTTAACAAATTCAAGATCTACAAGACCTGAAAAATCATGTATAGGAAATACAGATTTAAAAACAGCCTGAATACCAACATCTTTACGGTCCTCAGGTTTTTCCTCTAATTGAAGGAAACTTTTATAAGATTCTTCTTGAATTTTTATAAGGTTTGGAAGTTCAATCGGAGATTTTATCCTACCAAAATCCTTTCTGATTCTTTTATAAGCATTAAACATATTTTCACCCTTTTTTGTTTTGCTAACCTTAAAAGTTTATCATCTTTTTAAAGTTAATTTTAACTTTATTTTGCTTTTTCAAACGAACAATCAAGCCTTAGACTCGAAAGGGAGGAAGGAGAAAAAGCTCTCCAACCTCCACCAATAATGTATATAGAATTATTATTTTAATTCTACTGTTGCACCAGCAGCTTCTAATTTTGCTTTCATTTCTTCAGCAGCTGCTTTTGCTACGTTTTCTTTAACAGTCTTAGGAGCACCATCAACTAAGTCTTTTGCATCTTTAAGACCAAGACCTGTGATTTCACGTACTTCTTTAATAACAGCGATCTTGTTGCCACCAGCAGAAGCCAAAACAACGTTAAATTCTGACTTTTCTTCTGCTGCACCAGCTGCTGCACCACCTGCCATTACAACAGGAGCTGCTGCTGATACGCCCCAAGTTTCTTCTAATTTTTTAGAAAGCTCTGCTGCTTCCATAACTGTAAGTGTTGAAAGTTCATCAACTAATTTTTGTAAATCTGCCATTTTATTTTCCTTTTTTATTTTAATTTTAAATGGTTAATATTAAATTTTTATTAAACTTATGCTGCTTGCTTTTCTGAATAAGCCTTGAAAACACGAGCAAGATTTCCAGCAGGAGTTGTAAGTACTGCACAAATCTTTGCACGAGCTTCATCAAGAGAAGGAAGAAGAGCAACGGATTTAACACCGTTAACATCCAAAATTTCCTTACCCATAGCACCACCAAGTATTTCAACTTTATCATTAGTTTTTGCAAAGTTAAATACAGCCTTTGCAGATGATACAGGGTCATTTGACCATGCAACTAATGTTACACCCTTAAATAAAGGTGCAAGTTCTTCATAGTTGGTACCTTTCAAAGCAAGTTTAGTAAGTCTGTTTTGAGTAACTTTAATTGAAACGCCAAGTTCTCTTGCTTTATTTCTTAATTCTGTAAGTTCAGCAACAGTCAAAGCTTTAAACTTTGCAACAACAGCTGATTCAGAAGAAGAAAGAGCAGCATTCAAACTTGAAATCCAATCTTGTTTGTCGTTACGATTCATTTACAAACCTTTCTTTTTTCTTGGTTAATATTAAGTTTCAAAAAACATACATTTTTCAAAACCACCTTCTTGCCCCAAGATAAAAATTTTTCTAATTTTTGTCTTGTCTTGGTAGGGCGGATAATCCATTTAAACTTTCAAAAGTCCCTACTGTCTTGGACAAGTATTCTTTTATATCCAACTTATTTCAAGTCAGACAAATCTATTTTAAGACCAATACCTTGTGTTGTTGAAAGAGATACTGCCTTAATATATGTTCCCTTTGAAGAAGCAGGTTTTGCCTTTTGAATAACTTCAACAAATGCACGAACATTTTCTTCCAATTTTTGTTCACCGAAAGATAATTTTCCAAGTCCAGCATGAACAACACCAGATTTTTCAGCTCTGAATTCAACTTGTCCAGCTTTAGCTTTAGAAACAGCACCTTTAACATCCATTGTAACAGTTCCAAGCTTTGGATTTGGCATCAAACCTTTTGGTCCCAATACTTTAGCAACTTTACCAAGTGTAGCCATCATATCAGGTGTAGCAATACATCTATCAAAATTGATTTGACCTTTTAAAATGTTAGCAATTAAATCATCATCACCAACGATATCAGCACCAGCTTCCTTTGCTTCAGTAGCTTTTGGACCCTTTGCAAAAACTGCAACAACGCATTTTTTACCTGTTCCATTAGGAAGACTTACCATACCACGAATGTTTTGATCTGATTGTTTTGTATCAATACCAAGATTCATAGCGATATCAAGAGTTTCATCAAATTTAACTGTTGATTTTTCTTTTAATGTTTTAATAGCTTCTGCAACTGTATAAAGTTTTGCTTTATCAAGACCTTCAGCCATTTTTTTCATTCTTTTAGAAATAAATGTCATAATCTTAGCCCTCCACAACTTCAACGCTCATTGATTTACATTGACCTTCAATCATAGACATAGCGGCCTCGACTGTATGGCAGTTCATATCTTTCATCTTTCCTTCTGCGATTTCGCGAATTTTAGATTTTGTAAGTTTACCAACAGCTGGACCTTTACCTGGTGTTTGACTTCCTGATTTAATACCAGCATTTTTCTTAATAAGGAAACTTACAGGTGGTAACTTAACTACGAAATCAAAAGATTTATCTTTGTAAACTGTAATAATAACAGGACAAGGAATACCCTTTTCCATATCAGCAGTTTTTGCGTTAAATGCTTTACAGAATTCCATAATATTCACACCAGCTTGACCCAAAGCAGGACCAACAGGTGGAGATGGATTTGCTGAACCAGCAGCGATTTGCAACTTTACGTATTTTGCAATTTCTTTTTTGCTTGCCATTTTAAACTCCTTTAAAGTTTTTTGTTATTAGGATGGTAGTTTAGTTGTGGCTCAACCTACTACCGGTTAATTTATCTTCCGCAATATTTGCAAGAAGCACAGTTTTTACAAACGAAGTCAACCGGAACAACTTCTCGACTTTCTTCTTTTGTAAAGTCCCTTTTACCCAATTCTACAGGGTAAAGGAATTGTAAGACATCAATAATATATAACTTCATAAAAGTATTCAAACTATTTTTCATTTTTACCTATCTTTCACGGTCACTTACAAAAACACTCGCAACAGAAGAAGGCAAAACTTTTCCACCATTCTTTGTCTTATTCAATGACACATTAGTCTTAACGACAGGTTTTTTACCGTTATCAACACCTGTAAAAAGAATAACTTCTCTTCTTTCATAAAAAGATGGTCTATTCAAAGCTTTAAACTCAACAAATAAGTCAAGAACTTTAAAATTAAAAACATAACCCTCATTTTTTAAAATAACAGAATCAATCTTGCTTTTATCAAAAGGCAAGTTCTTACTACAAAAAAGAAGTTTTTTCAACTTTGCAGAATTCTTTTCATTACTCAAAACACGAACTAATCGGATTTCCTTACCGATTACCCTAAATCCTGTTTTATCCAAAGAATTATGCAATAAAATATTCATTCAAAAAATCCTCAAATTATAACTTTTCAACCTGAGTAAATTCCAAATCAACTTGTGTTGGTCTACCAAAGATTGAAACAGAAACTTTAACTCTTTGTTTTTCATCATCAACTTTTTCAACAACACCATTAAATGAAGCAAATGGACCTTCACAAACTTTAACTTGTTCACCAACTTCATATGAAAGACCAGTTGAAAGTGATTGATCATTATTTTCAAGTCTATGAAGAAGTGCATCAGCATCTTTTTCAGTAACAGGAGATGGCTTTGTTCTTGAACCAAGAAAACCTGAAACCAAAGGAATATCACGAACCATATGCCATGTATCATCATTCATAACCATACGAATAAGAACATATCCAGGGAAAAACTTCTTTTCCACAGAAACTTTCTTACCATTTTTAACTTCTGTTGCTTCCTGTGTAGGAATAAGAATTTCTTCAAAAGAATCCTCAGCATGGAACTTTTTAATTTTTTCTTCCAAACGTTTTACAACAGCTTTTTCACAACCAGAATGCACATAAACAACATACCATCTAGCGTTACTTGCCTTTGTATCAACTACTTTTTGTTCGTTATTTTCCATAGCATCCACCTTTATTATATGTTAAAAATAAAACTCATGACCCACATAAAAAATCTATCTACAAGAAAGAAAAATGCAGCAGTCACAACAGAAAAAACTGCAATCATAATTGCCGAAGACACAGTCTCTCGCTTGGTTGGCCAAACAACCTTTGCCACCTCTTGCTTTACTTGCTCAAAAAAAGTCACAATTTTACCAAACATAAAAACCTCACAGTTCTTTCAAATTCTACTAAAAACCATGGAAAAGACTCTAATAATCACAAATCTAAACCACGATTCTATAAATTTTTGACACAAATCTCTCACGATTCGCATCGATTCTCTAAAAAGCACAAAACCCAGAGTTTCCCTAGGTTTGAATGGCAGGGGCAGAAGGATTCGAACCCTCGACACCTGGTTTTGGAGACCAGTACTCTACCAGCTGAGCTATACCCCTAACTCATTGAATTTACAGGATATACTCTTCCCACGCTATTTATAGTAGAAATGAGTCTATTAAATTTTGCCTGTAAAATCAAGCAGTTTTTAAAGTCGCAAATAATATACATTAATTTTTTTTAAATTTCAACCAAAAACATAAGGCAAAGACTCTATTTGAGTCACTTTTTCAAATTATATAAAAAAAATATAGACTCTTTTAAATTTTTTTTCTAGTATATGAAATATTAAACAAAAATTTAAAAATAGACATAAAAGGTTATAAAATGAAAAAGGTAGAAACAACAAATACAGAAATTGTATCTGATGTAATAATTAAAACATTTAAAAGACAAAATTACCTTACAGAACTTAAAAAGCTCCAATCACAAAATGAGGAATGGTTTTATTCCACAGATGTTGTTACAAAAAGAATAAGAGAATTAAACAAAGAGTACGACCAAGACGGAACTCTTGCTTATGAAAAAATGTTAAAGATTTTAAAGAAAAGAAAATATCCAAAGGATGTTTTTGAAAAAATTGCAGAAAAACTTAAAACAGAAATTGTTGTTGAATTTTACAAAGATGAAATTATTAAAAAGGAAAAAGAAGAAAAAATTCCTACAAAAAACAAACATTCAAAAGTAAAAGAAGCACTTATTTCATTAAACATAGATGAACATTTATTTTCTCATTTAATTTCTGAGATTGATAATTTTCCAGAAATAAGTAAAAAATTAACTTCTCTTTCAATAGAAGTACAAAAGTATATTGTTGATATTGCTGGTTTCACATGGTTTGAATACGGCAACCCAAATGTTGAAATACTAAAATATGCACTCTCTTTGGGGCAAATTACATTAGAAACAATAAACAAAAATAAAAGGACAAATGAAATAGAAATGATTGCTGCAAAAACTGGAAATTTTTCAGATAAAAACACATTCAAAAATTTTTCTTCCAACTTACGTAAGATTTTCATACAAAATAATCCCGAAAGAATTATTTCTGAAATAAATGAAAAAAATTGGGATACAAAATCAATAACACGATATGACCTAACAGACGAAGAATTTAAAATTTATGAAAAAGCAATAGAAGAAAAACAAATCGAACTTATAAAAAGGGATCCAACATTAATTAAAAATATGAAAAATCCCTCTCAACTTGTTCGTAACTATGCAGTAAATGCGTTTATGCGTAAATACTCCAGAACAATATAATAAATTTATTATTCAAAAGGACTAAAAAAATGAAGAAAAAATTTGATTTAAAGCATTATGTTGAAAATTCGCACAAAGCTTTCTATTTAGAAGAAGTAAACACATTAAAAAATCAAAACGGTGAATGGGTTGGAAATATGGAATATGTTGCAAAACAAATTCAATACCTAAACGAAAAATATGACCAAGATGGTTCTGATGTTTTCAACGAAGAAGTTAAAATACTTAAGAAAAAAAAGTATCCAAAGGATGTCGAAGAAAAAATAATAAATGAATTCAAAAAAATCTTCCTTTCTGAATTTTATGAAGAAAAAAAATCACTTAAATCAATAGAGGAAGAAGAAAAATTAAATGAATACAGAAAAAAAATCGAAAAAATAAAACCATACCTAGAAGGTATCGAACATATTCTTGATTGGTCATACAGCGACTTTACAAAAAAAGAACTTGAAGTTATCGGTAATACTATCGCATCACTTCCAATCTATATTCAAAAAGAACTTATCGAAATTACAAATTTCAACTATTTCACAAACCCATCAACTGAAATTTTAACATACGCACTTGAAAAAGGATACACAACTTTAAATTGGTTAACCCCAAAACAAAGATCAAAAGAAATTGATATGATTGCTGCAAAAGCAGGAAGAATTTCTGGTATAAAAGATATTAAAAATCTATCAAAGGAAGCAATTTTGGCTTTCATCGAAAATAATCCTGAAAGAATAATCACAGATATAGATTACAAAAATTGGAATACAAAAGATTTAACAATCTATGACTTAAATAAAAAAGAATTAGAAGCATACAAAAGAGGATTAGAAAACCTTCAAAAAAGAAAAGAAGAAAAACAAATCGAACTTATTAAGAAAAATCCAACCGAAGTTTTCAAAATGGAAAATCCATCTGACATTCTTTTAAACTATGCTGAAACTTCTTTCAGAAAGTTACTAGACAATAAAAGATTTACAACTCACGTTCAAAAAGAAAGATAATACAAAGGTAGAAAAAATGACTATAACAAAAGATACTATTTCAAAACTTCAAGAAATCCTTGATAAAAACAAAATAGATGTAAAGGTTATTGGCGCAAACAATAGCGGTGCCGAAATTTATACAAACATATTTTCAGACAGCAAAGATATTTTAAAAGCAAATAATCTTTTAAATTCAATTCCTAACAGAGAATACAATTTTTTAAAATCTTACATGCTTGATTTCATACTTAAAATTCATCAAGACACAATAATTATTGATGACTTTGAATACCTTAATAAACAAACAAATAAATTTAGTATTGAATACACACCTAAATTTTTCTCAAACGGAAAATTAAAAAAGGATTCTAATCAAGTCGATCATTATTCAAAGTATATAAATAAATTAGATGAAACCGATCAATACCTTGTTTTAAAATATTTCCCAGAATGTATAAGATATGTAACAAAACCATCTAAATATCATTATTACTGGGCATTTTTAACAAAAGGTTTAGATACAGTTTTAAAGGATAAAACTTTAAGTGAAGAATTGCAAATTCACGCAATCGCAAATGATGGTATAATAAATTCAAAGAATATTAAAAACATCACTCCAAAAGCAAAAATTGCATTTATAATTGCACACCCTGAACGTATTGGAACTCCTGATAATTTTAAATTAGAAGAATTATCAAAACAAGAACTTGAAATTTTCAAAAAAGAAGCTTCTAAAAAAGTAAAAGAAATAAAATCTCAGGCAAAAAAACATTCTCTTGATGTATTCAGAGATAAAGTTTTAAATGAATTTTATCAAAGATAATTTTAAAAATTCTTTGACTTATAAACGAAAAGAGATATTATATTACAAAAACTTATAATATAAAGGATTTAAAATGCATAAATACAGAACAAATACTTGTGGTGAAATTAACGAAAGTTTCATCGGTAAAAAGGTAAAATTATCCGGTTGGATAAATTCAAAACGTGATCATGGTGGTTTGGTTTTCGTTGATCTTCGTGATCATTACGGTTTAACACAATGTGTTATTGATATGGAACATCCTGATTTCCCAAAGCTTGAGCATTTAAGAATTGAAAGTGTTATCACTGTTGTTGGTGAAATTATTGCAAGAAGTCCTGATACAGTAAATGAAAACATTCCATCAGGAAAGGTTGAATTAAAAGTTGAAGAATTAAACGTTATTTCATCTGCTGATGTTCTTCCTGTTTTGGTAAACGGTGATGAACAATTCCCAGAAGATTTACGTTTGAAATACAGATATATTGATTTAAGAAGACAAAAATTACAAGAAACAATTTCACTTCGTTCACGAATTATAAAAACAATGCGTGATTATATGTGGGATAAAAACTTCAATGAACTTCAAACACCAATTCTTACTGCATCATCACCAGAAGGTGCACGTGACTTTTTGGTTCCATCTCGTGTACACGAAGGAAAGTTCTACGCTCTTCCACAAGCACCACAACAATTCAAACAGCTTGCTATGGTTGCAGGATTTGATAAATACTTCCAGGTTGCACCATGCTTCCGTGACGAAGATACTCGTGCTGACCGTGTATTGGAATTCTATCAACTTGATTTCGAAATGTCATTTGCAACTCAAGAAGATGTTTTCGAAATTGCAAAAGGTGTTGTTGATTATACATTCTCTAAATTCGCAAACGGAAGAAAGCTTTACAGTTGGGTAACAATTCCATACAAAGAAGCAATGGAAAAATATGGTTCTGATAAACCAGATTTAAGAAACCCACTTATCATCGAAGATGTAACTGAAGCATTCCGTGGTTCAAGCTTTACAATCTTTGCATCAAACATTGAAAAAGGAGCAGTTGTAAAAGCAATCCGCGCACCAAAAACTGCATCAAAACCTCGTTCATGGTTTGATGGATTAAATGATTGGGCAAGAGATAACAAGGCAAAAGGTTTGGGTTATATAGTATTCGATGAAAACGGCGAAGAAAAAGGTCCTATTGCAAAGAATCTTTCTGCTGATAGAATAGAAATGATTAAGCAAATTTGTAAGATTGAAAATGGCGACAGTGTTTTCTTTGTATGTGAAAAACTTGCACCTGCACAAAAATTTGCTGGTTTAACAAGAACTAAAATAGGAAATGATTTGAGCTTGATTGAACAAAATGTATTCAGATTCGCATTCATCGTAGATTTCCCATTCTACGAATTGGATGATGCTACTGGTAAAATTGATTTTGGTCACAACCCATTCTCTATGCCACAGGGAGGTTTAGAAGCTCTTAAATCAGATGATCTTCTTTCTGTAAAGGCACATCAATTCGATATAGTATGTAACGGTTACGAAATGGGAAGTGGTGCTGTAAGAAACTATGATATTGAAACAATGGTAAAGGCATTTGAAAACGTTGGATACACACGTGATACAGTTGCAAAACGTTTCAGTGGTCTTATGACAGCATTCAAATACGGTGTTCCTCCTCATGCTGGTATGGGTATTGGTATAGATAGAATTGTTATGCTTCTTGCCAACGAACCAAACCTTCGTGAAGTAATCCTATTCCCAATTAACGGAAAGGGTGAAGATTTGATGATGGGCGCACCATCTGTTGTTGATGAAAAACAATTAAAGGAATTACATATTAAATTGGATTTAAGTCCAAAAAATAAAAACTAAAAAATGAAAGGGGAATAATGCTCGCTCGAAAATGGCGTAAATTTTTAACAAAAACAGATGTCATACCAAGCGATACTCCATTATTTCCCCTTAGGTTTTTATTCTTAATAGCAATTTGTGCATCGATTATTTTCTATCGTTTCGTTTATATCTACGTTTACAATACACCTCTTGCGAAATACCTTTACGATTATAATATATCGTACGATTCAAAAATATATATCGAAGGATTTTTCATTTCATCATGGATAATTTTTGTAACAGTATTTTTGTTTCGAATAAGTGATTTTATTCTTGAATACACAGTAATACCTATCTGGAAAATTTTAAGCTTAGCTTTTTTCAGACTACTTTATACACTAAACATAATTACGAAAAAAACATTTATAATGTTTAAAAATAAAAACAAATTCTTTACAAACAAGCAAAAAACAAGTAAAATTAAAACAAAGTTTAATACAAAAGTAAGTAATAATGGGAAAAGAAGAAAAAAATATTCAACCTCATTACATAGGTCACAGAGAAAGATTAAGAAAAAAACTTCTTGAATGCTCTGGTGATGCATTTGCTGACTATGAATTACTTGAACTTTTACTTACTATTGCAATTCCACGACGTGATGTAAAACCATTGGCAAAGGATTTACTTAAAAAGTTTTCCTCATTTGCCGGTGTAATAAACGCACCACAATCGGAACTTTTGGAAATAAATGGCATTGGTGAAACAACTGTTGCTATATTTAAAATAATAAGACTTTCTATTGTCAAAACATTAAAGGATAAAGTACAGGAAAGTTCTGTTATTTCCAATTGGAACGAATTAATTGATTATTGCAAATTAAATATTGGCAATAAAAAAATTGAAGAATTTCATGTTTTATATTTGGATACAAAATGCCATTTAATAAAAGATGAAACACATTCTATTGGAACAATAAATACCTCTTCTGTTTACCCAAGGGAAATTTTAAAACGAGTATTAGAGGTTGGTGCATCAAGCATAATTATTGTTCACAATCACCCAACCGGTGATCCAAAACCATCTACTGCAGATATAAATATAACAAAGAAAATAGAAGAAAGTCTTAAAACTATTGATGTTACACTTCATGACCACGTAATAGTTGGAAGGGGTAATTATTTAAGTCTTAAAGCTTTCGGAGTTTTATAAAAAAGAAAGGATATATAATGTTATTCAAAAAAGATAAAAAGAAAAAAACAACAAAAGCCTCTTCTAAACCTAAAAAAGAAACAAGAGCTGTAAAAAAAGCAAAAAAAGTTGTTGAGGCTCCAAAGGTTGAAAAGAAAAAATTAATTAAAACAAATATGAATTTATCCGCATCAGATAACCGTGTTTACTTCGGTGCTCTTGGTGGTATGGGGGATAAAATTGGTTGTAATCTATATCTTTACGGAACACGTGGAGATTGGATAATTATCGATATGGGTATCGGCTTCCCAACTGAACGTATGGCTGGCGCTGAATATGTTATTCCGGACTCGACATTCCTTCGTTCAATAAAGGATAGAGTAAAAGCAATCTTGCTTACCCACTCACACGAAGATCACTATGGCGCAATTCCATACATCTGGCAAGAAGTTGGTTGCCCAATTTATGGTACTGCATTCGCCCTAAAAATGTTGGAAAACAAGCTTGCAGAAAATGATCTTATGGGAAAGGTTCCAATGCGTAAAGTATCAAAGGAAGGTGCGCATTTCAAACTTGGTGCATTTGATATTGAATACTTCCACCTAACCCACTCTATTCCACAATCTTGCGGTATAATTTTAAGAACTGAACAGGGTGCAATTCTTCACACCGGCGATTGGAAGTTTGATCCAAATCCACTTATGGATAAACAAAGCGATATGGCAACACTTAAAAAACTTGCAAAAGAAGGTGTTCTTGCCGTAATGTGCGATTCAACAAATGCTCTTGAATTAAATCACAGCAGAAGCGAAGCCGATGTTGTAACAGAACTTGAAAAAGTTGTAAAAGGCATCAAATCAGGCAAGGTTGTAATTACTTGTTTTGCAACAAACGTTGTTCGTATGCACAGTATTTTCCACACAGCCCAAGCAACCGGTCGTAAACTTGTTGTTCTTGGTCGCTCTATGGAAACAATTATTGATATCGCAAAATCTGAAGGCTATATCGAAGATTTCGAATATATGTCCGCTGATGAAGCATACAAATACGACGATGATAAAGTATTATATCTTTGCACCGGAACCCAGGGTGAACCACGAAGCGTTCTAACCCGTGTATCAGAAAACTCTTACACAGATTTAAAACTTCACGCTGGCGACACTGTAATCTTCTCATCAAAGATTATTCCAGGAAACGAAGAATCAATTTTGAACGTTCAAAACAATCTTTCACGTCAGGGTGTAAATGTTATCACAACACTTGATAATCCAAACATTCACGCATCTGGCCACGGAAGCAAACCAGAACTTGAACAACTTTACAATTTGTTAAAACCACAAATTGCAATTCCTGTTCACGGTGAACCAATACACCTTTTCCGTAATTCAAAGATTGCTACAGAATGCAAAATTCCAAATGTTGAAATAATAAACAATGGTGACTTCATCGCCATAGAAGACGGTAAAAAGCCTGTTGTTGTAGAAAAGATTCCAACTGCTGAAATAATCATCGATGGAACACGTCACATCTCTGCAACAAACGATGTCTTCTCTGCAAGACGAAAGATTAACTATAACGGTGCTGTTTTCATAAGTCTTATTATGAATAAATCCGGCTTAGTAGGAAAGCCAGAAGTTTCATCTTTCGGAATGTTTGAAACAGACTCAACCGGAATGATAAAATCCGCAATTATTGCAGAAATCAAATCTACAATAAAGAACCTATCAAAAAAAGAACTAAGCCGTGACGATACAGTCCGTGAAATCACAATCGCCAGTGCAAGACGAGTAATCCGTGATTTAATGGATAAAAAGCCACCAATTTCAGTTCACATAGTAAGGGTATAAATAACTTTTATCGTGGAATTTTTAAACACATTTAAAGAAAAATTCCCCATTTAATAAAATAAAAATAAAAAAGTTAAAAAAAAGACTTGATTTTATAGAAAATATAGGTTATAAATTACTCACTATTCCGGTGTAGCGCAGTGGTAGCGCAGTTGACTGTTAATCAATTGGTCGTTGGTTCGAATCCATCCACCGGAGCCATAAAATCAAACCCCACTTCATGCGGGGTTTTATTTTTTGCTTTGATGAGAGGGATTAAACCATGCAAAGCAGGTTCGGTGAGCATTAGCGAACGACGCCGAAGGCGATCCAAAGGACGAGCGAAGCGAGCAATCCATCCACAAAAAATTTTTCCAACCCTTACACGGACCATCCCAGCGGAAAATCTAAGCAAAACCTACTTATCTTCCCACTAATCCATTTTTATAAATTTCACAAACTCTATCCAAAGTAGAAACACCCTGTTTAGAACAATCCGGACACATTGGAGGAAATCCTCTTAATTTCCTAAATAATCTCTTCTCTGTAATATCACTCATATTTCCATTCATTCTTTGTTGCATAATACAATACGCTACTGTACAATGAGGTCCTAGTGCTTCTTTAACATTAGATCTATCTCCATTTGTAAAAAATAGAATATGCCCAAATTCGTGTTGAACTACTGTTTGAAAATTAGCTATATCAAATTTATTTGTATTCCAAAAGCGATTTGTAGAAATAACACTAAATCCTCCAGGAACTGTTTGGCCAAGACAATAATTACTTGCATTATAAGAATACAAATCATACTTAGTTAAATAAATACCAAATTGAGGAATTTTTCTGAAATAAGGATCTAACAACAAACAATGACACATCTCATCAACATTTATTTGTTTCGTTGGTTCCCAACGTCCCTCTTCAATAGCTTTTTTCTTTGCTTGCTCTATATACCAATCAATACTTTCATAAGGAGTTAAATTAAATTTTCCATTTTCATAAGTACGGTAATTTCCTGATTTCCAATTACCTACAATCTTAATAGGAAATCTATCTTTATAATCAGGAAAACAATTCATAACATCTTCTATCGCTTTTTTAGCATAAGAAGCAAACTCATCCATTCCTTCTTGATTAAAAATTAAAATCTGTCTAATAGCTTCCCGATTATTCTGTTGCATAATTTTTACCTATTCAAAAACTTCAAATTCTATAATAAACAAAATAATACAAAATGTCAATTAGAAAAATCCGTCCACCATCCACTCTCCCGAGCCAAGTTAGATAAGCCGTCCGAAAGGGCGGTTTTTTCATATAAATTCAAGCATTTAAGCTAGTCCGTGTGACTATTCTTAAAAATATGCAATTCCCAGCATTTACACGGACCACCCCGACGAAAAACCTAAGCAAAACCTAGCTTTTATTCCAGTATAAATCCACTCACCCAAAATTAAGATTTAAGAATTTATTGAAAAATAAAAACAAAAAATGCTAAAATAAAAAAGGATTCAAAAGGAGATATAAAATGAAAAAAATATTATTACTATTATTTGTATCAAGTTTATTTAGTTGCACTACCATTACCAAAGATGGAAAAGAATGTTTTAACACTCAATCATTTGAAGTCCTTCAAGGATTAGAAGGTGGAGCATTAGCTTATGAATGTCCTTGGTATGATAATGATTGTGATTTTAACCCTCTTGTGCATTTAACTAGTCCTAAAGATATAGATTATTATGATGAACAAAAAATTACATCCACATCAACAACCTGTTGGATACAAGATGGAGTATATAGATACACAACTAAAAACGAAAGAAAAAAAACTGTTCCTAATTTAATTTTAATTGAAAAATAAAGTCCGTACACCACCCACTCTTCCGAGCCAAGTTAGATAAGCCGTCCGAAAGGACGGTTTTTTCATATAAATTCAAGCAGTTAAGCTAGTCCGTGTGACTATTTTTAAAATTATGCAAATCCCGACATTTACACGGACCAACACAAAAGGAAAAAAAACTTGCTTTTGTTCAAACTTCGTTCTATATTATTTTTATGATAAAAAAGATTTTAACATTGTTGTTTCTTCTTATATCTTTTCCCGTAATGGTAAGTGGAGTTCAAACAGACCAATCCGACCATACAAAATCTGAAGAAATATTATCTATTGAAGAATTCAAGTACAATCTTACACATCAGATAAAAGTGCAAATACATTTTTCTATAGATGACGTATTGGGGAATTACTATGAATTTCCTGATAGTAAAAAATTATATTTTACCATATCCAAAGAAAAATCTGGAAAAATAAAGATTGATGATTTTTCCCACAAATATACTTTTATTTGCGATATTGATAAAGAAACATATGAAGATATTTACCTGAATTGTGAAAAATTAAATGAAGAATTGGATTGGTTTAAATATCCATATATAATTATAAGTAAGATGAAATCAAATCTTATTTCAAATGATAATTATCTTTTTATTATCTATCACCTACTTGGAAAAGAAAATTGGGAAGAATTTGATTGTGATGAAAAAGAAAAAAACGAAATATATGATAGAATAAATTGCACAACAATAGAACAATCAGGATATAAAAGGGAGAAATAATCTCCCCCTTCGACTTTTATTCTTCTATTGAATGTAACATATTTTTCCGCCATAGATTTCGTTTTATTTGTATATCCGATGAAGAAGATTCGTTGCCTGCCAAAATCCAATTCTTTTTATTAATAGCCTCAAAAAAATGAGGCCATTTATTTTTATCAGGCTGGAATTTATTTGCCCCCATATTATACTCCATATCCAAAATAACAAGCTGAGCATTCCTAGGCAAATTATCAAAATCCTTAAACTTTTTTCTAACTGAATTTAAATCACCTTTTAAATGTTCTAATGCAAGAATTTTCATTTCTCCATCCATCAATTCAAGAAATCCCCTTTTTGCTTTTCTATCACGCAACATATAAAATTCTGCTTCTTTTTCCTCTGGTGTAGCAAGCCTGTTTTTATAATATAAAGGTAATTTTTTAAACTTTTCTACATCATTAAACATACTGCCATAACCAATAGTCACATTACCCTTTGTATCTGTATAAGCATTTCTTCTACCTCCTTCATGTTCCTCCAATTTATCAAACAAATCCTCTAAAATTTCTTCCACCTCCACAAATTTACATTTACAGTTTGGGTGAAATGGTGGAATATGTTCTGGTATCTGGTCAAATTTTCCAGCATACTTTTGACATTCTGAACATACACCATCATCACAAATTATCTCAAAAATTTTACTCATTTTCTCTCCTTAAATTTAAGTTAATAAAAAAGCCCTTGGTATAAACCAAAGGCAAAAAAAACAGGATAAGCATATATACACTTATCCCATTAGATAAGATCTACTATACCACAAAATAAAGAACAAGTCAAGAACAATTTAGTCCGTCCACCATCCACTCTCCCGAGCCATAAAATCAAACCCCGCATCTGCGGGGCTTTTTTTACATCCAAGCGGAAAAAAACTTGCTTTTGTTCAAACTTCGTTCTATATTATTTTTATGATAAAAAAGATTTTAACATTGTTGTTTCTTCTTATATCTTTTCCTGTAATGGCGAAGAATAATATAATTATTGATAATTTTTTGGGGAATTACTATTCTGCACCAACAAGTATTTTACAAAAATTTTCAATTTCAAAAGAAAAAGATAAAAAGGTTAAAATTGAAATATTCGATATTCCTTTTCATAAAAATAATGAAGTTATTGTTTCTAAGAAAAATATTTTTTTATGTAATACAGATAAAATAACTAATACAAAAATCTATTTAGATTGTGAAGACATACTACCTAAAGAAGACAAAATATCAGAAGAACTTTTTAGATATATCTATGTTATCATAGATACAACAGAAAAAGGAAGATTCGGTGATTTGAATTATCTTTACTTTTCTTACTATAACTTAGGCAAAAAAGATTATGAAAAGTATGGTTGTGATGAAAAAGAAGAATATGATATAAATTGTAGGACTAATTTTAAAGAAGGATATAAAAGGGAGGAATAAACCTCCCCTTAATTATTCTTCAATGGATTGTAACATATTTTTTCTCCTTAAATTTAAGTTAATAAAAAAGCCCTTGGTATAAACCAAAGGCAAAAAAAATAGGATAAGCATATATATACTTATCCCATTAGATAAAATCTACTATACCACAAATTAGAGAACAAGTTAATCCGTCCACCACCCACTCTCCCGAGCCATAAAAAATCCCCACACAAAGTGGAGGCTTTTATTGATATCTTAACGCTTCTATCGGATCAAGCTTTGTCGCTTTTAACGCAGGGAATATTCCCGATGCAATTCCAACCACAATAGCCACAGAAAACGAAATTACAACCGTAATCATAGATATTGGTACAGATTTATTAAGTATAGCTCCTACCACCTGAGATATTCCAATCCCAAGCACCATTCCAACCATACTTCCGATAAAAGAAATCAAAATCGCTTCTAACAAAAATTGATAAAGAATATATGAGTTCTTTGCACCAATAGCTTTTCTTATACCAATTTCCCTTGTTCTTTCCGTTACAGATACAAGCATCATATTCATAATACCAATGCTTCCAACAATAAGGGAGATAGATGCAATAGATGCAAGCAAAATCGAAAGATATGTACCCACCGATTTCACAGTTTCAACCATCTCGGTCATATCATCAACCCTAAAATCATTTTCGGCACCTGGCTTTATCCTACGTGATTCGCGAAGGGCATTTTCAATATATTTCTTTGCCTTATTTATATGCTTATCACTATCAACCTGAGCCATAATATAGTTCACACGATTAGGAATATAACTACCCTTAATTCTTCTTCTATAAGTAGAAACAGGCATAATAACGGTTTCATCCCTATCCATACCACCCATACCTTGACCTTTTGCTTTTAATACACCCTTAACAACAAAAGGAATATTATTTACACGAACAGTTTTTCCAATGGCATTTTCACCACCAGGGAAAAGATTCGATTCAATAGTCTTTCCAATAAGGACATAAGCCTGCGCCAATTTTACATCACGATCGGTTAAACCTTCACCTTTTTCAATCTCCCACTTTCCAGTATCAAGATAATCCGGAGTAGAAGCAACAATCGATGCAACATAATTCTCGTTTCCATAAATTATTTGCGATGTACCATTAACAATAGGAGAAACCGCCTTTATATACTTAAGCTTTTTTATAACATCGGCATCATTTGTTTTTACAACAGTCTGACCACCACTTTTCACACCAGAAGTAGCAACATATTCCGGTCTGATAAGCAAAAGATTACTTCCCATTCCGGCAAAACTATCGTTAATCATATTTTGCACAGTCTGACCTGCAGCAACCATAATAACAACAGCACAAACACCAATAATAATACCAAGGGTTGTTAAAAACGAACGAAGTTTATTCGATTTGATTGAAATCCAAGACTCACGAAGCACCGCACGTGACATATGAATTTTCTGATCTATAATTTCAACTTGTTTTTCATCCATTATCGTTTTCCCTTAAATTCACTTACTGGTCCATCATAATGCACAACACCATCGACAATATAAATAAGGCGTTTCGCAAAATCCGCAATATCCGGTTCATGTGTAACAAGAACTATTGTCTTACCATCATTATTTAATTTTTGGAAAAGGTTCATAATTTCAATAGATGTCTTTGTATCCAAGTTTCCAGTAGGTTCATCCGCCAAAATAAGCTTTGGATTATTAATCAAAGCACGAGCAATAGCAACCCTTTGTTGCATGCCACCGGAAATTTGGCTTGGAAATCTTTCAATAAAATCCTTTAATCCAACATGATCCAACATTTCGGATGCACGTTTGTATTGAGCTTCCAACCCATAGCCGGCATAAATAAGTGGAATTGCAACATTATCAAGCAAAGATCTTTTCATCAAAAGATTAAAACCCTGGAAAACGAAACCAATTTTTTCACTTCTTACATTTGCAAGCTGGTCTTCGTTCATACCAGAAACAACTTCACCACCAATTTTATACACCCCAGATGTAGGAGTATCAAGACAACCAAGTGTATTCATCAAAGTTGATTTTCCACTACCACTTGGCCCCATAATAGCAACAAACTCCCCCTCCTCTATTGAAAAATTTACATCCTTTAAAACAGGGTAAGGGTCCCCAACAGCCATAGGATAGCTTTTGTATAAATGCTCAACTTCTATCACTTTTGCCATAGAATTTTTCCTATACTATTACATCATTGGTCCACGTCTTTTATTTCCCTTAAAGACTGACGATTTATTTGATTTTCTAGATCTAAGCTCACCTTCGTAAACAAAATCAGAAATTATATTATCCCCTTCATTCAAATCTGGAGAAGAAACTTCGGTAATCACACCATTAGTAATACCTTTTGCAATCTTAATAGCTTTTATATCCTTATCACCTTTCTTAAATGTATAAACAAACACTTCATTAGGAAGCAAAGTTTTATTTTCAGGATAAATTATATAGCTTTGCAATGCTTCATCAGGTTTAAATTGTAATACATAGTTATCAATGGAAAGAACCTCATTCTTTCTTAATGTATCAACATCAACAAATGCAGTCATCCCCGGAAGAAGTTTTCCTTCCTTGTTATCAATTTTTATTATAACATTATAGATAACAACATTCTGCTCTGTTGTTGGGTTAAGACGCACTTGATCCACAACACCATGAAATGTTTCAGTTGGAAAAGCATCAACAGTAAAATCTACATTCTGACCTTTTTTAATATTTCCAATATCTGCTTCGGAAATACTTGCTTCTATTTGCATCTTTGTTAAATCTTCAGCAATAGTAAAAAGTGTTGGTGCAGAAAATGATGATGCAATAGTTTGGCCTTCTTCAACAGCCTTTGAAATCACAACACCCGATACCGGAGATTTAATTTCTGCGTATTCAATATTACGTTTACTTCTTTCATTATTTGCCTTTGCCGCAACATAATCTGCTTCGGCACTTGCCAAATCAGTAACAGCCTGATCAAACTCAAACTTTGCAATATAACCTTCGTTATACAAAGACTCTGTTCTTTCTTTTTCAAGCTTTGCCAAATCATACTTTGCTTTTGATTGAGCCATCTTTGCCTCACTTGAATTTATATCTTCAATAAGCAAAGATTTATCAACCTGAGCTAAAAGTTGACCCACCTTTACATTATCATTGTAATCAACATAAATTTTATCAATGATACCGGAAACCTGTGCACCCACAGAAACAACATTCACAGGATTTATTGTTCCTGTTGCACTTACGGATGAACGGATATCTTGCTTTGAAATTTTTGCAAATTCAAAAAGCTCTGGTTTAAGGGTTAGTGTTTTATTTCTTCCGAAAAAAAGTTTATAACAACAAAAAACTGATAATCCAACAACGGTATATATTGCAACTTTTTTCTTATTTATCTCTTTTAAAACCATCTAACCTCCTATATTTTTACTTAAGTTCGCCAAGGTTTTGTAAATTAAGTTCTCCCGCAGACTTTAATAATGCAACCTTTGCTGTGTAAAGTCCATATTGTGCAGAAATAAGTTCCTGTCTTGCAGAAAGAAGCTTTGATTGTGCTTCCATAAGGCTTATAATATCGCCTTTTCCAGCCTTAAATGAACCAAGGGCAACACGTTCATTTTCAACTGCACTTTCGAAAAGTTTCTTTGCAATAGAAAGAGCTTTCACACTTGTCTTATATCCATTATATGCAGTAACAACACTAAGTTCAACATCTTGTTCAAGTTGTTTCAACTCTTCTTTATCTGCTGCATATTGATACTTTGCATTTCTCAAAGAATAAGTATTTTCAAACCCAGTAAATATAGGCATACTTACCTTTACACCCATTGCCCAATAATCTCTATCTTTATCAAGATTATTTTTATCAGGATCAACATCAGTCCAAGTTCTTGAACCAAATGCAGAAATTGTTGGGAAATATGTTGCACTTGCAGATCTTACATTTGCATAACTTGCCTTAACAGCCGAAGCCTTTGCCTGTAAATCAGGACGTTTCAATAAAGCAAGTCTTACAATTTCATCAACAGATTTTGAAATAAGTTCATCTGTTGTATCAGCAAATGATTGTACAAGTTTTATTTCTTGAGAAGGAGGAAGTCCCAAATAACTTGCCAACTTTGCATTTGCAACTTTTACAACTTGCTCTTGCTTTGCAACTTGAAGTTGAGCTTGAGCATAAGCAGTTTCTGCCTGCAATGTAGCAGCCTTTGATGACATACCAAGTTCAAACTTTCTACTTGCAAGTTCGAATGATTTCAAACTAGCATCTTCATTTGCTTTAAGTGCAGCTAATTCTTCCACTGATGAAAGAGCATCATAATACGCCACAATAGTGTTATATGCTACCTGTTGCAAAGTATTATTATATTGGAAGTTTGCAGAATTCATTGATTGATATGTTCTTTCAACGCTTGCTTCTCTTTTACCAAAATCATATAAAAGCCAGCTTAAAGAAAGACCACCTTCTGCACCCTTTGAAACAGTTTCATCACCATCAGGATTAGTCATATAATTCTTTGTATCAGATTTTGTATAACTTGCACTTGCAGAAATTTGTGGAAGATATGAACCCAAAGTTCCCTTATATGCAGTTTCCCCAACTTTTGTAGAAAGCCATGCTTGACGAGTAGTAGGGTTGTTACACATAGAAAGTTCAATTACATCAGCCAAATTAAGGGCATCTTTTGTAACATCTTTTGATATATTACAAGAATTACTTAAAGTCACAGTTTTATTTTCTAAATTTTCACCAGCCATAGCATTAGTTGATAAAAGTAACGCCATAGCAAATATTGATACTTTTTTCATTAAAATACTCCTTTTATATATCTTCTAATTATATTTTAAAAACAATCTTGTGTCAAATTATTTAAAATCCCAAAACAAAGGTTTTACACTTTTTTGTCTTTTTTTTAACAAAAAGAAAAAGCTAATACAAAACCCCCCTCATTTCTAAGGGGGTAATTTTATGTTTTGCTAAAAGCTTTAGTACAATGCAATCTTTGGTATTATGGTATCAATTTCAATCATACCAGAACTACCAGGAAGACCATAACCATTAGTATTTGTTGAAGGAGGATTTATACCACAGTTTTCACAAGTACCTGATAATGCACCTTCACAATTCAAACCAAATTCTGATGCATTTGTTGGAAGACCATAACCAGATTTTGCATAAACAAACTTATCTGATAAATGTCTTGCATCTTCACAACCTGCCAATCCATCAACAACTTCAATTCCTGAAGTAGAGCCACCATAATAACATGCTCCATTAGAACCATTAACCGTTACAGTATTTCCCGAATATATACCCGAGAATTTTGGATCTAAGTTACCAGTAATTGTAAATGTTGTTGGATTACCTTGACCTGTACAATTATCATAATAACGACCAGAAGTAGAACCACCAGCACCAATATTATAACTTAGCACTGCTGTACCTGATGATACACAGAAGTATACAGTTCCTTTTGAACCTTTCTTAGCAGTAGTACGCCAAGAACCACCAGTCGAACCATAAACTTTCACACGGTAACAACCAACACCTAATTCTTCTTTACCTTCACCAACTTTTGTAATCTTTTTATTTATACCTTTTTCTGGGTAAAGATATTTTTCATTCTTGTTATCTTTCTTGCATTCTGATGCACCTTCATCAGACACAAAACCTTCAGGACAAGCCTTACATGATGTTGCTTTACCACCCTTAGAGTAAGTATTAGCAGGGCATTCTTGACATTCTCCATCTACAAGGATTGAACCAGCATCACAACTTTTTGCTTTTGCCTTTCCTTTTACACATTTACCATCATCAAGAACATAAGATGCCTTACATGTCAATGCTTCACCTGTTTCTGCATCACAAGTTTTAACACCAACAGTCAAGCAAGATTCACAAATATCCCCTTCCCCAGCAGAGAAAGTACCTTTCTTACATAACTTACAACCTTTTGTTGTTTCATCATACTCTGACCCAGCATCACAAGCAAGGTAAACCGCTGAATCTTCATCAAGCCAAGCTTGCTTCTTCAACTTTGAACTTGCAGTCCATTCTTTTTCATGAGCATTTTCTGGTAAAAGACAAGTTTTTTCACGAGTATAATAATATCTATCTTCATCTTCTGAATAACCAAGAACTTTACCAATAGGACAGAATTCATTTTCTTCTTCTGTCTTTGCTTCAACTTTAGGTTCTTCTTTAACTTCCTCTTTTACTTCTTCCTTAACATCTTCCTTAACATCTTCCTTAGGTTCTTCTTCTCCTTTACATGAAGCTTCACCAGTAGAACCAGCAGGAGCCTTTGTTCCTTCTGGACATGCAGTACATAATGCCAAATAATCACTTGTACCCTTTACTTTATCTGCAAAGTAATTTTCACGGCAAGAGAAAATTGATGCTTCAGAGAAACCCCATTCTTCTGCTTCTGATGCAGACATTTTCTTTACAGCAGATGCAGTAGGTGCGGTACATACTTCATTTGTGTTTGGATTTATATATCCATCTGCACCCTTCTGTACAGGAACACCAATAGGACAAGTTTTAAATGCATCAAGACATTCGCCATTCTTTGCCATAAAACCATCATCACATTCAAAATATACAGCTGCACTTTCTTCTACCCATGCAAGCTTTTTCAATTTTGAACTAGAAGACCAAGCTTCTTCATGAGCATTTTTAGGAGCAGAACAAACCTTTCCACGTGCAGAATAATATTTATTTTCTTCTGCAGAATATTCTATAACTTTACTAATAGGACAAGCAGGAAATTCTTCTTTCTTTTCTTCTACTTCCTCTTGTACTTCTTCTTTAACTTCCTCCTCTTTCTTTACTTCAGCTTTTGCACGTGAGCTTTTTCCACTTGCAGCAACGGCAGATGCTCTTTTAGAGTTAGAAGATGATTTTGTTGCAGCAGCTCTTTTTGAAGATCCAGAACGTTTTGAACTTCCTTTTGAACTGCTACTTGCAGTTTGTTTCTTTGAAGAACCTGAACGCTTTGAACTTCCCTTTGCACTAGATTTTGCAGTTTGTTTTTTTGATGAACCAGAACGTTTTGAACTTCCTTTTGCACTAGATTTTGCAGTTTGCTTCTTTGATGAACCGGAACGTTTTGAACTTCCTTTTGCACTACTACTTGCGGTTTGCTTTTTAGATGAACCTGAACGTTTAGAGCCACTTTTCTTTGCATTTTGCTTTTTTGAAGAACCTGAACGCTTTGAGCTTCCCTTCTTTGATCCCTTTTTCTTTCCAGATTTTTTTGATTTTGCTTTTTTCGAAGTTGATGAAGTTTTCTCTGCTTCTTCTTCCCCTTCTACTTCACTATCTTCAAAATCTTCCTCATAAGTTTCATCAGCTGAACTTTTTGCAACCACTACCTCTGAAACACAAAAAGATACAAAAAAACATAGAAAAATCGATACGAAAATTCTAACAAACAATTTCTTTTTCGACATAGCTCTTCCTTTTCCTATATGGTTTTTTAAATTCCTTTTCTCACGCGATTTTGTACAAATCAAGCATATTATAACAAAACCCCAAGTATTTTTCAACCCTTTTTTATTACAAACTTCAATTTTATACAAATAAACATAACATCTTGAATTTATCTATGTTTTTTAAGCAAAATTTTATTACAATAGACTTAATAAAAAAACTTCATTTTTCACTTACAAAACTAGGAATTTTCTTTTCATTATTCGTCAAAAATCACATCTTTTAATGATATACAAAAACTTTAAACCACCCTTTTTTGTATATCACTTTCAATATATTCTTTTTTGTACCAAAAAGCAAGGATTTTCAATAAAATTGAAGATAATTGCAATTTTTGTAAAATGCGAAAAATTAAAGGGTCGTTTTATGTTTAAACTATTAAAAAATATCATCTGTACCTTTGTTTATTCAAAAGGTTTAAGAAACGCCATTCGTGGCAACTATGTTAAACATTATTTTTCCGTAAAACATTCAGTAAAAAACTTTAAGGATTACAAGTATGATTTGGCTTTTGTTGCCATTGTAAAAAACGAAGGTGCATACTTACCTGAATGGATTGAATTTCATAAATTGGTTGGGGTAAAAAAGTTCTATATTTACGATAATGAATCAACAGATAATACAAAAGAAATCCTATCATCCTATATCCAGGATGGAACTGTAACATACGAATATATCAAAGGCCGCGGAATGCAAAAATTCGTATACAATGATGCCATAGATAAATACAAAAATATCTGTAAATGGATGGGTTTTATCGATTTGGATGAATTCGTTACACCAATAAAATATAAAACTATTACCGAACTTTTTGATAAGGATTTCAAAAAATACTATGGTGTAGGAATAAACTGGCTTATCTATGGTGATAACAATCACAAAAAGAAAACAAAGGGTCTTGTTATCGAAAGGTTTACCAAACACGCCGAAAAAAATTTTGAAATGAATCGAAACATAAAATCTATTATAAACCCAAGATATTGCACATTAATGAGAAATCACCACGCATACTTTATTGGAAATGCATCATGCGTAAACACTAATGGTAAAAAAATAAAAGGTTGGCGTACAAACCCTTGCTTTGATAAAATAAGGATTAATCACTATTGGTCAAAATCTTATGAAGAATATATTCAAAAGAAATTCAAAGGTGATGCATGGGATGGAACCAAAATTCGTGATATTGATGATACCTATAAACAGGCAAATCAAAATGTCGAAGAAGACAGTATCATGGAAAAATATATTCCATTAATAAAAACCGAACTTAAAAAAAGAAATATTAAATAAAAAATTTCTATTCATACAGATTGTAAATTTCAAACAAATACTCCTTGCCTTTGTTTAGGAATTTTTATATAATTAAAAGTTATGATTAAAGAGCAAAAAAAGTTTTTCAGAAAATGTGACCATCCAGGATGTGAACTGGAAGGGGAATATCGTGCACCAAAAGATCGTAACCTTACTGATTACTATTGGTTCTGCCTTAAACACGTATCTGAATACAATAAATCATGGAACTTCTACGAAGGTATGACTCAAGAAGAAATAGAACGTGAAAACAAACTTGATGAAACATGGCATAACCAAAGTTGGAAATTTGGTATAAATCTTGAAAACCTTGCCCGTGAAGGACGTCTTGACGATCCATTCGAAATATATAACACTTATATGCGACGTGTTGGCGGTGCAAGAAATAAGGGGCGTATTTATGGTAATTCTCAAACATCTCTTACAACAAAGGAATGGGAGGCTTTAGGTATATTGGAACTTAAATTTCCGCTTACCGAAACTCAGCTTAAAACTCGTTATAAACAGTTGGTAAAGAAGTATCACCCTGACCTTAACGGCGGTTCAAAAAAAGCCGAAGAAATGTTTAAAAAGGTTGCCGAGTCATACAGAATTTTACTTAAAAAGATTCAAAAAAAATAACAAAAAAGCCGGCTTTTTTTATAAATTTTTGCCGACTTTTTCTTATTCCAAAAATCTATAAAAACTATTTTTTAAATCTTTTATTGTTTATTTCAAGCTTACTTAAAACTGCACTATCCAAATCAACACCACACTTTTCAGCCAAAGCATAAAGATAGATTAAAACATCCGCCATTTCATGCTTAAGTGAACTTTTATCATCCTCTGGAATTGCAGGTTTATTATAAACATACTGTGCACGAACCGCAGTGGCAAGTTCACCCACTTCCGCAGCAAGCCCACAAATAAGAAGCATATGATCCTCATCGGCAAAGCCCCATGATTTTCTTGATTGTATAACAACATCTTGAAGTTTTTTATCTGTCATTTTGACCTCCTTTACTTCAGAAAAGAAAAGTAGTTTTAAAAAAACTACCCTCCTTTTTCATTATGTTTCATATTTATATACGCAAGCTTCACACCACCCAACACAGAATTTTTATTACTACTAAAGCTATATAAAAACTTTTCAAAATCTTCCGTCGGATAGTAAAGTCTGTTTGCATACGCATCACTTATATTTATCGGATTTTCAATATTTGATGGATGCATATTTACAAAGTCACGAAAATAAGGTGAAGACATAGGATTTTTCCATGTTTCCAATAAAGACAAAACTTCTTTATTCAAAAACTTTTTTTCCTTCCTTTGCATATCTTTTGTATCAATATATTCAAAAGTTTTATACTTTGGAACATCCATTACTTTAAATTTTTTTTCATTATAACCAGTAGAAGAAATAGACATTCCTACACTATATAAAACATCTTCATTATTGGACTTTTCCAAAGAAAGTTCCAATCTATGAGCCATAGTTTTTTCATTTTCCAAAGTATAACAAGTTTTCTCAAACCTTATACTATCAACTTCGGTATCCGAAGAAAAATAACCAGTCATACGAATATCATTTATTGTTTCACTATGAACTTTTTTCATATTATTTTTCCTTTGCAATAATATCCATTACACCATCAAAAATATTTTCAATATTTATAGTTTCAGGATATTCCTCCAAAAGTCCAGAATATTTCATTTCAAAAACACCTTTTTCAATATTCTTTGGGCTGATAATAGCACGTATAGGAGCACCAATCAAATCTGCATTTGCAAACTTTGAACCAGCTCTATCATCTGTTGTATCAATAATTACTTCAATCCCAGCGGCAATCAAATTATTATAAAGTTTTTCCGCCAAAGTTTTTGCTTCGCCATCACCTATTGCAATAATGTGAACCTTATATGGAGCAACCGCCATATTAAATACAGCCTTTGATTCATTTTCACTTTGTTCAAGAAGACATCCAAACACACGGCTTACACCAATGCCATAGCAACCCATAATAGGTGTTTGTTTTTGACCTTCGGCATCAGTATATGATACATTCATTGACTTTGTGTATTTATCCCCAAGTTGGAAGATATTACCAACCTCAACACCACGAAGTTTATTTAAAGGTTTTCCACACTTTGGACATACCAAAATATCATCCGCATCTTTATCAGTTAAAACTTCTTTGTTTGCACGATAATCACATCCAGAACAAGTATAAATTGTATCTTCACCAATATCACTTATCATCTGGAATTCGTGGGAAATCTTTCCTCCCATATCACCAGTAGGAGCAAGAATATCAATCACATTTTTCATACCAATGCTTTTGTAAATCTTATGATACACATTTAAAAGTATATCATAAAAACTATTCAAATCTTCCCATGATGAATGGAAAGAGTAAGCATCCTTCATCATAAATTCACGACAACGAATTAACCCTGCTCTTGCCCTTAATTCATCACGATACTTTGTCTGAATTTGATAGAGGCAAAGTGATTTAGGAGCAGATGGTAATTGCTTATAACTTTGAAGAATTGAGCGAACATAATCTGTTACAATTTCTTCATGTGTAGGATTTACAACAGCATCAATTCCTGCACGTGTTTTAAATTTCAAAAGAACATCAATGTTTTCACGACCAGTTTCTTTCCAAAGAGAAAGTGGTGATACAACCGGCATATTCATTTCCTGACATCCAACTGAATCAAGTTCTTTTCTAATAATCTTTTCAATATTTTGTAAAACTTTAAAACCAAGTGGAGAATAAGTATAAAGCCCCGCACCTGTCTGATGAATATATCCACCCTTTAATGCAAGTTTATGCCCAGATGTTGTAGCATCCGCAGGCAACTCCTTCATTCTTTTGATAAATAAATTTTCTATCTGCATTTTTCATCCTTAATATTAACAAATAAACCAACTTCTTTATTTCGCTTTTCTGCATTTTGAGGATTATACTTTCCTTCCTTAAAACACTTGTGACATGGACTATCGCAACCCCAATTATTTGAAGAACATGTATTATCAAAAAAATGAGGACACCCTTTAAAAAAGCCAACAGGAGAAGTATCTTTTTCTTCTTCCTTTAATTGTTCCAAATAACCATTATAATAATAACGATCTATTGAAATTTTTCTAAATATTTTTCTCATTATAATTCTTCTTTAATTGTACCTTGCTTATCTTTGTAACGGAAAGTAATGCGACCTTTTGATAAATCATATGGAGTCATTTCAATATTTACAACATCACCAACCATAACCCATATTCTAAACTTTCTCATTTTTCCAGCGGTATGAGCAATAACCTGATGACCATTTTCAAGTTCAACTTTGAACATAGCATTTGGAAGTTTATCAATAACAGTACCTTTAAATTCCAATAATTCTTCTTTATCTGACATAATTTAACCTTTTTTGTTGTTTTTATTGTTATAATTCATTATACTTATAGAACAATTTTAATGGATTTGCAAGAAGGTTTTTATTATGAATTATTTAGAATTCTTTCATTTTGATAATCATCCCTTTGCTGGCGATGAAAATCTTAACTATTTTTTCCCCAAAAAATATTTTCTAAAAATTACGGATGATATGATAAATTTCTGCAGATTTAAGGGAGGAATTTACATAATCACCGGAAATACAGGTGTTGGAAAATCAACCCTACTTAACAATATTTTACAAACTTTGAATAATAATGATATCACTATTTCATTACAGGCAGATGAAAAAACTGATGTTTTAAAAATCATCGCAAATAAAATAGGTGTAGATAGTCGAAACATAAACTCTATTTTATCAAAACTTTCTACAATATACTCTGGCGGTAAAAACATTATCATATCTATTGATAAGGCTGAAAATCTTTCAAAGGAAGAATTTGTAAATCTTTACTCCTTAATTAAGGTTATTCCAAACTTAAGGATTATTCTTTGCGGCAAAAAGACTTTGTATAAAACATTAAAACATAAAGCTGTAAGCCCAATAAAGAAATTTATTGTAAAAAAATTCAAAATCAAACATCCAAGCATTTTCCAAACCGTAAACTATATTTCATACATTGAAAAAAATGCTTTGGCTTTAAGTCAGTATAAACCAGTTATTTCAAAACCTTCATTATTTTTAATTGCACTATGCACCAACAGAAATATCAAAAACATAAATTATATATCTGAAAAATCTTTGATTGATGCATTCACAAACAGACAAGAAAAAGTTCGCATCAAAAATGTTTTCTCTGTTATAAAGGAAAATTTTGATACTGTAAAATATAACATCTATCTTAAATTTCAAAAGTTTTTCTTTTTACTTCTTTTGATTTTCTCATTGTACTATGCAATGAAAATAATATTGGATAGAAACGATTTGATTAACCACATAGAAGCACAAAAATCCATCCGCAAACAAGAACAAGAATTAAGGAATAATTAATTGTCAAACATAGGAAGACGTATTTCAAAAAACTCCTCTAACTCTTATGGTTGGATAAGAGATTTAAAGCGTGGTGAAGTAAAATTCAATAAACCTGTTGTTCTTTGCCTTGCGGGTGATGCAACACAGGATGATATTTCTGCAAATGGTATGGCAAAAGAAGCCGAAGATATACTTGGCAGAAACGGTATCACCGATAATGATATACAAATACTTTCGGTACAATACCCAAAGAAAAAACTTTATGCTAACCAATTTTCTATGGAACGACGTAGCTTTGCTGAACAATTTAACAATGATAGTGATGAAATAAAAAATCCACAGTATATAAAGGATATTTACTCAATACTTTTTCAACCACTTATCATAAATGCAAAGGGTCAAAGATTCTCTTTTTCCGAAGCACAATCAAAGTTCAGAAATCTTACCATATTTGCACATTGTCATGGAACATTTGTTTCCTGTAAATTAATGTCATATTTAAGGGAAGAAATGAAAAAATATGGCTATAACGAAGACGAAATAAATTTATTAATGGGAGAAATTGTAAATATAGGTTTAAGCCCCCGAGTTGGTTTCCACCGAAATGACGGTTCATTAAAATTTGGATTTACAATGCTTGATGATGCAATTGCATCCTACCTTTACCCAATATTAACAGAAAATTCTGGTAAAAATTGTGTAATATCAACACTTGGTCTTGGGTTAATAGAACACGAAAACGCAAATATGTATTTTTCAGGTGATAATCTTAACTACACAGATATAGACAATGATACTTTTTGCCTTTTGGATACAACCTTTATGCATTGTGTAAATTGCTACACAGACGACGAATTTTATTACACAACAGAGACAAAAAGAACTCTAAATAAAAACAATGTCGGAAAAAATATTTCCCATTTAATAGTTCGAAGCCTACAAAATGCTGTTTCACTATCAAAACAAAATGTAAAAAGAACTGTTGAAAACATAATTTCAAACCAAACTCCTATAACATTTAAACAGGGAAGCAAAGAACTTAATTCAAAGTTTTTAAATGTAAAATTCACTGGTAATAATGCATCATTCAAAAAAACTTTGGATGACTATACAAAGCAAGCAAAAGAAAAACGTTTCGAAAAAGCAGAAAATAAAATAAAAGACAAAGAAGTTGCCGAAATTTTAAAAACATCCATAACAAAATCGATTGAAAAATAATGGGGCGAGTGATCAGATTCGAACTGACGGCATCCAGTACCACAAACTGGCGCTCTAACCAACTGAGCTACACTCGCCATAGTAAAGAATAACAGATTTATAACCTAAAACTTTTGAAAAATCAAGAAAAAATCAAAAATTTCAAAATAAATACCGTTATATATCAAAAATTCTTGACTTTTACCTTGTTTTGTCTATAATTTGGTTTAAAAATAAAAAATAATGAAAGATAATAAACTATTATGCGTAAAAATACAAAAAATAATGTTAAAAAATCCGACCATATAAACACATATCTAATTCTATCTGCACTACTTGTAAGTGTTATTCTTGGAAATTATGTGTATGAAAGGGAAAATGATTTAAGAAATTCAGATTTTGAACTAAAGGAAAGCTATGTTCTATCCGTCTTTAAAGATGTAGAATACAGATTAAAAGAAGATAATATAAAATCTCAAGAGAAAACTTTCAAAAGCGGAAGAAACGAATTATTCTACAACTATACTATTATTTTTGATAGAAATAATGATAGAGTATTTGATCCAGAAAAGGATGAAATAATACAAATCACAAAACAACATCATATGGTTCCTGTTCAAAAAGGAGACCACGCTGTATACATAGAAAAAAGAAAAAAAGGAAAACTTCTTGATATAGAAGTTCTTGCATTAAAAGCAAACAATAATGTATATAATGTTTACCGTAATCCCGAAGACTTCTTTGATAAAAATTATTGGAAGAAAAATGAGTCTTTTAGACAAGCAATTAATTTGTTTTACAGTAAATATGCAAACCAAAAATAAAAATTTTATGTAAACATTATCCTACACAAATAAAAAAAGGATTTAATATGAATAAGAATTCTCAAAATTTAAAATACAAACTTAACCACATAACCGAAGGAAAAGGTCGCTTTGTCCTTGCTATTTTAATTTTGGGTTCTCTTAGTGCATTACTTAAAAATTCAAAGGATATCAGTAATAAAGAAAAATCATTTAACTTTGATATAAAAGAAGCACCAATCCTTGAAAAATCAAATAACTTCAAAACATTTATCCTTGATACAGATAAAAATGGCATATATGAAAAAGACAAGGATATCGTAATAAGCGATACAACCTTAATCTTGCATAAATCTTCACAAAAAGGTGATACTATCGTTTATATCGAACGCGAAGGCTGGGAACGAAAAATTCTCGCGATAAAAAAGGTTGGTTCAAAACAATATAATATCATTAAACGTCCTACTGATATTTATTCAGAAAGAGCTTTGAAAAACAATAATTCTTTCAATAAAGTAAAATTGATTTTTGCAAACAAATACGTAAATCAAAAATAAAATTTTCTTGAAATTCCATATATAAGTGTTAAATAATATCCTTAGAATCTTTTTTTTAAAAAAAAGGAGGTTTGACATGAATATAGGAAGACGACACAAAGAAATTTCCAACTGGATTATCACCGCAGTAGAGGAACGAATGATTACACCATCAAAAGGTGCAAAATTCGCACTTGAAGAAAATAATCTTAAAGAAAACAATAAGAAATATAAAAAATATCTATCTTTCCTAAAACAAATAAAAAGGGAAAAAACAAGATAGTTTACACCAATAAAAAAATACCTGCCGATTTTCCAGCAGGTATTAATTTTATATACTCTATGTATTAAATTCTCATAGGCATCAAAACATAGATTGTTGATTCGTCATCAAGTTCCTTAATAATAGCAGGAGAAGAAGAATCAGAAATAACAAATTTCATAAATTTACCTTCTATCTGACCAGCAATATCAAGAAGATATCTTGAATTGAAACCAATTTCCATTGATTCGTTATCATATTCAACTTCTACATCTTCAACGGCACTACCTGAATCAGGTGTTGAAGCAGAAAGTGTAAGTTTTGCTTTTGAAAGTTTAAGTTTAATTGCTTTTGACTTTTCATAAGAAACAGATGAAACACGGTCAACAGCTTCACTAAACAATTTGCAATCAACTTCCATTTCCTTATCATTTGATGTAGGAATAACCTTTTCATAGTCAGGGAATTTTCCATCAATAAGTTTTGATGTAATTGTTGTATTACCAAATGTAAATCTTGCTTTTGTTTCACTTGTTTCAACTTTGATATCAGCAGAAGTATCATCAAGTTGAGCACGAAGTTCAGTAATAACTTTTCTTGGAACAATTATGCTTGGCATACCTTTTGCACCTTCAGGAGAAGCAACATCTTGTCTTGCAAGTCTGTGACCATCAGTAGCAACAGCACGAAGCAATTCTTTACCATCTTTTTCCAAAGTATGGAAGAAAATACCGTTCAAGAAATATCTTGTTTCTTCTGTTGAAACAGCAAACTTTGTTTTATCAATAAGCTTTATCAAATCATCACATGGAAGTGTAAATCTGAAAGGCATTGATGAACTTGTCATAACAGGAAAATCAGTTGCAGGAAGAGCAGGAAGAGTAAATTCTGAATTTCCAGCTTTAATCACAACGTTTGAATCATCACTTGAAGTTTTAAGTTCAACATCAAAACCTTCAGGAAGTTTTCTTACGATATCATAAAGAACATGAACAGGAATTGTAATAGAACCTTTTTCATTTATTGAACCTTCAACAACTTCAATAATTTCCAAATCTATATTTGTTGCTGTAAATTTCAATTCATCCCCAGCTTCGATTTTAACATTCGAAAGAACAGGAATAGTAGATTTTTTTTCAACGATTCTGTAAAGGTGTGAAAGTGTCTTTACAAGGTTAGATTTAGCAACTGTAATATACATAATTTATCTCCTTTTCTTTTTTGATTCTGGTTTGATTCTAGTACCAAACATATACTAAAAGCAAGCAATAAATTTTTTATTTTTAAAAGAAAATAAATTACCGGAAAAATCAAATAATTGAAAAAGGGAAAAGCCCCCAAAAGGAGGCTTTTTAAAAACGAATCTTTTTATTACCCACGAGGTCTATTATACGAAGACATCATAATTTTTACTGTTCTCATTTTTTGTTCATCAGAATAGCAATCATTCATTTCATCATAAAATTTTGAAAACTTACAATACCCCAAATTTTTACATCTTGAAGCCAAATTATTCTTTTGATAAACAATACAATTTCTACATTGCATAACAAAAGAACGCTTCTTAATATTTGTTGCATCATCTTTATAAAAACCAGTGTATTTAATAATCTTTGGACCTTTCACTTCTTTCATAATATACCCCACTTAATACGCTCAAAAAAAAGGGGGCAGAATAAAAAATTCTGTCGCCCAATTTTTTTATAATAAAAAATTATTTTCTTACTTTCATAAGGTCAGATGCAGAAACTTCTTTTTCCTTCATCTTTACCTTCGAAAGGATAACATCCAAAACTTTATCTTCAAAAATACCAGCCTTAATACCTTCAGCAGCTTGAGGATTCTTTGTATAATATTCGAATACCTGTTGAGCTTGGTTTGGATATCTCATAGCTTCTTGCATAATTGCGTTTTGAATTTCGTTTTGATCAATCTTAATTTCGCTCTTCTTACCAATATCAGCAAGGATTAAACCAAGTTTAACACGAGAAGTAGCTTGTTTCTTAAGTTCTTCTTTCTTCTTTGCTTCTGCTTTTTCATCCATTTTTTCATTTGGATTTGCTTGTTTAAATTGAGCAAACATGAAATTAACTTCTTGATCAATCAAAGATTCTGGAACTTCGATTTTTTCATCAGCAAGCTTATCTAAAACTTCATCTTTCATAAGGTTTTTAGAAGCTGTTTCATAGTTTTGTTCCAAAAGTTCTTTTACATAAACTTTTAAATCAGCCAAATCTTTTCTTTTAAGATCAACAGCAAATTTATCATCTATTACTGGAACTTTCTTTTCTTTAATAGAATTGATTTTTACTTTGAATAAAGCTTTTGCACCAGCCAATTTTTCATGACCATAATCTTTTGGGAATTCAACGTTTACATCAACATCATCACCCTTTGATTTACCGATAAGTTGATCTTCGAATCCAGGGATAAATGCACCACTACCAAGTTCAAGTGGATAATTATCAGCTTTACCACCTTCAAATTCAACACCATCAACAGAACCAACAAAGTTGATATCAACAACATCACCTTTTTTAGTTTTTCTATCTTCTGTAACTTCTTCAAAAGTATATCTTGAATTTGCGATATTTTGGATTGCTTCATCAATTTCTTTATCGCCAGCTTTTGCAACTTTCTTTTCAACAGAAATTTTTGAAAAATCGATATCTTTAATTTCTGGAATAATTTCAAAGTCAGCAGAGAATTTTAATGGTTCATTTCTTACAAAGCTATCAACTTTTACTTGAGGAGCAACAGCAGGATTAATTTTCTTTTCTTCACAGTAAGAAACTAATGTTTCATTGATAAGAGCGTTTAAAACATCACCAATGAAATGACCTTCGTATTTTGATCTAATAACATCCATAGGAACATGACCCTTACGGAAACCTTTTTCTTCATGATTTTTTGCAAATTCAGCAAGTTGTTCATTTAATTTTGTTTCAAAAACATCTGCTGGGATTTCAAAAGATAATTCGTATTTAATACCTTTAATTTTTTCTTTTATTGGTTGCATTTTTAATTCCTTGATTAAGGTTAGATTAATAATTTATTTAATGGTGCGGGTGAAGGGACTTGAACCCCCACGCCTCTCGGCAATAGATCCTAAGTCTATCGCGTCTGCCAATTTCGCCACACCCGCAAATTTCATTTAACACCGATTATTTATATCACAAAAAAAAATAATTTCCATAAAAAAAATTAAAATTTTTAAAAATATGTGTTATAATACCATTCGTCTGGAGGGGAAAATGAGACGTTTTTTGTGTATCATATTGTTTTTATTCACAAATTTACATTCAGCATACGCTGGAGAAGCTCGTTTTTCAGGTAATCCTATCCCTCGATTCGTTTCAATTGCAAAAACTCCTGCAAATACTCGTGTTGGTCCTGATATCAACTATCCTGTAAAATTTGTATACCAATCAAAATACACTCCTGTAAGAGTTGTAAACGAATATTTCGGATGGTACCAAGTAGAAGATATAAATGGAGATCTTTCATGGATACATAAAAATTCAATCGGAAAACCAAACTATGTTATGACACTACACGATGGTACAAAGCTTTATCAAAAGAAAAAATTAACCTCCAAAGTTATCGCAAAAGTTGATAAGGGAACCACATTCAAAGTGTTAAAATGTTCCTCTGGTTTTTGTAAGGTTGAAACCACTTTCAATGGAACATTATTTACCGGATATTTAATTCAAGATAACCTATGGGGTATATAAGGATATGAACATATATTCATCATTGGTTTTATATCTGATATTTTCCACATTTATGTTTATCCTAAACAAAGCAAATATCGATAGGTATAACCAAAAATGGATTCAATACACCTACCACGGATTAAAATACATTTTCTATCTATTTACATTAATAATTCTAATAAAAATAGTTTTGTTCATCATAAAAAATTCTTAATACTAAAATCTTTTCTAACCAAAAATCTATTAAGTGTTATAACAGAAACCCCGCATTTTCTTGCTATTTTTCTTTTTGAAACCTTTTGCACCATCATATCAAAAATAAATTTTTCTTTTCCTGTCAGTTTATAAATATTATTCTTACTTCCAACAGGCCGGCCAAGTTTCATCCCTTCTGATTTTCGTTTTGCCAAAGCTTCCCTTGTCCTTTCAGAAATACGTTCTCTTTCTATCTGAGCAGAAAAGGCAAACACCGTCATAATCATAAGACCTATTGCAGTATTTCCCAGTTCCAAATTTTCCTTCAAACAAAAAACTCTAACTTCCTTATCCGCAAATATTTTTGCAAGGCTATACATATCAATCATACTTCGTGAAAGTCGGGAAAGTTCCGAAACAATAACATAATCCCCCTTTTTTAAAACCCTAAGAAGTTTACCTAAATTTCGTTTTTTATAATTTACCGTTCCACTTACACCTTCATCGACATATTCTTTTGATATTTTTATGTCACGATATTCACAATATTTTATAATTCCATACCTTTGATTTTCATAATCTTGTTCTTCTGTTGATACCCTTAAATAAGCATAAACCGTCATTTTTTATTTTAATAAGCAAATACAAAAATTTAAAAGAACTTTCTTTGATAATTATATAGACGATTAAGACAAAGTCAAACCGTAAAAATACCTTTCATTTTTCAAAAAAGGTGCTATAATAGGAAGGAGTAAGGAAACATTTATGAAAAAAATGTTGTTTGCATTACTATTCTCTTTAAATGCATTAACAAATGTTTATGCACAAGTCCCAAGTTGGTATAATGGTGATATTGAACTTTATAATAAATTTATAAAAACTTGTAACATTGCACAAAAATCATGTCCCAATGAAACATATAATTGCAATAATGTAAAAAGTCAGGATGAGTTTTTTTCCTTAAACATTCGTGTCGGTTCATGTTTTCTTTCAATAAAAAATGAAACTATAAAATCTAGAGATTACACACCTAGCAGTGCAATAGGAGTAGCAAGCGTACGTGGATAAAGAAATGAAAAAAATATTGGCAATATTACTTGGAATAATTTCTTTTAACAGCACATCATTTGCTTATGACTTTTCCATTCTTCAATCAAAAATCGATAATGTAAAATCTGAATGTTCTGGAATAAAATCAAGTCTTGATACAATCTTTGGTTTAAGTGTTGCAACAACTGTATCAAGTGGAATTGGAACATTAACTTCAACTGGTGCTTTGGTTGCAGGCCTTAAAAAAAGAACTCAAGATTATAAACTTGACGAAGAAACATTACATAATGATATTGATCGTTTCATAGAAGATTATAACGCCCTTACAGAGGATATAAAAAACTCTATGAAAAAATCAGAAACACTTGGTAATGTTCGTTCTGCTTTACTTGCTGGAACAACTGTAACATCCGCTGTATCAACTGGAACATCAATCGGTACAACATTAACCGCATCAAAGCTTGCAGAAAAAATGTCTAATTGTAACAAATCATTACAAGCATTAAAAATTGCAAAATCTTCTACCGAAAGCGAAACAGAAGACAGTCTTGAACCAATCGATAGTACAATAATAGAAATTGCAAAAAATATTTTATCCACCTGTATTGGCTATGATGAATCAAATATAAAATCACTTAAAAATTTTGCCACCGCAAACGCTGTTGTTTCTGGAATCGGCACTGGTATTTCTGGTGTTGGAACCGCAACATCAATCATGGCAAACAAAACAAAAGATAAAGAAAAAAATAAAAAATTAGACACTGCTTCAAACATTTTATCTGGTGTTGCAATTGGCACATCTGGCACATCAACTACTCTTTCTGCTATTCAAATTTCGAAGGCTAAAAAAGACAGTTCCATAGCCGAAAAATGTGAAAATATTTTAAGATAATTTTTAATTAATAATTCCCATCACATAAGCAAAAAACCTGAATTTTTGTTAATTTTTTGACAACTTTATTTACTTGACTTAGTTCTTTATATAGGTGTAAAATCCTAATTATAATAAGAGAAAGGATTTTATTATGAAAAAAATTATTTCAACTTTGTTGATTACAACAATGTTTTCAACTGCAGCTTTTGCTCAAACTGTAAGTAATACAAAAGAAAGTGAAACAAAAAATTCTTTTGATCTTACACAAAAAAATTTCGTTGATGATTTTGAAGATGATGATACTGTCGTAAATTCAAAATTAGTAAACACACAAAAAGCATTAAAACCTGTAGCAGATAAATTTGCAGAAAAACCAGAAATTCCTTCTAACATCAAACAAGATTTTAAAGAAGATAAAGATGATGGTTACCTATTAGAAGGTTTTCAACTCGGTGTCGGTGTTGGTGTTTTGGGTGGTGCCAACGCACACTTAGGATACAGAATTCCAAGAAGAGATTATAATTTCTGGAAAAACAGATTTGGTTTCAGAATTGATTACAACTCATGGAAACCACTTGAAAGTACAATCGAAAAATACTTAGAAGACAACCCTATCGATGTTGATGGAAACGACTTCTCAGGTATGATTACTGGTACAAACTATGGTGCTTTGATTGATTTCTATCCATTCGGAAACACATGGTTCCTTGGCAACTTCAGAATCAGTGGTGGTTACTATACCGGAGATTTCGCCATTAATGCATCCATGACAAAAAATGGTGGTGGTGAATTCGAAATGAAAAACTTAAGATATAAAGTTGAAAATGCAACTGCTACATTAAGAGCAGGTATTGAAGCAGATGTAAAAGGCCCATACGCAGGTATCGGTTTCGATTTACAAATCCTTTACGGATTAAAACTTTACTTTGATGCCGGTGTTGTATTCATCAATAATCCAAAAATTACAACTGACCTTACTGGTAATGCTGATTTGTGGATTAAATATTCTGAAGAATATGAAAATAAATTAAGAGAATTAGGTATTGATATTAGCGCTGTAAATGTAAATGAATTGGCACAACAAGCTGGTATCGATATATCAAATCTTCCAATAGAACTTCCTTCAGGAAGCAGTGCTATAAAAGATGCTAATGGATATACTCTTGTAGGAAAGATTACAGCAGATAACGAATACGTAAAACAACTTCTTGCTGATACCGAAGCAGAGTATAAAGATGAACTTAAAGTTATTACAGATTCAAAGATATTCCCAATGGTTAAAATTGGTTTAATGCTTCGTTTCTAATAACAAAAATTCAATTCAAAAATACCTATGGCCAAAACCATGGGTATTTTTTTTATTTTTTTGCTTGAAACTTAGAAAAATATTGGTTATATTATTTGCCATAGTGCGGGTGTAGCTCAATGGTAGAGTTCCAGCCTTCCAAGCTGGCCGTGAGGGTTCGATTCCCTTCACCCGCTCCAAAGTTAAATCCTTGATTTTATTGCATTTTTTAGTTCATACTTTATGAAGAAGTATTTTTATACTTATTGCAAAACTCTTGTAAATACAAATACTTAGCTTTTTGCTTATAAAGGGTTTTGGCGAATGTTTGATAAGTGTGATGCAAAGTGTGATGCATTTGGTTTTAGGAATATCCCTCATTTGTGGTTGAGAAAGAATGTTTTTTATTGTAGAATAGAGTTGCCAAAGAAGGATAGCAAACGAAGATATGGACGTTATTCGTTGCATACAAATAATTATTATGAGGCTTTAACTAAAATGGATGGTATTAAGCAGTTTAATGTAAAGTTTAATAGATTGTGTGAATTGTATTCTCAAATAAGTGTTATTCGTAGAAATGTTGAGCAAATTCCAGGTCATGCAATAATGACATTTTATGTTCCGGATGAATTAGTGTTATCTCCAAATAATAAGCCTGAAACATTGATAGAATTTATAGAGTTATTTGCTGAAATAAAACAGGGTCTTGAAAGATATAATGTTAATAAAGAAGTTGCAAACAATCTTAAAACTATGGAAACTAAACTTAATTTAATTGAAAAAAAGTTAGGTCCTGAGGCTTTTGCAAAACTTATTCAAACTAATGCTCCACAAGTAAAAGAAACACCTAAACATACATTAAAAGAGATATTGGATATAATGCTTCTTAGAGCAAATAATAAAGAAGATGAAAAGACAAGAAAAAGGAACTTTTTAAGTAGTGTTTTTGATAGTGTAAATTTGAATTTAGAAAGCGATTATTTGGATTTTTATAAGCCTGATATTATTTCTAAGATTTCAGAAAGTATTGTAAATAAGGTAGGTGTAAAGAATGATAATAGACGTCAAAAACTTAGATATATTACGGAATTTGTAAATTGCGCATGTAATGTAGAGCCTGATTTTTATAAGAATAACCTTATATTAAATTTGCCTAAAATAACAAAAACAAAGAAGAGTGATAGAAAACCTCATTTGCCTTATTCTGAGGAACAACTTAAAGAAATATTTGATACAAAGCATAAGTTTTTTGATGAAAACCCGGATGTTTTTTGGATTTGTATGATTGCTTTGTTTACTGGTGCAAGGTTAAATGCAGCAACAACTTTACAATACGGAGATGTTTTTGAAAAAGATAAGATAAAATGTTTATATTTCCGTTCAAATCATACTATAAAGCATTTGAAAAATGATGCAAGTGAAAGAATTGTTCCAATACACAAACAGTTATTAGATTTAGGATTTTGGAATTATGTAGAGCGTAGAAAAAAGAAATTAAAAGCAAAAGATGAAGATTTTATTTTCCCAAAATGTAAAACAAAAAGTGGTGAATACAATGACAGGTATATGTTAAGAACTTTGTTTGTATTTTTGGAAGAACTTGATATTAAAGAAAAAGGTTTGGATTTCCATTCATTCCGTAAAAATGCCAGTCTTGCAATGCAATCTGCTGGTTTAGTTGCAAGTTGTATCAATAGAATTATTGGTTGGGAAGGAACTGGAACTATGGAGCAATCTTATTCCAATTACACATTACAACAGATAAATACAGAATTAAATAAGTTTAGTTATGATTACTTACAGACAGAGTTTGATGAGTGGGAAAAAATTATGGAGAAGAAGGATTAGTAGTAGTTGGTGACAAATTGTCATCAACTGAAGAAATTATTTCATTTCAAGTAATGCTTCAATCTGTTTTAGAATAATTTTTAATGTTTTATCGTCTTGTGTTTCTAGTAAACTTATAATGTGGTTTAATGTTTCATTATTTGAAATATTATTTATAGGTGTATCAACCAATAAATCTTGAATCGAAATATTTAATGTTTTTGCAAAAGAATAAAGTGTTGTAATTCTTGGATCGGTAAGGCCTCTTTCAATATTTGAAACGGTATTTATCATTTTACCAGATAGTTCAGCAAAGTCTTCTTGGCTCATTCCTTTTTGTTTTCTTAAATTAGCAATATGTCTTCCAAGAGTTTGTAAAAATACTTTATCCATCATAAAACCTCACTTTTATGATTTAATTTTCACATTAAAATGTGGAAAACACCATAGTGCTATAATGTGTATTTTTTAATTGACTTCTTTAATATTACACATTATAATGTGAATTGCACTTACAATACACATAAAGGAATGTGAAAAATGGATGAAATAATAAAAGAAAAAGTTTTGCAAGAAATTGGAATATTTAAACAAAACGAAGATATAAAAGTATCTGGAACTCAAAAATATTTTTTAGTTACTTTTGGTGTGGTTAAAAATGTTAATCCAATAGAATTTCAAGTTATTGATGATAAAAACAAAAATATAACGATTCAGTATACTAATGCATTTGAAGGATTAGAATATCAACTACGTCAAGATATTGAAGTTATAACAAGTATTATTGAAGATAAAACTGCGATAAAAAAACAATCAACAAAGTCTATAAATATATTTTTTCTTGTAGATAAAAATGGTAAATTTAATGAACAGATTTTATCTAAAATTTATAAAATTGGTATAGAACAAGATATTGCAGCTTTAAACTTGTATAAAATACCTTTTAATGTCTTTGTAAAAGAAGTAAAAGATTTAAAACCTATAATTTAATCAAAGTAAAGGAAAAAATTATGAAAAAATTTTTAATATTATTTAGCTTTATCTTAACATTTATTTTTAAATTGGATGTAGCGTATGCAGAATCTCAAGAAAAATTAGAAGAAAAGATTGCTTATGTTTCAAATTTTCGTAAAAAAATTCATGAACTTAAGCCTGAACTGAATGATGAAGAGTTAGATGTTTTTAATACTCTTTCGCTTTCTATGATTTTTCACGACGAAGTTGTAAAAAATTGTAGTGAAGATGGAATTTTATCTGTAAGTGAAGATACTGTGTCACCTGGAATTATAAATTATTTACAAGTATTTATGAAAAAAGAAATAAATCCTCAATATTTTATGGAATATTATAATAGATTTATTGATAATAGTGATGAATGTATTTTACAAAGAAGAAATAATAAAGGCCCAACATCTATTTGTTGGTTTGATTATAAAAGATTTCTTCCAAAAACATCAAAAATAAAAACGGATAATGATTTCTTATATTTTTATAAAGCATATGATTTTTTTAGTGTTTCAAACTTTTGTAACAATACACAAGAATTAACAACAGCAGAAAGAAAAGAATGTAAGGAAAAATTTAGAAAATTTCTTGTCCAACTATCAAATAAAACAGCCCCACATTGTAGGGATATTATTCCAGGAGAGTACAAGAAACTTTTACAAGAAAGTAAAGATTTGTTGAAAACTGTTAATGATACTCGTATAGAAAATGCTTTGGGTCATGAAAAACAGCTTGAAACAATGATGTATCGTGCAATGTATGGAAGTGCATATGAAAAGGCAGCAATTGAAGCATTGCAAAATATGGGATTTAGAAATTTCTGTATAGTTGAAGGTTTTGAAGAAGATTTAAAGAAAATACAAGGTAAAAATATTTATAAAAAAATTGAAAGTATTGAATTAAATTAGTATTTAAATATAAAATAAAAAACTTCGTATCTCTAATGACACGAGGTTTTTTTATGTGTATTTCTGGATAGAAAACGTTTTCTTAAAAATTTGTTAATACTTAGAGATAACAAATAATTGAAATCCCCAATTCTAAATAAAGGATGTGAATGGCTGTTTTTAGCCAATTTTGTTGCATTTTTATGCGTTTTTTTGTGTGCTTTTAAGGGAAAAACTGGGATAATAGCTATGTAAAACAAAAAAGAAAGGCTTAAAAATGTTAAAGAAATTTGAAAATTGGTTGCTACAAAATAATTATAAACCTAATACTGCAAAGGATTACCAATATAGAATAAAGCGTGTATGTAAAAAAGAAAATATTAGTTTGGATATGCTTGTAGAAAATATAAATAATTTATTGCCAGAATATGAATTAAGTGGAATGAAAGCTGAGTATGGAAAAACTAGCCATGAAAGTGTTAAACAAGCATTGCGTAGATTTAATAAGTTTTTAATGCAAGCATAATTAAATATTATTTAGATTAAAAATAATGAACCAGGATTGATTGAATTTAGTCCTGGTTTATATTTTATAAAGAAAAGATTTTATGAATTTAGAATTGATTTAATTGAATATTTGATAATCGAAGATGATGTTGTCGGTATTAGAGAATTGCATATCGTTTGATTGAATTAATGTGAATTCTTTGGATAGATATTCGGCGATGCCGTTTGTATTAAATATAGGAGAAATTACGATATTGTCTGGATATTGATTGGATGGTTTAAAATTTTTATTTGTTTTTAATGAAACGGACATGTGTAATTTATTTTGTAATGAAAAAAGAGTGTTTATAAGGTCGCCGGTTGTAAATTTATTTGATTTGAGCCCTAAAATAACGTGAGCATGAAAATTTGTATTAGATTGGCCTTGCTCTTGAACAGCAATAAAAATAAAATGTTTTTGATATAATTTGAACCAATGTGAACCTAATAATTTATTGAATATTTGATTAAACATTGTATGAAGTTTGCTTATAAGTTGAGCTTGGGTTGTAGGGGGATTATAAAACCAACGAATACTAAAAAATAAACCATTACTGCTTAGTGAGGAGGAGAACCAGCTTGTAATGGTTTGGATGCTTTGCATATTTTTGCAGAATTGTGTTGAATGTTGAGAAAGAGATTTTATTTTTTTAAACTTAGATTTATACATTTTATTTATTTTTATATTTATTGTTAGTTAGTATTATTTTTTGCATAATAATATTTACTATATAAAAATACTATATAGTTTTTAAATTTACAAATTAAGTATCTACACTACCTTCGTATTTGACCAATAAGGGCCTATACTATATAGAACTGTGAAAATTTTTTATTTTTGGGGATTTTTAATTTTTTTTATTTGGAATTTTTATATATGATTTATTTTTTTTATTAATATTAGAAAATAAAAAATAATGTTTATATAGTATATACAATGAGTTAGAAGATTTTTGTGTCGGGGTTTTTAATGAAATTTAGATAAAATAAGAGGAAAAATATATAAAAAACCCCTTAGAAATGAAGGTTTAATATGTAGTGATTTTTTGATGTTTTTAAAAAACACTTCCTATAAGACGCGTTTTTTTAGGGGCTAAAATTGGGTTTTTATGAAGTTTTTGAAGAAAATTTTTTGAAAAAATATTTTAATGAAAAATGTTGAAAATATGGGGGAGGAGAGGGGGAGCCAGGGTCCCATATTTTTATGCTTTTAATGTAAAATTTAAAATTTATTAAAAAAACTTGTTTGCTTTAAGGGAAAAACGTTTTATAATAAGTGTGATGCAATTAGTGATGCAGTAAGTATGTATGGCTAAAAATAATTGCGTGAAAAGTTAGAGATTTGGTTGGTTTTGGTGTTGTGTAAAGGCTTAATTTTTAGATGAGTTATACCCTTCACCCGCTCCAAAATCAGAAGTGGCAATCGCCACTTTTTTTATTTGCAAAAATACCCTTCAAAATTAAAAGCAATATTAAAAAACTAAATACTTTTATTTTGTTTATGAAAATAAAAATACTCTTAACAACAAACGATGTTAGTAAGGAGTTCTAGAATTACTGATTTGGAATCGAAGAGTTCTACGACTTTAGATTTAGTGGCGGAAAGAGGGGGATTCGAACCCTCGATACCTTGCGGTATGCACGCTTTCCAAGCGTGTGCAATCGACCACTCTGCCATCTTTCCTTAATATAACTATAATACCGTACAATCACTGTACTTATGCAGAAATTCTACATAAAAATTTTTACAAGTCAATAATTATCTTGCTTTTTTAAATGGATTTCGTGGATGTAAAAACCAATTAATAACAAGCATTGTTTTTCCAACACATAAAAACAAAATCCACATTAAAATCAATAACACTGGCACTGATGTATGAATTCTGTATCCAAGCCAAAATATATCAACTACGCCATAATTATTCGAAATCCATACCCCAATCACAGAAAACAAAAGGAATATAAAAAAATATTTAAGAGAAGCTTTCAACATTTTCTTTATCTCCTTATATATTAACTTCTTTTACTGGTTCAGTAATGGTAATAACCTTTTTCTTTACAGGAACTTTCTTTACTTCTACATCATGCAAAGCCTTTTCCAAAGCAACCTTTAAAACCGGAGCAATAACTTCATCTACAGAAAGTTTCACCTTTGCATCATCATACCATTTTTTTGCAAAATTAAAGCCAGCTTCTGAAACATCTTTTAACTTTTCAAATTCAAAAACTGCCTTTGCCAAATTACCTTCTTTTAAGGCATCCTCAGTCTTTGCAACAATAAAATCCGGAGTTTTTTCTTCATCCAAAGGATTGCTAAAATCAATCTTTCTTATTTTCAAAAGACCCTTTACACGGAACAAAAATCTATCTCTCATATTGTCACCTTCACCCTTTGGGTTATTGGAAACAAAAACAACATCTGTTGCAATTTTATCAAATTCATTTCTTAATTCAGAAACGGTCTTAATTCCATTTTCAGAGTAAGGAGAAAGTACAGTTTCTGCTTCTTGCACAACCTTATCCTTACCGGCAATTTCCATCAATGTATCAAGCTCTGCTTTGAAACTATCACCTCTATTTATTGCATCACGAAGCAAAGTTGCCGAAGTCAACATCAAAAGGTTCAAACCTTTATATGTTTTATTATATTCTTCTAAGGAGCTTATTTTTGATTCAAGTTTAGCCAAATCATTCTTATCAAACATAAGTTCACGTACACGTTGAATATTATCTTTTATATCCAAACCAAATTGTTGAACTTGATCTTTAATATCAACCTTTTGCAAATCACGAATTTTTTCAATATAGGTTTCCAAAAGTTCAACGCCACCCTTTTCCATATTATCAACTTTGTTTGCTAAAATAAGTACTTGTCTTTTTTGGTTATCAAGCTCTAAGCTTAAAAAACCAATAATCCAAATCATAAGAATAAAAAGGAAAGCAAAAATCACCACCTGAAACACAGAAAAAGAAGTTTCCTTTTTTGGTGTTTTTACAATTTCAACAACAGTATCTTCTGTTTTTTCTAATTTTTTCTTTTTACTAAACATAACACTCTCCTAAAATTTAAAATCAATAACTGTACTTTGTTTTGGTTTATTGCTTGAAGAAAAAGCCGCAGACAAAGTTTTAATTTTTGTTGTAATCTGAGCAAGCACATTTGCCAAAGCATTCTCATCCAATGCTTCTTCTTTCAAAACAGAAACTTGCTTTTCCAAACTTGCAATTTTTGTTTTTGCCTTTGAAATATCACCAAAGGTAAGAATACAAACCATCAAAAGCAAAGTTTCACTATCAACATCACCAAACATAGATGATAAACTTCTTGCTTTATTATCAATTTGCTCAGCAATAGCAAGTATTTGTTCTTCTTGCCCTGCCCCACAATCCACAGAATAATTTTTTGAATTTATTTTAAAATTAACTGTTGGCATTTTTCCCTCTAAAATTTATTTATCTTGTTTTTCAAAGAAATTGATAAATCATGTATTTCACCAATAGCACGTCGAACCTTACTTTGTTCAACAAGCAACGAATGTTTAAGGTTATCTATTTCCACCTTATTTTTTTCATCATTTTCCTTATAAAAACGGATTTCATCATCAAAATTTTGCAATTTTGTACTTTTATATACATCAAAATTCCGCTCCAACTCGGAAACGGACTCTGATAATAATTGCAAAGAATTACTAAGTTTCTCTTTCATACTTGCCTTTTTCAAAAAAGTTATATATAACTTATATAAAATATACAAAAAAAACAAATAAAATTCAAGGATAAAAAATGAGAAAGTCTTTAAGGAAGAATGATGAACTAAGAAATATTACATTGGTACCAAACATAAATAAATACGCTGATGGTTCTTGTTTAATAACATGTGGTGATACAAAAGTTATGTGTACTGCAACAATAGAATCAAAAGTTCCATTATTCTTAAAACATTCCGGAAAAGGTTGGGTAACTGCAGAATACGGAATGCTTCCTGCATCATGTCAAACGCGTATAGATAGGGAAAAATCACGTGTTGGTGGTCGTACAGCCGAAATCCAAAGATTAATCGGACGTTCTCTTCGCTCTGTTGTTGACCTTGATAAAATAGGCGAAAGACAAATAATTATTGATTGCGATGTTATCCAAGCCGATGGTGGTACAAGAACCGCATCCATTACTGGTGGATATATTGCTTTGTACATCGCATTAAAAAAACTTCAAGAAAAACAAAGATGGCAAAATCTTCCTATACTTGATATGGTTGCTGCTATCTCATGCGGTATCATTGATGGCGAAGTATTACTCGATCTTGATTATGATGAAGATAGTAACGCCGAAACAGACAGTAATTTTGTTATGACAGAAAGTGGTGGCATCATTGAAATACAAGGAACCGCCGAAAGAATTCCTTTCACAGAAACAGAATTCACAAAACTTCTTTCTACTGCAAAAAATGCATTAAAAACTATCTTTGAAAAACAAAAAGAAGTTATAAATCAAATAGACGAGCAATTCGAAAAAAATCGTCAGGAAAGATTAGAAGCACGTCTTTTATCTGCTGGAATTAATACATTAATAAAGACAAAGAAAAATAATTCAAATCAAATCTTAGATGAAAACAGAGATATAAACGGAAACGTTGCTAACGGTTCAAATATATAATCACAAGGGAGGTATAAAATGTCAAAAACCGAAAAATCTAAAACTTTATCATTGAAAGAACAATATCTCGAAAGCCAAAAAAATGCATTCTTCCGTGAAGTACAAGAAGATGTTCAGGCCGAAAGAATTTCTCAAATCTGGAATAAGTATAAAAACTATATAATCACAGTAATTGCAATAGTACTTCTTATTTCCATAATAAAAAATTGCTATGTTTCATACAAAAAGAATGTAAACCTTAAAAACGCAAAGCAATTTGAACAAATAATATCAAAAAATTCAACTCCTGATGCAAAAATCACAGAATTACAAGAATTTGTAAAAACTGCAAAGTTTGGATACAAAGATATTGCATACTTCAATATTTACTCAATCCAAATTGAAAACAAAAAGTATAATGATGCGATTGATACACTAAACGAAATCACAAAAAATTCCTCTGATGAAGTATTTGAAAATCTTGCCATAGTAAAGCTTGGTACATTACTTTCATCACTTCCTGAAAAAGATTTAGTTTCAGTAAAAAAACAACTTTCAAACGTTGGTTCATCCGAAGCATTATCACCTGTTGCAAAATTTGTTCTTGGCACAATTTATGTAAAAGAAAACAACTATGATGCTGCAAAAAAGATTTTTGAAAAACTTTCTGATGATATCAATCTTCCAGTAAGTATCAAATCTCAAAGTTTAACTATGTTAAACTACATAAAATCTGCAAAATCAAAATAATTAAAAAGGAGGGAAAAACAAAATGAAAAAAACACAAAATATTAAAAAAAAGCTGGGTATTTTGTTTTTCTCAACCTTAATTTTGGGGTGTGAAAACGCACCTCTTCCTTTGCAAGGTGAAAAAGTTTCTATCTTTAACAAAGAAAAAACACAAAAAACAGAAAATAAAAAAATCATCCTTGAAAAACCATACATAAACAAATTATGGAATTCAAACGGTGGTAACTCTGAAAACAATATGGGACATATTGCCGGCCATAAAAAATTCCATAAACTATATTCAAATGATATCGGTTCCGTAAGCTCTAAAAAGCAAATTTTATACACTCCTGTTGCTAATGAGAATATGGTATTCACAATATCAGGAAATCTTCGTTTAACTGCAATAAATATAAATACAGGAAAAACGGTTTGGTTCCAAAAATTTTCAAATAATGATTTAATAAAATTTGGAACACTTGCCTTAAATGGAAATGATTTATACCTTCTAACAAACAATTCACAACTTGTAAAACTTAACGCTAAAACTGGTGAAATAATTTACAGTAAATATTTCAATACAAACCTAAAGTCTGGCCTTACAATCTGTGATAACAAACTATTCTTCACAAACGATAATAACGAAACATTTGCAATAAACCAAACCACTGGTGAAAAAGAATACATCCACAAAACAATAGAAGAAAGTTCCTCTTTCATTAAAGGTTCAACACCTGCGTGTAAAGACGATAAACTTATAACTGCATTCTCAAATGGTGAAGTCCATATGATTATGGCCGAAACATCAACACCAATTTGGCTTGATTCTGTTTATAAAATAAATCCATCAAATATAAACACTATATCTGACATCATTGCAAATCCTGCTATAAAAAACAATATCGTCGTTGTAAAAAGCTATAACGATATTACAAAGGCATTTGATATAGATGAAGGAAAAACACTTTGGATTACATCAAACGGTGGAAAAACAACTCCTATAATCTCTAATGATACTATGTTTGATATAAACAATAACAAAGTATTATTTGCATCAAACGTTTCAAATGGAAACAAGATTTGGGAAACAAAGCTTAATATAAAACAAGATGATATATTCTTTGATCCACTTTTGATAAACAATCAAATCATAATCCCTGTATCAAACGGAGATATTATAAAGGTAAATCCATACAACGGAAATATCATTGAAACCGAAAGCTTAACATCACAAATTGATGTTTCCCCTATCGTAATAAATGATAAATTAATAATTATTTCAAACGGAGATTTAGAAGTTTTCAACTAACCTCTTTTGAAAAGCCTTTTATACCATGGTTTCTTCAACTTTAATTGAAGTTGTCTGAAATAATCTTCGGCAAGTCTTGACCCTTTCATACCATTAATAGTCTTAAGCACTTTCATAAACTCTTCAAAATCCGGATGATTTGGATCCCAACAGGTATATTTTTCATAATTAGAATTCATTTCTGAATTAGTAGCCCACTTTCTAAATCTTGAAAAATAAGCCTCTGCACCAAATTTATTTGCCATTTTAACAAATGCAGGCATTTCCCTAAAGTTACCAGAATGAAAAACAAAATTGAAATCTAATTCTTTTAATTCACCCTTCTTTTTTAATTTAGAAATATATTTCAAATTCTTTTGAAGTTGTTCCCAATGTCCACCCCTAACTATTCGTTCATAAGTTTCCTTTGTTGCAGCATGAATAGAAAGACATACTTTACAAATCTTACCTTCTATACCAAAATCTTTTACATGTTTTTCATCAAACAAAAGTCCATTTGATATCAACATAAATTTTATCTTTGGGTACTTTTCTGAAATACGTCTTACCAAACACTTCAAATGCTCACTTACAAAAACTTCACCCGAACCATTCAAAAAAACAAATTCTGCATGCTTACAAATTTCAAGAACTTTATCAATAATAGTATTATTTTGATTAATATCATCCTTTGATTCTGTAAACCATTCATCACGACAAGTAACACATCTTACATTACATGCCTTAACATAGCTTAAATGAACATATTTTGGATAAGGAGGATGATCAATAAAACTTTCTTCAAAATCCTTCATATTCCAATCATTATACTCAAAACAAAACTTTAAATTACAGTGAGTATAAAGGTTGTTATAAATATCTCTTCTAAAAGCTTTTGCCCTTTCACCATACCAAATATCCTCAAAAGAATCTTTGTAAATATTTCCAATTACATAATAATCAACAAAAGGAGCACAACAAAAAAATACTTGCCCATCCCAATCGATATTTATTCGTTCAAAAGGATATTTGCAACATCTCATTATTTTTCTCCTAAAATTTTACTTTTCAATCTCAACCACCATGTGTCTTTAAGTTTAGATTGAACATATCTAAAGAATTCTTCATCAAATCTATAATTCTTCATTTTCTTAAGCTTTCTAAGTATATTTAAGAACTTTCTATAATCTTTATGCGCAACCTCCCAACATGCATATTTTTCATAATTTTTGCACATTAACGAAGAATTCCAATTTCTAAACATTGAAAAATGCACATCAATACCATACTTTTGTGCAATCTCAACAGCTTTAGGCATTTCCTTAAAGTTAAGAGAATGAAAAACGAAACTAAGACTTAGGGATTTAATTTTTCCTTGAGTTTTTAGTTCGGATAAATATTTCAAATTATTTTGAAGCTTTTTCCAATTTCCACCACGGGTAATTTTTTTATAAGTTCTCTTTGTTCCAGCATTAATTGAAACATCAATATACTTTACTTTTATATCCTCACCAAAAAAATCTTTTATATTTTTTTCATCACACAAAAGACCATTTGTCTGAATAAAAAACTCAATATTTGAGTTAAGTTCAGATATTTTCTTAACAATATTTTTCAAATGGTTACTTACAAAAACTTCACCTGAACCATCTAAATAAATAAATTCAGCCTTTTTACAAATATCAACAACCTTATCTGTAATCTTATTATAATTTGCTGTATCTTTTTTTGTTTCGATACACAAATCATCACGACAAGTTCTACACCTTAAATTACAAGTCTTAACATAACTTAAATTTACAATCTTTGGATACGAAGGATTTTTGATAAATTTTTCATCAAAATCTTTCATATTCCAATCATTATATTCAAAACAAAACTTTAAATTACAGTGTTTACAAGAACCCTCAAAAACAGACTTTCTAAATTCAACCGCTTTTTCCCCATACCATAAATCTTCAAAGGAATCATTGTAAATATTTCCAAGCAAAAAGTTGCTACCACAAAAGGTAACGCTACCGTCCCATTCAATGTTAAGCCTTTCAAATGGAAATTTACAACATCTCATACTAACTTCTCCCTTAACGTTTTACATACTTAAGTAAAGCAGTCAAGCCCGCAGGTGTCATACCAGGAATTCTTGATGCACTTGCCAAAGTTGTAGGTTTTGCCTTTTCAAGCTTTGCTCTCAACTCCAAATTAAGACCACCGATTTTACTATAATCTATATTATAAGGAATAGTCAATTCTTGATCTTTTTTATACGAAGCAATATCTTGTTCCTGACGTTTAAGATAACCTTGATACTTTCCCTCAATTTCAACTTGTTTAACAATATTATATGGAAAATCATTTACTTCTGGGAACATAGTTTTTATTTTATCCATATCTATATCACTATATTTCAATGCTTCATAAGCATTTACCCCAGCGGCACCACAACCTTCACAATCAACAAGTCTAAGCTTTTTATTATTAACTTTTTTTGCCTTCAAAAGATTTTTCAAACTTTCAATTTGTTTCATCTTTTCATTGAAAAGTTTTTCTCTCTTTTTTCCAACACAACCAATTTTCAAACCTATTGGTGTAAGTCTTTGATCGGCATTATCTGCCCTTATACTTAATCTATATTCTGATCTTGCGGTAAACATTCTGTATGGTTCATCAACACCAAGTGTTGTAATATCATCAACTAAAACACCAATATAAGCCTGACTTCTATCAAGTATAATTTCATCTTCACCCTTTGCAAAAAGCCCTGCATTAAGTCCTGCTAAAATACCCTGAGATGCAGCTTCTTCATAACCACTTGTTCCATTTATCTGACCTGCAAAATAAAGTCCATTAATACGTTTTGAACCAAGTGTTGGTTTAAGCTCTCTTGCATCAATCGCATCATATTCAATCGCATAACCATAACGAAGAATTTTAACATTCTCCAATCCCTTTATAGAGTGGATAAAATCTTCTTGCACATCCTTTGGTAAAGACGTTGAAATACCATTAGGATAAATCACATCCGAACCATAACCTTCTTGTTCCAAAAATATATGATGACTTGGGTGTGAAGCAAATCTAACAACCTTATCTTCAATACTTGGACAATATCTTGGCCCAATAGATTTTATCTGACCATTATAAAGTGGAGTTCTATCCTTATTATCAGTAATAATCTTATGTGTTTTTTCATTTGTATAAGTTATATAACAAGGAAGTAACTCTTGTGAAATCTTCTCTGTCATATAAGAAAAAGCTTCCGGAGGATTATCACTTTCTTGACACTCTAAACCATCATAATTTATAGTAGCCATAGAAAGCCTTGCTGGTGTTCCAGTTTTAAGTCTTAATATTTCAAATCCTGCTTTTTTCAAGGATTCTGTAATACCATAACTTGCCTTTTCACCAATTCTTCCACCTTTAGTTTGTTCTTCACCGGTATGCATAACACCGTTTAAGAAAGTACCTGTTGTAATGACAACTGATTTACATTTTATTTCTCCGTTATTTTTAAGAACTACCCCTTTAACAGAAGAAAACTTCTCATCAAACAAAATTTCAACAGCTTCATCTTCAATAATAGTCAAAGTTTCTTGCTCTGCCAAAATTTCATTCACAGCCTTTTTATACAAAGCTCTATCCGCCTGTGCTCTTGGTCCTTGAACCGCAGCACCCTTTGATGCATTAAGAACTCTAAATTGTGTACCAGCTTTATCAATAGCCCTTGCCATAACACCATCTAAAGCATCAATTTCACGAACCAAATGCCCCTTTCCAAGACCACCAATAGAAGGGTTACAAGACATTTCACCAATGTTTGTTTTCATAAAAGTAACAAGTGCTGTTTTAAGACCTAATCTTGCCGATGCAGAACTTGCTTCTATACCGGCATGACCGCCACCAATAACTACGACATCATAATCCATTTTTTGCCTCAAATATTCAGATAAAATATAAGCCTTATTATAACAATAACAAGGCAAATATCAACTGTTTTTATAAATTAATAATTAAAATTATTATCTATCAAAATCCAATATTTTCTTTATATGATGAATAAAAGAGACTCTATCTGTAAAAGAAATAAAGTCATCTGGATTTTCGTTATACAACTTTTCCCTATTTGCATATTTACCATATCCAACAGCAATAGTTTTCATACCTGCATTCTTACCCATCTTTATATCATTAGGAGAATCCCCAATCATTACAGCTCTTTCAATAGGAATTCCAATTTCCTGTGCAATATAATGAACTATTGCGGGATGTGGTTTATCTTTATAATTTCTACCACCTTCTGTTGCTTCTACCATTTCAAAGCAATCACGAACTTCTTCTTTTTGTAAAAACTTAAGTATAGAATGTAAATCACGGGAAGAAGCAATTGCTAATGCAATATCTGTCTTTGCTAATGATTTAATAACATCCTTCATTTCATCAAAAAACCTCATTTTATTGATAAAATAAGTATCATTCGAAAGTTTAGTAACCAAAGGAGTAAATTTTGTTCTGTAAATTTCTTTTTGTTCTTCCAAATTTTTACCCCAACCAATATATTCTTTATCCCATTTATCAAAGATTTTTTCAACAATCTCTTTTGTACAAGGAAGCTCAAGCATTATCATTGCCTTTGCATTTACTTCAAAAAACATATCTTGAGATTGAACCAATGTTTCATCAAAATCAAAAACAGCTAATTTTGTTTTTTCAGGTTTATAACCATACATACGAACAGGAACAGCCTTAAATTTATTTACCAATATATTATTTTTTTCTATTGAATTCATTTTCACACCTTGTTATCATTAGCTTTATTAACTTAAATTTAATTGCTAGGATTTTAAACAAAGGAAAATATTATGTCAAGTAAAAATATATATCCGGAAACTATTGCTAAACCAAACTTTCCAAAGATAGAAGAGCAAATTCTTGATTTTTGGAATAAAAACAAGATTTTTGAACGTTCTGTTGATGAACGTGAAGAAAAGAATGAATTCGTATTCTATGATGGTCCTCCATTTGCAAATGGACTTCCACACTATGGTCACGTATTGCAAAGCTTTATGAAAGATAGCGTTGCACGTTACCAAACTATGCTTGGTCGAAAGGTAAAACGTCGCTGGGGTTGGGATTGTCACGGTCTTCCACCTGAACTTAAAACAGAAAAAGATCTTGGCATTTCAGGAAAGAAAGCTATTGAAGCATACGGCGTTGATAAATTTACAACAAAATGTCGTGAAGATGTTTTGACCTATACAAAAGAATGGAAAGGTATTATTAACCGTCTTGGCCGTTGGGTTGATATGGAAAATGCTTATAAAACTATGGATAAAGAATATTCCGAAAGTATCCTTTGGGCATTCAAAACATTGTATGAAAAAGGTTTACTTTACGAAGATTTCCGTATACTTCCTTATTCATGGGCTGCGGAAACACCTCTTTCAAACTTCGAAGTAAATCAGGGTTATCAGGATAAAACAGATAACACTGCAACCGTAAAATTCCATCTTGAAAATGGTTTAACATTACTTGCTTGGACAACAACACCATGGACTCTTCCATCAAACTTAATGCTTGTTGTTGGTCGTGATATTGACTACTCTGTTTATGAATTAAATGGTGAAAATCTTGTTCTTGCAACTGCACGTGTTCCTGCATATAAAAAAGAACTTGAAAAAGCTACTTTCGTTCGTGAAGTAAAAGGAAGCGAACTTGTTGGTTTACACTATACGCCACTTTTTCCATACTTTGCAGACTATCGTGAAAAATATGATGCATTTCAGGTTCTTTCTGGTGAATATGTTTCAACCGAAGATGGTACAGGTATAGTTCACACAGCACCAGGATTTGGTGAGGATGATTTCTCTGTATGTAAATCTTTCAATAAAGATTTCCCTGTACTTTGCCCAGTTGATAGCGAAGGAAAATTTACATCCGAAGTTTCCGATTATGCTGGTATGCAAGTATTCGATACAAACGATTTAATATTCACAAGATTAAAGGAAGAAGGAAAGCTCTTCCAAAAATCACAAATAACTCACTCTTACCCATTCTGTTGGAGAACAGATAAACCTCTTATCTACAAAGCAATGAGTTCATGGTTCGTACGTGTAGAAGATATAAAAGAAGAGTTATTAAAAGCAAACGAAAATATAACATGGATTCCTGAACACATAAAATATGGTCGTTTTGGTAAATGGCTTGAAGGAGCCAGAGATTGGTCTATTTCCAGAAATAGATTCTGGGGTGCTCCACTTCCTGTATGGAAATCTGATGATCCAAAATACCCAAGAATTGATGTATTCGGTTCTATTGCTGAAATTGAAAAAGCATCTGGTATGAAGGTTGTTGATTTACACCGTCCATACATTGATCAAATAGTATATCCAAACCCAGATGATCCAACAGGAAAATCAATGATGCGCCGTATTCCTGATGTATTTGATTGTTGGTTCGAAAGTGGTTCTATGCCATTTGCATCTTGCCACTATCCATTCGAAAATAAGGAATGGTTCGATAAAAACTTCCCATCAGATTTCATCGTAGAAGGTACCGATCAAACACGTGGTTGGTTCTATACATTAACAGTATTGGGTGTTGCCTTGTTTGGTCGTGCACCATTTAAAACTTGTGTATGCTCTGGCTTTGTTTTCGATGAAAAAGGTCAAAAACTTTCAAAAAAATTAAAGAATTATTCTGAACCAACAGAATTCTTTAATAAATACGGTTCTGATGCTCTAAGATGGATTATGCTTGCATCTCCGGCTTTAAGAGGTGAAATGATTCGTCTTTCAAAAGAAGGAACAGAAATTGCTGTTTCATCAAGAAAGGCTCAAATCCCATTCTATAACGCATACCACTTCTTCACATTGTACGCAAATGCTGATGGTATAAAAGCAAGCTATGATACATCTTCTGATGAAATTATGGATAAATACATTCTTTCAAAGCTTGAAGAATTAAAGGAAATCACAACAAAGGCACTAAGTCACTATGATATCGCGACATTCTGTACCGAAGTTGAAAAATTCCTTGATATACTTAACAATTGGTATATTCGTCAATGCCGTGAAAGATTCTGGGGTACCAGCGTATCAAAAGAAACTCAAATAAAGGCGTTTAACACCCTTTACACAGTATTAATTGATATAACAAAGATAATCGCACCAATTATGCCATTCATAAGCGAATTCGTTTATAAAAACCTAACTGGTGAAGATTCTGTACATCTTGCACTTTATCCAAAGGTAACAAACGTAAAAGATTCTGCATTAATTTCTGCAATGGATACTGTAATTGCTATTTGCTCTAGTGCAAAAACCTTGCGTGAGGAAGCAAAAATCCGTAATCGTCAACCATTACAGGCTATGACTATTGCATCACCTAAATCCGAAGATTTAAAACCTTATGCTGATATTATAAAAACAGAGTGTAATGTAAAAGAAATTACTTTCACAACAGATATTGATAAATATGCGAAAAAGCTTCTTTATATTTACACACCTATCGTTGGAAAGCGTCTTGGCCGTGCATTGGCAGAAATCCAAAAAGCTGCAAAACAAAACCAATACGAAATAGTAGACAATATTTGTAAGGTTGCCGGATACGAATTACAACCAAACGAATTTGAAATAAAGGTTGAAGTTCTTGGTAATTTCAAGGGTAAATCAACATCTGATAATTCAGCTGTGGTTCTTCTTGATACAACAATCACTCCAGAACTTAAAATCGAAGGTATTATTCGTGATTTTATTCGTGCTATACAAGAAAACAGAAAGAACAAAGATTTCAACGTTTCTGACAGAATAACAATCAAATACAATTCAAATTCTGAAGAAATTATTTCTGGTGTAAAGAAGTTTGAATCTGAAATTTCAACAACCACTTTAGCAACAAGTATTTCATTTACTCCATCGCCTCTAAGTGAAAAGTTGGAAGAAACAGATTTAACTTATGAAATTGAAAAAATATAAAAAAGAAAACCGGTGAAAAAGCCGGTTTTTTTATAAAATCATTGCCTAAAATTAAAAAATATGCTATATTAAAGTCAAAGGATAGAGAATGAGTACACAGGAAAAACTTTACTTAATAATGGTAAATAAGCGTGACGAAAGATGTATCTTTCTTACACCAAAGGATATTTCTAAACTTAAAATAACAAATCCTGAAATTGTTTACGATGGCGGTGAACACGCAATTCTATATCGCAGTGAAAAGGAAAGTATCTTACTTGATTACATACCTGAATCGCAAAGAAATGAGCTTACAAAACTATCTGAAATCCTTGTTGTTGAATACGATGTTAATAAAAAGGATATTGCCAACGAATATATGGCAAAGATTACAATATTAAATAAAATTCCTAATATATCAAAAGATTTAAAGGTAATCGCAAAAAAATAAGGCATATTTCTATGCCCTATCCTACTTTTTAACCTTAATTTTACGATTTTTCTGTTTCGAAGCCAAAGTTTTTGGTAAATGTATCTTAAGAACACCATTCGAAAAACTTGCTTCTGTATTATCAATATCCACATCAGCTGGCAAAGGAATTGTTCTGCTTACCATACCATAAGAACGTTCAGAAAAATACCTTCCATTCGATTTATTTTCAACATTACTTCGCTTTTCCCCACGTACAGTCAAATAACCATCCTCTGACACATCTATATCAATATCATCATCGTTCATTCCAGGAAGTTCAACCGATATATTAATATCATTTTCCCCATCAACCATCTCTACTTTAGGTTCAATAAAACTAAAATCACTCAAAGATGTTAATGGATAATCCAAGATATTAAAGAAATTATCAAAAGCTCTGTTTATATTATGACGAAGTTCGCCAACTTTTTTACTATAATTTTTCTGAGGAAGATTGTGTTTACCCTCACATTTATTACATACCATAATGCCTCCTTTGTTTTTACACAAACCACACTATGCAGTAAGGATAACACCAAACATTACATAAAGATATAGGTATATCTTCAAAAAGAATTAGAAATCTTCTTCTTCATCAGAGTAGTAATTTGTTTTTGATACAGTTTGTTCATCACTATCCATATCAAAGAACATTTCCGATTCGGAAAGATCAACCACTTCATCGTTAACATCTAATTCTTCTATTTGATCTACTGGTTTAACTTCAGTCTTTTTCTTTTTTCTGATAAATTCAATTTCGTCTTCCTCAGTTAAGTTCTTTTTACACTTAGGACAAACGATAACTTCCTTTTTCATATCATAAAACATAGCGCCACAAAAAGGACAAATATGTTTCTTACCCCAGTTTTCTTTAACCATAATATAGACCTCTCTATTTAATAGATTAAACACTTGAAAAATATAACCATATAAGAAAAAGTCAAGAAAAAAGTTACCAAGCCTTACAAAGATTTTTTACTCTCTGATATTCTTCTTTGCTATCATAGGTATTATTATTTTCAATCAAAGCCTTTTCTAGCTTTGATCTTAAGATTTTTATGTTCCTATTTTCGAACACCATTTTTTGAATTTCATTCCCAAGTTTTTTTTCTGAAATCTTTTCATCAAAAAACATCGGACCAACATCACTTGCAATACGTCTAAGCTCTTTTAAGATTAACGAACCATAATATTTAAGTTCTTTTCTGTAAATAGCAACATGTCCCAATTCATGCTCTTTTATCGCATTATATTCACAACTACCCTCTTCATATTTATCATCTATAAGCACATCAATATTCTTGTATCCTATAGTAAAATTAATATTGGAAAGTATCGCACAAATACCATCATTTATTTTATATCTTCCAAAACCGAAGTCATATTTAATACCAAAATTCGACTTTGTAAGACCCAAAGTAGCTTTTGGGTTTTTTAAATTTTTTAAATCAGAAATTTCCTCTCTTGGTACCGATTTAACAACAACATTACCATACTTTATTTGTGTTGTAACATTAGGTTCCTTATAGAAAGTTTCACAAAGTTCATTTGCATAAACAGGCAATGAAAAATATAAAAAGCCGGCTATTTTCAAAGTTTTTATGACAAAATTACTTAAAAGAGTCAAGATAAACCTCCACAAATTTATCTCCATGAAGTTTTCTTAATTCTTCAACCAAAAGAACTTGCTTTCTACCACTATTAAATATTTGAAGATATGGACCAAGTCCTGATAAATCAACATTCAAGATAACAGATTCATCAATAGAAGGTTTTCTAAACAATATTGCATATTTCAAATCTTTAAATATCTTTCCTTGAATAAATGCCATTTCCTTTGGTGTAAGGTTCCAACTTTCGTAATCTTCAACCCTTGCTTGAACGTTTCTAAAGAATATTTGTGTCTGGCATTGACCACGAATAACTTCACCAATTCCAAGTTTATCCAAAACATTTGGTTGCTGGAATGCTGCCAAATAAGCTTGTCTTTTCTTTCGACCTTCCTGAAGACCTATCACAAAATTCTTTCTGAATTCTGGATTTTGAAGCATAGGAGCAGTTTCATCGATTATAATAAGTGATGGATCACCAGTTCTTCCGGTAATATTTTGTATCCTGTTCATAATATAACTAACTACCGCCGGTGCCAAAGTTCCATCTTCAAAAATATATGTAAAATCAAATGCAGTAAATCTATTTGATAAATCCAAATTATCGCTATCACTATTAAAAAGCTCTCCATATTGGTTATCATCAACCCATCTGAATAACTCCCTTCTCATTTTTCCAGCAGGTGAAAAACATGATTTATAAAGGTTTTTAAGAGAACGTTTTTCAGGTTCCAAATAATCAAATGCAGTTGTCACCGCACGCGCAATTTCATTCTCACTTACCGCATCATTAACCAAAGTTATTTCCTTAAGCCATCTTCTTAAAAAAGCTCTATTTTCAGGATTATCATCAATTCTAAATGGATTAAGATGAGCAATAGTTCCTGTTTTCTTAATATCCTTATCTTTTGTATCACCATCAAAATTTATGTAAGAACCACCTATTGCATGGGTAAAAATCTCCGCACCCCTGTATCTATCAAAGAAGAAGCATTTCAAATCTTTAAAACGTAATGATTGCCCAGCCAAGAAAGAATAAAGAGTTGTTTTACCTTGTCCAGTAGGACCAATCGCAACAGTATGAGCCACCGCAGTAGGTTCCTCAGAAACATGAAATTCGAATTGATAAGCAGTTCCCTGATATGTTGGAAAAATTGCAACCGGTCCCTCACCCCAATCACACTTTGAAAAACCTTCTGGTTGCTTTTCAAAATTAAAACTTGTTGCCACAGCACGTGAAAGCATTTTATACATTCTTGGGTACTTATCATATGTTGGAAATTGAGAGAACCATGATGCCTGAGCCACCCAACCTTCACGTACAGGTGTAATACCATAAAGACGACAAACCTTTTCTATTTCAAATACAACTGCATCAAGTTCTTTTAAGCTATCCGCACTAACAAAAAATGTTTCAGCATAATTTACCAATGTCTGATGATCTTCATCACCCTGTTCTATCAAAGCCAAAGCATCATCAAATTGTCTTAAAACATCATATGAAAAAGTTGTTGAACTTGCCATTCTTCGTTGATTAACCAAAACCATCTGTGCTTTAAGTTTTGATATTGGGAAAAGGTTATGAAGTACAGTAATTTCAAAATTCTTTGATAATATATCGGAAAGCATTTGTTCATCAACACTGCTTGCCTGTTGCTTTATTCCAACAACAGCCATATATTTTGTTCTGTTACCAGATGTAAATCTTATATATCCCTTATTACTAAAAAAAATTTCATCTGATACCAAAAGTTCAGAAATTCTATCATAAATAATATTTTCAGACTTTGGATTTGGTCTACTTATCGGATTAATAACATGCGCAAAAAATGCAAGAGGACTTTCTTTTACACCATCTTCTTTTAAAATATCTACACCAAAATTTGAAAGAACCGCCTGCAAAGTAGATGTTGCAGTATCCAAATCTTTCATTGCATCCTTTCTATCATTAACAGAAAGAACAATATAGTGAGTATTCATAAAAATCTCACTTTGAGCTTCATTCCATTTTTCGCTTATATCTTTCAAAAGTTTATTATAGTTATTAACGACCTTATCGGAATGAACTTTTTCTCTTATGGTAAAAATACGTGTTTCAACACTTATCTCGGAAAGACTATCAATCCATTTCTTTCTATCTTCCAAAAACTCCTGAATAACTTCACGCTTTGCAAAGGCAAGAGAAACACCATTAACCTTAAAAACTCTAACTAATGTACCATTCTGACAAAGTATAGTTTTTTTATCGTTTAAAATTCTTTCAAAAGGAAGATAATTAACAAGTCTTGTATCAAAAGGCTTTGGAAGAAAAATATTTACCTTATCAGACATAAATACAACAATAATAACAGCAATCGCTATCAACGAAATAACCAAACCCCAATAATAAGAATTTGATAAACCAGCAACTAAAACATTTTCTAAATTAAAGTTCATTTTGTATTATTCCTCTAGGCTGTAAACTTATTACCCTTTTCTCTAATTAAATTCTTTGTTCTTGCCCTAATATTTTTTCTTGAGGCTATAATATTATCAATATGAGGTTCATTTTTTCCAATAATCACTGCAATAAAGTGTAAAAATATGAACATCACAATAGGAATCCACATATAAACACCAAAACCGGTAATTAGAAACAAAATAATAAATGCAAAGGAAAAAGCAACATTCAAAAGAAAAAGTCCGAATGGTGCGAAAAAAACCTGCATAGGTTGAGCCACAGATTTAAGTAATTCCTCTTTCAAAAATTCCCCCTCTTATAATATATTAATATTATAAAATCATTATAAAATAAAAGCAATAATAAAACAAGGAATTTTAAGAATTCTGTTTATTTCGTCTTTCTATACGATATTTTTCAAACTTCATTGTAACTTTGTATCCAACAATAGAAAAAACAACAGCCCATGGTAAACAACCAACAACCATAGAAACGCCCCAATCTTTAAGAAGTATCTTAAAAAGTAATCCCCACTTTTCTACAAAACCTAAATCACCCATAAACGCTTCTTTAAAAATACTTGAAAGCTTTCCATAACCGTTTATATCAGAAATATTTCCACGTAAAATCTGCCCTGTAACATAGAATATATAATATACAGGTATCATAGTAAATACATTGGTAACCCATGTATAGGCAATTCCAAGTACAAGTGAAAAATCAATATGCAAAACTTTCTTAAAGAAAACCCATGTCATAAAAACAATCCACATCTGTATTCCAACCAAAGGAGTCATTGCCCAAAAAAGACCAACTGCAACACCCAAAGCTTTAACTTCTGGTGGTAAAGAAAGTCTTGCTACTGGAACAACCAATTTCATTTTCAAAAGTCTTTGTAATCTTTCTTTCAATGTATATTTCTTATGTTTTACCATAATATTTTAAATCCTATCTTATTGATTTTACAAAATAATTTTTAAATTTATAAAAATATTAACAAATTAAATTTAAATATAACACCAAAAATAAACTTGTCAATTATAATTATAAAAATAAAATTTAAACATATAAATAAACTTAACTATTTGTTTTTACAATAAAAATATCTTATAAAAAGCAAATCTTTATATTTTATAAGTTATTCTTAATTAATCAAAAAATTATTATAAATATTATTATGAAAATTTTCAAAAAAAATCACCTCGTGTAAGACGAGGTTTAATTCTTTAACTTAGGTAACAGGATTGCTCGGGATAATATCCCCCATCCTTAAAGACCACTCTCGAAACCGTTCGTTAAAACTCACCGAATCAACTTCGCATGGTTTAATTTATCTAATCAAAGCAAAAATAAAATCCCATCGAAATGGGATTTGATTTTATGGCTGGGGTGGCTGGATTCGAACCAACGAATGGCGGAACCAAAACCCGCTGCCTTACCACTTGGCGACACCCCAAAAGATGTATACATAATATAATATATTTTTAAAAAATCAACAACTATTTTAAAAAGTTAAATCTTTTAATTAAATTTCCATCTTTTTCAACAGTTTCCAAAAACATTTTCTTTGGTCGGACCCAAATCTGTCCATCACCATATAATGCTTTGTAAACAACCATCTCTTCTAAATTCTCACTATCTTTAGCAAGAGCTAAAACTTTATACTCATTTCCTTTAAAATGTTTATAAGTACCACCAATTATAACTTTTTCTTCCATAATTTTTTCCAAACTGTTAATAAATTGTTAATAACTTTTGTAAATATGTTAATATCTTTATCATTTTAAATCAATCAACAAATCTATTAACATGTGAATAACTTTAATAAAATTTCAAAAATTGTTAATAACTAAAAAAAGAATCCCTATTTTAAGGGATTCCATATAATAAAAAATAATTTTTTTCTGTGAATAAGTGGACTCAAAACTATTAATAAACAGTTTTCACAGGCCCTACAACAAAAACTATTTATATATTATTTAGTTTTGTGGTTATGTTGTTAAGTTCAGACAAATCATTAAACTTAATAACAATTTCACCTTTCTTACCTTTAAGTTTAATATCTACTTTTGCATTCAAGGTATCAGAAAGATTTTCACGTAAAGAGATTAACTCACTTGTAAGTTCATTTGACTCTTCAGAAGAAGTTTCATTTTTCTTTACAGGTTTTACTATATCCTCTGCTTCCTTAACTGTCATATCACCTTTCAATATTGATTTTGCCATCTTTATTGGATTTTCTTTTCCAACTAAAGTTCTTGCAATACTGTATGAAAGATCTCCATTATTAACCATATCTTGAACTTCCTGAGGAAGATAAAGAAGTCTTAAAACATTTGCAATGTATGAACGGCTTTTATTAACTATCTTTGCAATATCTTCCTGAGTGTAATCAAAAGAGTTCATAAGTTTCTTGTAACCATTAGCTTCTTCGATAGGTGAAAGATTTTCTCTTTGTAAATTTTCAATCAAACCTATCTCAAAAGTTTCTTTATCTGATAATTCTTTGATTATAGCTGGAATTTCAGTTATTCCAGCAAAAGTACTAGCTCTCCATCTTCTTTCACCAGCAATAATTTCATACATATTTGGCTGGGTTTTTAGTTCTCTAACTAAAATTGGTTGTAAAACACCATTTTTTTCAATAGATGAAGCTAATTCTTTTAATTGATCTTCCTTAAAATTTTTTCTTGGCTGATCTTTATTTGGAACTATATTACCAACAGGAATATATTTTATATCACCCTGCTCTACTTCTGTCTCTGAATTTGGATTTTTAAAAACAGGAACTTCTTTTTGCTTATTTTCAAAAAAAGTTGATAAACCTTTTCCTAATCTTGACTCTACTTTCATATTTCCCTCCTTAAGCTACTTTTTTAAGATTTTTATTTTCATTTCTTGTTATGAATTCAGCAGCTAAATTTATATAAGCTTGACTTCCCATACAATCTAAATCATATAAAATAACAGGTTTTCCATGTGAAGGAGCCTCTGAAATTCTTACATTTCTTGGTATTAATGTATTAAAAACAAGTTCTCCAAAACAATTTCTTACATCTTTTTCAACAAGCTCAGAAAGTTTATTTCTTCTATCATACATAGTAAGTAAAACACCTTCAATTTCCAGTTCGTTATTAATATTTTGTTGAACAAGTTGTATTGTATTCATAAGATGACTTACACCTTCTAATGCAAAAAATTCACATTGTAATGGTATCATAACAGAGTCAGATGCACCTAAAGCATTAAGTGTTAAAAAGCCAAGTGCTGGTGGACAATCTATTAAAATATAGTCATATTCTGATAAAAATTGATTTTTTTGAAAAAGATAACGTAATTTTAAAGTTTTTTCTTCCATATTTGCAAGATCAATTTCAGCAGCAGAAAGATCAATAGAAGCCGGAATTACATCTAAATTTTTTATTTTTGTTTGTTTTATTACTTCTTTAAAAGTATTTTTTTCAAAAAGTAAAGAATAAATATCTTCATTTCTTTCATTTTGTTCAATTCCAAGACCTGTACTTGCATTTCCTTGAGGATCAAAATCTATTACTAAAACTTTTTTATCTATTGTCGCAAGTGCAGTTGCTAAATTTATAGCTGTTGTTGTTTTACCAACCCCGCCTTTTTGGTTTGTTATTGATATTATTTTTGTATTTTGAAATATTGTCATATTTCCTCCTGATTTGTTTTTATATATTAAAAATATAAGATTTTTTTAGAATCTTTGCAAGAAATTTTTAATTATTACCGGTATTTTTTTTATTTATATCGAATTTATTATTAAAAATTATAAAATTTTTAAAAGTTAATATATTGTTTTTACAGAGAAATAGTTGAAATTGTTTCACGTGAAACAATTTTATTGAAAATTAAAATTTTTGTATAAAATAATTATTTTTTAGAAATATTTGTTATTTTTATAATAAAACCATCTTGTTTTTTATTTAAAACAAAATTAAAATTCCAATTAATTTTTGCTTTATTTATTTCTTCATTTATGTTTTCACCTTTAAGTAAATACATTTCAGTTTTATCATAAATAATATTTTCACATAGATCTAAAAATTTATCTAATGGTGCAAAAGCACGTCCAATTATTGTATTAGCTTTTGATTTAATTTTTTCCACACGATCGTTTATAATATTGCAATCAATATTATATTCTTTTTTTATTTCTTTAAGAAAAAAGCATTTTCTTTCATCTGCTTCAATAAAATTTATTCCTTTTATACCGGCAACGCTTAAAACCATACCTGGAAAACCACCACCACTACCTATATCATAGATATTTTCTTTATCTTTTAAATAATCATAAAGATATAAACTGTCTTTAAAATGTCTTTCCCAAATAGAAGGTATTGTTTTTGGGCTGATAAGGTTTATCGCCTTTTGCCATTTTAAAAGAATTTTTATATAATTTTCAAATTTTTCTTTTTTTATTTCAGTCATTTTTTATACTTTTTTTTAAACGTTTTTTGTGGTATAATATATTATATATAATATAAGGTATACAAGAAAATGCAAAATAAAAAAGTAAAAAATATATTTTCAACAATTTTTATTATTGGATTTATTTCCTTTTTGTTTTTAGCGTACGTTTTTGAAAATTCAGAAATTATAGTAAAAACAAAAAATTATGAATCTAATGATTTATTAAAAGAAAATAAATATGGACTTTTTTTATCAAGCTTTCATGCTAATATTTCTGGTGATTTTCCTAAACTTTCATCTATTTATCCAGATGCAATCTCTCAAAATAAAGATGATTTTTTGGGAAAAGAACTTATATTAAAATCAATAACAAGTGATAAAAAGGATACTTTTTCTTTTGCATTAAAAGAATATCAAAAAAATAAAAATAATATAATTCCAGTAATGTACCTTGCTAATGATTATTTTTTAAAAGGTAATTATAAAAAAGCGTATGATATTTATAATGGTATGGGTGAAAAATCTGAAACCTTTATTATTAAGCTGTTACGTTCATGGATTTTGATTGCTCAAAATAATTACGAAGAAGCATTGGATCTTCTTGAAACAGAAATTGAAAATCCTGCTTTTCGTAAATATGTTTTAATGCATCTTGGTGCTCAGGCTGAAATTGCAAAAGATTTTGATTATGCAGATGAAATTTATACGGAACTTTTAAATAATAATGATTTAAATATTTTTGATATTGAAAATATTACTGCTTTTTATTTAAAAAGAAATAATAAAAATAAAGCAATGGAAATTTTAAATGATTATTATAATAAAAAGCCGGATTCAATATCTATTTTATCATTGTTAAGTAAAATTAAAAAAGATTTATATAAACCAGTATCTCTTGATACTGCAAAAAAAGGAATGGCAAAAGCTTTATTTGATATTTCATTTCTTTTGAATTCAGTTTTTTCATCAGCACAAGATTTACATCTTATGTATCTTTCTATGATAAATGATTTGTATCCAGAACTTTATATGGCAAATATTGTACAGGCTGAAATTTATAAAAAATATTCAATGACAGAGAGTGTTTATGAATATCTTGATTTAATACCAGAAAATCATTATCTTTATTTAATATCCAGAATTAATAAAATATTTTATGATTTTTCTGTTTTAAAAAAAGAAAAGAAATCACTGGAATCTTTTAATGATTTGATTAAAAAATATCCAACCTATACACATTTATATCTTAAACTTGGAAATTATTATCAAGATATCAAAGATTATGATAATGCTTTGAAGAATTATTCAAAAGTTTTAAGTTTAACTGAAAATAAAAAACTTCAGGCAAAAACATATTATCTTATTGCTCGTGTGTATGACGATTTAAAAGATATAGAAAAGGCTAGGGTGAATTTTGATAAATCTTATGAATTAGGAAATAACGAACCTGACTTTTTGAATTATTATGGTTATTTCCTTGTTTATAATAACCTTGATTTTAGTAAAGGTTTAGTTTTGATTTCTGGTGCAATTATAAAGGAACCATCAAATCCATATTACCTTGATAGTTATGGTTGGGCATTATTTAGAAATAATGATGTTGAAAAAGCTTTATTTACACTTGAATTTGCAAAAAGTTTACAACCAAAAAATCCAATCATTGTAAATCATCTTGCAGATATTTATTGGTTTTTGGATCGTAAACGTGAAGCTATATTTGAGTGGAAAAAAGCTTTATCTTTACAAAAAAATTTTCCACAGGAAGAATTAAATTCTAATGAAATAGAATACAAAATTAATTTCGGTTTATAAAAATACTCAGTAATTTTCTATACTAGTTTTATTAATATAAAGAATCCACTGGGTTTTTGTTTTTATTTATAAGTGTATGCATCTGAATAGCTTGAATGTTCAATATCCTCTCTTGGAAGTTCTTGAAGAAATATAGATGGAATATTTTGTTGCCATTGGCCGAATACAAGTCTGCTTCCTGCATAATATATTTCTACAATCTTTTTTGCACGAGTTATTCCAACATAAGCTAATCTTCTTTCTTCTTCCACAGAACTACTTAATTGATCACCCATAGATTTTTCATTTGGAAAAATACCCATTTCCCATCCAGGAAGAAATACTATATCAAATTCCAAACCTTTTGCTGCATGCAAAGTCATTAATGATACGTATTCAGAGTTATCAATAGTTGTTTGATTACTTTCAGTAAATAAAGTAATATATTCCAAAAATTCAGGGATAGACTCAAAATCAGCCTTTATTATACCAATAAGTTCCATTATATTTTGAACTTTTGTTTCGGCTTCCATCTTTTTGGAATTTTGCCACATTTCAAAATAACCGGATTCATGTATTATATGTTCAACAAGTTGAGCTTGATCCATAACTTTATTTGTATCAAAAAGATTATCGCTTTTTCCACTGTAAATCATTCTCCATTTATAAAAATCATCTATAAATTTTTGAAGATTTAAACTTGCTTTACCGGTAATTTTATTTGATTTCAACATTCTATCAGTCGCTTCAAATAATGATGTTTTATTTGCTCTAGCATACTCTGATATTGCTTGAAGAGTTCTTTCTCCAACACCACGTTTTGGTACGTTTATAATTCTTTCAAATGAAAGATTATCTTGTGGATAAATAAGTAATCTTAAGTAAGCAATAATATCTTTTATTTCTTGTCTTTCATAGAAACGTAATCCACCAACAATTTTATATGGAATACCGGCTCTTATTAACTTTTCTTCAAAAAGACGTGTTTGATAACCAGCTCTTACTAATATTGCCATTTCAGAAAGAGAATAATTGTGTCTTTGATAATATTCAATTTCATCTACAACTTGTAAAGCTTCTTCCTCTCCATTCCAAACACCGTGAACCTGTATTTTTTTACTATTAGGATCAGCAAGCATAGCTGAGCAAGGTTTTAATTCTTTTCCGAGCCTGTCTTTATTTCTTGAAATTAAACATGATGCAGCATGAAGTATATGAGGTGTGGAACGATAATTTGTTTCCAATCTTATGATTGTTGCATTATCATAATCCTTTTCAAAACGTAAAATATTTTCAATTTCTGCACCTCTCCATGAATAAATAGATTGATCATCATCACCAACACAACAGATATTATGATGAAAATCAGAAAGAAGTTTCAATAATTTATATTGTACTGCATTAGTATCCTGATACTCATCTACTAAAATATATTTAAATTTTTGTTGGTATTCTTGTAAAATAACTGGGTTTTTCTCAAAAATCATAAGTGGATAAAGTAATAAATCACCAAAATCCACAGCATTTAGTTCTTTTAATTTTTCTTGATACACACGGTAAACTTCCAAAAGTCGGCCGTTTATAGTATCAACATCAATCATTTTTATATTTTCATCATCAAAATAAAAAGCTTTATCTTTTAATCTTGCAATATTTTCAAGAACAATAGCTGGGGACCACTTTTTTGTATCAATTCTAAGTTCTTCTTCCATAACTTTTTTAACCAAAACTTTTTGATCATTTTCATCATATATAATAAAGTTTGGTTTAAGTCCGACAAGTGAAGTGTATTTTTTAAGTATCTTAAGTCCGATAGAATGAAATGTACCAATCCATAAACTTTCTGCATTATCACCAATCATATTCTTTATACGATTTTTCATTTCATTTGCGGCTTTATTGGTAAAAGTTACCGCTAAGATTTGCCATGGTAAAGCCAGTTGTTTTGATATAATATAGGCAATCCTTGATGTTAAAACACGTGTTTTTCCGGTTCCAGCCCCAGAAAGCACCAATAATGGTCCTTCTGTTGTCTCTACAGCACTTCTTTGTTCTGGATTTAGTTTATTTAACCAATCGGGAATAATATTCATTCTTTTCTATCTTTATTTTTTGTTTTACTTATGTTCGATTATATAAAAAATAGTAATTATTTCAAGTTATTTTTATTTAAAAGAAAAAGGTACAACTTTCATCGTACCTTTATTTTTTTATTTTCCAGTTATTTCTTTGAATCCTTTGTCAACAACCTCATAACAATATTTAGCCAACTCTTTTCTATCTTTAAATTTTGTTATATCAACAGGATCGTGAATAATTACTTCCATAGTAAATGGAACATGCTTCAAAGCATTCAATAAATGTTCACCCAAAGTTTGTTCCTTAATATACCATGCATAATTATGTCTTTGTTCATCAGAAAGTTTTTTCCTTCCTTCATACATATATGCAATAGATATAGGTTGTATTAATACAGGGTTATCAGTCTGTTTTTCAAATTGATTTTCAAACATCGCAAACAATGAACTTTTAAAAGGAAGTACTTCGTTGCCATCAGTTGATGTTCCTTCTGGGAAAACAATTACTGGAATTCTTCTTTTTTCCAGTTCTTTTTCCATAAAACCAACTTCATGACCAGCCTGCATCTTATTTCTGGAAATAAATATAGTATTTCCAATAGTTGCAATATAACCAAAAACCGGCCATTTTTTCACATCTGCTTTTGATATAAAGTTTGTGATAATTTTTGAACCAAGTCCGAAAATATCAAGATATGAATTATGATTTGAAACCAAAAGCACTTTTTTATTTTTTACAACCTTACCTTTTACGATTTTTACTTTCATACCAATACAAAAGCAAAAGATTTTAAAAGCAATAAGGTTATAATAAGGTGCAATTCTTGTCTTGTATAAAAAAATTAAGGGTGGTACCACCAATATCATCGCGAGGACGAATAGTACAACCCTTATGTAAGCGATTAAAGTTTTCATAATAAAACCTTACAATCTGTTTATTACTTACCCAATCAATGTTTATTCATTAGCAGGGGTAGGAGCAGGTGCAGTTTCATTTGCAGGAGCTTCATTATTTTCCATAGGTTTTACTTCTACTTTTGAAAAATCAATAGGAGCAAGTACAAAAGGAGGGAATCCACTTTCTTTTGTAAGATCTGTTACAATACCACGTGCAAATGGGAAAAGATAAGCAGGTACTTGTTTAAGTAAGATATCTGTATTTTCTTCTTTTGAATTTTGAGCGTTAACTGCAACCATAGAACTATAAGAAAGTTCAATGAAGTACAAAGTTCTTTCTTTTAATGAATTTTTTACAGTCAAATGAATGTTTACTTCAAAAAGATTTTCCCCAGCAGGAGCAGATTTGATTTCAAAACCAACTTCTACATTTGGTTTTTCTTCTATCTTTTCAAAAAATATTCTTGGAGAATTAGGAGCTTCAAAAGATAAATCTTTTATAAATTGATTTAAAATTTCAAATTTTTTTGTGTTAGTATTTTCAACCATTTTAATTTTCCTCTTTAAATTTGATTTTTTTTATATTATATATAATACGTAATAAAACAAATAAAAACAAGAAAATTTTTAAAATGGATATTATTATGAGTTCATTAAATTATTTTGATATTGCAATTATGATACTATTTTCAATAGTTTCTTTTTCTATATATAAGATGTTAAAGCCGGAAAATAGTGATGAAAAAATGCCTTCTTATGAGGGAAAAAATGAAAAAAACACTAAAATTGTAAAGATTTTCAGAAATAAAAAATCATTACAACATTTTGTTTTAGAAATTATTAAAAATGAAAGTTTGGATTTAAAAATTCAAAAACTTACAAAATTAGAAAAAGATTTTCATCCACAATCCTTTATGTCATGGACAAAGGATATATTCAAACTTATTTTTGACTCTTTTTATTCAAATCGTATGGAAAAAATTAAACCATTAGTTTCAAACGATATTTATAACGAGTTTAAAAATTTTAATGATGATCTTGCATCGAAAAAGCAATCTATTATTGCTGAAATCATTCGTTTTAAAACTGTTATGATAAGGGATGTTAATATTTCAAAGAAAAAAGTTGACATTATCCTTGAGTTTGTAACTGAACAAACTGCAGTTGTTAAAAATTCTGCTGGTAAAATAGTAAAGGGTGATGATAACCAAATTGAAACTATAAGGGATGTTTGGTGTTTTTCAAAAGATTTTTCACAAAAAAAAGCCGGCTGGATTTTATCTAAGACAATAGAAGCTTAAGTAAGGAAAGGATTTAAAAATGTTATTCGAAAGAAAAATTACACTTGGAAGTTCAAGAAGAAGAACAAACTTTTCAAAGAAAAAGATTTTCGGTTTAATTGCTGTTATTGTGCTTCTTTTTCTATCTATTTGGCAAATGCCAATAAAACAAACAGAAGTTTCAGAAAATGTTGCACTACCAAAGCCAACTGAAATAAAATAATTTTATCTTTTTTCTGTTTACAATATTATTTTCCTATGCTAGATTCCTTATATATTAACTCCAATAAGGATAATAAAATGGCATATACAAATTTTTCAGAATTAAAAATAGATCTTTCCTCTAAAATGGCAAAGGCTGTTGAAGTATTAAAACGTGATTTAGCTGGCTTAAGAACTGGCCGTGCATCCGTAAACCTTCTTGATAATATCATGGTAATGGCTTATGGTGCACCAACACCAATTAATCAAGTTGCAAGTATTTCTACACCAGAAGCGAGACTTATTTGCGTATCTGTATGGGATAAATCATTGGCATCTGCTGTGGAAAAGGCAATTCGTGATTCTGATCTTGGTTTAAATCCTGCATCTGATGGTACACTTGTTCGTATTCCAATACCTGCACTTACAGAAGAGAGAAGAAAAGAACTTTCTAAAATTGCAAGCGGTTATACAGAACAAACAAAAGTTTCAATTAGAAACGTTCGTCGTGATGGTATGGAAGCTGTTAAATCTATGGAAAAAGAAAAACTTATTTCTGAAGATGATAAAAAATCATATGAAGAAGAAATTCAAAAATTAACAGATTCATCTATTGCTGATGCAGAAAAGCTTTTCGATGAAAAACAAAAAGATATTATGACTATATAATTTTGGTGCACTATGGAAGAAAATTTAAAAATTCCTGGACATATTGCCATTATTATGGATGGTAATGGTCGTTGGGCAAAAAAGAAGGGTTTGGCACGTACTGTTGGGCACACTAACGGTGCAAAGGCTTTACAACGCACAATAGAAGCATGTAAAAAATTTGGTGTAAAAACCTTAACTGTTTATGCTTTTTCAACTGAAAATTGGTCTCGTCCAAAGGAAGAGGTTGATTTTCTTATGAAATTATTTTTAAATTATCTTACTAAACAATCAAAAAAGCTTATTGAAAATAAAATAAAATTCAATGTGTTGGGTGATAAGTTAAGATTTTCTCCTGAAATTCAAAATGCGATGAAAAAGCTGGAATCTGATACCCAAAACTTTACTGAATTTACACTTAATGTTGCGTTAAATTATGGTGGTCATGCCGAAATTATCAAGGCGACAAAGGAAATTGCTGAAGATTTAAAATCTGGTAAGATTTCAGTCGATGATATTGATGAAAAGTTATTTGAATCTCATCTTTATACTTGTGGGCAGTTACCACCAGATTTAATTATTCGTACCAGTGGTGAACAACGTTTAAGTGGTTTTTTATTATGGCAAAGTTCTTACTCTGAATTTTATTTCCCATCAGTTCATTTTCCTGATTTTGATGAGAAACAATTATATATAGCAATACAAGAATATTCAAAAAGGGATAGACGTTATGGAAAAGTTTAAGAATTTTTTTATTGGAACAAATAAAAGATTAAGAATGACAACTGCTGCATTTATGCTTGGTATAGCGTATTTGTTCTCAAGTTTTGGTTTCATTGGTTTATGTTCATTAATAATACTTATAAGTTCTCTTATGATATATGAATTTAATAAACTATTTAACCCAAAGCTTGGTTTAAAATTTATTTGGGATGAATTTAGTATCTTAAGCATTTTAATTTTATTCTGCATCAACAGGGTTATTTGGCAAATTCCAAATTACTATTTTTCAATTGCTTTGGTTGGTTTATTTTGTTCATCAATGCTCGCAAACATTGCATCAGATAAAAAGCATTGGTTATTGGAAAGTGTAACACCTATATATATAGGCTTTGGTGTTATGTCAATTCTTTACGCATACCTTTATTCAAGTATTATGGCTGTTATTTATATGTTTATAATTACCATTTCTACTGATACAGGTGCATTTTTCATTGGTTCAACTGTTGGTGGTCCAAAACTTTGGGAACGTATAAGTCCTAAAAAAACATGGAGCGGGGCAATAGGCGGTATCCTTTGTGCATTCGCATTCGGTACAACATTTATTTTAAGCCTTTTATGGAACAATAATTCCGCTGACTTCACAAATCTTTCAGTTTGGGGAGCAATAAGCTTAGCTCTTTCGTTCTCTTCACAATGTGGTGATTTGTTTGAATCATGGTTAAAACGTATTAATAAAATAAAAGATTCAAGTAACCTTATTCCAGGACACGGTGGTTTCCTTGATAGATTTGATAGTATCTTATTTGTTGCACCATTCGTTGCACTTATCCTTGCATTTGCAAAGGTTGGATTTTTGGGTTTATAATTTGTAATTAAAATTTTATAAATAAAAAGCCTCCTGTTTAGGAGGTTTTTTAATTCAAATCCGGCTTTTATTTTGTTTTTTCAAGATTTTTTCTTAATTTTTTTAATCGTTTATCTTTCATAATCTTATTATTAACCTTTTTTACAAGCTCAGTACTAATAAGATTATGATTATTATTTGGTTTTTCAATAGTTTTTTTATATAAGTAATTTATTTCTTCTTCAGTAAGATTTACTTGTTTCAAAATTACCTACCTTCACGACGAAAAACTTTTGAACAAAGTGTACAATAGTTAAATGTATTCTTATATCTACAATATTTATCATCAAAGCTAAGTTTACATTTATTTACAGCCATTTCCATTTTTGAATCCCTGTCTATACAAAGGGCATTATATTCCTTTGTTCCAATAACAGGTTCGGCATTATTCAAATCATAAGTTTTATTGTTCATACAGCGTTTACAACCGGCTTCTTCGCCAAGATTTATATCGCCAGCACATTCTGCAATATTATAATGTGGGCAATAATTTCTGTATGATTCTATTTCAAGTTCTTTAGTTCTTCTTGCTTTGTAATTTTCAAAAAGATTAGCCATTTCTTCATCAGAAAGTCTTTCTTTATTCATTTTATTACCTTAGTATTGTAAAAAATTTACAGGGGCAGGGGAGATAACCTTTGATTTAGTAACACTTCCACCTACAACTTCTTTAATATCCATATTTCTTTCACTTGAACCGTTTGATTTGAAACGGAAAATTCCATTTATACCGGTCCATCCGTTTGGATTAAGTAAATCACGTCTTTCAACTTCACCATCTTTTGCTAAAGAATTTATCAAAGACACTGCATCATAAGCAAGGGATGCAATCTTAATTGGTTGTCTTTTGAAATACTTTTTATATGCTTCATCAAATTTTCCGGTGTATTTTGTTGAAACAGATGGATACCATGCCCCACGGAAAGCACGTTCATTGTAAATTTTTGGATTTTCAAGTTGTGATGTACCAAGATATTTTATTTTATCTGGATGAACATCATAATACATCAAAGAAGAACCAATCATTAAAACATCATTTACATCATCACCAAAAATAAAGATACCCTCGTATTCTGGATCAGATATTGTTGTTTTATGTTCCAATTCTTCCAATGTCTTTTCCAAAAAAGAAACTTCATCATCTGTTGAAAGGTATTGAGTATCATCAAAAGCATTTGCATACTTTTCACTATCTTTATCTTTAAGTTTTGTAAGGTAATCAAATCTATCTTTCACAGATTTTTTATATTCGTTATATTCCTTTACTCTGTTTTCAAAGTCAGAAACTTCCTTTACCGCATTCATAAGTCCAGTTTTTTTATCAGAGTAAGATGCTTCTTTTACTACTTCCGCATCATTCATTGAAACATATTTTTTAAAGTTTTTTCTTGCAAAATCGCCGGATTCTGAATTAGAAGCAATCACGGCAAATTTTGTTTTTCCACTTTGTACAGCATATTCAACAACTCTTTTTATCTGTTGTTCCATCAAAAATCCGATAGAGAAAATCGAACTATCCAAAACATTTGCATCAGTTGTAAAAGAAACTATAGGTGTACTACCGGCACCATTACTTGCACCTTTTACTTCTTCTGCAAATAAAGGTCCAACAATTATATCAGCACCATCATTAACGGCTTTCTTTGCCTTTTCTTTACCACTAGCATATGTTCCGTCAGTTGCATAAAATTGTAAAATAGTGTTATTTGATTTTGCATCAAACAAAGCCATAGTTGCCGAGTTTTTTAAATCTTCTGCAACAACAGCATTTTGTTTTTGTGTAGGAAGAAGTACGGCAATTCTTAAAATACCATCATCTTGTTCAATAACTTCTTCTTTTTGTGGAATTGCATCACTTACAGAAACCACTTCTTCGTATACATAGTTAGATGAAGGATAGTTTATTTGTTTAACTTCAACCTTTGGTTCAACATTATTTTTGTTTGAAAAATCGAAAAGCTTTCTTATTGGTTCACCGCCATTGTAACGAACATATTCGTTTTCAATATTTTCCCTTTCTACTTCATAAACAGGTGCATTTCTTTTAATTTCACCTAATTGAAGCTTCTTTGGTTTATTTATCGCTCTTGGAACTCTGTTTGAAGTAGAACAAGCAGATGCCAATATCAAAGTAGTCAAAGATACATTTTTTAATAATTTGTTAAACATATTTCTCGCTTTTCCCATAAAATGTGTTATTATAAGTTTATGATAGAACAAGGTTTCAAATATGACAAGCAAAATAACAGAAAATAATAAAAATATTTTACGTGCTGGGCTTTATATTGTCGCAACACCTATTGGAAATTTGGGGGATATAACCTTTCGTGCAGTTGAAACATTAACAAATGTTGATTTAATTGCGTGTGAAGACACCAGAGTTTCAAAGATTCTTTTGGATAAATACGGTATAAAAACTCCAACAACAAGTGTTCATAATTATAACGAAAGCGACAGAATTGACTTTCTTAAATCCAAAATTGATGAAGGACAAGCAGTTGCTTTTATCTCTGATGCTGGAACTCCACTTATTTCCGATCCAGGGTATAAAGTTTCAAGCCTTCTTCGCTCCCTTGGGTATTATGTTACAATAGTACCAGGCGCATCCGCCCCAATTGCGGGTCTTGTCCTTTCTGGTTTCCCAAGTGATAGATTTATGTTTATAGGTTTTGTTCCAACAAAAAGTAATGAAAAGACAGGGTTTTTTAATGAAGTAAAAAATGAACGTGCAACTGTTATCTTCTTTGAAAGTCCAAATCGCATCACTGAAACTTTGGAAACTCTTGATAAAATTTTTGGTGATAGGAAGATTTCTTTGGTCCGTGAAATAACAAAGATTTATGAAGAGGTAAAAACTGGTACAGCCCAAGAATTACTTTCTTATTTCAAAACAAATCCACCAAAGGGTGAATTTGTTGGCTTGATTTCTCCAACAGAAAATTCTTCTGATGTTGATGAGGGGAAAATAAAATCGCAACTTCAAACTCTTTTAAAATACATGAGTTTAAAGGATGCAAGTGAATTTATTTCATCAACATTTGAAATCTCAAAAAAAACAGTATATAATATAGGCTTAGAAATAAAAAAGGAGGATTAAATGAAAAAATTACTTACACTTTCTTTAATGGCATTAGCTTTTTCTTACCCTGCTTTTGCTGCATCTTCCGATGATGAAGAATTAAAGGAATTAAACGCTACTGCAAAAGAATTTGCCTCCAAACGTGCAAAAATCAATTCAACAATTGATCTTTCTGCATTCTTTGGTGATGAAAAAGATTTAAAAATTGATGAAAAAACCTTAAAATATCTTGATAATTTTTTGGATTGCAAGGCTGATAAAACAGAAATAGATATTCCAACAGGTGACAAAGCAACCCAAGAAATTATTGGTATGGAAAACGATAAATGTATCGTAAATACTACAATAAAAGATAAAGTTATGAAATGTGCATTTCCAAAGGAAAAACTTTCTGATATCAGTGAATATTATAAAAAGACACTTACAAAAGGCTTTGGTGATAAATATAATATTGATTTAGATATGAAAATGCCAGAGGTTGACTTTAAAAATCTTTCCGAAGATAATCTTGATTTTGGTATAAAACTTGCATTACCAAAAATAAAGATTGATAAAGTACAATCAGAAGTTGAAAAACTTGTAAAGGATTCATGTACTAATGAGTGATAAAAAAGGACACATAAGACTTATTTCCACCGGTCAGGTTGCCGAAAACCGAAAGGCAAGGTTTAATTATGCAATAACCGATACTTTCGAGGCGGGATTATCCCTAACCGGTGCCGAAGTTAAAAGCTTGCGTCAGGGTAGAGCAAACATCACCGATGGTTATGCTACCCCTGATGGAAATAGTATTATGATGAATAATATCACTATTGGAAAGTATGATAGTGAAAGTCCTTATCTTCCTCATACTGAAAAACGCCCACGTCGCCTACTTCTTAATAAGACGGAAATAAAGCGTTTAATTGGTCTTTATAATAAGGAGCATATTACCATTGTCCCACTTAAACTTTATTTTAATGATAGGGGTCTAGCAAAGCTTCTTATAGGTGTTGGTCAGGGTAAAAACCTTGTTGATAAACGTCAAACTATCAAAGAACGTGAATGGTCCCGCCAAAAGGCAAGACTATTGAAACGATAGAAAATTTCTTTACTTACTTTTTTTTAAATAATTGTGCCAAAGGATGTTTTTGTTCTACGGTAGATTTAAGCCTATCCGTCATAATGTGAGTATAGATTTGTGTTGTCGCAATATCTGAATGCCCAAGCATTATTTGTACTGCACGTAAATCTGCTCCACCTGCAAGAAGGTGTGACGCAAACGAATGTCTAAATACGTGAGGCGAAACCTTTGCTGGATCAATTCCTGCGACAATCGCTATATCCTTAAGATTTTTGTAAAAAGCATCACGTGTTTGATGTCCACTGGCACTTCGTGATGGAAATAAAAATTTCGACGTTTCATTTTTTGGAATGAAAAATTCCCTTACATTTTTGTATTCTTCAAAAAGTTTTACAGCCTTTGGATTAAGTGGAACCAAACGTTCCTTTGAGCCTTTACCCATAACTTCTATAAATTCATTTTTTATTAAAGATTTAAGTGGTAAAGAAACCAATTCACTTACACGTAAACCAGTTGCATATAAAAGTTCCATTTGAAATTCAAGTCTTATCCCGCGGGCAGAGTGAATCTTTTTTGCCGTAGTAATCAAAAGCTCAATTTCTTCCTTTGATAAATATTTTGGAAGGGATTTTCCTATCTTTGGTGAAAAGACTCCAAATGCAGGATTTTCTTTTATTATATTTTCCGAAAGCAAGAATAAATAAAATGAATTCATTACGGAAAGCTTTCGTGCCTGTGATTTTGCCGAGTATTTATTTTCTTCTAGGTACGAAAGATATTGTTTAATATCGGCTTTCTTTGCCAATTCCAATTTATTTATTGAACATTCATCCTTTAAAAATTTTTGGAATTCTTCTAAATCCGACGAATAAGATTTAAAGGTGTTTTGCGAAGCACCTTTTTCAGCAATCATCATTTCCAAAAAATTTCTTACATTACTTTCCATAGAAAACATTTTACAACTTTTAAGAAGTTATATCAAATAAATTATAGAAAATAAAAAAGCCTGATTTTCATCAGGCCAATTTTTTTAGTGTTTATCGAAATAAAGATTTCCTTTTTCTTTTACTGTATGGCGGGTAAATCCCTTTGATGTGAAAACTTCAACACTTTCATCAACCATTTTTGGATTACCACAAAGAAATACGTGGAAATCTTCAGGTTTAATCTTAACGCCGAAATCTTTTTCAACGATACCGTTTTTAATTAAATCTTGAGCATGACCCTTATATCCATTCCATACCATACCAGTTTCTTGTTCAGAACGTGAAACAACAGGATAGTAACGGAAGTAAGGAGTTTTCTTTGCAAGCTCTTCCAATTCACCCTTAAATGCAAGTTCATAAGTATGTCTTGCACCATGGATAAGAGCAACCTGTCTTTTACCATTAAATATTTTTTCTTTGTGTTCTCTAAGCATACTGATAAACGGAGCAATACCAGTACCTGTACTTACGAACAAAATATTTGAATCATCTTCTACTGCATCAAAATTCATTAATCCAGCAGGCTTTTCACCCATAAATATTTCATCGCCAATATTAAGGTTGAAAAGACGAGTAGTAAGTCTTCCATCCTTAACCAAAACAATATAAAATCCAACTTCTTCCTGACTAGGAGCAGATGCGATGGAATATGCACGTCTGTGCCATTCACCATCAAGATTGTTTGCGTCATCAGGAAGTGCAAGAACAGCAAATTGTCCAGCCTTAAATTCAAATTTGTGACCATCTTTAAAAGTTATAAAGAAAAGTCTAATTTCAGGAGTGATTTCTTTTATATTTCTAACAATTGCATTATATTGCATCATAGAATCCTTAATTTTTTTGTTAGTCGGGTAATAATAATACTTCAAATCTTTGAAAAAATCAATTGCAAAAAACAAAATAGTGTGATATACCACAAGAGTATATAAAATTTATTATAAAATCAATAAATTGACGGAACCTTTTAAAACTTTTTAAAAAGTTTCGTGTTTGTTTTTTTATAAATTTAGGGAGATACGAAAATGTTAGATAAAATACCTATGACTCCTTCTGGACTTAATAAATTAGAAGAGGAGTTGAAAAATTTAAAATATAATGAACGTCCTGCTGTGATACAGGCTATATCTGAGGCACGTGCTTTGGGTGATTTATCTGAAAATGCCGAATATCATAGTGCAAAGGAAAAACAAGGTTTTGTTGAAAGTCGAATTTCTTATTTGGAAGGTGTTATAAGCTCAGCTGAAGTTATCGATCCAAAAAAGATGTCTGGTAATACTGTTCGTTTCAGTGCGACTGTTACAATAGTTGATGTTGAAACAGATGAAGAAAAAGTTTACCAAATTGTTGGTAAAGAAGAAGCAGATATTAATTGTGGTAAAATCTCTTATGATAGTCCAATCGCTCGTGCCTTAATTGGTAAGGAAAAAGGTGAAGAAGTTACCGTTCAATCACCAAAGGGACCAAGAGATTTCGAAATCGAAAACGTTGAATACAAATAAGGTTTAAATATCATGAAAAAACTTATCCTTTTATTTTTAGTATGTAGTTTTGTTGCATCTTGTGGTGTAAAGGGAAGCCTTTCAAAACCGGAAAATGCAAAATACAGACGTACATATCCAAAATATTAGGATAGGTTTTTTATCTTTTCTAAACCTCTTGACTCTTTAGTAAAATTTTACTATATAAGATTTATAAGTTGATAGGTTTGTTATGGAAAAAAATTCTTCTAAAAATATGCTTTCAAAGTCCGTAAATTTTTCTCTTACGGGTGGTCTTCCAACTTCGGTAAACGATGGTGGAATTTCTGCATATATAAATATGGTGAAGAATATCCCACATTTAACACCAGAGGAAGAATATGATTTGGCGGTAAAGGTTCAAAAAGATCATGATTTAGAGGCTGCCGAAAAACTTATTAAATCAAATCTTTTCTTAGTGGTTGCAACTGCTTTTGAATATAAGGGTTACGGCCTTCCAATTTCTGATATAATATCCGAAGGAAATATCGGTCTTATGAAGGCAGTACGTAAATTTGATCCAGATAAAGGTTTCAAACTTTCCACTTATGCCCTTTGGTGGATAAGGGCTACAATCAATGAATTTGTTCTTTCATCATGGAGTTTGGTAAAAATCGGAACCCAGGCTGCCCAAAAAAAACTTTTCTTCAGTCTTAAAAAGATAAAGGCAAAATTGGGTATTTACCACAATTCTGATTTAACACCTGATGAAACAAAGCGTGTTGCCAGCGAACTTGATGTAAGTGAGGAAGATGTTATCGAAATGAACCGCCGTGTTTCAAAGGATAGTTCTCTTAACAAAGTAATTTCCGATGATGATGATACGGAAAAGGTAAATATGCTTGTTGCTGATACTCCTGCACCAGAAGAAATTACAGCCAACGATGAAATCCGTGCATTAAGGGCGAAAATGCTTCGTGACGCAATGGCAACTCTTAACCCACGTGAGCAATTGATTTTATCTCGTCGAAGATTGACTGAAACTCCTGCAACATTGGATGATTTATCTGTTGAATTAAATATAAGTAAGGAGCGTGTCCGTCAAATTGAAAATAGGGCTATGGAAAAACTCTCTCTTTCACTTTTGAAAGAAAAGAACCGGCTTTTTGGTAAAAATTAGGGGTAAGTTATGGATATTTTAAAAGAGTTAAAAAAAGTTGCTCTAAATTTTCAAAAACAAAATATTGGAAAAGGGTTTAGATAAATAACCTACACAATATCTGTAATCGCTCTGATATTACCTTCACGGCCAATTTGTACCACACGAACTTTTCTTTGCATTTCTTCCAATGCTTTTTCTTGATTAAGGTTAGGGAAGGTATGAAGTATCCTGTCCACAAAAGCCTTATACGCACTTTCCGGAGATTCGGCGTGTATGGTTGCATAGAAATGCTTATGTCCTGTATTCATAAGCTCCCAAATTGCACCAGCATTTTCGGTTGAAATTTCTCCACCCATAATTGCATCCGGTGTCATACGTACAACCAAATCTATCACATCCTTATAGGAGAAATAGTTTGTTTGTTGTGTACGGGATAAAAGAAGATGTACATGATTTTTCTGTGGCACAATTAATTCACGGCTATCTTCTATTGTAATAACCCTAAGGTTTGGGGAAAGAAGTTTCAAAATATTATTCAAAAATGTAGTTTTACCAGTTGCTGTAGCACCACTGATAAGTAAATGTTCTCCGCTGGCAATTATTTGCATCAATCTTTCGTATGGGTCCGAAGAAAGTTCCTTTTGTTCAGATTTAAGGGTTGTCAATTCCGCCCCCTTAACCAAACCATAATCGGCGAAATCAAAATCAACTGTTTCCTTTTTTGTTCTGATTGCTATTGCAACGCCACCTTCAATATCATCATTATCATAAAGCACATTTTTTCCAGCAATTCCGGAAAAACGCTCATCCCCAGGAAGTGTTGCATATACAACCGGAGTACCTTCCACCGGATCAAATGGTACCTCATACGAATTTGCAATAATATTCATAATATCGGTAAGGTATTGCTTGGAAAGGTTTTTATCATACTCCATAACCCATGGAATTTCACGCTTTCCACGAAGTCTTAACCAAACTTCGCCAGCCTTATTAATAGCAACCTCCTCAATATTAGATTGAGAATACCAATTTGAAAGATATTTTAATGTAGAAAGTAAAACTTCGTTTGCCATAATTCCCTCTTGATACTATTTATACACCAAAATTCAACAATAAACAATAAAAATTAAATAAATAGTTGTTGTTTAACCTGTGAAAAGTGAATAACTTTTTAAATTTTTAATTTTATCCTTTAATAAAAAGGTTTTTTTTGATATAATACCAAGATGTTAATCCGAGGATGCTATGATACATAAAAAGAAAGAATTATCTGTTGATGAAAAAAAAGAAATACTTGATACACTTGATGTGATTGATATTTCTATCTATGACCTTCTTGTAAAAAGAAAGGAATTAAAAAAGGAACTTAATTCTTCTAATTCATCTTTTTCTGATTTATTTTCAGAGTTATCCAATTCTATTCAAAAGATAACAGAACAAAGAAAATGTGATAATTCTGTTTTATCTTTTACCGCTGGGATTTTGAATGCATGTAACCTTTTTGGAAAGAATATTGAAATTGGTATACAGTCGAAAAAGGATGCCCAAGCTTCATTTAACAGGGCAAAACAAAATTTAAACTTACTTTTTTCTTTCTCTAATTCAATTAAGTACAAAAGTTTTTCAAAAAACCTTGCAATAATTGATGCAATTTCAACTTATCCAAATATGCTTGCATCAATTTCTGCAACAAAAACCACACCAAAGGATGTTTGGTGGATACCGCTTTTGGCTGAGGAAAATAAAAATATAAAGATTATTACAAAACTTCCTCTTGTTCAAAATTATGATGAACCAGAGGAGTATTTGATTGGTAAAACAAATTCATTTTATGGTTATGACAGAAGTGTTATCGCGATTGCTACATCAGAAAATATTACAAACGATTGGCTTAAAACTGCACTTCATAAAATAAACATTCCTCTTTACCGAATAATTGATTCAACTGCGATTTTCAATGGTACAGTTTTGCACCTTATTGAAATTTCTTATTCAATAAGTTCGGATAAAGATAAAATCTTCTCTTTAAACGAAACATTAAACGGAATAAATATCCGTACCGCTGGTTATATTGGTGGATATTATTTACCGCAAGTTGAAAAAGATAAAATTGTTGATTTTAAATTTACAAAATAAATAAAAATTCCTTTATTTTCTAAAAAAATATAGTATAAAGGAAGTATGTTAATAAAAAAGTATAACATTCTTTATAGATTTTTAGCCATCCACTTCTTAAAGTCATTTGGATTGGTATTTTTTTGTATTTCAGGTATAATCGCCCTTTTTTCTGTTATTAACAATACAAAAAATTTTGCAGGAAAGGCTGTAAATGTACCATTTTCTGTTACTGCACAGTTTGCAATGCTTGATGTATTTTATACACTTAATACCACATTACCTCTTTCAGTTTTATTGGCTGGAATTCTTACATTCTGGAGATTATCTAGAACATCCGAACTTACCGTTATTCGTTCCATCGGTCTTTCCGTTTGGCAATTTATAACACCAATACTTGGCGTTTGTATTGCATTAGGTTTTCTTAATATGATGGTGTTAAGTCCTATAAACTCTGCATTACAAAAACATGTTTCAAAATTAAGATATAAATACGAAGTAAGTCATTCTAACCCACTTTTGTTTTCACAGCAAGGTTTATGGTTAAAGGAAAAATCCGACTTTACTCAATCATTCATAAATTCCGAGTATATAAAGAAAGAAGGTTCATCCCTTTCCGGTAAGAATATTGTTATTTACGTAACTGATTTGAATAATAATTTCTTAAGAAGAATTGAGGCAAAATCCGCAACCTTAGATAATAAAAATCTTGCACTTATTGATGTAAAAATGGTTAATCCAAAACTTATTACTGAATATTTTGAATCATACGATTATCCAACAAGTTTGACTATTGATAAGATAGAAGAAAATTCTTCGGCACCAGAAACTTTTTCTTTCTGGGAGCTTCCTGGATTCATAAGCTTTTTTGAAGAAGCAGGTTTTTCTGCTCGTAAGCATCGTTCATATTTTTATACTTTGTTATTTATGCCTCTTACACTTTGTGCAATGCTTTTGATTTCATCAATATTTTCCATTTCACCAAAAAGAAATCAGGCAAACTTAGTTCTAAAGCTTTCAGGTGGAGTTTTGACAGGATTTGGAATGTTCTTTTTGGACCAAGTTATTCACGCAATGGGTGCTTCTGGAAGATTACCACTTTTACTTTCTTCTATAAGTATATCCCTTATTGCAGTATTGCTTTGCATAACAATTCTTCTTTATCATGAGGATGGCTAGTATGATTAAAAGAGGGGTTATATTTTTCATATTAAGTTTCATTTTTAATCTATCTGTTTATTCAAATACAAAAATACAGGTAAACTATACTGTTATTCCACAGGCAAAAGATTTAAGCGGTATTCCAAATAACTATGGTCGTTTTTCCAAAAATACTTCTGGTGGTTTACATAATATAATAAAAGAGATAACAAAAGATATTGATATTGAACCAAGTTTTATAAATTATGATGACTATTATTCTGCATTATCAAATACAGCAATTTATGCACCATCATCAAACCCAGAAATTATGTTAGGTGCAACTTTTTCCGAAGATTTTACAAAATACCTTGATTATGTTTCTGTTCCAATATTTACCGACTATTTGGTTATTATTTCAAATAAAAAGTCATTACAAAAAGATTTTGCGTTTTCAAAAGATTTTGTTTCAGATGTAAAAAATATAAATCTTCCAATAATAGGTATCCAAGGTTTTGATATCCCATACCTTAAAAACAAAGATTATGAAAAATATAAAACAACCCAATCCGCATTAGAGGAGGTTTTTGTAAACAATAAAGTTTTCATCACAACAAAATCATTGATTGATGAATATCTTGAAAAAAACAAAGGTTCCGAAAAACTTAACAGTCTGAACATTGCCGAATATAAAGATTTTCCAATATACTATTTCTTTGTTATAAATAAGAAATCATCTTTGTTTTTAACAAAATTTGATGAAGATAATTTCATTACCGATGTTATATTTAAAAAATTACAAGAATTAATTGATAACGATGAAATTTCAAAAGTAATAGAAAATAAATAACTTATTGCATAAAAAAAAATTATGTTATATTATCCATAAGTAAGAGGAGAGAGATATTGAAATTTCGTATTTTTCCATTGTTGTTTTGTTTGACCTTTGCATTTTCCCCATTTGCATATTCTGCTGATGATGAGGAAGTTGAGGAAATCGAAGAAACAGAGGAAACAGAAGATACTGTTGGTGAAGACGGTGAGGAAGAAGAATACGAAGATTATGTGGAAGAGGGTACCACCGAAGTAATCACTTCCGAACTAAATGATAGAGTGAAATATTTTGATGTTGCCGGTGTCCAACTTGGACAGGATTATCCAAAGGTAAAAGAAGTTCTAAAGGAACACAAATATAAACTTGTAAACGTTGAATACGATATTCCAAAATATTTCAGATACAACTATGATGCGCTTTGTCGTAAAAGAAATATACTTATCCCTGAAAATCTAAAGGCTTGTATAAAGGGTTTGGCAAAGAAGGATAAAATGGAGTATGTATCAAAGGTTAATTACAAAAAGTATGATACAAACGAAGAAATAAGTATATATTTTACCAGTCCAATCACAGAAAACAAAGTTTGGAAAGTCGAATATAAAAACGACTTAAATAAAAAGTATGGTGATTCGGAAAATTTCCAATATCAAAGAGAAGAAAGACGTCGTGCTTTTTGGTATTTCGTCCTTTCAAAATATGGTGAACCAAATTCCGAACCAAACAAATGGATTCTTGATACAAAAGATTCGCACAGCACAAATCTAGAGGCTGGTTTTGGTACACTTACCCTTTCAAACCCAAAACAAAATGCGTTTGATATTCTTGAGGCAGCAAGACAAGCTCGCCGTGAATTTAAATATACCGATTATACTTTCTAAAAAATTCATATTTCTCATTGCAAACATACCTAAAATATGATAAAATATTCTCATATAAAAATAGAGAGAAAGGGTGAAAAATGTTTGGACAAAATAGACGAATCGGGGGGGGTAAACTCCTTGCAAATATAGGTAAAACTTCGGTTTTCTGCGTTTTCTTCTTATCTTTAATACTTGGTGCAGAAACCTATGCAAAAAGAAAAGGTTCAAGTAAACGTTCCGGTTCAAGCAAAAAATCAAACTCAGTCAACAAAT
>CACZYB010000002.1 GCA_902785275.1 uncultured Pseudomonadota bacterium
ATCCGAGGAATGTGGAACAAGAACTCGTACAAAGACAACATACTGTAATTCAACAGGAAACACATCTTCAACTGCAAATCCGAAACAAGAAACAGAAACTAGTTCAAAAAGTTGCTCCAATGGATACGAATGTATTTCATCAAAATGCTATGCTCCATGTGAAGCAAACTCCCATCGCTCTGGAACATCGTGTGTATGTAATGATGGGTATGAAAGGGTTGATAGAGAAAGAAGAAGGAGTGGTATTATAACAATAGTTAGTGAACTTCACGGTTGTTATCCAAAATGTGGAGAATATGCACATCGTAGTAGTTCTAGTTCTGCTTGTATATGTGATGCGGGATACAAGATGGTAAATGGAAAGTGTGAGGAAATTACTTGTACAATGACATATGAAATTGAATCTTGTGGTTATTCATGGGCGTCTGGAAATTCGAATGGTCATTGTTGGAGTAGAGGACGTACTAAAACTAGAGAGACTGTAACAAAGAAATATGGAGAGAAATTTGAAATTCATTTTAAATCTAGTAAATATAGTTATTGTTATTGTGATTATAATTATGATACATCATCAGGATATTGTGACGGATGTAGATATCTTAACGAATTAAGTAATAATGGATTTACTAGGAGTACATTGAAAAATTATTGGGGAGGAAGTCATCGTACTGAAGATAATTATTATGAATATACTTGTACAGGTGAATAACAGATTAAACTTTACTATATTTGGAATGTTTGAAAATTTTTTTTGTATAAAAAAGTCCCCATCAATTTCTTGGTGGGGATTTTTATTATTTCAGTGTGAATTTCTTTTGTCATTCCAGTGTCAAGCGCTAGAATGACGGGGAGGTGTGAATATGGATTCCAGTGCCAGCTACTTAAATGACAGGTGCTGTCGGTGGATGATAGTATAGGTATTTAACATCCCTCTTTTATTAACTCCAATATTGTTTCCTGATCTGTGTATGGAATATTCTTTGTACCAAAAGTTACATAGTCCTCGTGTCCCTTTCCGGCAACCAAAATCACATCATTTTCTTTTGAAATTTCCATTGCTTTTTTTATCGCATCACGACGACCAGTCTTTATTTCAATCGCTTCTGGACAATATTTTAAAATATCGTTACGGATTTTTTGTGGATCCTCACCCCTTGGCGAATCATCAGTCAAAATAGAAACATCCGCGTACTTATGTGTTACTGTTCCAAGCTCGAACCTACGGGTGTTTGCCTCATAAATATCACCGCAAGTACTGAACACATTGATAATCCTGCCACCTTCTTTTAACATAGGGCGAAGGGTTTTAAGAGTATTTTCCAATGCTTCTCCCTTATAAGCAAAATCGACATAAATGCTTGCGCCGGATTTTGTCTTTCCCATATATTCAAGACGACCAAGGGCGTTTCTTACTTGTGAAAGAAGTGGTATTGCCTGTTCCCAATTTGGTGTTGTCGCAATAACCATACCCAATGCGCAAAGGAGGTTGTTAAGCTGGAATGAACCAAGGATTTTTAAATCTAAGTGATACTTTTTACCAAAGATTTCAACATCGGCAACTTGACCTTCCAAACTTGTTGTTTGGTTGATGATTTTAAGTTCGGTTCCCTTTCTACCATAAGAGAAAACCTTTACACCACGGCTATCGCAAATATCTTTTAAGTATTGATACTCTGGCACATCAGCATTCAAAACTGCGGTTCCGTTTTTATCAAGGTTTTCACGGAAAAGTTTTGACTTTGATTTAAGGTATGCGTCATAGCTTCCATAAAATTCAAGATGGTCGGTTCCAAGGTTTGTAAATCCAGCCGCAGAAATCTTTATATTTTCCATACGAAGCTGATCAAGGCCATGACTTGATAACTCAATTGCACCATTTTCAACACCATACTTTTCTTTGAAGTATTTAAGGAACTTATACGCCTCACCATTACCAGGTGTTGTGTGGTCGGCATCACTGAACTTTACAATAGATTTTCGGCTGTAAACATTTTCTGCGATAATACCAATTGTTCCAATACTTATTGTTGGAAGTGAAAGCAAGCCCCAAATTTGGCGTGTGAAATCAACAACCGAAGATTTACCACTGGTTCCTGTTATCGCACAAATTGTTTCTGGCTGTTTTTTATCATAGAATGTAAACACCAAATCGGCCAAAGCCTTTCTTGTATTTTCAGTTCTTATAACAACAATATTTTTTTCAGAGATAAGAGCCTTTGTTTTTTCATCAAATTCGTATGATGGTTCAATAACAACAGCCTTTGCCCCCTTTGTTATTGCATCGAATGAGTAATTAGCACCGTTCTGTGCAAAACCCTTTATACCAACAAAAATACTTCCATCAATAATAGTTTTTGAATCGCATGATACAAGGTGTATAGGAGTATCGGTTGCACCTTCTGTATCATATCCGGCTTCTTTCAAAAGAGTATTCAAAGGTTTTGATGAAAGCTGTAATTTCTTACGAATAAACTCTTTATCCTTTTCATACATTGTACCACAAATGATGATTGAATCCCAATCTCTGGATGTATCAATAATTTCATTTATTGCATCGTAACGATTCGGAATAACCCTTGCTTTTGGACAATATTTTACCAAAGTTTTTCTGATATTTTCAGGATCTTCGGTTCTTGGATTATCATCAACGATAACAACTGTATCGGCATATTGATTTAAAACCTTTCCCATTTCGATACGGCGAATATCCGGTCTGTCGCCACTGCAACCTGCTATACAAATAAGGTTGTGTTTCACATAAGGACGAAACTCTGTCAAAAGCTTTTTAAGTCCGTCACCATTATGACCGAAATCAACATAAATTTTTGCACCATTAGGTGTTGTCGCAACATATTCGATACGTCCCTTTTCATTCTTTATACTTGAAACAAATGGAATAACCTTTTCCCATTCCTTATATGAAGAAATAAACATTCCAAGAGCGCACATAAAATTATATACCTGGAACTTTGTAACAAGGTTTAATGTTAAATCGTAAATCTTATCAAATATTGATAAAGTAATTTCTTGCTTGTCTTGAACAATTTCATATTTCTTAAGACATATATCAGCATTTTCACTTTCACCATAGGTGATGACATTTACACCACGACCTTTGCATACATCAAAAACGGTTTGACCTCTTTCATCATCAATATTTATAACCGCAGTACCGTTTTTATCAAGAAGTTCAGAAAACAAACGAAGCTTTGCATTGAAATAATCATCAACAGTTTTGTGATAGTCTAAATGATCATTCGAAATATTTGTAAAGCCAGCAGTTATAATCTTTACACTGTCGGCACGATGTTGTTCTATACCATGACTGGAAGTTTCAATCGCAACATTTTTCACACCTGATTGTGTAAGGCTATCCAAATTTTTGTGCAAATCAATCGCATCCGGAGTAGTCAAAGTTTTTCCACCAACACCATCTGATGTGTGAATACCAACTGTACCAATAGATGCAGAATTGATATTAACAAATTCCCACATCTGGCGTACGAAATTTACAACCGAGCTTTTACCATTTGTACCAGTTACCGCACAAACAAAATCTGGTTGTAATGGATAAAAAGTACTTGCGATAACAGATTCTACCAAACGAATATTATCAACGAAAATAAATGGAACATTTTTATAGTTTTCGGTGTTCACACATTCTTTGTTTTCCTTATCTGTTAAGATTGCAACGGCACCATTTTTTATTGCCATATCAATAAAGTCCGCACCATTAACCTTTGTTCCCTTTATTGCAATAAAAAGACTTCCATCAATAACCTTTGTGGAATTATTCTCAACAGATTTTATTTCTAAATCCAAATTTTTGTTTTCAATATCGTATGAAATATTTTCTAATAATTTAGCAAGTAACATTTATCTTATCCCTTCATATTAATACCATAGTATTTTATAGGAAAAAATATAACTAATCAATAGAAAGTTTTTCTTGTATATTTATTGAAAAAAATGTAAAATCAAACCTTGAAAAAAGGGGTTATTATTATGAAAAATTTTGAAAATTATGATGTAATCAGAGTTTTTGATGAAAAAGCTTTTGATGATAATGTAAAAAAGGCAAAAAAAATTTTTGGCTCAAAGCTTGGGGTTGTAATAAAATCTAATTCTTATGGTATAGGTATTGAAAAAACTTTGCCAATTTTTGAAAAGAATAAAATTTCAAATTTTTTCTGTCAGGATATTATTGAGGCATTAAATGCAAAATCGATTATTTCCAACCCTGATGCAAATGTATATACCTTTGCCGGCGTACAAAAAGGTCAGGAAAAAACATTTGCAGAAAATAAAATTATTCCAATTTGTATAAATCTTGATCAAATCAAAAATTATAACGAAGTACTTAAAAAATTAAAGAAAACCGCAAAAATCGGTATACATTTTGATACAGGTATGAACCGTACCGGTCTTTCATTAGTTGAGGTAGAGGAGCTTTCAAAAAATTTTAAGACATTAACTTCAAACCTTGATGTCGTTTTGTATATAAGTCACCTTCACAGCTCTTATACAAAAAAAGATAGGGCGAACGATGCACAACTTGCATGTTTCAAAAAGATGACTTCTATGCTTCCAAAGGCAAAATTAAGCCTTTCTGCAACTGGTGGTTCGTTCCGTCTTCCATTAGATTATCATTTTGATTTACTAAGGGTAGGTTACGGTATCTATGGTGTTCTTCGTGAAATGAAACCTGTTATTTCTATATATGCAAAAATTTTGCAAATTCGTGATGTATGTAAGGGGGCATCTATTGGTTATTTCGGTGGATACATGGCTCCTAAAAATATGAAAGTTGCCATTTTAAATATTGGTTATAAGGATGGTTATTCAAGAAGCTTAAGCCATACAAATAAATGGAAAGATAAGATTCGTGCAATGCTTAAAAGTGGTGCAAACTTTGCAACATCTTATATGGTAATTGATGGAAAGTATAAATGTCCAGTTGTTGGTATTATTTCCATGAATAATACAATAATTGATGTTTCCAATGTCCCAGAAAATATTTTGAAAAAATCTTTGTGGGCAGAAGTTATTGGTAAAAATGCAAATCTTATGGATTTTCGTGAAGCTAATGGTTTTATTCCATGCGATTTGTTGACATCACTTTTGCAACAAAATCCAAATGCAGTTGATATGGATACAAAAGAATTTCAAAAGCTTAAAATTTAATTAAAAAGTCGTTTGATTCTTTTTCTTATTGAACGGAATAGCTTGAAAATAGTTTTTCTAAAACTAAGGAAAATAATCCTTTCTATATTTAAAGCTATATAAACAAACGGTGTGAAAATTTTATATTTCCCAAGTAAGAATTTTAAATCATCCACACTTTTGTAATTTCTGATAATAAGAATAGATTTTTTTATCATATCATCGACATCAACTCCCATACGTTTCGCATGGTTTGTGATAAGATTTTCATTGTAATCTGGATATCGTTTTTCAAAACCTTTAAAACAAAGTAAACTTTCATCTGGCTGTGTACGTGTAAAAAACGAAGTCTTAAGCAAAAATCCATTTTGCTTCATAATTTTGTTTGGATAGTATGCAGTAGCATTTTTTATAAATGTAGTATATTTGAATCCAAGCTTCATAAGAAGTTGAGATAAACCTTTTTCATATTTTATAAGGATATCATCTTTTGATTGTAAATGTTCAACATTTTCGAAAAATTTCTGAAACTTTTTATTGGTAAAAACATTTTTCTTAAATACAAAAAAGAACGATTGAATGTGACGTCTATTTTTGCTTTTATTTTTATTTTCTGTATACCCTAAAATATCATACTGGCTTTTATCGAAATCTGTTGTGCAAAGTTTTTCAATATCATAAAATGGACCATAGCAAGAGTCATTTACAAGAATAAGTCTTTCATACTTTGCAACATTTTTCCAACCAATTTTTTTGAAAAGTTCGGACCAAGAACCGAAATCATACTTACCATGACGATATGCATCAGCGTAAATTGCGTAATTTTTTACCCTTGACACCCCCCCGTTTTTGTCAAAATACAGTCCGCCAAATAGTAAACATCACAAAATTTTGAATAACGCTTTAGCGCATCGACAACGTAATCATCTATTTTACCAAATTTATCATAACCAACATAAAGGCAAAGAGTTTTCTTCATTACTTTGCCTTTTTATCAGTATTGATTTTTACAGGTGCGGGCTTTACACTAGTATTTGCCTTTATAGTTGTTTTTACGGGTGCAGGTTTAGTTGCCTTTTTCACAGGCTTTACATTAAATCTTTCACCATATACAGCCAAAGCTTTTACCATATCAACGGCACGGTTAAGTTGATAATCATTTTTATCACGTTCTTCTTCTTGCTTTTCACGTTCAGCTTTAGCATACTTTTTGATAATTGAGTTGTCCTTTGTGTCGTTTTTAAGGGCATTAGTCAAAGTTTCTTCAGAGAAAAGTCTGTCTTCTTTTACTTCCTCAATCTTTGCTCGATTAACTTCAACATCTGGTTCAATACCATCTGCCTGTATCGAACGACCACTTGGAGTGTAATATCTTGCAGTTGTAATCTTAAGTGCAATATCACCAATAGGAATAAGTGTTTGAACCGAACCCTTACCATAAGATTTTGTTCCAATCAAAACTGCACGTCTGTGATCTTGCAATGCACCAGCAACAATTTCCGCAGCCGATGCCGAAGCGCCATTTATAATCACAACCAAAGGCTTGTTGTCTAAAACATCGCCCTCTGATGCAAAGAATACACGGCTTGCATTTTCTTGACGTGCCATAATAGAAACAATTTCACCTTCATTCAAAAATGCATCAGAAATTTTTACCGCCTGATCAAGAAGTCCACCAGTATTGTTTCTTAAATCAAGTATGAAACCCAAAACTTTTGGATTTTCGGATTTGATTTTCTTAATTGCTTTTACCATATCATTGTATGAATTTTCATTGAATGTAGAAAGACGAACATATCCCACAGAGTTATCTGCCTTCATTTTTGATTTTACTGGTTCTGTACGAATAATATCGCGGGTAACAGTAATATCCAATGGTTCAGAGTTTTCACGGAAAATTTTAAGCTTTACTTTTGTGCCTGGTTTTCCCTTCATACGCTTAATTGCTTCTTGTAAGGTAAGACCTTGAACTTGGACACCATCAATGTGGGTAATCAAATCACCCGCTTCAACACCCGCCTTGAATGCAGGGCTGTCATCAAGTGGAGAAATAACCTTAATAACACCTTTATCCATTGTAACTTCGATACCAAGTCCACCGAATGAACCAGAAGTTTGTTCGTTCATATTATTAAAGTCATCTTCGTTCAAAAAGCTTGAGTGAGGGTCAAGTTTTGATAACATTCCATCAATCGCATTTTCAATTAATTTTTTATTATCAACTTCATCAACGTATCTGTCTTTTGTTATTTCGAATGCTTTACCGAAAAGTTCTAACATTTCGTAAACATCAGCATCTTTTTTTGCGGTATTAGCCTTTGATTTAGATGCAGCCCCAGTTTTTTTCGAACTAGATATTTCATACGAAACAATCGATGCACCGAAAAATACAAAAGCCAATAATGTAAATAATTTTGTGAATGAAGAATGTTTTTGAGCCATAATAAATCTCCCTTTGTTTTATATAATTAAAACATAAAATAAGTATAAATGCAACAATCTTCACATACTTTTTCAAATATGTGTAAAAGTGTTTCAAAGTGTTGCATATTTTTTAAGGATTTTCAAGTTTTCTTGAACCGATAATTTTTATTTCGTATTCAAGCATTATTCCAAATTTTTCATAAACCATCAATCTTACTTTTTCCGCCAAATCCTCAATATCAGCAGATGTTGCATTGTCTTCATTTACAATGAAGTTTGCGTGAACAGGGGATACAACTGCACCACCCAATTTCATCCCCTGACAACCAGCTTCTTTAATAAGCTTCCATGCAGGATGTTCTGTACTTGGGTTTTTAAAAGTAGAACCAGTTGTTTTTGTATATGTTGGTTGTACTGAATCTTTTTTGGTTTTTATTTCATCCATTTTTTTAAGGATTTCTTCTTTCTTACCGGCAACACCCTTAATTACAACAGATGTGAAAACCCAACGTGAAGAAATATTGGATTTACGATAAGAAAAACCACATTCATCTAAAGAGAAAGTCTTTTTTTCACCATTTATTTTATCAATAGCATCAACTGATACAACAATATCTTTCATTTCACCGCCAAAACAACCGGCATTTGTAAGTATTGCACCACCAATAGTACCAGGGATACCAAACAAAAATTCCATCCCAGAAATATTGTTTTCAGCACAAAACTTTGAAATTGCAATACTTGATGTAAATGCACCACATCTTATTGTAGTATCATCGATTTTTTCAATTTGTGAAAAGTTATCATTTTGAAGTCTTATCACAATACCATTCAAAACACCATCACGAATTAGTACATTGGAACCAAATCCAATTATGTGTATAGGCATATCCTTAGGAGCCTTTTTCAAAAAATTTGAAAGGTCATCAACATCGCGTGGGGAAAAGTAAACTTCAGCCACACCACCAGTCTTAAATCTTGTTAAACTAGCAAGTTCGTAATCTTCAAGTAATTCGCCTTTTACTTTTGGTAAATCTTTCATAATAAGCTTTCTATTTTGTTAGTAAATCTGGTAAATCATAAATGTAATGTTTTATGCTTCCAGCACCAAGTGACACAATTATATCACCAGATTTTGCATTTGACAATATAATCTCAGTGATTTCATTGAACTTGTTGATTTTAAAGGATTTTTTTTCACCAAGTTTCAACATTGCCTCGTAAAAATCATCATGTGTCTTCATATTATCCGAAGATTCTCCAGCCGCATAAACTGGCATACAGATAACATAGTCTGCATTGTTAAAACATTTTAAAAAACTTTCGAATAAGTCTGTTAATCTTGAATATCTGTGTGGTTGGAATATTGCAAAAATCTTTTTATCCTTTGCAATACCACGAGCCATAGCAAGAGTTGTTTCAATTTCCTTTGGATGATGACCATAATCATCGAAAATGGTAATACCATTAACTTCCGCAACCTTTGTAAATCTGTGCTGTGTTCCGGTAAATTCCTTAACTCCGGCCAAAATCTTTTCATCAGAAATATTTAAAAACTTTGCAATAGCAATAGATGCCAAAGAATTAAGTACATTATGTTTTCCGAAAAGTGGTAATGAAAAACCTTTAATAACTTTTCCATCAGCAAACTTTACATCAAAATGTGAACCATTTGTATCAAAAGAAATATTTTCAGCCATAATATCGGCCTTGTTATCAATACCGTATGTTATAACATTTTTTTTACCAATAACTTCGTTTGCAAGCTCCAATGCAATAGGGTGATCAGCACATGCAACAACCAAACCATCCGCTGGAACTCTTCCAATAAAATCTCTGAAATAATTTTTAAGGTTATCAAATGTCTTATAATATTCCATGTGTTCAGCATCAATATTTGTAACCACAGCAATATCAGTTGTATAATGTTTTATATTACCAAAAGCTTCACATGCTTCGGCAACAATATAATCGCCACTACCAACCTTTGCATTTGAACCATATCTATTCATAATACCGCCATCAATGATTGTTGAATCAAATCCAGCAACATCAAGCATAGTACCAACGAAAGAAGTAGTTGTTGTTTTTCCGTGCGTTCCAGAAATAGCAATAGATTTTTTAAGTGTAAATACATATTGAAGCATTTCGGCACGTTCAATAATAGGAAGCCCACGTTTTTTTGCCTCTACCATTTCAACATTATTTTCAGGTACAGCAGAAGAAAATACAACATAATCTGCACCATCAATGTTTTCAGCCTTATGTCCGACAAAAACCTTTGCTCCCATATTCTTAAGGGCAAGCATATTTTCGCCCTCAACTTCATTTGAACCTTGAACACAAAAACCAGTTTTAAAAAGAACTTCAGCAATAGAACTCATTCCAATGCCATCAATACCAATAAAGTGGAAAACTTTTGATTTTGAAAGCTCTTTTAAATTCATATCTAACAATTTAAAAACCTTTTTTCTTTTTAATTACACAGTCAACCAATTCAGCAATATTTTTGCTTGCATCATTTTTGACTTGAAAGATTTTAGCTTTTTTCGCCATATTTTCAAGTAAATTTTCATCTTTTACCATTTTTTCTAGGACTTTATACAAATTTTTGGCAGAAAACTCAGGTTGTGGAATAATTTCACCACCGCCAACCGATGTAATTTGTTCAGCATTTATGAATTGTTGTCTATCTTTATGCATAATAGGAATAAAAATCGAAGGTCTTCCAACTGTTCCTATTTCCAATACTGTTGATGCACCGGCACGTCCAATAAATATATTTGCCAATGCCAAGAGTTCCGCTGGGTTAGTAAAGAATGGTTTTATTTCTGCCTTTACCCCAATTTTTTTGTAAAACTTTGAAATTTTATTAACATCTTCGGCAACAACCTGTTGGTAAACGAAAAATCTTTTCTTTTCCTTTGTATCAAATAAAGAAATTGCCTTTGATACTACATCCCCAAAGATTTTTGCACCTTGTGAACCACCCATAACAACAATATTTATTGTTTTCCCACCCTTAACAGATTTAAATGGGACATTTGCTACAGCTTTTACATCCTCACGTAATGGAAGTCCGGTAAAGTGAACTTTTGCCTGTGGTGGAATTTTTTTTGTATCTTTAAATGAAACCATAGTTACATCTGCAAACTTTGAAAGTAATATATTTGCATTTCCAAGTATAGAGTCTGCATTATGCACAAAAGTCTTCTTTCTTAAAATCTTTCCCCATAAAACAACAGGAACGGAAATATATCCCCCCATTCCAATAACGGCAACGGGGCGTATTTTAAGCATAAAGAAAAATGTTTGAATAAATCCAACTGCAAGCTTTGAAAGACTTCTTAATCTGTAAAAAAAGCTTTCTCCACTCATACCGCCACCGATAATAACCGAAATATTTTCAAATTTATCGGCAAATCTTTTACCTCTTTTATCGGTAATCAAATAAACTTTGTATCCAATATCTTCCAATGCCTTCTTTATAGAAGAAGCAGGAAATAAATGTCCGCCAGTACCACCGGCACCAATTACAACTCTATTATTTTTCTTCATATCTTATCTCCGTAAATTTTGATCTTGAAGTAATGATAAAATAATTCCTATGGCAATACAAGAAGAAATAAATGATGATCCACCATAAGATATAAATGGCAAAGTCATACCCTTTGTTGGGCCAATACCCAATGTCGAAATAAGGTTATATAAAATCTGGAATGTTATATAGCTTGTAATACCAATTCCCGCAAATACAACAAACAAATTATCTTTTGTTTTAAGCTTGTAAAGTATATGCAAAATCAAAGTTAAAAACATAAGTATCAATAATATGGCAAGTATAGGACCAGTTTCTTCAATTACTGCTGCGAAAATAAAATCGGTATGAATATCCGGAACAACAGTTTTTAAATTATTTGAATGCCCACCAAACAAAAGGTTTGATTCTTTTATCGCTTCCAAAGCCTTTTGTAATTGATAATTATCATCTGATAAGAATTGATTAACTCTGTGTGCAAAATGTGGCAAGAAAAAGTATATTAAAGGAATTCCGCATAATGCCAAAGCAATACCAATAACCACAATACACCATGGAAGCCCCGCCGCAATAATCTCGGATAAAAATATTACACCAAAGGTTACGGTCATACCAACATCTGGTTGTTTAAGCAAGATTCCACAAATTACCAAAGTAATCCCCGCCAAAAGAAATATGTAATTTTTTCTACGTTTCTTAAGTTTCTGTACTTCGGTAAGTTCTCCATTCTGTTTCGATTTTCTTTTGAATAAAGAAATAAACGCCCCAAAAAATTTTGAAATACAAATCATTATTCGTAAAATAAATACAAATACGCCATTTCTTTTCTTTTGATTGGTATTTTCTTTTAGTGCATTTCCAAGCTCTTTTATCCTTACTAAAATCATGGCAATAACTATTGCAAAGAATGGTTTCAAAAATTCAGAAGGTTGTATTTTCATAAAACCAAGATTAATCCACCGAGAAGCCCCCTTTGTCTTTGCAAAAAATAATGTTACGAATAATAAAAAGCAAATAAAAGGAAACGTAAAAAGAGCATACTTTCTTATTGTCTGAACTTTTATCGTCGATATCGTAATCATTGCACCAATACCAATCCAAATGTAAACAAAAATATTTTTCACAAAGTGATATTCATCACTAAGCCCCATTCGTCTTGCTTGGTATGGACTTGCAGAAATTTGAATAACAATACCAAATATGATAAGAGCAAGTACAGAAAATAAAATTATCTTATCAACTCCAAGCCACCACTTGGCCAGCCAATTATTTTCTGTACGTCTTATAAACATATACTATCCTAATTTCTTAGCATACTTTTCTTTTATTTCTTTGAACAAAGCCTTGAAGTGATCTCCTCTTTCTTCAAAAGATTTATATTGATCAAAAGATGCAGTTGCAGGTGATAGAAGAATAATAGGTTTTTCAACCTTTCCCTTCTTCAAATCTTTTAATGCAAGTTTAAAAGCCTTATAAACAGCCTTATCCAACTTGTGACATTTATAAGAAGGAATTACATTCTTTGTTACGGCATAGAAATTCTTTTCACATTCTCCAATAACAAAAGTACGCTTAATATTTCCATCGCCAAGTTGTGGTTTCAAAAGGTCGATACCGCCTTCCTTTTGTCTTCCACCAATAATCCAATAAATATCTTTCATTGAATCAATCGCATATTTTACAGATTCTGCGTTAGTAGCCTTTGAGTCATCAATAAATTGTATTCCGGCAAATGTACCAACATCTTCAATTCTGTGTTCCAAAGTTTTAAATGACTTTATTGCATTTATAATCTTTGTTGTAGGAAGCCCAGTCTTTTTAACAGCAGCAAATACCGCAACAATATTTTGCCAGTTATGTTTTCCACGAAGGTTTGTAAGGGTTTTCAAATCGAAAATTTCCTTTTTTTCACCTTTTGTGTTATCAATCAAAATACCATTTGATGAAACATAGTATCCACCATCAACTTTTTTCGAAGAAGATACAGGAATATTTTTTGATTTTGGTTGTTCATTGCAAAGTTCGTTGAAAATCTTTTTTGTGTGATTATCATCAACTGCAACAACATTAACTGCATTTTTTCCAGACTTTCTTGTAAATATTTGTTTCTTTACTGCAATATATCCATCCATACCATTGTGACGTGACAAATGATCCGGAGTAATATTCAAAAGAACAGAAATATCAAAATCAATAGATGGAGAAAGTTCAATTTGGTAACTTGACATTTCAAAAACGTAGTAACCATCACTTCCAAGTACTGGTAAATCGAAAACAGGAATACCAAAATTTCCACCAATTGCACATGGAATACCATTTTCTTTTAATATATGATATATAAGTGCGGTTGTTGTCGATTTTCCATTTGTTCCTGTAATACCGATATATTTTGCATCCTTATATGACGAAACAAAAAGTTCAATATCAGAAATAATTCTAACATTATGTTCCTTTGCCAATTTTGCAACAGGATGAGGAGCAGGGTAGGTATGAGGAATTCCTGGACTTATAATCAAAAGTTCCACAGTCGAAAAGTCCACAGTTTTCAAATCTTGAATTGAAACATTTAATTTTGCGGCTTCTCTTCTTAATTCTTCTTTATCGTCCCATCCAATTACATGAACGCCACGAATTTTTAATTCTCTTGCAACTGCCATACCTGTCTTACCAAGACCAAGAATAGCAACGGTTTTATTAAGTAAATTATTAATCATTTAATCCTCTGAAATTATCTTATTTTAAGTGATGATAAAGCAACCAAAGCAAGTATTATAGATATAATCCAAAATCTTATAACAACGGTTTGTTCGCTCCAACCTTTAAGTTCAAAATGATGATGGATTGGTGCCATACGGAAAAGTCTTTTACCTCTGAACTTGTATGATGCAATCTGAAGCATAACAGAAAGAGCTTCTACAACAAAAATCATACCGCTGATAAGAAGTAAAAATTCACTCTTTGTAATAACACTTATAACGCCAAGTCCTGATCCCAAGGCAAGTGATCCAACATCACCCATAAATATTTTTGCAGGATAAGCATTGAACCATAAAAATCCAAGTACTGCACCAATAATTGATCCAATCAAAACTGTTACTTCACCAACTCCTGGAACGTATGGAAGGAAAAGGTAAAGTGAATAATCTGAACGGCCAATCAAGTATGATACAAGCAAGAATACAGCAAATGAACTTATCATTGTCATACTTGCAAGTCCATCAATACCATCAGTAAGGTTTACTGCGTTTGCTGTACCTACAATAACAAATGCAACAAACAAGAAATAAATTATTCCCAAATCCCACAAAATGTTTTTGAAAAATGGCATTGTGATTGTCATTTTAAACTCATTAGGCATAAGACTGTAAATACCAAAACAAATAATACCACTTAAAGCAAATTGAAGAACAAGTCTTAATTTTGCAGAAAGTCCACGATATGCATTTCCGTGAACAACTTTGAAATAATCATCTACAAATCCAATCGTACCAAATGAAAACATTGTGAAAAGAACAATCCAAATATATCCATTTGTTAAATTACACCATAAAAGAGAAGATGTAAGGATTGAAAATAAAATCAAAATTCCACCCATAGTAGGGGTACCTTGTTTTTTAAGATGAGTTTGTGGCCCCTCTTTTCTTATAGGTTGGGTAAACTTTGTTTTAATAAAGTTTATAAACCTGTTTCCGAAAAATATATAGATGAAAAGAGATGTTAAAAGAGCACCTCCGGTTCTGAAAGTAATATATCTAAAAAGATTAAATATATTGTCAAAATAAACACTTAAACTATAAAACATTTTACACCTCGTTTGTTGTTTTTTATATTATAGCACAAATTTTATTGATTCTTAAGTTTTTTTTTATTTTTTTGAAATTTTAAGGTCAAGGTTCAAAATAGGTGTAATTTCATTTATAATTTTCGCAGAAACTGGCACTGTTGTACATGCCGCAGTATTGCATCCGTTGTTATTTGCTTCATCAAGCATAACAAGCATAGTATACTTAGGGGCATTTGTAGGGAATATTGAAAGGAAAAATGTACGTGTTTTTGTACTATCATACTTTCCATTTATAAGTTTATACGAAGTTCCGGTTTTTCCACCAACCGAAATATCATGAAGATTCGCCATATATCCGGTACCATTTGTAACAACCAATCGCATAAGCTTTCTCATCGCATCGGATGTTTCTGGACTTACTACTTGGTATGATTTTAGAACTGAATTTTCATCACGTTTAAGTATTGTTGGGTTTATAAAAAGTCCATCATTCACAATTGCATTTACCGCAGTTACAACATGAAGCATAGATGGCGATAAACCGTAACCATAACCAATTGTTGCATTCGCATGTTCGTTCCATTCCTTTGGTGTCAAAGGTTGTCCTCTTTCTGGAAGTTCAAAATTTATCTTTGAAAGAAGGTTAAGCTTATTTAAAAACTCTTTTTGCTTATCAATGCCCAAATCTTTTGCAATGTTTGCCATAACAATATTAGACGAGTAAATAAATCCCTCTGTCATATTCAAAAGCCATTTTTTTGGATGAGAGTCTTTTACTCTGTGATTTCCAACCATAAATACTTTTGATACATCAAAAATTTTATCGTTCGGATATCCATTTTCTATTGCTAGGGCTGTATTAAAAATTTTCATAACAGACCCAACTTCGTAAACATCCAAAGTTGTGTGGTTGTTATAAAGAGGGTTAAGAACAATATTTTTATATTCATTATTATGAAAATCAGGCAAAGAAACCATACCCAATATTTCACCGGTTTTCACATCAATCACTATACCGCCGGCACTTTTTGCACCATATTCTTCCATTGCTTTCATAAGGTGTTGCCTTATAGCATCCTGAATATAAATATCAACGGAAAGTTCAACCGGTTTTGAAGAATTTATCAACTTCTTTTCATCAATATATTTTTCAATTCCACCCATTGCTTTATTATCAACATCAATGGTTCCTATTATGTGAGAAAAAAGATTGGATTGAGGATATACACGTCCTTCATTTTTAATAAATCTGAAGCCTGGTTCACCAATAAGGGTAATTTTTTCTTGTTCAAATGGTGAAATTTTTCGTGAAAGGTAAATAAATTTTCTATTTGATTTTACTTTTTTAATAATGTCGTTATAGTTCAAATCAGGCAAAATCTTAACTAACTTTTTAACTGATTCTTCTGGATAGACCATATATCTTGGATCAGCATACAAATCCACAGTGGGAAGATTCGTTGCCAAGATTTCACCGTTTCTATCTGTAATATCTGGTCTGTGGAAAGAAGATGTAACTTTGTTTGTTTGATTAACTTTTGTATCCAAAAAATTAAACGTAATTTTCATAGATAAAACTTTTACTATTATAAGTAAAAATGCAATAATGCAAATCCATGAAAAAAAATTGACTCTTTTTTCAGTAGTTGTTTTATTTTTTTCATTAAGCCATTCTAACGGAATATCATCCCCGAAAACATAGTTTACAGTTTCTTCTTTTTCCTTTTTTAAAAAATTTCTAAAGAATTTTACCATAGCCTACTCAAATTGTGGATTAACGGGAATATCAATAACTCTTATAAAATCATTTGGAGTTATGTTTTTATAATTTTTAAGGTAATTATTGGAAAGTTCCTTTACTTTTGAAATGGATGTGAGATGAGAAATTTCTGTCTTAAGTATTTTTATTTCGACATCAGTTTTTGAAATTTCTTCATTGAACATATTTATATTTTTATCAAACTGACTTATCTTCCATTGCAATGTAAAAGAAATTATTGCAGAAAAAATTTCTACCAAACACAAAATTGATAAAACTAAAGCTTTTGATTTATTCAATTTGCCCCTCAAAAATAAAATTACAATTTTTCCACAACACGAAGTTTTGCAGATCTGGCCCTTGGGTTTACATCAACTTCTTGTTTCGAAGGAATTATAGCATTTTTATTAACACTTTTAAAGGATAAATTTTCATTATTTTTTATATCAATAGGAACATAGCGAGAGAATGTTTGTTTTGCCTCTGTTTTTGATTTTATAAAATTTTTTACAATTCGGTCTTCTAATGAATGAAAATCAACAACAACTAACCTTCCTCCACTTTTAAGTAAAGATTCGCTGTCCGATAAAATATGTTCCAATTCGCCAAGCTCATCATTCACAAAAATTCTTAATGCCTGAAAAATTCTTGGTGTAATTTTTGATGCCTGCCATTCACCGAAAAGATTTTTTATTATTCCAACCAATTCAAATGTTGTGCATATAGGTTTTTCACCTCTTAAACTTACAATTCTTCGAGCCAAAGCACGTGATCTTGGTTCTTCACCATACTTATAAAATATATCAGAAAGTTCAGATTCGGAAAAATTGTTTATAACTTCTTTCGCATCCAAATCATTTTTTCCCATTGCCATAGAAAGTGGTGCATCAAATCGAAAAGAAAATCCACGTTCTGGAGTATCAATTTGCATTGATGATACGCCAATATCTAAAACCAAGCCATTAACTTTATCAATACCATTATTTTGAAATGTAGGAAGTATTTGCGAAAAACAATTTTGAAAAAAGGTAAATCTTTCACCATATTTATCTTTTAATTCTTTTACCCTAGGAAGTACAGTTTCATCCCTATCAAATGCAATAACTTTTGTATTTGCCTTATCTAAAATTGCAGATGTGTATCCACCATTGCCAAAAGTCCCATCAACATAAACACCCCCATCTTTTATATTAAGATTTTCTAATACTTCATTAAGCATTACAGGAATATGAGGTGTATCTTGCATATTTAATCCTTTTTAAAAGAAAGTGAAGGGCGATTTTTGAATGCTTTTTCTCTTGTTTCCTTTTGATATTTTTCAAATTCGTCCTTGTTCCATATTTGAAAAGTTTTACCCCTTCCAACAAAAAGGGCGTTTCCATTTATTCCGGCAAATTCAAGTAAGTCAGCAGGAATAACAATTCTTCCGGTAACGTCAAACGAAAGTTGTCTTGCATCAGAAAAGATAAGAGAATTTAAATTTTCATTTTCTTCACTAAATAAATCTAAATTATCAGTTGCATCAGAAAGCTTCTCCATTCTTTCCATTGTGCAACCTTCAATACATTTATGTGTGAAAGAGTGATAAAGTATCACACCCTGAAAGTCATCATTTTTGGTTGCCATACGAAAATCTGAAGGCACACTTACGCGTCCCTTTGCATCAATTTTATTTTCAATAGTACCCAAAAATAACATAATTTTTTTCCTTAATTTGAGTCCATCATAGTATGGTATTTTATGGTTGTCAATGACAAAAATATGTTTTTAAATGGTTTCGTATGCCCAAACACGTATTTTTGGTATAAAATACAAGTCATTTTAAATAAAAATTAATTTTTTTAATTTTTTTACTTGACAATGGATTCTTAATGATTCATAAATAAGGGTATGGAGCGGAATAAAGAGCAACCACAAAACAACAAAGGAGATAAAAATGGAGAGCAAAAACAAAACCGTTTTAATGACAGTTATCGATACAATCCTTGAGGAAACAGTTTGGGTAAACAAAATCGGTGAAACCGTATCATTAAAAGATGCTATCGCAAAAAATATTAAGGCTGGCAAACTTGGCAATATCGACAGCTTGGAAAGAAGTGATCTTTTGGGTGCATACACATCATTCCAAATTAAAAGACAATCTTTTGCTGAAAACGTTCGTGATATGAAAGATAAAGAACTTGCAGATAAAATTAAATTATTTATCTTCGAAGATACTCGTGAACAAATGATTCTTCTTGAAAAAGAACTTGAAATTTCAGAAAGCAAAAGAAAAACAGCTTAAAAATTGGTGGGCAATCCAAGGAAAGATCCCTAGGCGTCAAAACCTAGGGATTTCTTCTATTTGCAAAGTATTCATATTTGTAAGATAATATATTTTGTTAACAACAAAAAAGGAGACAAAATGAAAAAAATTTTACCTATTTTATGTGTGCTTTCTGCATGTACATCTTACGAAACAACAAACCACTATAATATGCAAGAATCTTCAAAAAAAGAAAATACCCAACAAAAAGAAAGAACATACAAAGTTTATGAAAACGAAGTTGATGCATTCGTTTGTGATAAAACTAAAAAGGGTGATTTCAGATATTGTGATGTCGAAGGTGAAAAAATCACTGGTTACATAAAATCAAAAGGCAGTTACATTTCATATTATGAAAATGGCGAACAATTAAACGGAATTATTTTTTACCCAAGCAGTGATAAAGTAAGAAATTATTTCAAAAAAAGTTCCGATGGTAACAAATTTACACTTATCACATATTATAAAGACGGAAGCGTTCTTTCCAAAGAAGTAGATGATAAAACAAAAGGTAAAACAGAACAGGTTTATAAACAGGGTGAACAACAAAAACCATACTATGATGAATCTCAAATAAATGTTTTGGTTGAAGCATTCAATAGTTAAGCTTTGTTACGCCTAAGTTAAAAAAACTCCCCATGTGGGGAGCTTTTTATTTTATCTTTCTTTTGATGGTTTATACAAATGACGTTTTGCTTTTGGATTTGAATATATATCAATAAATTTTTTTCTTTCTTCTAATTGAAGCGCGTCCTTTACGGCCTGATTTCTCATGTGATCAACTATATAAAGTAGATGATCGCCAGATTCGTTTCTTACATCAACATTTGCACCATATGCAACCAAAGCTTTTATCGCAGCAACACTTTCCAAAACAGTAGCTACTAATAAAGGTGTATCGCCATCACTGTTTGTTATTTCTTTTTTTGCACCTTTTTGAATAAGAAACTTTACTGCTTCGGCATTATTTCTTGCAGCGGCATAGTGTAAGAAAGTCCATCCTAATTCATCTGCCATATTTATATTTTTGATTGCACCAGAATAAAAAGCTTTTTCAAACAATGATAAATCAGTTAAATCAGTACGTGCCGAATTTGAAAACGAAGTATAAGAAGGAATCAAAGAAACCAAAGATCTGAAACTGATTCTTTCACCTGTGCTTGTTTCTGGCATATCAACATAATTCATTTTATAAACTCCTGTTTTTTTCTTTATGGAGTTTTAAATTATAACAAAAATTTTGATTTGTCAATAATTTTTTCGAAAAATATCGATTCTTTTTATTTTTTTATTTGGCATAGACTAAAAAATATGCTATACTGTATGAAGATTTGTAGGAGAGATAATATGAAAAATAGATTTAAAAGTTTAGCTTTAACCTTGGTTTTTCTCGGCTTTTCAACATCTTTGTATGCAAGCGCTTGGGAGCCTTGGTTAAACGAAGATGAAGAATTAAATTTCAGAAATGGTGGAAGTATTTCTTCTGATTCATCTAAATTTGGTAAACTTTCATCTTTGTGGGAAGACGAGGATGAAGAATTGAATTTCAAAAATAAAATAGGTAATTCGAGAAGATTAAGAGCAGAAAATGCACGTAAAAAAGTGGAAAAAAAGAAGTTTTCTACAACTGATGCTCAAAGAGATAAATACTATCGTGCAGCAGAAAACTCTGCTTACTCAACAACAGATTATGCCTATTTAGAAGATGATGATATTGAAGATTCAGAAATTTACAATTCTATAAATAAATGGAAAAGAGGTAATGTTTCTGTTTTCTGGGAAAATTATCGTGGAAACAATATCCGTATAGAAATGTTAAGAAATAACAGTGACTTAAAGAATATAAGATTGAAGTTTGTTCAATCACAAAATATGATTTCTGATCCAGACGGTTCTATTTCTGATATGCTTAACATTGTTGCAAACGAAGTTATGAAACGTACATGCGGAAGAAAGGCAAAACAATCAATCATTCTTTATGAACGTCCATCAGTTGAACTTGAAAAAGAAACTGCTGCTGATGATTATAAAGTTATGGCAAAAGGTGCTTCTCTTAAGGAATATGGATTCAGATGTATCTATTAAAATAAAAAAAATTAAAAATAATACTTGATTTTTTATATTTTATAGTGTTTAATATCCATATCTTTTTTAAAAGATGCCCAAAGTGGGGGTGTAGCTCAGCTGGTTTAGAGCGCTTGCCTGTCACGTAAGAGGTCGAGGGTTCGAGCCCCTTCACTCCCGCCACTTTTTAAAATAATAGGGCTTAAATTGAAAAAACAATCTGGAAAATCTTCAATATTAAAATCTTTTGGGCTTTCACCGTATGTGTGTATGCTTGTTTTAATGTTTTTGTTTGCTACTGGCTCTGTTTTGGGACTTTTGATAAAGTATAATGGTCCAATAAAAAAGAAGATTCCTGCATACCAAATAGAAGAAACAAAATCTAACGAAGTTGATCTTATCTCTTCTGAAAACGACAATTCTGCAACATTGACCGAAGTTGTTAAAACAGAAAGTGGTGATTATGAAGAAGGTATAATTACACCTATGACAACATTATTTGATGAAAATAAATTGCCTGTTATTGGAAAAATTACTGGTCCAGTTATTGCTTTGGTTATTGATGATATGGGAATTGATTTAATTCATTCTCAACAAATGTTAAAGCTAAACGATATCTATACTGTTTCATATTTGACTTATGCTCCAAATCTTCAATCTCAAATAGATTTTGCCCGCTCCAAAGGAAAAGAAGTCTTGCTTCACGTGCCAATGGAATCGGTACATAAGATTTTTGATTACGGTCCCGAAGTATTGCTTACTACAAACTCTCGTTCTGAAAATTTAAAGTTACTTTCAAGAATGCTTGGAAGAGCATCCGGATATATCGGAATAAATAATCATATGGGAAGTAAGTTTACTGCGGATTTACCTCTTCTATCTGCTGTGATTGAGGAATTGGCAAACCAAGGCTTAATGTTCCTTGATTCAAAAACAACACAAAAGTCACAGGCTGAAAATATTGTTTCTCATATAAAATTGCCATATGCTTCACGCGATATCTTTATTGATGATAGCAATAAAATGGAAGATATAGAAAAGTATTTACAGAAATGTGAAACCCTTTCTAAAAAGCGAGGCTATGTTGTTGCTATTGCACACCCAAGACCAAATACTATAAAGGCTTTGGAACAATGGCTTCCAACATTAAAGGCAAAAGGTATAACCACTGTTCCTCTTTCCTATATTGTGGATAATTTTAAGACAATAGACAAAAGATTTGACAAATAAAAATCTATGAAGTACAATATCCTCAACAAAAAAAACAAGAGGTATTATATGCAAATAATCGATGAAAAATCAGGTGTTGGAAGATCCGAAGCCGAAGCTTTGCTTTCTGCTGGTAATACGGTATTTAAAAAGCCATCTGTATTCTCCAGAATAAAATATATGCTTGATTTAAAAAAATCAAAAAAGCTTTTAGAAGAAGCTGATATCTGTAAAGTCCTTGATGAAAACCAAAAATAAAAAGGTATTGCATAGAGGGCAATTTTGTGATATAATGAAATTGTCTCTTAAAAGGGATAAATAATAACGAAAACAAAAGACAGAGAGTGGCGTAAAAAACCACTCTTTTAAATTTTTTTAAAAAAATACTTGAAATATAAAAAAAATAGGTTATACTTCTTTTATCTTTGTGATTGCCGGCGTAGCTCAGTTGGTAGAGCAGTTGATTTGTAATCATCAGGTCCGCGGTTCGAGTCCGTGTGCCGGCACCATTTATCTAATAAATTAAATCCTTGATTTTTCTGAACTTTTTACTTCAAATTATTTTGAATTTTATATTTTTATCTTTTTGCAAAACACTTGTAAAAACAATAACTTAGCATTTTTAATGCTGTAAAAAAGTAAGAGATTTTGCAAATGTTGGTAAAGTGTGATGCAAACTGTGATGCACAAATAAAATTTAAACCCCATTTATGGTTGAGAAATGGTGTTTTTTATTGTAGAATGGAATTACCAAGAAAAAACAATAAAAGAAGGTATTGTAGATATTCTTTATATACTACAAATTATTATGAGGCATTATCTAAGATGGTTGAACTTAATGATTTTAATGACAAGTTTAATAAATTGTGTCAGTTATATTCCCAAATAAAAGTTATTCCTAAGTATAGAAATCGATCAATGCCATCAGGATTTACGGGTATTATGGTTAATATTCCTGATGAATTATTTTTATCAAAGGATAATGACCCAAAGACAATTATTGATTTTATGAACCTATTAAATGAAGTAAATCAAAATATTGGTAAATACAATGTTCAAAAGGAAGTTGTCGATAGATTAAAATCAATGGAATACAAATATGAATTATGTAAAAAATCACTTAATCCTGAATTGTTGGCTCAAATACAGAAAAATATTATGGTTGCAGAGCCTCCTAAGCATACTCTTCAATATATTTTGGATTCAATGCTTTTGAAAGCTCAAAATGGAGAGTCTGAAACTAAACGTAAAACTAATTTTTTAACAACTATATTTGAAAACTTAAATTTATCATTAAGTGATGATTACTCAAAGTTTCATGATGCAGATAATATTCAAAAAATTTCAAAGGATATTTTAGCTCAAAAAGATGTTAAAAACGATAATAAACGTCAAAAACTTAGATATATAAAAGAATTTGTAAATTTTGCTTGTAAACTTGAACCTGATTTTTATAAAGACAATATACTTATATCCTTACCAAATATTGAAAAGACAAAGAGAAGTGAAAGACAACCTCATTTGCCATATAGTGAAGCTCAACTTAAGGAAATATTCAATCCAGAACATACATTTTTTAATGATGAACCTGATATGTTTTGGATTTGTATGATTGCTTTATTTACAGGAGCAAGAAGAAATGCTGCAACAACTATTCAATATAAAAATGTTATATTTAAAGATAATTTGTGGTGTATACATTTTTGTGAAGATACAGATGCTGAGGTTAATATAAAACACTTGAAAAATGAAGCAACAGAGAGAATTGTACCTATACATAAACAGCTTTTAGATTTAGGTTTTGTTGATTATGTTAATCGTAAAAAAGCAAAATTAAATGCAAAAAATGATGATTTTATTTTTCCAAAATGTAAAACATCTGGAGGTCAGTATAATAACAAATATATACAAAGATATTTGTTTGAGTTTTTGCAAACAATAGGCGTTAAAGATATAAATCATGATTTTCACTCATTCCGTAAAAATGCAAGTTTAGCAATGCAATCTGCTGGTTTGATAAATTCAATAATAAATGCAATTATTGGCTGGGAAGGTGAAGGAACTATGGAACAATCTTACTCAAACTATGACTTGAAAAAAATAAACGAAGAGTTGAATAAGTTTAGTTATGATTTCCTTAAACCTGAGTTTATTAAGTGGAAGAAGATTATGAAAACTAAACCTGAGTTGAAGAAGTAAAAAGAAAATTTAGCACAATAATATTATTATATATGCAACAAATTTGTTTGTTTCAAGATGTTTTTGAAAAAATATATTTCCTTGAAAATACTTGAAAAAATCCTTGTTAATACACACATTAATTATTGGTTAAAGAAAAAGAACTTTTAACAGAAAGGATTTTAAAATGACAAATTTTTTAACACATAGAAACAATCATAATCTAATGAATTATGCTTTTGACAGAGATTTTAACAATCTATTTGATGTGTTTGATTGGTTTGATATCCCTGTTGATCGTAGAATGCTTGCAAATACTAAACAAGCAGAACCAAAAATTGAACTTAAAGAGAAAGAAAACGAGGTGGTTGTAAAGGCTGAAATTCCAGGAATAAATGAGAAAGATATTGATTTGGAAATTTCATCTGATGGATATATTACCATTTCCGGTGAGAAGAAAGAAGAACACGAAGAACATCACAAAGGCAACTATTTCTCTGAGATTTCTTACGGATCTTTTTCAAGAACAATTCCACTTCCAACCGATTTGAAGTTTGATAATGCAAAGGCAGACTTTGAAAATGGAACGCTTACAATTACTGTGCCAAAAGCTGAACCTATTGAATCAAAGAAAAAGAAGATTGAGATAACACATAAATAAAATTTCTTCTACTTACTCTTTCCTTATTTCTCCCTCCTCATCATCTGATGGGGAGTTTTATTTTTCCTTGAAAGTATATCTAGGAGGATTTAGAATATAGGAAAATAATCAAAAAAAGGAGATATAAAAAATGAAGAAACTTTGCTTAGTATTGTTACTATTGACTGGATGTAATAGCGTAAGATGTGAATTTACACATCCAGATAATATGTCAGAGAATTTATTAAAGTATTGTGCAGCAGAAAATTCAAAATCAAAAGAAGTTGTATATGTAAATCAAAAGTTTTAATAAAAAGGTTTGAGATGGACAATATGAAAAGTTATAGTGCTATGAGATTGTTGTTTGAAAAAGAGGAAGAAGACAACAGGATTTATGATGAGTTGTGTTTAAAACAAGAAAAAGAACAAGAGGAAAATAGGAGATATTTAGAAAATAAAAAATTTAATGAAGAAAGTCTAAAATGTAATAGACTTGCTTTACAACAAGCAAATATTTCAAATAAATTTGCTAAGTTATCATTAATTATTTCAGTATTATCCTTGTTTGTTGCTATATTTTCGATTTTTATAAAAAAATGATTAAAGTTCTCTTTGTTTGTCTTGGTAATATCTGTCGGTCGCCTATGGCGCAGTTTGTATTTCAACAAATGGTGGATGAGGCGGGATTAATTCATTTGTTTGAAATTGATTCAGCTGGAACCGAAAGTTATAACGAAATCAATCATGCTGGAATTCACTACGGAACAAGGAATATTTTGACGCAAATGCATGTACCTTTTGTGGAGCATTATTCCCGCCAAATTCGGAAATCTGACTATGAAAAATTCGACTATATCATCGCGATGGATGAAAGTAATGTTGAAGATATTCAGGCATTGATTGGTGCTGATAAAAACCACAAAATCAGCCTTCTTTTAGACTATACTTTACACCCCAGAAAAATCAAAGATCCATGGTATACAGGCAACTTTGATGAAACCTATTGGGATGTTTACGAAGGTTGTCAATGCTTCTTGGAATGGTTGAAGAATCAACACAAGTTTTGATAGACTGAAAAAGATTATTTTCCCTTGAAACTTGTTATATAATTAGGTAAAATAAAGAAAATTATTTATTAAACTAACAAAAGGTTAGTCTTATGGTTAAAGTTGATTATAATAAATTATCCGAAGAGGATACTAAACGTATTGAAATTACACCAAGCATTATTGAAAGAGGTTGGGATAATAAGACTCAAATAAGGCAAGAAGTTAGCTTTACTAAAGGTAGAATAATGGTTAGGGGTAAGGAAGTTAAACGTGGAGAGCCTAAAAGGGCTGATTATGTATTATTCTTTAAACCAAATTTACCTTTGGCTATAGTTGAAGCTAAATCTGGATACAAAACTGTAAGTGCAGGTATTCAACAAGGAATTGATTATGCTCAAACTTTAAATATACCATTTGTTTATAGCTCTAACGGTAAAGGATTTTATGAGCACGATTTGTTAACTGGAGCAGAAAGAGAAATTGGAATTAATGATTTTCCTACACCTTTTGAATTATGGTCTCGTTATAAGAAAATACAAAATATAACGGATGAACAGGAAGAAAAAATATTTGCTCCATATTATGATGATGGTTCAGGTCGTTCTCCTCGTTATTATCAAAGAATAGCTATAAATCGAACTATTGAAGCAATTGCAAAAGGACAAAATCGTATATTGTTAGTTATGGCTACAGGTACAGGTAAGACATATACAGCTTTTCAGATTATTTGGAGATTATGGAAATCAAAACAAAAAAGAAGAATATTGTTTTTAGCTGATAGAAACATTTTGGTAGATCAAACAAAAAATCAGGATTTCGCACCATTTGGTAAAGCTATGACAAAGATTACAGATAGGACTATTGATAAATCATATGAAATTTATCTTTCATTATATCAAGCTGTTACAGGTACTGAAGAAGAAAAGAATATATATAAACAATTTTCTCCTGATTTCTTTGATTTAATTGTTGTTGATGAGTGTCATAGAGGATCTGCTGCAGAAGATTCAGCTTGGCATGATATATTAACTTATTTTAGTTCTGCTACACAAATTGGAATGACAGCAACTCCAAAAGAAGAAACTAATATTTCAACATCTACATATTTTGGAGAACCTCTTTATACATACTCTCTTAAACAAGGTATTGAAGACGGTTTCTTGGCTCCGTATAAAGTTTTAAAAATTGGGTTGAATAGAGATTTAATGGGATGGAGACCAGAATTAGGAAAACTAGATAAGTATGGAAATGAAATTGAAGATAGACAATATAGTCAAACTGATTTTGATAGAACATTAGTTCTCGAAAAACGTACAAAAGAAGTTGCAAAAAGAGTTATGCAATTCCAACGAGAGAATGATCCATATGCAAAAACTATTGTTTTCTGTGAGAATATTGATCATGCAGATAGAATGAGAGCAGCATTATGTCAAGAAGCTCAAGAATTTATTAAAGAAAATCCAAAATATATCATGAAAATCACAGGTGATGATATGTTGGGAAAAGCAGAGTTGGATAATTTTATTGATTTAGATAGTCGTTATCCTGTAATTGCAGTTACTTCTCGTTTAATGTCTACTGGTGTTGATGCTAAGACTTGTAAGTTAATTGTGCTTGATAGAAGTGTTGGATCAATGACTGAATTTAAGCAAATTATTGGTAGAGGTACTCGTGTTAATGAAGAGTATGGAAAATATTATTTTACTATCATGGATTTTCGAAATGCTACAAAACAATTTGCTAATCCAGAATTTGATGGTTATCCAACAGAGGTTAAATTAGAACTTGGAGCTGATGTCGATACAGAAGATGTCGAAGAAGGTTATATAGACGATGTAGAGTTTGAAGAAGGAATAGATGATACATACGATTGGGATAATGCTGAAGTTGTAGATGAACATAAAGTTAAAAAATATTATGTTGATGATGTTGAAGTTGAAGTAGTCGATGTAAATGTTCAATATCTTGATGAAAATGGTAAATTAATTGCTGAAAATATAAAGTCGTTTTGTCGTAATTTTATGTTAAAACGTTTCCATGAAGCGAAGAATTTTATTGATTTATGGAAATCTTCAGCAAATAAAACAAAATTGATTTCAGTATTAAGTGAAACAGGTTTGTTTATAAATGAACTTCGTCGTGAGTATGACAAAGAATATGATGTATATGATATTATTTTAAAGAATACGTATGATATAGAGCCTTTAACAAGAACTCAAAGAGCAGAAAAAGCGAATAAAATTCTTGAAGAATTAAATGGAGATTGTAAAAATATTTTCACTGATGTTATAAAAAAATATATTGAAATTGGTATTTCTGCTATAGAAGATCGTAATACTTTACGAATTGAACCTTTTATTTCTCAATATGGAACAGGTGTTGAAATAATAAAGAAGATTGGTGGCAATGAAAAGTATATCGAAATTACAGATAAAATAAAAAATGCAATATATGAGGATTAAATATGTCAAATTTATCATCAATTATTAAAACTATTCAAAATATTATGCGTAAGGATTCCGGTGTTGACGGAGATGCTCAGCGTATAGGACAACTTTCATGGATGTTGTTTTTAAAAATATTTTCTGATAGTGAAGAAAATTGGAGTTTTTATGAAGAAGATTATGAATCTCCAATACCAGAAGAGTTCAAATGGTCTGCATGGGCAAGTGATGATGAAGGTATTACAGGAGATGAACTTCTTGACTTTATTAATAATAAATTATTTCCTACACTTAAAGAGTTACCTGCAGAAAGTAAAAGAGCATTTATGATACGCTCAATTTTTGAAGATGCTATCAATTATATGAAATCAGGACAGTTATTGCGTCAAGTTATTAATAAGATTAACGAAATAGATTTTAACTCATCAGAAGATAGACATGTTTTTGGTGATATTTATGAGCAAATATTAAAGGGATTACAATCTGCTGGTAATGCAGGTGAATTTTATACACCAAGAGCAGTAACTCAGTTTATGACTGAAATGGTTGATCCTCAATTAGGAGAGAGTGTTTTAGATCCAGCATGTGGTACAGGCGGCTTTTTGGCTTGTGCAGTTAATTATATGAAAAAACAAGTTAAAAATCCTGCTGATGAACAAAAGCTCCAAAGTGGAATTATTGGTTGGGAAAAAAAACAACTTCCTCATATTTTATGTACAACTAATATGATTTTGCACGGTCTTGATGTTCCAAATATACAACATTTAATTGCTGGAAGTTTGGCAAAACCTTTAAACAGTTATACTAAGGAAGATAAAGTTGATGTTATTTTAACAAATCCTCCATTTGGTGGTATTGAAGAAGATGGAATTGAAAATAATTTTCCAGCTGATGTTCGCACAAAGGAAACGGCTGACTTGTTTTTAGTTCTGATTATGAAGTTGTTAAAAGATGGTGGTAAGTGTGCAATGGTGTTACCTGATGGTGCATTATTCGGAGAAGGTGTAAAAACTCGTATAAAGGAAAAACTTTTAACTGAATGTAATTTACATACAATTATTCGTCTTCCAAAATCTGTGTTTGCTCCATATACATCAATTAATACAAACTTGTTGTTTTTTGAAAAAGGAAAACCAACAAAAACAACTTGGTTTTATCGTTTAGATATGCCAGAGGGAGTTAAAGCATTTAATAAAACAAATCCTATGATGGTGGAACATTTTGCCCCTGTTAGAGAATGGTGGAATGATAGACACGAGATTCAACAAGATGGTTTTGATAAAGCAAAACAGTATACTTTTGAAGAATTAAAAGCTCGTAACTTTAATCTTGATTTATGTGGTTATCCAACGATTGAAGAAGAAATTTTAGAGCCAAAGGAACTTATTGATCAATATCAAACAAAGCGTAAAGAACTTAATGCTAATATAGATAGTATATTGGCAGAAATTAATAAAAAATTAGGGATTGATTAATATGGTAGGTTGTGAAGAATTATTGATAAATTGGTCTAATGCTTTTGTTACATTTACCTCTGTTTTTTTAGGTGCTTTATTTGCTTATAAATTTGGTTTAAAGTTAGAAAAACTTAAATTTAAGCGACAAATGCGAGGTGATTTTTGTACTTTAGTATCTCAAATGTGGTTAAATTTAGATGAGATGCTTGAGTATAAAAGGAATATTTTAGATAATATAAAAATAGCCTACGAAAAGAAGAATATAGAAGCTATATCAACAATTATTCGTGGTCCAATGGTATCATTTGAGTTTAATATAGATAAATATATATTTTTAAATGATTGTAATAGGTGCTTTATTCCAGAATTAAATATTGTTCACTCAAACTACGAAAATTTAAAATTTCTTTGTGTTAATTATACAAAGCGTTTATTTGAAGCTAAACCACAATATATTGAAGGTAATCAAAATGTTTGGGAAGAAATGAATAAAACATTTTTATCTATTTATGATATTTATAGTAAGTTATGTATTCGTTTACATTATTTAAATAAACATTTAGGTGATTGTTATAAACGTTTTTTCAATATTAATTATTACGATATTGCGGAAGATGAAAATGAAGCAAGAAATAAAATAGAAAATTATATTCCTGGAGCATTGCAGGATGAAAATTTTATTAAGATGTCAGAATATTTTGATAATTATTGGGCTCCAATTCGTACTTTTTATGAGGATATTAAATATCACTATAGGAAATCTAAATACTATTTTAAATGGATAAAAATTTACTTTTTAGGTTGTCATAAAACAAAAAATAAAACTAAGAGCAAGGAAAGTAAGTAATATGAAAGCACAAGATTTAAAAAACTCAATATTACAATTGGCAATTCAGGGGAAATTGGTTCCTCAAGATCCTAATGATGAATCTGCAGAAGTTTTATATGCTAAAATCCAAGCCGAAAAACAAAAGCTCATCAAAGAAGGTAAAATCAAAAAAGATAAACCTCTCCCACCAATCACCAATGATGAAGTACCTTTTTCAATCCCTCCCTCCTGGAAATGGGTAAGGCACAACGATCTCTTCGAAATTTCAGGGGGGAGTCAACCTCCAAAATCAAAATTTATACCAAAACCAAAGGAAGGATATATTCGCCTCTACCAAATTCGAGATTATGGAAATAATCCACAACCAGTATATATTCCCCAAGATACGGCTACAAAAATTTCACAAAACGGAGATATATTACTAGCACGATACGGGGCATCAGTAGGAAAAATATTTTATGCTGAATATGGGGCTTATAATGTTGCCATGGCAAAAGTCATTGCTTTATTTGATGATGAATTAATATTTAAACCATTCTTATTTTTTTATTATCATTCTAGTCTCTATCAAAAATTGGTAAAGAGTAATTCCAGGAGTGCTCAAGCTGGTTTTAACAAAGAGGATCTAGAAAGCTTACTGTTACCCCTCCCACCATTGGCTGAACAAAAAAGAATTGTGGCGAAGATCGAGGAGTTGGAGCCGTTGGTTAAGCAATATGATAAAGCGGAAACTGAATTATCGGTTTTAAACGATAGTTTTCCTGAACAGTTGAAAAAATCAATTTTGCAATATGCTATTCAAGGTAAATTGGTTCCGCAAGATGCTAACGATGAGCCAGCAGAAGTTTTATATGCAAATATTCAAGCAGAAAAGCAAAAGTTGGTTAAAGAAGGTAAAATTAAGAAGGATAAACCTTTACCACCAATCACCGACGACGAAATACCATTTGAAATTCCATCAACTTGGAAATGGGTGCGATTGGGGGATTGTTTTGATGTTAGAGATGGCACACACGATACTCCTAAATATGTTAGTAATGGCGTTCCTTTGGTAACAAGCAAAAATTTATGTAATGGTATATTGGATTTATCTAATGTTAAATTTATAAGTTTGGAAGATGCTAAAAAAATAGATGAACGTTCAAAAGTAGATAGAAATGATATTTTATTTGCAATGATTGGCACAATAGGTAATCCAGTAATAGTTAACGTTGAACCTAATTTTTGTATAAAGAATATGGCCTTAATTAAGTATAATAAATTTATGGATACTAATTATATACTATATTTGTTAATCAAAGCACAAGATGATATGAAAAAAGAGGCACAAGGAGCTGTGCAATCTTTTGTCTCTCTTTCATTTATTCGAAATTTTCCGATACCACTTCCTCCACTAGCTGAACAACATCGTATCGTCGCTAAAATTGAAGAATTAATGCAATATTGTGACAAATTGAAAATATAATATAGGTGATTCGCTTATTTTTTCTTTTGTAAGTCGTTGAAAATAGGAAAAAATTCTGCTGATAAGGTATACTATATTTTTTTTCGATAAGATTTGAGCGACTCCCCTGAAAATCTTGGATATAAGGAAATGATACTTATTCCAAAAGCTGTAATAAATGGAAAAAATCACAAAATTGCTTAAAAAAATAGTTTCTTAAAATGGCTGATTTCTCAGATTTATCTATATATCATCAAAGTATTATATCACAAAAAAATATTAAATTATAGATTTTTCTATACTTTTCCTTAGTCAAGCATTTTATTTTCAAAAAAACACAAAATATAGTTTGCATTCATTTCAAAAACACTATATATTGAATCATAGAAAAAGGCTCGAAAGCGGGAACTTTCAAGCCTTCAAATATGGAAAAGAATTTATCATCTTTTCACTTAGTATGTATAGAATGATAACTTCTTTTCTTTGGCATGTCAAGTGCAACTTGTAATATTAATCTTCTAGTGTAAAAGCTAGATAAACGAAAAGGAGTTTGTAATGATACAACAGTATTTAAATCGAAACGGAAATTCTTCAGTTAAATCTTATGAAATAGGTCCAGATTTTATAAAAATTTGGTTTAATAATATGTCTTGGTATTTATACAATTATGTGAGACCAGGAAAATTTCATGTGGAGCAAATGAAAGAACTTGCTAACCAAGGATATGGATTATGTTCATACATAGGAAGAATTGTGAAGAAAAATTATTTTAGGAAAGGAGTTTAGAAATGTCGGAAATAAGATGTCCTAATTGCGCTAAAGTGTTTACTATTGATGAAAGTGAATATCAAAAAATAGCAAGTCAAATCAGAAATGAAGAATTTGAAAAATCTTTACATGATAGACTTTGTGAAGCTGATAAGGCTAAACAGCAAGAAATTAATTTAATTAAGGTTCAGACTGAACAAAAGATTGCTCAATTAGAAGCAGAACTTAAAAATCAAAGGGAAAATTCTCAAAAAGATTTGGAACTTCAAAAAACTAAGTTAGAGCAATCCAATTCAACAGATGTAAACAATCTAAAAAAACAAGTTGAAGCATTAAAATCTCAGCTTGAAGGTAAAGAGAAAGATACAATTATTGCTGTAAGTAATGCTGTTAAGAGTAAAGATGAAGAAATAAGTAATCTTAAACTAACAATTACACAAAATGAAAAATCTTTTTCTGATAAAGAAAACAGTTTAAAGGACAGCTATGAATTTAAATTGAAAGAGAAAGATGCTCAGATAGAGTTTTATAAAGATTTGAAAGCAAAAATGTCTACTAAAATGGTTGGAGAAACTCTTGAACAACATTGTGATATTGAATTTAACAAAATAAGAGCAACAGCTTTCCCTAATGCTTACTTTGAAAAAGATAATGATGCAAGAACAGGTAGTAAAGGCGATTTTATTTTCAAAGATTACATTGATGGTTTGGAGTATATTTCCATAATGTTTGAAATGAAAAATGAAATGGATACAACAGCTTCAAAACATAGAAATGAAGACTTTTTCAAGGAATTGGATAAGGATAGACAAGAAAAAGGATGCGAATATGCCGTTCTTGTTTCTTTACTTGAAAGTGATAGTGAATTGTATAATCAAGGGATTGTTGATGTTTCCCATAAGTATCCAAAGATGTATGTTATCCGCCCACAATTCTTTATTCCAATGATTACGTTGTTAAGAAATGCTGCATTAAATTCTGTAGAATACAAAAAACAAATAGTTGAGTATAAAAACCAAAATTTAGATATTACTCATTTCGAAGAAAACATGAATGCCTTTAAGGATGCATTTTCAAGAAACTATGAACTTGCACAACGTCAATTTGGAACAGCTATTGAGGAAATAGATAAATCCATAGATCATTTGCAAAAGATTAAAGATAACTTGTTAAAATCAGGAAATAATCTTCGTTTAGCAAATGATAAAGCTCAAGATTTATCTGTTAAGAAATTAACAAAAGATAATCCAACAATGGCAAAGAAATTTGAAGAATTGAAATAGGAGAATGAATTGTCTGAGAATTTAATTATTGCTTTTATTGGTGCAGGAGGGGTTATTTTAGGATCGATTATTACATTACTTGGTGGAATGTGGCAATCATATTTACAAGCTAAAAGAGAGTATAATATGCATTTAAGAGTAAAAAGAGAAGATGTTTACAAAAAAGCATGTGATTCTTTGATGATACAGGATAAATGTATAAGAAAAAATTTAAATTCAACAAAATGGTACAAAGTTTTCAATGAGTTACAAGCAGATATTATGTTATATGCATCAAAAAGTATCCGTAAAGAATACTATATATACAAAAGTTACATACTTATGCTTCTCAAAAAAATAAGAATTTAATACAGATTAGAATTGCAGATAAAATAATGTCTTTAAATGATAAAATGAGAAAAGAATTAAATATAAAAGATTGAGGCTGATTGTGAAAAAATTAAAAATAAAATTAGAAAATTGTCATGGAATAAAGAAACTTGAAGATGAATTAGATTTTTCAGAAAGTAATGCAATTGCAATATATGCACAAAATGGTACAATGAAAACTTCTTTTGCAAAAACATTTCAAGATGTTATGTTTAGTAATGATACAAAAGATGATATTTATCCAGAAAAAGCTTCTGCTAGGAGTATAAAAGATGAAACTGATACAGAATTATCTCCTGACAGAATTTTTGTAATTGAATCTTATAATAAGGATTTTAAATCGGAAAAAATTTCGACTTTACTTGTCGATGAAAATTTAAAAAGGCAATATGAAGAAATTTATGAAAATATAAATAATAAAAAGAATGATTTATTAAAAGAAATAGCAAAACTATCTGGAATAAAATCAAAAGATGTAGAAAAACTTATAAACAAAGATTTTAATGATAATTTTTTTGAAATTATAGTTGAAATGAAAGATAATATAAAGAATTATTCTTCAAATGGAAAAAATTTTGAAAATATTATTTATAGTAAATTATTTAATGAAAAAACCACTGATTTATTATTAGATAGTAAATTACTAAAAAAAATATCAAAATATATAGATACATATAACGAATTGTTAGAAGAATCTAATTTTTTCAAAAAAGGAGTCTTTTCTCATAATAATGCATCAGAAGTAGCAAAAAGATTAAATGATAATGGATGGTTTAAAGCTAATCATTCTGTAAATATTTGTATTGATGGTAAAGATAAAAAATTAACAAATATGGAGGAACTCGAAAATACAATAAATGAAGAAAAGAATAAAATTTTAACTAATCCAAATTTAATAAAAGATTTTGAAGAAATTGATAAAATATTAAAGAAAAACAGTTCATTAGTAGAATTTAGAGAACATATAATAGCAAACAAGGAAATTATTGTTCCTGAACTAGTTGATTGTGATAAATTTAAAAAAGAACTTTGGATTTATTACTTTGCTCAGAATAGTGTAAAATATTTCGAATTGATTGAATTATTTACTCAAAGTAAAAATCAAATTATTGAAATAAAGAAAAAAGCAGAAGAACAACAAACTCAGTGGCAAGAGGTAGTTGATGAATTTAATGATAGGTATTATGTTCCATTTGAAGTAGAGATAACAAATAAGTCAGATGCTATATTATCAATGGATGTTCCTAGTATTAAATTTAAGTTTAAAGATAACTTAAATTCTAGAAATGTAGATGAAGATTTACTATTTAAAGTTTTAAGTCAAGGAGAAAAACGCGCTTTATATATTTTAAATATACTTTTTGAGGTTGAAGCTAGAAAAAAAAGTAATCAAGAAACTTTATTCATTATAGATGATATAGCAGATTCTTTTGATTATAAAAATAAATATGCGATTATTGAGTATCTTAAAGATATGACAAAAGTAGATTATTTCTATTTAATTATTCTATCGCATAATTTCGATTTTTATAGAAATGTTTCTTCAAGATTATCTATTCCTAAACATTCAAAAAATAAACATTTAATTCATGCAATAAAAAGTACAGATAATATATCTTTGAAAGAAGAAAAATATCAAAATAATCCATTTAAATTTTGGAAAAAATTTACTACTCCATATCATGAAATAGCTTGTATTCCATTTGTTAGAAATTTAGCTGAATTTATAGGTGATGATGAACTTTCTCTAAGTTTAACAAGTTTATTGCATCAAAAACCAGAAACAAAAAATATAAGGATGTCAAATCTTCTTGATTTATATAAAAAGATTCTTAAAGACATTAGTGGCGGTAGTTTTTCTCCAAGAATATTGGTTGAAAAGCAAATTTATCAATTAGCAGATAGTATTTGTCGTAATAATATAAAAATAGAATTAGAACATAAAGTTGTATTATCAATGGCGATTAGATTAAAAGCTGAAAAATTCATGATTAAAGAAATAAATGATGATGAATTTGTAAAAAGCATAAAGAAAGATCAAACTTACAAATTATTTAAAAAATACAAAGATAAATTTTCATCAGAAAAGGCAACTTGGAAAATTTTAGATAAAGTTAATTTAATGACACCAGAAAATATACATATAAATTCGTTTATGTATGAACCAATATTAGATATGTCAATTGAACATTTAAAAGATTTATATAAATCTGTATCTGATTTAATTTAACTTTCCCGTTGGGTTATTAAGTTACCATTCCTGGATAGAAAACGTTTACTTGAAATATTTGTTAATACTTAGAGATAACAAATAATTGAAATCTCCAAAAATTAAGCAAAATTGAATGTTTTTATGTAAAAAGTTGCAAAAATGGCTGTTTTTAGCCAATTTTGTTGTATTTTTATGCGTTTTTTTGTGTGCTTTTGAGGGAAAACCTGGGATAATAGCTATGTAAAACAAAAATGAAAGGTATAAAAATGTTAAAGAAATTTGAAAATTGGTTGCTACAAAATAATTATAAACCCAACACTGCAAAGGATTACAAATACAGAATACAACGCATTTGTAAGAAGGAAAATATTAGTTTGGATATGCTTGTAGAAAATATAAATAATTTGTTGCCAGAATATGAAATAACTGGAACTAAATCTGAATATGGAAGAATGAGCCATGAAAGTGTTAAACAAGCATTGCGTAGATTTAATAAATTTTTAATGCAGGAAGTTAGATAATGGATATTAGGATATTAAACGACAAGTTTAGAAAAACGCTTTTGGGTGGTAAAGTAATGCTAACTAGAGGTATTTATAGTAAGGGACAAGCTTATATAAATGAGATATTGGATAGTGTTAAAACTTTCAATAATTTTAATGAAAATAACGACCCATATAATGAGCATGACTACGGAAGCTTTGTATATAATGGTCAGAAAATTATGTGGAAGATTGATTATTATGATAAGAATTTACAATACTATTCCGAAAACCCTGCTGATATAACAAAGACCATTAGAGTAATGACTGTTATGTTAGCAGAAGAATACTAAATATTGAAATTTTAGGATTTGTTTACTATATATATTTTATAAGTTAACAAGGAAGGAGTTTGTAATGCACGAACAATTAAAGGAAGAAATTAAAAAATTACAAAACGAATGGCTTCAATTAATAAAAGATTATATTGGTCAGTTTAATGATGATGGTACGATGAGAAAGATTATTAATTGCAATATAATTATAAAATATAATTCATTATATACTTCATCTCAAAAAATATTAAGACAAATTCTTCCTGAAAGATTAAATGATTTTGAAATTTTATATAAAAATAAAAATAGAAAAGATGTTATTCTCTATTCAAATTTCGATATATTTCTGGGGTTGCAATGTGAATTTAGTCATCTAGATGCAAATCGTTGTATTATTAAAACACAAAACTTAATGGTTGAACAATATGCTATATTATCCAGTGTTTTAGATATTATTGATAATAAAATTTTTAATATTAAAGGAGAAATTGAATATAATACATTTATGAATGAATTAGAGGCAGCGTCTCACTTATTAAAGAATAATTTTGTACGTGCTGCTGGAGCATTAGCTGGTGTTTCATTAGAAAATCATTTAAAAATAGTTTGTCAAAATCATCCTGAGATTACTGTTAATCAAAAAGATACTTTGTCAGTATATAATGAAAAATTAAAAAAGGCTGAAATTATAGAAGAAAGTATATGGAGAAAGATTCAATATTTATCAGATATAAGAAATAAATGTGACCATTCAAAAAAAACAGAACCTCAAAAAGATGAAGTTCAAGAACTTATTGATGGAACAAAAAAAATTATTTCTACAGTTAATTAAATACTTCTCAAACTCACATAAACAAGCCAGAATTGAGTAGTTTCAGTTCTGGCTTATAAGTTATTAAAAGATATTATTAAAATGGAAAAGGGTTAAATATATTATCTAAAGCTTCTATTTTATCTTTTGAAATTGTAGGCGATTTATTGCATACAATTTGATCATATCTTTTTTCTAACATATTTTTTAGAGTTTTTGTAAACCCAAATTTTGTGTAAAATATAGTCTTAATATTATCTAAATATAATTTTCTACATGAATTTTCAAAATAAGTGTCTTCTTTTATGAGTTTTTTAATATCAACATTATCAACTCCATTTTTATCAAATATTAACTTATCAATATATGTCATCAAATCAAAATAAACTTTTACTGAATTTCCATATAATTCTATTTCAGATGAGGAAATAACTTTTTTTTCATTACTATTCAAAATAATTTCTTTGGTATTTACTTCTTCTGAGATTGATGAAGATATATTACTATTTTCTTTTTTTGATGCATCTTTATTAAAGAAATTATCATATTTTTCCTTCAAATAAGTTTCATCTTCAATAGAAAATGTAGATATTTTATTTTTGAAAATACTTAGCATTATATCAAAAGGCACAATATCAAATACTTGCGTGTTTTCTAAAGATTTATCTACGATATATTTAATTGTAAAGTCTTTACATAAATATTCTTTATATTTCACTATATTATTTGCAGTATATTCATATAGTTTAAATGCATTTTGAAGGTTATCGATCTTACCAGCAATTTTTAGATTAATCAAATTTTCGTTTATTTTATTTATTATAATCTGTTTTTCATCTAAAACTTCATTTTCTGTTTCACCAGAATATTCTTGATAATATTCCTCAAATAAACTATACAAATCAATTTTTAATATTTTTTCGATATCTTCATCTTTTGTATTTATTTTGGAAAATTCAGTAGATATTTTTAAATAATTTTCTAAATCGATTAAATAAAATTTAGTTGAGCATCTAGAATATGAATAATCTTCGATTAATCCTTGTTTTTCCCAGTCGTTAAGTACTTCTCTAATTGCTTCTTTTCTTTCTGTTGGAATTATTTGCTTATTGAAACTACTTTTTATGCAATCATAAATATTAGATGCAGAAAATGTCTTTTTCTCTTTCCATTCATCTGAAGTTATACCAAAACCAGGTGATACATAAAAAATTCTACTTAAATATGTTAAAATACCTTCAATAGCAAGAGGATTTGTCCTACTTTCATTTATTATAGAAACCTTTTTATAGATATCATAATAATGTTCAAAAGATGGTAATGCATTCATAATATTTGAAATAATATCTTTTAGACTATTTTCTCCCAAAGGTCTGCCATTAAGTCTTTTACCAAATTTTACAACGGAAACTCTTCTTTGTTTAAGATTGATTTGGTCATTCGATGTAAAGATATTATTTGTATTTACGTGATATATATAATGTTTCTTATTTTTAGGGTTTATTTCAACATCACCACCATTTATTATTGTTAAAAGTAGTTCTCTATCAATATCTGTCGGTTTTACTTCATCAAAGTAGTTTAGATGACTTTTCCAAACTTCTTCTTCATGAGTAGATTCTAAAACTTTTCCAGTTGTTGCTCTATAAACATTTCCATAATTACTTTCTAGATCAACAATAGCTTTTGCAGTTGCAGATTTACCGTTTCGTGCAACACCATTAAAGAAAACGCAAGTTTTATCATTTTCAGACATTTCATGATTTCTTGTATATTTGAGTTGCATTAGAAAACAAACTAAAGCAAGATAGCTATTTCCATCAACAATATTTAATTTAAAAAGGTTTTCAATTAATGCTAATAAATTTGGAACAGAATTAGCTTCACTTGTTTTGATATTATCATTTATTTTATTTTCATTTAATTCTTTTTTGAAAATTTGAGCTTTTTCATTTATTCTGTATATAGTCTTTTCTTGACATTCAAGATTTCTTGCAACTTTTCCAGTTATATCAATTTTTTCTTTTAACCCTGTATTGTCATTATATTCTTCAATCCAAATAGGATTATCTTTAAATGCATTCATAAGAGTGTTATAAGCATTTCCGAAAGATAGTTCAATATTATTGTTTGCACAATAAATTGCAAGAGTTTGTTCAATTTCGTGGGTTATTATTATTTTAGACATACTAAGTCGTCCTTTCTTGTTTGTATAAGGTAAGTCCCTGAAAATCTCAGATGCCATTTAGAAAAAGCAAATTTTCAGGGACCTATGTTGAACTTTGAATTTTGACTTAGGTGTGTTGTGCTTTCTAAATAATTTCTGACTTGAATATGTTTCTTACCTTTTTCAACATAGAAAACATATTCACTTAGGATTTACCTAGATTAATATTTGAGGGTTTTTATTCCCCCGTTACTTATTAGAACTATTATTTTTTGATTATTTTTTAGATTTTTGATTTTTTATTTAAAAAAAAATTTATATTAGGGTATTTTGAGAGTTTTATACACTAATATACTTTAATAATTAAAATATTTTAATTTATATAATAATTATTTTTTAATTTTATAAATATATTTTTTATAATGTATTTTAATAAATTTTATAAATAAATATATTTTATTTTTTATTTTATAAATATATTTTTTATAGATAATTTTAATAAATTTTATAAATAAATATATTTTACATTTGCATTATATAATAAAAATTAAATAAAGTAAAACAATAAATTAATTAAATTTATAGAATTTGCCCTTTTAATAATTATTTATACATATAGTAGAACTAGTAAATTTTTAACTTTTGATACGTGTAAGAATTTTTAAAATGCATTTTTGTTTTTACTATGGTGTAAACCCACATTTTTTTTGGTGCAACTTTATATATATGATTTATTTTTTTTTATTAATATTAGAAAATAAAAAATAATGTTTATATAGTATATACAATGACTTACGAGATTTTTGAGTTGGGGTTTTTAATGAAATTTAAATAAAATAGATAGAAAAATGTATAAAAAACCCCTTAGAAATGAAGGTTTTAAAAAATATAAAATAATGTTGATATTTATGTAGTGATTTTTGGAACTTTTTGAAAATATACCCCCTATAAAGCGCATTTTTTGATAGCCTCGCTTTTTATGAAATTTTTATGGAGGGGAGAGCAGCCCAGCCCCCTACACCCTAGGGACCAGACCCCAGGCTCCTACACCCAGGGTCTCCCCAGGGCTCCCCCATTAATAATTGTATTTTATATAGATTTAAAAAAATATAACTTGCTGATTTTACAGAAAATAATTTTTTATGTTATTTTAATGTAAAACATGGTATAATTTAATAGATTAATTAAAAATGGATGAATTATGGAAAATAATATACTTATTTATACCACCAAAGATGGTAATATTGATGTTAAGCTGGAACAGGAAACTGTATGGCTTACACAAAAGCAAATGAGTAAACTTTTTGATACTACTCCTCAAAATATTACTATTCACATACAAAACATTTATAAAGAACAGGAATTGTCTAAAGATTCAACTTGTAAAGATTTTTTACAAGTTCAAACTGAAGGAAAAAGACAAATTTCAAGAAGTATGACTTTTTATAATCTTGATATGATTATTTCTGTTGGATATAGAGTAAATTCGAAACAAGGTATTCAATTTAGAAAATGGGCAACTAGCAAATTAAAAGAATATTTAGTTCAAGGTTATACTCTTAACGAAAGATTATTAAAGGAAAAGGTTGAAAAACTTAGTCTTTTACAAAATGCTTTTAATTTACTTAATCGTTCAATTACCAATCAAGCAGAAAATCTTGATGAAGCTCAACAAATATCAAAACTTATGAGTGATTTTTCGGTTGGTTTGAATTTGCTTGATGATTTTGATAATCAACGACTTGATAATAAAGGAAATACAAAAAAAGAGGCTGTTTATATATCTGTTGATGAATTTTTGGATGTGATACAGAAAATGAAGACTGAATTTACCTCTGAAATCTTTGGTAATCCAAAGGATGATAGTTTTTCAAGTTCGGTTAATCAAATATATCAAACCTTTGACGGTAAAGATTGTTATCCATCCATAGAGGAAAAGGCTGTAAATTTACTTTATTTTATAGTTAAAAATCATAGCTTTTCTGATGGTAATAAAAGAATTGGTGCAAACTGCTTTCTTTACTTCTTAAAGAAGAATAACCTTTTATATAAGGCTGATAAACCTATAATTGATAATGCTACCCTTGCAACAATTACACTTTTGATTGCAGAAAGTAAACCAGAAGAGAAAGAAACTGTAAAACAAATAGCCATAAGTATTTTGAATAGGGTATAAAAATTTCTTTAACTGCATTTTTTTAATTTTTATTCAAAAAATTGTGTGCATTTTTATAGTTTCAAATTATAATGAAAAAGTGTGATGCAAAGTGTGATGCATTAGGTAAATATAAATAGTAAAAATGACCGAAAATTAGGGTTTTTATAGATATAAATGGCGCAAGTCCAGATTCCGTGTACCTGCACCATTTCTCTCTTAAAAATTTTCTTTAATTTATTAAGTTTTCTAAGTTTGAATTTTTCAATTATGTATTTTGTATTATTACTCAAAATATCTTGCTTTTCCCCTTAAAAAAGAATATATTGAAAATGTTTTTATTAAAGTTTTTTAGTGTGGAGAGGTAATGTATAAAAATTTAAAATTATTTTTTAATCATATTGGAAATATGATTAGTGAATTTCCAGTTTTTTACAGAATTAAACAATATTTTGAAAAACATAAAAAACTTAAGACTATTTTAAATTATTTATATACATTTTTGATATTTTTTCTGATTTGTTTACCTGTAATAATACTAAATTCTTCAATGAATTTTCCTTTATTATATGATGAGGTACAATTCTTTGTTCCAACAATTTATTCAAATCGTTTTATGTCTTTCTCATATAATGTTGGAAGAGATGCAAGATTTTTACCTTTTCAAATGTTAGATTATAATTTGGTTTTACTTTTCCCAGATTCATTTTCTAAATTTCATTTAGTACATCAATTTTTAAATTTAAAATTTATACTTTTTATCTTTTGTTTATATTATTGTTCAAAATATGTATGTAAATTATGTAAGGTTAAGTTTTCAAAGTCAGTTTTCTTTTGTTTTACATTTCCTTGTATAATATCTTCTTTGTATTTATTTTATGAACCTGTATTTGCTGAGTGCACAATTGCAATATTATTTTTGATTTTTATGGTTACATACTTAAAGGCAAAAATAAAGCAAAGTAAATCTTTATATATAGTTTCATTCTTTTTAGTGTTTTACATTACCTATTGTAAAGAAATTGCGTTTGCGATTTTTTTTCCGTTGGCATTCGGAAATCTTATATTTAACAGAAAGAAAATAACAAAACTTGATAAACTTTTTTACTATTCAATAATATTGAATGCAGTAATATTTTTTGTTTCATATATCTTTGTTTTAGTTTATGGGGATTATAGTAGTGTTTATTACAATGTTAATAAAATAAAGTCTATTAAAGAACATATCGAATATATAGAAAAAGTCTTTGTCTCAAATAAATTTATGTATGTTTGTTTGATGATATATTTATACGATATTTACAAAGTGTTATGGAAAAAGGATGAGTATTTAGATTTGCATCTGCTTAATTTGTCAGGATGCGTATATATGATTTGCTTTTTATTACTTACAATGAATCTTGTTAGTTATTTTTACTTATGTGTTTTTATTTCAATTCCAACAATTTGTTTAATAGCAAAAAAAATTAAATATAAAAATATAGTATATATTTTATTGTGTTTATTAATTTTTCAATCAATAAAATTATGTAATACTGCAGTTCGTTTTTTTAGAGGAGCTTTAGTAGATGAAAAAGAATTTTATTATGATATTATAAAGTTAAATAAATCAAAAAATTTGTGTTGTGACATAAATTCTAGGGATGTTTCTTATGTACTATCTTATATAAATAATTTATGGAAAGATGTTACTCCAAAGTATGGAATGATATCTCCATTAAAAATAGATAAAGAGAAATGTGAAATCTATCTAAAAAAAGAAATGAATGTACCAGATTATGTTTCAAAATTTTATATATATTTAGATGGTGGTATTCTATATTTTGAAACGGCGGAGCAATTTAAAAGTTATAGGTAATAAAGACCAAATATATTGCTTTTCTTTTTAAAAAGGAATATATTAAAAATGTTGTTTTAAAAGAATAGATTAAAATCTCTTTGGGATGGAAAGTAATAATGTATAAAAATTTTAAATTATATTTTGAAAAACATAAAAGACTTAAGACTATTTTAAATTATTTATATACATTTTTGATATTTTTTCTGATTTGCTTACCTGCAATAATAATAAATTTTTCAATGAATTATCCTATGCTTTATGATGAATTAGAGTTTTTTGTTCCTTCAATATATTCTAATCACTTTATGCCTTTTTCTTTTAATGTTGGAAGAGATGCAAGATTTTTACCTTTTCAAATGCTAGATTATAATTTAGTTTTACTTTTTCCAGATTCATTTTCTAAATTTCATTTAGTACATCAATTTTTAAATTTAAAATTTATACTTTTTATCTTTTGTTTATATTATTGTTCAAAATATGTATGTGAGTTATATAAGGTCAAATTTTCCAGATTCATTTTCTTCTGTTTAACTTTAAGTTATATAACAGTTAAATTATTTTTATTTTGCACACCTGTATTTTCTGAAATTACAATTGCAATATTATTTCTTGTTTTCATAGTGATATACTTAAAGGCAAAAATAAAGCAAAGTAAATCTTTATACATAGTTTCATTCTTTTTGATGTTTTACATTACCTACTGTAAAGAAATTGCGTTCGCGATTTTTTTTCCGTTAGCATTTGGAAATCTTATATTTAACAGAAAGAAAATAACAAAACTTGATAAGATTTTTTACTATTCAATAATATTGAATGCAGTAATATTTTTTGTTTCATACGTTATTCTTTTAAATTATTTAGATCGTTATGACGTTTATTACAATGTTAATAAATTAAAATCAATTAAAGAATATATTACATATATAGAAAAAGTTTTTAAAAACAATAATATGTTGTATATATGTTTATTAATCTATTTATACAATATTTATAAAGTATTATGTAAAAAAGATAAATATTTTGATTTACATTTACTTAGTTTATCTGGATTTGTTTATGCAATTTGTTCTATTATACTGATTCTTCCTGGTTTTCATTATTTTTCTTTATCTTGTATATTATTATTTCCAATGATGTTTTTAATAATAGGTAAAATAAAATATAAAAAAATTGTATATGTTTTATTTGCTTTATTAATTTGTTATTCAGTAAAAGAGTGTTGTATGAAAATTTATTTTTCAAAAATATATTTTGAACAGGAAAAAAATTTATATGACACTTTAGCAGAAATAAATAAAACTGAAAAGATATGTTGTTTAAAATATGAAAATAACGTTTATAATATGTTATCGTATGTAAATAACTCTTGGAAAAATGAAAAACCCAAATATTATGGTTTTAATTCTTTAAAAACTGATGGTGATGATTGTGATATTTATCTGAAAATGTCAGATGGTAAATATCATGAAAATGTAATGTATTTTTTCTATTTTGGTGAAGTTGTATACTATCTAGAGCCACTAAAATCATCAAAATTTCAATTTAAGTAGTAACAATATTTTATTTTTAACTCTTATTCATAAAAAAATCCCCCACGAAATATGGGGGAGGGGATTTTAACAAATCATTTTATTTATTTGGAACAACAAACATAACCATCTGGCGACCTTCCATTGCAGGTTCCTTATCAACCTTTATCTTATCACCAAGTTCGGCCTTTACTCTAGCAAGAAGTTGAAATCCAGAGTCTTGATTTGTGATTTCGCGTCCCTTAAAACGAACGGTAAACTTAACCTTGTTTCCATCTTCAATAAAACGTTCCGCAGCCTTAATTTTAACCTGGAAATCATGAACATCAATATTTGGACGGATTTTAAGTTCCTTTGTTTCAACAACCTTTTGAGCTTTCTTTGCTTCTGACTGTTTTTTGCTTTCTTCGTATTTCCATTTACCATAGTCCATAATTTTACAGACAGAAGGATTTGAATTTGGTACAATTTCTAAAAGATCAAGACCTGCATCTTTTGCCATATTCAAAGCTTCTGAAATAGAAACTACACCAACATTTTCACCGTTTTGATTTATTAAGCGAACTTCACGAGCGCGAATTTTTTCATTTACATTAAGCGATAAGCTATTATTTTTATCAGCCAAAAACATACTCCTTTAAAAGTGAATCTTGGAGGTCGATACCGGATTCGAACCAGTGTACAAGGATTTGCAGTCCTCTGCATAGCCTCTCTGCCAACCGACCATTGGGGAACAGTATAAACGATAATTTCTAAAAAATCAATAAGTATTTTATTGAAAGAGTTAATAAAATTTGGTATTATGTAGTAATAGTTTAATTTAATAAAGAAGAGGAATTTTAAATGTCTATTTTTAAAAAGAAAATTTCAGTAAGTGTTTTTTGTGGTGCTAGAGAGGGAAACAAAGAAATTTATGCAAAGACTGCAACAGAACTTGGTAATCTTCTTGCAAAGAATGATATGCGTCTTGTTTATGGTGCCGGTGGAAAAGGTTTAATGGGAAAAGTTGCCTATGGAGTTCTTGCTTTAAAAGGTATTATTTTCGGTGTAACAACACGTATAATATCTGATTTCGAGGAGCCAATCAAAGGAACAAAATTTAAGATTGTAAAGAATATTCAAATAAGAAAACGTGCATTCATCGATAATTCCGACGCATTTATCGTTCTTCCTGGTGGATTCGGTACATTCGATGAGCTTTTTGATATTTTAGTAGGTAAAGAAGTAACCGATAAGTATAATAAGTTGCATAAGAAAGCAACAGTAAATAAACCATTGGTTTTGATTGATTTGGATGGATTTTTCAAGCCTTTTGAAAAGCTCATAGATTCAATAATTTCCGCTGGATTTATGAAAGAAAGTAACAAAAAATATTTTAAAATTGTAAAAACTCCAAAAGAGGCTATTGCTTACATAAAAAAATCTGTAAAAAAATAATAAGAAAATGTTGCTTTTTTATAAGAAATACTTTATTATTTAAACAACTGTATTTAAACAGGTAATTAACTTTAACATTAAAGGGGTTATAAATGAGAAAACTTATTGCATTACTTTCTGTTGTTGTTTTGGGTGCATGTTCTTCAACATCTGATACATTATTTGCAGGAAGTGAGTCAACTAACACACCGGCAAAAGAATCATCAAATGCTTTTGATGGTACTTTTATAAAGAACAAAATTGCAAATTTTGCTTCTGAACAAAAAGAACTTAAAAAACTCGTTGATAGCAGAAAAGATTCTTTGCAAGCTATGAGAAACGAAACAAACACTGCTGTTTCTGATTACAGAAGTGCTGTTGCTCAAATCAATTCAAAATTGCAACTTGGCACAACACCTGGAAATCCTGAACTTATGGATGAATGGAAAGAAGCACGTGCAAAACTTGAAAAAGTTAACAACATTGCTTTTGATATAAAGAGACTTGTTGCTGATGTTGAATCAGATCAATCAATGGTTGATTATATGGTTGGTTCTATCCATGCATCATACAAAATCCGTGGTGCTACAGAAGATGAACACAAACAATTAAAATCATTGGAAGAAGAAGCAAAACAAATTGGTTCAAATATTTCAATCTTTGCTCGTCAACTTAATGCAGAAGCAGAAAGACAACAAGCATATGTTGATAATGAAAAATACAACCTTAACGATGTTGCTCTTAACATAAAGAATGGTAAACTTTATGGTATGGGTGGTTCATCAACTGATTTCTTTGCAAATGGCGGTTCAATGTTCTCAAGTGATGAAGCATACAATGCATTCATGGAAGAAAATGAACAAGAATATGGTTTTGCATCAAGAAAACCAGCACACAGAAAACCAATGGTAAGAGATCACCGCGCAGAAAGAAATGTAATGGTTCCAATGCGTGCTCCTACACCTGTTGTTGAAAAGGCACCTGCTCCTATTTCAACACGTCCAATCGCTGTTGTAAAATTTGATAAAGCAAACGTAGACTTCGAAGAACCTCTTTACCAGGCTTTAAGTCGTGCTTTGGAAAGAAATCCATCTGCAACATTTGAAGTATCAGGTATCGCTCCACAAGGCAAACCATCTGCAAATGTTAAAAAAGATGTAAAAGCTGTTATGAGTGCATTAACTGAAATGGGACTTCCTGCAAGTCGTGTTGCAATCACAATGTCAACAGACAATGTTGAATTTGATGAAGTTCGCGTTTTCGAAAGATAATCGCTTTACAACATGAATTTAATATCGCCTTTGGTTCTTCCGAGGGCGATTTTTTACTTTTTAAATACTAAGTCGTTAATTTAAGCATAAAAAATTTATTCATAAAATTTGCCAGATAAATATTTTCTTTTATATTTTTGTTTGACTAAAATACAAAATTGTGATAAAATAAGGACAGTACAACAAAAGAAGGAGTACAAAAATGAGAAAAATGTTTTTTATTGCTTTGTTTTCAATAATAGCATCTGATGTATTCGCAGGTACTATAAATGGCGCTGTATGCACAAAAAATGGTCGCACAATCCAAACAAGCGACAATATTCATGATTTCATGAAGGTAAACAAAGCTAATGGCTGGAATTGCCGTTATACAAGGGATTAATTAGATATCTCAATGTTCAAAATAAGCTCTTTTCAAAAGAGCTTATTTTTTTTACCTATATATAAAGTAGTGAAAAGTCAAAATAAAAGGGCATAAAATCTTATGCCTTAAATAAAGAGAAAACCAAACACCAACTATTATATAAAATAGTCGGTGTCATTAAAAAATTTTTTTTAAGCTATTTTACGGCACTATTTTGTATCGCAGCAAATAAAGAAACATCCTTTCTGCTTGCTGTTGTATTAAAGTTTGATGGTGAATTTATCGCTGCATCCACTATTTCATCAATAGAAGATAACAAAACTTGTCTTGGCATAGTTCCATCAAGTCTGATGTAAAGATTTTTCCTGTCAACAGTAACTCCAGCTTTAGAATTAATTCTCATTTAAATGTCCTCCTATAAACTTAGGACATATTATATCACATTTTAAAGGCTAATACAAACTCAAATTGAAAAAAACTTCATTTTTTTGTTGCAAGTCTTTAATTTTAGGTGTATTTTAGCTCAATATTCAATCAAAAAAAGAAAGACTTTATTATGGAAATAAGAAATATTGCTATTATAGCTCACGTTGACCACGGTAAAACAACACTTGTTGATGCTATGCTTAAACAAAGTGGTACATTCCGTGATAACGAAAAAGTTGCTGAACGTGTTATGGATTCTGGTGATATCGAACGTGAACGTGGTATCACAATTTTGGCAAAATGTACTTCTCTTGAGTACAATAACTACAGAATTAATATTGTTGATACACCGGGGCACGCCGATTTCGGTGGAGAAGTTGAACGTATTTTGAATATGGTTGATGGTGTTGTTCTTTTGGTGGATAGCTCCGAAGGTCCACTTCCACAAACTAAATTCGTTCTTGGTAAGGCATTAAATCTTGGCCTAAAACCAATCGTTGTTATTAACAAGATTGATAGAAACGATGCTCGTCCAGACGAAGTTTTAAATGAAATTTTCGATTTGTTTGATAAGATGGGTGCAACTGATGAACAACTTGATTTCCCAACACTTTATGCTGTTGGTCGTGATGGTTGGGCTGTTGAAAATCTTTCTGATATCAATAAACCAAACAAAGATTTAAAACCATTGTTCGATTTAATCATTCGTCATGTTCCTGCACCACAAGTTGATACAGAAAAACCATTCTCAATGCTTGCAACAACATTGTCTGGTGATAACTTCTTGGGTCGTATCTTAACTGGAAAGATTATGTCTGGAAAGTTAAAGATGAATATGCCAGTAAAGGCAATCTCTCTTGATGGAAAGACTGTTGAACAAACAAAGATTACAAAGATTTTGGCATTTCGTGGTTTGCAAAAAACTCCACTTGAAGAAGCCGAAGCTGGTGATATTGTTTCAATCGCTGGTTTTTCAAAGGCAACCGTTGGTGAAACACTTTGTGATTTAAGTGTTAACGAAGCAATCCATGCTCAACCAATCGATCCACCAACACTTACTATGACATTCTCTGTTAACACTTCACCATTCGCAGGTCAAGAAGGTGACAGGGCAAAACTTCAATCTCGTGTTATTTGGGCAAGACTTGAAAAAGAAGCTGAATCAAATATCGCATTAAAAATTGAACGTTCAGAAACAAATGAATCATTCGAAGTTTCTGGTCGTGGTGAATTACAACTTGGTATTTTGATTGAACAAATGCGTCGTGAAGGATTCGAATTCTCTGTTTCCCGTCCACGTGTTGTTTTCAAAGATATTGATGGGGTAAAATCTGAACCATTCGAAGATGTTATCGTTGATGTTGATGAAGAATTTTCAGGGGTTGTTGTTGAAAAACTTTCAAAACGTAAAGGTACAATGACAGATATGCGTCCAACAGGTGGTAACAAAGTTCGTATCGTATTTGAAGTTCCATCTCGTGGTATGATTGGTTATTTGTCAGAGTTCAGAACTGATACTCGTGGTACCGGTGTTCTAAACCGAATTTTCAGTGGTTATAAACCATATGCTGGTCCAATCGAAAGATATAGAAACGGTGTTCTTGTTTCTATGGAACAAGGTACAACAACTGCATATTCATTGTATGCTTTGGAACCTCGTGGTCAACTTTTTGTTGGTGCTGGTGTTGAAGTTTACTCTGGTATGATTATCGGTGAGCACGCAAAAGAAAATGATTTGGAAATCAATCCTGTAAAGGGAAAGGCATTAACCAACCTTCGTGCATCTGGTCATGATGAAGCAACTGTTCTTGCTCCACCACGTGTTATGAAGTTGGAAGAAATGCTTTCATACATCGCAGATGATGAACTTTTGGAAATTACTCCAAAGAGTATCCGTATGCGTAAGAAAGAGTTGGATGCTGGTATCCGCCACAAACAACTTGGCCGTAAAAAGGAAATGTAATTTCTCTTTACTTACAATCGAAAAAAACTTCCATATTTTGTGGAAGTTTTTTTCTTTATTTATTACTTAAAATAGTGTAGACTCCTTTCTGTTCAAATAAGGAGATAATTATGAATCAAACAGAAATTTTAAAACTAACAGAATACCTAAGAAATAAATTTGAAAATCCAAATATAAATTTAAAATTAAGTAAGTCCGATTCTGAAATGGCAGAAGTTTATATAAATTCTGAATTTATGGGAACACTTTATCGTGATGAAGATGAAGGTGAAGTTTCATACGATTTCAATATGTCGATAATTGATATAGATTTGAAATAAAAAACGAGGTATTGACGACCCAACCTTTAAATCCTTGGCTGCTTTCTTCCGAACCTGACCAGTTTGGTTTTAAAAACTGTCCGTCAAACCTCGAGCTAATTATATAAAAAAATAATAAAAAATCAAGTCAAAGATTTTCTTTGTTTTTTTATGTTGATTATTGTATAATCAAATAAGAAATTATGAAAGATTATATCATGTATAAAGATTTACATTTCGAGTATATAAAAGGGTCAAAAAAATCAAATGTGAAGTTTGTTTTACTTCATGGTTGGGGACATTGTCTTGAAAATTTAAAACCTATCGCAAACGAACTTACTGAATATGATTGTTATTTGGTTGATCTTCCTGGATTTGGAAAAACACCACAACCCGATTCGGTTCTTTCTGTTTCTAATTATACTGATATTATTGCGTATTTTATAAAAACTCAATTTTCAAAGAATGATAAGGTTTATATCGTTGGTCATTCTTTCGGTGGAAGAATTGCTGTTTACATTGGTTCAAACTATCCTGATTTAATTTCCGGTATATTTATCTTGGCTGGTGCTGGACTTAAGAAACATAAGAAAATTTTAAGACAGCTTATTGTGACCGGTGCACGTGGCCTTCGCACTGTATACAAGGTTATGGGAAAGAATGTTATGACATCCGCACTTTACAGAAAATATTACGAGAAATTTGCAAGTAGTGATTATAAAAATGCAAAGCCTCTTATGCGTGAAATTTTGAAAAAAACTGTGATGGAAAATCTTGCCCCAATTGCAAGAAAGGTTTCTGTACCAACAGTTTTAATTTATGGTGAAAACGATAATGTGACACCTGTTTATTTTGGAAAAAAATATAATAAATTAATTAAGGATTCAAAACTTTATGTTTTACCAACCTTTGATCACAACAGTGTTCTAACAGCTGGTAAATATCAGGTTTCATCCATAATTTTAAATAACATAAAGGATTAAAAATGTTTATAACTTTGATTTTCTTGGCAACTATTTTCTTTGTATATAAAAGGACTTTATTTTACAGTCTTTTTTTTCAACAAGAACGTTACGAAACAAAATCTTTTTTAAGGTTTATATTTAAAAAATTTCAACTTATAGATAAAAGATTATCTGTAATTTTATTTTTCTATACAATATTTGCGACAGGTACAAAAATATATAATCTAGATATGAGTATTATTTCGGGATTGTTTTGTATTTTTGCTTTGTTAACACCAAACCCACGTTCCGGTTTCGCAAAGAAAAAACTTGATATTACAAAAAGATTGAAAAGAATATTAGAAGTTTCTTTCGCTCTTGATGCAACTTTTTTGATTGCAATTTTGTTTTATATCCACAAACTTAATGTAAAAAATATTTACTGTTTCTGTGAAGTTATGGGATATATGATTTTGTTTGTACAAAGTCTTCCATTTATGTTGATTGTATCAAATTTGATTCTTTCACCAATAGAAATTTTTGTAAAAAAGCATTATGTATCAGATGCAAAATCAATCATTAATAAATATAAGCCAATAGTTATTGGTATTACTGGTTCATTCGGTAAAACAAGTACAAAAAATATTTTGAATCATATCTTGTCATCCGTTGCATCATCAATGACTACTGCAAGAAGTATAAATACTTTAATGGGTATAACACAGGTAATTCGTGAAGAATTAAAACCATCATACAAATATTTTATTGTTGAGGTTGGTACTTCGAAAAAGGGAAGAATAAGAAAAATTTGCAACCTTATTAAACCACAATATGGTATTTTAACAGCGATTGGTTCTGCTCATTTCGAAAGCTTTAAATCAAAGGATGCAATCGCACGTGAAAAATTTGATTTGATAAAATCTGTTGTTGCAAACGATGGTTCTTATATTATAAATCCATTTTTGGTAGATGAAAAATATATCAAAAAATTCCATGCGGACAAAACTGATTTTTCAACATCCGATGTTACCGTTACATCAAAGGGTATAAGTTTCACACTTAAATACAATAAACAAAAGTACGATATTTCAGCCCCTATATTTGGTACACATCAGGCGCAAAATATTTCCCTTACATTTATTATGGCACTAAAGCTTGGTATCCCTGCTGATACTATAATTGCAGCCCTTAAAACCCTTCCTCAAACAGAACATAGATTAGAGGTAAAAGATCAGGGTGGTATGATAGTAATTGACGATGCGTTTAATTCAAACGTTGAAGGTTTCAAATCTGCACTTTCCACACTTCACATTATTGCAAAGGAAAAGAAGGGCCGTGCAATTTTGATTACCCCAGGTATGGTAGAGCTTGGCCGCGAACACGATTCTCAACACAAAGAAGTCGCAAACGTTGCCCTTGAAACTTGTGATATTGTGATTGCCGTTGTACCAGAAAGAATAAAGGCATTTGTCTCAAAGTTCACTGCGGAAAAATCTGTTAATCAAGAAATCATTCTTGTAAACACTCTTGCCGAAGCACGCCAGTGGCTTTCTGCAAATTCGAAAAAGAATGATGTCGTTCTTTACGAAAACGATCTTCCTGATGTATTTGAAGCAAAAATAAACATATAGTTTTAAAAGCAAAAAAATATGTAAAAAAATACCCCGCCAATTTGACGGGGCTTTTTTGATATAAGATTTTTAAAGTAGGTTCAAAATCTTTTCACGACCGATACTTCTTATAAATCCAGCAAGCTTTGGACCCAAATCACGGTTTATAAGTATTTGGTAAAGCTTTTTGTAAATATCTGGTGTCAAACCAAATTCTGTTACCATATTGCCGATTTTGTTTTGAAGTTCTTTATCTGTCTGATAGCTATCCCAATTTTGTGAAAGTTCATTACGTAAAGCACTAACAAACTTTGCTTCAACATCGGAAAGCTCAATATCAGTACGTTTTTCCTTGTTTATAATAAACTTGAAATCTTCTGGTGCATGATTTTTAATCCAAAATACAGCACGTTCCGCACGTTCATTGAATCTTCTTTCATCACGTTCGTTTTTGATTTCAGCTTCATAGTATTTTTTAGCCTTCCCAATATCGAAATCATTTATCTGCAATATGTTGCAAAGATGTCTAAAGCTTGGTTGGAATGGCATAACTTCTGGAATTTTTCCATCAGCATTTAGTTGTGAAAGTTCGTAAATACGTTTTGCATTTGCACGTTTTTCATCTTTCACTTGCTCCAAACCATAAACGGTTCTTTCCATTCTATCAAAGTCTTCGTAATTCTTAAGCACATCCAAATCAAAAGCCAAATCAAAAGCAGCATTTGGTTTATAAGATGCAAAAATCCAACGAACCATTTCTGGCTCATAAACATCAAGTATTTCTTTCAATGTGATAACATTACCCTTTGATGAAGAAATCTTTCCATTGAAACCTTTGATGCCAATATTATCATAAGCAGCATAAACCGGAGCATCCTTATTAAAAATTTCCTTTATGATAATAGATGCAGTATCTCTTGATCCACCAGCAGAGGAGTGATCACGTCCACCTGGTTCAAAATCAACCCCTTCATAAGACCAACGCATAGGCCAATCGATTCTCCAAGGAAGTTTAAGACGTTTTGAAGTTTTCAAATCTTCTTTACCCTCAAATCCACAAAGTTCACACTTATAGGTAATAGTTTTTGTTTCTTTATCATAGTTTGTAATGGAAATTCTATCCCTGTTACAGTGTTGACAGTATGTAAGAAGAGGGGCCCAATCTTCATCCAATTCACTTGTTCTAAATTGTTGAAGTATTTCGCCGACCTTGTCCTTATTATCCATAATGTGGATAATATTTTCATTATAATCACCAGCACGGTATTTTTTGTTTTGATAAATAAAATCAACATAGGTTATACCAACCCTTGGCAAATCACGTTCAAAAACCTTTTCATTATGTTCAGCATAGGAAGAGTATTCTTCGAATGGATCAGGCACATCAACAATAGGTTGGAATAAAAGCTCCTTTAATTCCTCTTGTTTAGGCATATTTGCAGGAACCTTTCTGAAAGTATCATAATCATCCCAAGAATAGATGAAATGAACCTTCTTACCCCTTTGCATCAAAGCACGAGCAACCAAATCAACAGTGATAACTTCTCTGAAATTACCAAAGTGAACCACACCAGATGGAGTAATACCACTTGCAACAGTGTATGATTCCTTATCGCCTTTTTCTCTTATAACCTTTTCGGCGATTTGATCCGCCCAATGAAAAATTTGTTTTTGATTATTTTCTGACATTTTTAAACCTCTAAATTAAACATAGGAATATGATACCCTAAATTCAGGCACAGTCAATAAAATTAAAGAAAAATCTACTAAATAATGTAAAAACGTTGACTTATTTTTTTTTTTGTTAAAATAGAAGCGTAGAAACAATAAAAAAGGAGTGAAAATGGCAGAAGTTAAAAAGAAAAAATCAGAATTAAATTATGATGATGAAATGGCTTGGAAAGAAAGAGAAAAAGCAATAGAAGAAGAGGCTCGTATAACTCATAAAAAGGCATATACAAGGGATACCCAACGACTTAGCTTTGGTCGTTTTTACGGTGAGGGCAATGCTTATAAAAATGCAACAACAGAGGATAAGTATTCAGAAGTTGAAGATTATACAGAAAAAAGTGATAAATTTCTAAAAGCATCGGCTAAATTTCAAGAAATATTTGGTTATACTCCAGGAACAAGAATGCTTAAGGGAATGCCTAATCCAAATGAAAAAGATTAAAAAAATTCCCCTCAACAGAGGGGATTTTTTATTTTATCAAATTAAGCTGAGTATTATACAAATCAATATATTCCGCCGCCGATTTATCCCACGAAAAGTTTTGGTTCATCGCCTGCTTGATAATTCTATCCCAAATTTTCTTTTCATTTTTGTAAGTATTAAGGATGCGGTTGATACCATAAATGAAATCGTGAACCGAGTAATTATCAAACAAGAACCCAGTCGCAGTATGATTTACAATAGTATTTTGGAAATTTGCATCAATGATGGAGTCAGCAAGACCACCAGTCCTTCTTGTGAATGGAACTGTACCATAACGCATCGCAAACATTTGTGTAAGTCCGCATGGTTCAAATCTTGCAGGGTTGATAAGAATATCACAACCAGCAATAAGCTGATGTGAAAAATCTTCATCAAAATCAACAATAGCAAATTGATCAGGATATTGTTTTGCAATATTTTTAAGTCTTGGTAAATAATTTCCCTGATCTGTACCCATAACAACAAGCTGAACATTATTCATAAGTATTGCAGGAATTGAATCAATCAAAATATCAATACCCTTTTGTTCAGCAAGTCGGCTTAAAATTCCGAACAATGGAACCTTTGCATTTTTAAGTATGCCAAGTTTTGACTGCAAGTATTCCTTGTTTGCCTTTTTACCCTGAGCCACAGTATTCTGGTTATAGTTTTCCTTTATATTCTTATCGGTTTCCGGATTCCAGATGGAATAATCAACACCGTTCAAAATTCCGGTTAAAACTTCACGCCTTTTTACCAAAGTCCCCTGTAACCCACAACCAAATTCATTTGTTTGTATTTCGGATGCATAAGTTGGACTTACGGTTGTAATCTTATCTGCGAATGAAATACCTCCCTTTAAGAAAGAAACCTGACGGTAAAATTCCAATCCATCTTCGTTGAACATATAGTTTGGAATATCCAAATCTTCATATATAGAGAATGGGTAAACACCCTGGAATGCAAGGTTGTGTATTGTAATCACAGATGAAGTTTTTATCTTTGGATTTTTACGTCTTAGTATTTCAAGGTAAATAGGAACCAAACCACACATCCAATCATTTGCATGTATAACATCTGGTGTCCAATCATCAATCTTGCCTTCTGCAAATTGTGCAGCCACCCATGAAAAACAAGCGTATCTTAAATAGTTATCTCCCCATGGATTTCCGCAAACATCCGAGTATTGATTTCCGGCACGAAGGAAAAGTTCCGGCGCTTCAACCAAATAAAATTTTATTGGGTTTCCCTTAATTGTTCCCTTGTAAATATTTATTTCTTTTGCTTTAAATTTATTTTCAAATTTATATACCGGAGTAAGTTCAGTAAATTGTTGAAGTATTGATGGAAACGCAGGCATAATATATCTTATGTCGATACCCGCTTTTTTAAGAGCACGTGGCAACCATGCACATACATCGCCAAGACCACCAGTTTTATTGTATGGAAATAATTCTGATGTAACAAAAAGTGTTTTCATTTTCTCTCTCCCCTCAAATTATTCTACTTTAACCCAAGCATATATTTATAAATGTTTACAATTTTTTGTGGAATTGTATTTTTTGCAAAATTAAGTCTTACATTAGTAGAAAGCTTTTGCGAAATTTCCGCACGTTCTTCCTCTGTAATTTTAAGTGACCAAACAATCGCATCAATAAGCTCATTTATATTCTTTGGATCAAAAGTTTTGCATGTTGTATCGTTAAGAACATACTCTGGTGTTGAACCAACATTTGATGCAATAATTGGACGACCCAAACTTTCCGCCTCAAGCATTGTTACCATTGATGCCTTTGGTTCAATATTTGTTGCAACATAAACATCGCTAAGCATTAAAAGTGCAGGGATATCCGATGTTTCACCGGCAATGTGAATCATATCTTCAACCCCAAGCTTTACAGCTAAATTTTCAAGTTCAGTTTTATATCTTTTGTGTTCTTTAAATGAACCAACAATCACACAACGAATTCTTTCTCTAATTTCCTTTGGAAGTTGAGCAACCGCATTGATAAGTAATGATTGACCGCGATCTTTTTGTAACTTTCCTACAGTTGTGATGATAAAATGATCTTCAGGAATTCTGAAATCCGAAGCAGTTGAAATGATTCGTTCTGCACTTACATTTCTTGAATTAAAAAGATCGGTATCAACCCATTGTGGAACAATTGCGATTTTATCATTTGGAATCTTGTATGTAACCTGAACAAACGAAGCCATATATTCACTTGGAACAATAACAAGTTTACCCTTTGAAAGATAGTTTATACGCTTTTTTGTAAATGGCCAGAATGTCTTTTTATAAATCTTCAAAAATGAAGTTATGTATGGAATTTTTGTAAGCTTTGAAATTTTGAATCCATAGAACGAAGAATGAGGAGTAAATGTATGGATTAAATCAATACTGTTAAGCTTTGCAATTTCAGTAATTTTTTTAATATTTCTTCTTACAACAAAAAAGTCGTTGGAATTAACAGGTAAAAGGTAGTGGTTTATACCTTCTTTTTTAAGTTCCTTTACCATTTTTCCACCAGCAGAAATTACGGAAACTTCAAATCCATTATTCTTAAGGGCAATAGCAATATCAATAACATTTTTATCAACAAATCCACGTTCAAGCGAGGACGCAATCATAAGCACATTTTTATTTTCAGACATTATTCAAAGATCCTTATTTTTTAATTGTATATATAATACTTTCTTATTCTTAAAAAGTCATCAAAAATTTAAAAAAAAATGTTTTTAAGAAGTAAATCTTAGAACTTTTAAAAATATAATTGTTTTTTTTGAAACTATTTCCTAAAATAAGTATGATTTTGGACATAAAAGAACAGAAAATGAAAAAAATATTTGTATCGTTTTTATTTTTTTTAAGTTTTGGGCAAAATGTTTTTGCCGGTGATTCTTTGTGCGAAAAAATAATTACCACATCAAATGAATTTTTGGGTAAGCCATATTCTCTTGGTCCACTTGGTGAGGGTAGGGGAATTGATACAGACCCACTTTACAGATTCGATAAGTTTGATTGTTTAACTTTTGTTGAAACTGTACTTGCAAAAACTTTTTCATCTGAAAATAATTTTCCTGAAATTATGAATGATATAAGGTACAAAGATGGTTACGTTTCATTCGAAACACGAAATCATTTCCAAAATCCAGATTGGGTAAATAATAATGCAAAGTATGTTAAAAATATAAGTAATGAAATTTCAAAATTTATCTTAAACAAAGATGCCAAACAATCAGTTATAAATCTTGATAAAAAGTCGTGGTTTAAAAAAAATTATGATATTGATGTTGATGTAAAACCACAAACTGTTACACTTGATTATATCACACTTTCCGATTTCAAAAATAACATTGAAAAGTTCACATCATTTGTTAATAAGCCATATATTTTTATGACTGTTATTTCCGATAAAACTTTACCACAAAAGGTTGGTACAGAAATTGATGTTTCACATACTGGTTTTTTGATTAAAAAGAATGGTGTGCTTTATCTTCGTCATGCATCAAGTATTGCAGGTAAAGTTGTTGATAATAATTTTGAAAAGTATATCGAGAGGATGCAAAAAAATCCCAAATACATGGGATTTTCTTTGATTGAAACTTGTAACTAATTGGTTATCTAAAATTTTAATGATAAACCAAATGTTAAACCAACACTTTTCCATTTTGAAACCAAAATTGCATCTGGATATTCGCCAACGCTTCCATCGGCAAAGTAAAGTGTAGTTTTTGCATTTTTGTTTTCAAGGTATTCATAGTTTGCACTTGCTGAAAGCATAAGGTTTTTATAAATATTGTATTTATAAGCAAAATCCATAGTATAACCCATACCTTGACCACCATCATCATTGAATGAAGGATCATGCATCCAATCGGTTCTGTTTGGCCAGTTACCCCAAACATGATACTTTGGTTTAAAGTATTCTATATAGAAGTTCAAATCTTCCTTATCTGAAATTTTTCTTTCAAAGTTAAGAGCGGCAAAAGGACCTGTCCATTCAACAAAATACATATGTGTAATACCTTCTTGAATCATAAGTGAAGACACACCACCAAATGCCATAAGCAAAGGTGTACCATCGTCACCAGCTTCTATACATACCTGATTTCCAGATTCTGCAGTATAACAGTAATCTTCTTGATAAATCTGGTCCCCAGCAGAAAGATTAATTACACCAGAACCATCATCGTAAACTATTGCACCAGGGATGAACATATCTGCACTTGAAACAGTACCGGAAAGTTTGTTGCCATCTTCATCGGCATAATACATAACATCTTCCCAATATGATGCATCATTGTGGTCTGTAAGTTTTATACCAGAAGTACAAACATTATCATATGTTGAACCATCAATTGTAACTTCACCACCATCATCTGCAAAAGTACAGAAATAATCAAGATAGAATGTTGAAGGTGTTGCGTGATCGAACATTGTAAAATCGGTCTTTCTCTTTTTATATCCGATATATGGAGTTACATCCCAATTTCCGATTTTCCACAAATTTCTCATACCAAGGGCTATGGAAAATGTTGAAAGTTGAATATCACCACTTCCAAGGGAGATAATGTGAGCTTCGTTGTAAATATCATCATCCGAAGTTCTTGTTGTTGTACCACTACCAGAGCCATAAGTTGCAGTAAATACATACTGACGATTTTTAATCATAAAATCTTTTGTTGCTCTGAAAATTGTTTCTTTTGTATCAATTTCGTCCCAGTTAAGTATAGATCCTACATCACTTCTGAACATAAAGTGAGCACTATCTTTTCTATATAAAACATCAAGATCCCAACCCTTCACCGAGTGTTCTACGCTACTTTGATAAAAAGAAGTATAAGGTGTAACATTTTGTGCATATGTTGCATCAACTTGATATTGCATATATGGATCATAGATAGGTTGTTGAACCATCTGAGGTACATTTTGTTGTACCTTTTTAACCTTTTCCTTTGGTTTTTTATCAGGAAAAGCCTTGTAATAATCTTCGTAAAATGAATCATAATATATAGGGGACCCCTCAGCTTTAACCTCGCTTGTCATAACAATCCCAGCACAAGCTAATACAAGCAAACTCCCTAATTTTCCTATATTTTTCTCCATAGTAACTCCTTAACTCAGCTTTATTATATCATAAAATAAAAAACCTTTCTACATATTTTTTTTAATTTTTGTAAAAATTTGTCTTAAAAGTCAATTAAAAGAAATAAAGTTGACTTGTCTTTCTTTGTCTGTTATATTAAGATAACTTTTTGAAATTTTAATAGCTATAAACAAAATGGAGGTTTATAAAATGGCTGGAATTATGGAAGGCAAAAAAGGTATAATTTTTGGAGTAGCAAATGATCACTCTATGGCTTGGGGTATTGCAAAGATTTTGCACGACCAAGGCGCAGAAGTTGCTCTTAACTATATGGGCGATATTATGGAAAAACGTGTTCGTCCATTGGGTGAAAGCATTAACGCTCCTGTTATCATGCCTGCAAACGTTCAAGATGATGCTTCTTTGGATGCATTCTTTGCAGAAGTAGAAAAGAAATTTGGTAAAATTGATTTCTTGCTTCATGCTGTTGCATTCTCAAACAAAGAAGAACTTTCAGGACTTTATGTTGAAAAAACAACACGTGAAAACTTTAAAAATACAATGGATATTTCAGTATATTCATTCTGTGATCTTTGCCGTCGTGCATCAAAAATTATGAACGAAGGCGGTTCATGTTTGACACTTACATATCTTGGTGGCGAATATTACATTCCAAACTATAACGTAATGGGTGTTGCAAAGGCTGCTTTGGATGCATCTGTACGTTACCTTGCATCTGATTTGGGAAATAAAGGTATCCGTGTAAACGCAATTTCCGCTGGTCCAATTAAGACTTTAGCTGCAAGTGGTATTGATGACTTCTCTTTAATGCAAAAATGGAACGCATACAACACATTCCTTGGTAGAAATATGACATTAGAAGATGTTTCAAAGACAGGTCTTTTCATGTTGTCTGATCTTTCAAGTGGTGTTACAGGTGAAGTTTTGCATTGTGATTGTGGTTACCATGCACAAGGAATGGTTAACCTTGACCACATCGCTGAATCTGGTGAACTTTTAACCCAATTTGCAGAAAGACTTGCAAAGAAAGATTAATTGAATCTTATTTGGTTTTAATTTCAAAAAAACTCTCATTTTTATGGGAGTTTTTTTATTGTCAAATACTCAATTTTGTGTTATAATATCCTCAAACTATGGAGAGATAATATGAAAAAAAGTATATATGTAGCTTTATTTACATCTGTTTTTTTAACTTCTGCTATTGTTGCAAATGCCGGTCGTGGTAGTAATAATGGTAAAAAATCTGTTCGTGCTGGAAGCACAAGACGTTCTTCTGTTGCAAAACGTGCCTCTGCAATAAGCGCTGTTACAAAGGCTGCAGCAACTACAGCAACAACTGAAACAACAGAAACTAAAAAAACAACCAAAGCAAAAGATGCACAGGAATGCGAAAAGATCTTTTTCGATTGTATGGATACAAAAACTCGTGAATCTCTTATGGCAAACGAAGCTTTGTATACTGATTATGAAGATATGGTTTCCGAATTTTATTCTGGTATGAAGACACCTGTTTTCAAATGTATTTATTCAGATGATGTTCGTGGCCTTTATTCAAAATATAACTATGGTTTCGAACTTTCCGATTCATCAAGCCGTATCGAAAAAATTCGCCGTAATTCCACATACTATTATATGTACTTAAAGGAAAACGCAACAAACGTTGTAAACAGATCTCTTTTAATTCAACAGGTTGACAGTGATGTTCTTTCTATTGCTGGTGTTGAAAAGTCAGTAGAAGGTCAAAGTAATCCTGAACTTTGGGATGTGTCATATTCAATTCTTTCTGTACAACCAAAAGTATTATGGAAAGAAAATGTTGCATACTGTACTAATCCAAAACAAAACGAAGAACTTGAAGGTTGTCCAAAATTAAAATCTGATGCTCCTGAAAAATGGTTAAGTAACATACCAACAAAAAAGCAAAGCTGTGCTGATTATGAAACATTCTTGAAAAATACATTATCAAGGGCAAAATCAGATTCAACAAAGTACATTCAAACACTTCGTCCAAAACTTGAATCTCTTATTGATGAATACAATCTTAAAACAGATGCAGAAAAAGAACTTGCCCTTTTGGATTTAAAACAAAAAGAAGAAGATGGTCTTAAAAATCTAAAGGAAGAATGTCAAAAATCTACATACAATATTTGTAAAAAAGCTGTTACAAAAGAAAATTCAAACAGAAACGAATACGAACGTTATCAGCTTTACAGTAATCAATGTTTCAGATTATTTGAAGATGATATAAACGATTGTCGTGATCCACTTCAATTCGCAACTGTAAGTAGGGAAACTGAAACAAGTGTTGCTGAAGATGTTGCAAAGCTTACAAAAGGTATGCTTGGCCGTCTTGTTGATCCAAATCCAATTCACCACATTACTGGTGCAGTTAGTGATATAAAACAAACTATAAGTATTGGCGTTAAATCGGTTAAGAAATTCTTTGGTTGGTAATAACCGTTTTACATTTACAAAAAAGTCCCGCCTTGTGTGGGATTTTTTTTATCTTATAAAAAAGGCACTGTCGCCAATGCCTTAAACTTTTTATGAAATTATCTTTTGTATGTTAATCTGTACCCCAAATCTAACATACAACGTTTATATGCATTAGGGTTGGAATTTCCTCCATCAGATGGTATAGAAAAGGCAATTCTTTGCCCAACTTCACGATAATCATGTGATTCGAATGTTGCCCAAAGACTATCCCACTTTGGTACAGTTTTTGGTTTCATATTATTGAAAATATTTGACATCTGTGTTTTTGGTTGTACACCCTTTACACCAAGGCATGCCTTATGGTCTTCGATAAACTTTGCCATAACAACATAATCATTTTCCCAATGAAAAACCTGTGCATCATCCAAATTTCCGGGAACGGGAAAAGCAAGACATCCCGAAAGCAATGCTGATAAAACCGAATATTTTAAGTATTTATTAAACATTTTCTCTCTCTCTTAAAAAAAGTATAACATAAAAAAATATTATTTCCAACAGAAAAGAAAAAAAGCTTTATAAAAAAGCTTTTTCTCAAACAAAACTACAAAGAAATTCTTTTAATCGTTTTTAAGTACATTTCCATTTACATCAATAGCCACAGTCTTGTTGTCCTTGTAATTTGTAGCAACAGCAACAAGGTTGTGATCAAATGGAGTTATGTAATCATAATAAAGTGGTTTTATAACAACTCTGCCAGTTACATCAATAACACCAGCTTTGTCATTATCACCTGAAACAACAGCATATCCAAGATGGAATGAACCAATTTTTTTCCATTTTGGTTTTATAACAATGTGAAAGTTTTCATCAATAACGCCATACTTGCCATCTTTTACAATTGTAGCATATCCTTCATAAAAATCGCTAATCAAGTCATATACGGTATCAAGAACAACTTCGCCATTTTTTCTTTTTGCGACACCCCATTTATTATCTTTTACCACACGAATAAACTCGCCAACATTTTGGTTGTGTGCCAAAGGATTATATTCAATAGCCGCAACTTCGTTAAATGAAACATAAGTTTTTCTTTGATTATAGATAAATAAAAATGCAATAAATACAAATCCAGAAAGTATCAATGCAAATAAAAATTTTCTCATTTTACACCCCTCTATTAAAAAATAACATCAACATAATAATATCAAATTTTTTAATCTAGTTCAAGTAAAACTTTTTCCATTTCTTTTATTTCATCGCGAAGTATAGTTGCCTTTTCAAACTCAAGGTTATTTGCGAATTTAAGCATCTCTTTTTCTTTTGTTTTAATCGCCTTTTGAATATCTTCCTTTGATTTAAAATGCTTCTTTTTAGTAACAGGATTTTTTTCAATATTAACATAGTCCATATCTGCTATATTTCCGGCAATCTTTTTTGATACAGTTTTTGGAATTATACCATGTTCAGTATTGTATGCAATTTGTTTTTGCCTACGTCTGTTTGTTTCATCAATTGCGTATTTCATAGATTTTGTTATATGATCAGCATAAAGTATAACTCTACCTTCTGCATTACGTGCGGCACGACCAATAGTTTGAATAAGGGATCGTTCAGAACGAAGGAAACCTTCCTTGTCAGCATCAAGAATTGCTACTAACTTACATTCAGGAATATCAAGTCCTTCACGAAGAAGGTTAATACCAACTAAAACATCAAAAACACCCATACGCAAATCTTTGATTATTTCGATTCTCTCTAATGTATCAATGTCCGAGTGAAGATATCGAACTTTTATTCCATACTCTGCCAAATAATCGGTAAGTTGCTCTGCCATTTTTTTTGTAAGAGTAGTGCAAAGAACACGCCCACCAGAAAGAGCAACCTTTCGGCATTCGTGCATCAAATCATCTACCTGATTTTCCAACGGTCTAACTTCAACCTCTGGATCCAAAAGTCCGGTTGGTCTGATAAGTTGTTCTGTAAATTTACCACCTGTTTGTTCCAATTCCCAATCCCCAGGTGTCGCAGAAATATAAACTGTTCTGCCCCTGAAATTATTCCATTCTTCAAATTTCAACGGTCTGTTATCCAAACATGATGGAAGTCTGAAACCATACTGAGATAGTGTTGTCTTTCTAGCTCTATCTCCATTATACATTCCACCAATTTGTGGGACAGATACGTGTGATTCATCAATAAACACAATCGCATCATCCGGAAGATATTCGAATAGAGTAGGAGGAGGAGAACCCGCAGGACGTCCAGTCAAATACCTTGAATAATTTTCAATACTTTTGCAATATCCAGTACTTTCCAACATCTCAATATCAAAGTTTGTTTTTTCTCTTAATCTTTGTTCTTCAACTAATTGATGATTTTGAATGAAGTATTGAAGTCGTTGTTGCAACTCTTCCTTTATCCCAACAATCGCATTGGAAAGTGCAGGGCCTGGTGTTACATAATGGCTTGATGGATAAATTGTTGTTGATTTAAGTGAAAGTGTCCTTTTTCCTGTTAGTGTATCAAATTCTGCAATAGTTTCAATATCATCACCAAAAAAAGAATAACGCCATGCCTTATCTTCCAAGTGTACAGGGAAAACTTCCAACGTATCCCCGCGAAGACGGAATGTACCTCTATCAAGAGCAATATCGTTTCGTTCATACTGCATTTCGGTAAGTGTTTTTATAACATCTTCCAATGGTATTGTTTGTCCTTCCTCTAATGTCAAGCTCATAGAAGAGTAAGACTCTGGTGAACCCAAACCATAAATACACGAAACGGATGCAACAATTATAACATCCCTAAATTCCAAAAGAGAGCGTGTTGCCGAATGTCTAAGTCTATCAATCTGTTCGTTAATCGCGCTGTCTTTTTCAATGTATGTGTCTGTTTTCGGAATATATGCTTCCGGTTGATAATAGTCATAGTATGAAACAAAATATTCCACATGGTTATTGGGGAAAAGTTCCAACATTTCCTGATAAAGCTGTGCCGCCAAAATCTTGTTTGGAGCCATAATCAATGCCGGTACCTGACATTGTTGTATAACATTTGCCATGGTAAATGTTTTACCGCTTCCTGTGATACCCAAAAGAACCTGATCTCTTTTACCTTCCTTTATACCTTTAACCAGCTCGGCAATAGCGGTTGGTTGGTCCCCGCTTGGGGTAAATTGAGATACCATTTTGAACCCCGCTGGTTCCCCAGAGGGTATTTTGTTGTACAAAGCATGTAAAATAGGATTTTTATCCATAATATTTACCATCAAAAATTTATTTTTTACTTGTCTTAATAAAACTATAAATATAATATATGTCTATAAGGGGATTGTCAAAGAAAATAAATGCTTATGTTTAGGTGTTTATTCAAAGAGGGGTAATATGGATTTTCTTAGTTTTTTTTATAATATGAAAAGAAGTTATCAAATCTTGCTTGGGGTTGTTGTTTCCCTATTGGCGCTATATATTTTACCTAACTTTATTGATCTAAAGGATCACAAGGAATTTATCGAACAAAAGATAGAAGAAAATTTTGGTTTCAAAGCATCTATTGGTGGTCGAATTTCTTTTACTATTTTCCCTCGACCATCACTTATTTTAAATAACGTTCAAATTTATTCAAAGGATGAAAATTCAAAGGCTGGTATACTTGTAAACGCACATCAAGTTTTCATTAATACCGACATTACAAACATCCTTAACAGAAAGTTTACAATTAAGCGTGCCGGATTCGTTAATGCAACTTTTTATGCAACATCCTATCGTATATCAGGGTATGAAAATTTGGATAAACTTTTGAATGGAAAATTGTTTAAACAGCTTTTCTTGAAAAACAGTCGTATCGTTTTCCCAAATGAGTTTATAAACAATATCGATGTTACCCTAAAGGTTACAAGTGATGAAAAATTAAAAGGATACGGAAAGTTTGATTTCAAGGATGGTACCGTTGACGATTTAACTGTTGTTCTTTCCTATCTTAATAAGGAAAATTATAATTTGGTTACTGATTTTTCTTATATCCAAGGTCGAAATAGAATGAAAAACAATTTAACCTTTATTGTAAAGGAAAATGAAAAAACATATTCTGGTTCAACCGAACTTTTAACAAATAACATTACGAAATTTATTCAACACTTTAATCCAAAGTTTGTTTTGCCACAAACACCTATGTTTAAGGAAAAGTTAATTATAAAAACTTCATTCCAAAATTCTGCTGATGCAATTTTGTTAACAAATGGAAGTTTAGAAGGAAGTAACGTTGTCGCAACATTCAAAGGAAAGCTTCCTTTCATTGCTAATTCCAACTATAAAATCAATACAAAGGAGATTTCGTTAAATTTCGATTTTGTAAACCTTGTTCTTGATCGTGTGATGGAAGTAAACGTTGATGTTGCACAAAACCCACTTGCTACACTTACACAGGCAAAACCATTGCTCGAGCTATTCAAATTTGCAAAAATAAATATCTTTGCAAAAAGTATTATTTTGCATAATGCGGTTATGAATGATTTTAAACTTTCTACTGAACCAATATATTATGATGATAAGTTTAATGGACTTGATGTTAAAAACCTTAGCTATCAAATTTTGAAAAATACATTTTCACTTAAGGGAAAACTTTTAAATATTCCTGATAATATGACATTGGATGCATTTGTAAAAACAGACGTTCCTTTTAATATTTCAAATATTTTTGGGACAAGGTTAAAGATTACAAACTTTGTATCAAATGTTACTATGGCTCCTGATTTAATAAGATTAAGCAACCTTTCATCAAACATCGGTGAAACTGATATTTCTGGTGAATTTTCTTATGCAAAACCAAATGGTGTGCCAGAATATAATGCAAACCTAAAATCTGAATTTATCAATCTTGATAATATTTTCAGGGAAAAAATTGATTTGCCATTTATTATATCAAAACTTTCCAGCTTAACTAACAGCAAGTTTAATTTATCCACCGCGTTCAAAAAGTTTAAGATGAACCGTGAAAATTATAATGAACTAAAACTTAAATCTGATTTTGCTGATGGTACATTGCGTATAAAAAATCTTACTTTCAAAGACAATGATTACTCCAGTCATATGAAAGGGGATTTGGTTGATATTACCGGTACAAATGGAAAGTTCAAAGATTTTGAATACAAGATTTCATCTTCTACACTAAAGGGTTTAACTCTTCCATTTATCAGAAATACATTCATTGAAAAAATGATTGCGAATGGTGTAAATCAAATAAACATTTTATTAAACGGAGATGCGGATAATCCGATATCTTCTGTTGATGCAAACTTGAACAACATTCGTGTAAAGGTAAAGGGTAAATTGCTTGACAGTAATTCTGAATACAGTATTGAACTTTCACACAATGAATTAAAGGGTTTCTTGTTCTCATGGGGGTATATCGATGCAAACCTTATGAATTACCTTTATGACAATATACCTTTCACTGTTTTCGCAGATATAAAAGGTGATAATATTAATAATATAAAACTAAAGATAAAAAATAATGATATAACCGGTTCAATCACCCGTGAAAAGGTTAAAAAAGAAACTGTTACTTCAGTTAAATTTAATGCTGAAAAACTTGATATAAAGGGTGTTATAAAACGTATTCGTGAAACAGATGGATATGTGGATTTGATTTTAAAACTTGTTCGTTTGCTTTCTTATAACCTTTATGTTTCAGCAGATGTACTTGATGATTATGATAAAAATTCATACCAAGATTTTGTCCTTGATATACAAAATGTTGAAAATCCAGGTCGTTTAAAATTTGCCCTTAAAAAAGGTGATTATGAAATTGATTTAGATTCGGAAATCGTTAATTCAAATGTTTTTGAAGGAAATATTGATATTTCAAACTTTACTGTTCCAAAAGATTTGATGAATAACGAACTTTTAAATCTTGTTTCCGGAACAGTTAATTCAAATATAAAGTTCAAAACATTTGGAACATCGGCATATCAACTTTTATCAAATCTAAGTGGTGATTTCGATTTGAATATTTTAGATGGTGTTATAAAGGGTATAAGTGATTACGACACAATATTTGCAAATATTGTAAACCTTTCAAACATTACTACAAATAACGTGATTTATTCGCTTGAGGCATCATTAAAGTCTGGCCAGTTGGGTTTTTCTGATTTAAGTATAAAGGGTAAATTGAACGAAGCAAGTATTGAAAATGCGGGTTTCAAACTTACCGCACCAAACATTGATGTTTCAGGTATGGTAAGTGGTAACTTAATCCAAAAATCATTGAATATAGAAAGTGTGTTTGATATCGCAAATCTTTCACCAAACAAGCTTACTATTATGTATAATCTAAAAGGATACATAAATAACCTTACAGGAAGGATTGATACATCATCATTGATTTCAAAGATTAATACAATATACCTACAAAAAAAGAAAAAGGATTCAATGTAATCCTTTTATTTTTTTTAATACGAAAACGCGGATTTTACTTGAAAGATTATCATCGGTTGGAATTTCATCAATTTCGGAAATAATTTTTCCCAGTGATTTATTTTCTCGTTTGCAAATGGCCTTTAATTCTTCCCAAAATTCCGGTTCCAAAGACAAACTTGTCTTATGTCCAGTGATAGTTATCGAATGTTTTTCAAGCATCTGTTTGACCCCAAATTATATAGTTTCTTTTATGTATTCAAGCAACTGTTTGAATTTTTCAAAAACTTTTATTGTTTCAAAATTTATTCTGTTTAAAATCTTGAATTTTTTATCGTCTTCATCAAAAATAATTATATCAAAAAACATACTGCCAATAATAACGCGGTTATTGATTAAAGGATTTCCACTTTTTACAAGAGGCATATTCACATCTACAACATTTGGAAATTTATAGTTATATTTTGTTCGTTCAAAAACTTTTGTGCCATAAAATTCATACGGAGGAAGTATCAAACCGTCGCTTTCTTTTAAAAACTCTTGATATTCCGGTGGAATAGGCGAAAGGTTGTTATTCTTAAGCATCGCATTTGTAAAATCAATCTGAGAGATATTTGCGTTGTCAAATCTAACCGCATTTGGAACCATATTTTCAAGGATTGTAATTTCTTCTTTTAAACTCATTAAAACCTCCCTGAATTTTTTAAAAACATAGTACTTCCAATTTCTGACATCTTATCGGCAGATGTGTTTCCACCCGCACCGGCAAATCCCTTTAATGCAGGAAGAAATACTATGCCATCAGGATTTGGCACATAAAGCTCTGTTGGAAGTAAAAATCCATTATTTTTATCATAGCCAGGATACTCCTTATTAAACGATAAAATCTGTTCATCAATAAAGGTATCAAGTATCTGTTTAAATGGGCGTGTTCTTATCAAAAACATATTGGAAAACTCAAGCTTTCCGCCATATTCCACAGGTTTTTTAAGGTATATAGTTATGTTTTCATTAAGTATCCCAGCATGCAATTCCTGTATTGCCTCAATCGGAAAATTCGCTTCCATAAGTTGTGATATATTGTTATAAGAAACATACTGTATTAATTTTTTTGAAATTTTAAAAAAGTCATTTCTAAATGCTTCGGCATTAAGGATATTTTTACCCTTATACGAAACTTTTGATATCGGCATTTCAGGAAGACCAAGTTTCGCAATTAAATCGTGATAATATTCTTCACTGAACAGCATTTTTACCTCCTATCCGACTTTTTTAATTGGTGATTTTTTCGCCTTTTTATTAAAATATTTCATCAAGGTATTAACAAAGTTTTTATAACTTTCCAAAACCTCGGTTCCTGATTTATCCGGCAAAACATCAATCAAATTAGGAAGATCAGAACGGTTCATAAAACGAACAACATCTACACCAATTTCTTCCCATTTTGCCTTGATATCAGCATAGTTTGAAACAGTAGCACTTGGAATAACCACAACAGGTTTTATCAAAATACCATTGTCTTCTGGTAATACTTCGTTAATCATATTTTGAATCATATTTGCAACATTTTTAATTTCCCCAACCGGTGATGGAAATTTGTGTTCATTCGTAAACCAAGAAGGAGTTTCTCCCTGTGCGTTTGAAACTTCGTTCGCAATAATTTCGCCGGTTTCTGTGGAAATAATACCAACCACTAAAGTATCACTTTCGGCAATTGCTACGAAATCAATATCTGTATTGGCAATAACTTGAGCCCCCATATCGACATAGCCCGCATCAATCAAAACATCATCAATCATATTTTTGTAAACATCTCTGGCGCTAAGCATTCCTGACATATCCACAACATTATTTTCTTTAGGTGTATTTTGCGGTATTACCTCGGATTGTACAGAAGGTGCCTGTGGTGCAACCTGTGTCTCTGGTTGTACTGGTTGTGGTGCAATATCAACTTTTGTTTCGGTAACTGTCTTTACCACATCATTTACTGGCTTTTCCATAACAGTTTCCTTTGCAGGTTTTACCTGATTTGAAACATTGTTTCCATACAAATTTTCCCACTTTGCAATGTCTTCTTGTGAAGTATTATTTAAAAAAGAAACAGGGTTTTCCACCGCCTGTCCATTACTTTCATTCACAGTATTTTTATGGCTTTCTTTTAATGTAAGAATTCTAACTAATGCAAGGACATAAAGCGAAGCATTAACTGATGAAACGATAAGTAAAAACTTGTCCTGAGAAAAGATATATCTGAAAACACCAATAGATGGGAATTTATGAAAATTAACCCCCCACCATGTGTTCATCCAATACATAATTGGCCCAATCAATATGCCAGTAATTATTAAAATATAAAGGAATTTTTTCTTTATCATTTTTTATTTTCCTTTTGATGCATCCTGCCAATGTTTTGCAATAAGACTAGCCTGTTTTTCATCAGCTTCTTCTTCTTTTAATTCATCATAAATTTCTTTATATCTATTTTCGATATAATCTTTACCAAAAGTTGATTCTTCAAGACCTTTCATTATACGAATAATAACATTTGCATATTTCGATGGAATAGTATCCTTATCTTTTTTGTTGAAAAGATCAATTCCATTCATAAAAGCTTTTAATTTTGCTTGGCTTTCTTTTGTAACCTTACCATCCTTATCACGTTCAATAAAGCTTATAAAAGTTTTTGTTAAAACTTCATTTGGAATATCACTTTCTTTTGAAAAATCGAAAAACTTTTTTCTTGGTTCATACTTTGCATTTACCCTTTTTATTGCTTCATCCTTTGATATGTTTTTCTCGTTCATAAGTTCCACAACCTCACTTGCAAAGTTAGTTTGTTTTCTTGCTTCAAGTTCTTCATTTAACTTTTGACACAAAAATTGGTTAAAGTATCCTGCGGTTTGAATCTCATTTTCTTTTAGATTCCAACCAGGTTTAAAATCTGTATCACCCGGAACAATACCCATATTTTTAAATTCATTGAAAGTATCTCTTACTGATGAGTTTTGGCTTCTCCAGTTTTCAAATTTATCAAGAGATGCCTTGGTTGCGTCAAGCCCTTCATAAAAGAATTTCCAAGGAATAATGATAAATTGGTTAAGTGCAGGTTGAATAATTCCCAAAAATTGGTCAAGTTCTGGTATACCAGAGGTTATTTTCTTTTCAACACTATACTTATAAATTTGCTTTGCATCTTCTTTGATTTCGGGCCTTGGAACATCTTTAAAATCTTCTTTTATGTTTTCAGTTACCGATCCAACAGGTCCTTCCTCCTTCTCTTTTGGTGCATCTTCTACAACATTATCGTTGATACCAGCCTTATATTCATCACTTGCCTCTTGTGCAATTTCTTTGGCTTCTTTTTCTGTGATATTAGGGTACTTTTTCACAATATCATTTGCAACTTCATCAACGGTTTGTTTTTCAAGCCCAGCCCTTATAATCGCATCAATTTTTTTATCTATGCCATCAACTTCTTCATCCATAAAGTTCTGTATCGATGAAAGATAGCCATTTTTACCAAGTTTTTCGATTTTTCCATTAAGGTAGTCATTGGCAATATCAAACAAAGGATAATAGTTTAGGTTTGTCTTATCTTTCTTAAGTTCATCTATCTTATTCAAAGCTTCTTCTTTAGGAAGGCGATCAACAATATCCTTAGTCTTTTCAATCATAAACAAAAGTCCATTTTCAAGTTGCTTTCTGAATGAAATTATTGACTCTGTGTTTTTTTCGTCATTATCTAAATTTTTTACCATAAAACACCTTAATTTTATTTGATTATTTTAAATCTATTGTTTATTATATACTAAAAAGGAGAGAGAGGCAAGAAATGTTTTCTGGAAATTTAAAATTTTTAGTAATTTTGCTAAGTATTATTGGTGGACTTTTTGTAATCGCAAAACTTAAATATTTTATACTTTTCATTTCATGGACGGTTATTATATTTTGCCTTGGTATCCTTTACATAAAGGCTAACAGTCAGAACAAAGAATTACAGGAAAAAATTGATTTTTATTTCAGAAAGTTTATGAACTCTAAATTCGTTGAATTTATTGTTTCAATTCGTGATAAAATTCAAAATCAAAGGAAGAAATAATTGGCGGAAAAAACAGAAGGCGGATTTTTCAGTATTTTTGGCACCATTATCTCATTCATAAGATGGGGTTTAATGGGGCTATTTATACTATTGCTTTTTGTTTTGGGGGTGAAGTTTTATCCTGTATTAAAGGATTGCTGGACCTGTAATATTTTTTCCAGTCTTTATAATGCCTTTTCAATAATTGGAGCCTATACCTTTAGTTATTTTCAGGAAAATATTTTTGTTTTGATTTCTGTTTGTCTTGCCCTTTGGATTGTTTACGAAACATATAAGGCTTTGGAATCAAGCTTAACTTTTCTTATGCCGGATGCTCCAAAGTTTGATGATGGCTTTTTCAAAAAGATTTATAAAAAGATGTTTTTAACAACTGCGGTTGTTGGGCTTGTCATTTTAAACAGTCCGCGAAATGTTTTTTCTAATACATTTGAAATCACACTTGATTTCGGAAGCAGTATCAGTCGTGAATTCATTCGAAAGAAAATTGTTGATAAATCACAAATCCCATCTGAATGTGAAAAAACTTCCCGTGAACTTGTATATTCATCAGAAGGTGTTCTTTCCGATAACACACGCGATGATATGGTTTGCTTTTTAAAAGAAGTAAATATTTTAAGACAAGATTATATGGATTTGGGTATTGCCCTTGTCGAATATGCAAAGCCAAGTTTGATGAGAATGTTTGGTGATGCTATCTTTGTAAAACTTTCAACACTTATTTTGGGACATAGTATTTCAAAACGTTTTAGTGCTAAGTGGTTAAAAAAGCAGGAAAAGAAATTAAACAAGCTTTCCAATGGTAAGGATATTGAAAAGAACAAGAAAAAAATTGAAAAAATAAAAAAGCTTATTGAAAAGGCTGGCGATGATGCTGAAAATGGTGGTAAAAAACAAAAGATAAATAAGGCTGTGGGACGTGCTATTTCACGTAGTTCAACCAATCTTGCTTTGGTGGATGCTTTGATTGAGTTTTTTGTTGATGATGATGTTCGTATGGGGCTTGCTGGACTTATGCTTATTATTGGTCTTTTCCTTGTTAATATGTTCTTTGCATTTGTTATTGTTGAAAAAATGTTATTCTTGGGTGTATCAATTTTGCTTCTTCCTCTTTTGGCCGCATGTTATATTTTTGAACAGACACGAAGTTTTGCAACTAAGTCACTAAAGGATACTTTCAGTTTTGCCATAGGACTTATTTTTATGAGTATTACAATGGTAATGTGTGCCGAAATTAATGATTGGATTTTGGGGGGAATGTTCTCTGCTCCTGGTTCATCAAATGTTTCTCGTACACTCGAAGCTATTGCATTGATAAAGGCTGGTAATATCGAAGAGTTCAACAAACTTGTCGGAACAGATTGGTACTTTGTTTACATTGTCTTTCTAGTAGGTGTTGACTTCTTATTGGTTAAATCTGCGGGAACTTTTGCTTCATGGTTTAATGGTTCATTTTCAGACTCTGAACTTGTTAAACCATTGTGGAAGATGGGAACATCTGCATATGCAACAACACTATCTGTTGTGCGTGAGGTAAAACTTTACGTAAAAGATGGTGATTTAAAATCAAGGGATCGTGGCGCAGTTATCGATAGATTTTTCAGAAATCATTTTGGTAAAAAGGAGGCAGAAGATGAGAAAAAATAGTTTTGCCTTTTTGCTTATCTTTTTTGTTTCAATTTTTTCAGGAAATGCTTTTGCTGGAAATTGTTCTTATAACGATGCGATAATTTATTTTTCGTCGCCAAGTGTTACACTTTCCTCCTATAATCCAGAATATTATTGCAGTGATATTTTATACCTTATCAAAAACAAAAAGGGGAATATGTCACTTGATGCATATAAGAAATTATATCCACAAAAGCTTCACAGTAATGTAAAGTATTTACGTTCCCTTGGTCTAACTCCGGACATTATCGAAGAAGAAATAGAAGATTTTGATTACGACTTTTTGTTAACAAAGGAAACAACAGATACCTATCTAAAAAATTTAATTGCGAACTATCGTTCTGGTGATAATATATTTGTCGTTACAGATAATTCCATAGAACCAGATCCTGAATTATTCCAATATAATGCACAGGGTGATATTGTTAATTCCGAAAAAAATTATAAAACATGTATCAAAGTAAAGGATTCAAATCCAACTGAAAGTTCACTTTATTCATCCGAAAATGTTGGATATAATCAAATAATAAATGCTATTCCTCCGGCATTAAGACCTATTGTTGTAAGCGGGGGTAAATTACAAAATATTTTCGATATGGATGTTGCAACAATTGATAATAATCCTGCACTTGGAAAACGAAAATTTGGAGCAATAACTCCTATGAATGGCCCAAGGTCATTCCGTTTTGTTGATTTTTCAAATGATATCTTTGAAAAAAATAACAGTACATCTATTGAATGGATTGATAAGGTTTGCAAACCTTCAAGTTTAGAAGATAAGGTAAAACGAAACAGTACATGCTTCCTTTGCCCATACATTGTTATGATATTTGATGAAGTTTCATACATATTTGATTACATGTATAAAACATTTAAATATACTATGCTTATATTCTTAATAGTATTTGGAAGTCTTTTTATCGTATTTGAGTTTTTAAAAGGTTTTTCATCCCTTCCATTTACCGCTGATTTTTCTGGTTATCCAAAGACTATTGCAAAAAAGTTACAGGCAATACTTATTGTTGTTACAATAATTTGGATACCACCAAGAAATCTTTTCTCATGGACGATACAGCCTGTTCTTGATTTAACAATTTATATTTCTGATACAATAATGGAGGTTGGAAATAAATCTGGTAATCAATACAAATGTAATGGAGATACTATCGTTGATGAAATTAATCAAAAGCGTATCGAAGAACATAAAGAATTTCAGGTTCCACCAGTCGTAAAGCAAAAGCAACTTGCTAATATCCAGTTAATAGAAGATGCTTCAATCCTTTCTAAAACAACAATGGGAAATATCATTTGCTTTTTAAATAATACACTAGAGGCAAACGGTAAACAAATGACCATGGGTGAAATTTTGGTAACAAAAGCATTCAGTTTTTCTAAACATCCAGAATATGAATACCGTTTTCTTGGATTTATTTTTGGTGTCATAGTTTTTGGTTTGTATTTTTTAATCAGTATAATGATTTCATTCTATATTTTGGATGGGCTTCTTGAATTTTTCAAAATTGCAATTATGTGGCCATTCTTTGTGTTTGGTTATGCGTTCCAGTATACAAAGTTTAATGTAAAAAGTATAATAGGTACGGCAAAAAGCTTTGGTTTAACATTGATAAATATTGCAGTATTTTCAGTTTTCAATTCTGCACTTTTGAATAGTTTCTATTTCGTTGGCACACGTGAAAATTTGCTTACCATACTTAACGAAGCGATTAAAAAGGATGATGTTTCAATAATTCTTAAAAATGTGCCAAGTGATCCACTTGCTATAACTCAATTCTTGTTCATCGTGTTCTGTATTTATTACATTTATTCAAAGCTTGGTGTATTGGCATCATCTTATGGTGGCTCTATGGGTGGAATAAGTATTGGAAATAATATCAGAAATATTGTAAACTCTTCCCGAAGTGCGATTACATCTGTTACCAGAAAGCTTGATGATAAAGCAAGAAAGTTTTCAAAAAAATCAAATGAAGAGGATGAAATTCCACAGCCGGAACAACCAAAACAAGAAGAAAATGACAAAGCTAATGAAGAGGAAACAACCAATGCGTAAATTAAAATATTTCTTGATGCTCATTTCTTTTGTCTTTGTTATGCAAAGCAATATTTCCTTTTCTGCAACACATAATTGTCAAAATCCGGAACTTTATTTGCTATCAAATGACGAAGTTAATATGTCCAATTCAGAATTTTACTGTTGGGAGATAAGATATTTAAAACAATACCATAATCTTTTATCAACATCAATGAATTCATATTACAGTTTTTATGCAAAAAATTTGGATAAGGATAATATCGAAGTTTTACGAAAGCTTGGTGTCACACCGGAAAAATATGACTATCTTAAAAAGTATTTTATTGATGAAGATGATGACGAAGAAGATGATTTCAAAAAGGTTATTGAAATTGCTATTTCTCGTTCAAAAAAAACTTTAACAGACAAAGTTGAATATAAGTACGGAAATCCAATTTTTTCAGTAGGAAGTTTTTTGCATCCATTGCATAATACTTTGGAAACTTTAAAAAGTATTCCATCAAATATAATTCCAAAGAAAACAGTTTATGATAGTTTTCTTAAAATATTTGGGCAAAAATGTATACCTTCCTATGCAAATAATATTTCAAAAGTAATAAATAAATATCCATCTGCACTACAACCTGTTGGTGTGATTGGTAAATATTTTGTAAATGCTTTTGGAGAGGTTTCTCTTGAACTTAATCATGTAAAAGAAAATCTTTTTTACCCAACGTATGATATCAGATTGCCAAATAATGAAAAATCTTATGGTAATTGGGATACAAAGTATTGTAGTGTTTCTGATTTCGGCCGTACAATGAAAAGGGCATTTTCTTGCACACCATGTACAATGTTTGAAATTGCATTTAATACAGTTTCAAGAGTTGGTTTCGTTTTGTATGATAAGCTTTCACGTTTTGCAATTGAGTTGATGATTGTTTTATTTTCTCTTTGGTCATTACTAATGTTCTTTGATAATGCGATAAAAAAGCAAGATGGTTTTTCATATATAAAAACATTCTTTTCAAAAATTATTTGGGTATTTATCGTAGGTGCATTTTTATCCGTATCAATAAAGGATGAAAATAATATTGTTAATTATACGATACGTCCTATTACTGATTTTATGGTTGGATATAGCAATGTTATGACCCGTGCCATAGATACCACCCATTCAGAGTGGACCTGTAAATATGCAACAAGGGATTTAAAGGATAACAAATATCTTTTTTCAAAGGATGTAAAGCAAGATATCGTTTGCACCATTGAACGAATTGCTGATTTTAATAATCTAAATATATTGGTTGGTGTAAGTGTGATGAAACAAGGTTTTTCACAAGTTATGGATATTGAAATAGGAAGTGGTGTTACAAAAATTTTGCTTGGTCTTACCATTGCGGGAATATTCTTTATATTCAATTTATCCGTGCCATATTACTTTATCGAGTCACTTTTCCATATTGCACTTGTCGTATTTCTTTTCCCATTGTTTTTGATGGCGTATGCATTTGATAAAGGAAAGTCATTTGTTAAAAATGGATTTGATACATTTCTTTCATCAATTTCACAAATTATCGCCTTATCCATTATGTGTTCAGTAATAAGTTTATTGATGTACTATATTTCATCAATCAATTTTTACGATTTGCAAAAAGCAATAGAAACAAATAATAGCCAAGAAGTTGCATCATCAATGCTTTTGTTTTATTCCTTTAACACAAATTATCTTTTGGAAATTATTTATACAGGAATTATTTGCTGGTGGCTTTTATCTAAGTCATTGGAATTTGCGAATGCATTTGGTTCAAGTCATGATGAGTTACCAAAAACATTTGGTAAATTTATGGGCAGTTCGGTTAAGGCTGCGACAAGTGTTGTTGTCGACTATGCTTATATGAAAATGAAGGCAAGTACTTTGGCTGAAAAACTTCGAAAGGATAAAGATAAAGAAGCGAAAAATCTTCAAAAAGCAAAAAATCTTGCTAATGAAATTTTGGAAAAAGTAGGTGAAAAGAAATGAACGTTAATGAAAAGGCAAAAGAAATTGCTACAGATAAAATAAAGAGTGTGCTTCATTTTTCTCTTGTAAGCATAAAATTTATATTTACATACATTATCTTTGGCTTTTTTGGCCTTATTGCACTTGCTATTGTTGGAAGTAAATTAAGTGGCGATTGGACTGTTGGTGTATCATTTAACGAATGGTGGGGCTCTATGACCAAACTTCCACTTGTTAATGGAAAATTTTCCGCCGTTGATCCTGGTACATGTCTTGTCTGTGATTTATTTTCCAAATGCTTTGATTTAATGAGTGTTATGGGATTAAAGATGTATATTTATATCGCAGATGTTGCATGGACACTTATTACCATGGGTTTTGCTGTTTGGATTTTGATGTATATGTACGACCATTTGATAAAAGAACAAGATGGTGATGTACATAAAATGATTGTTGATGTCGCAAAAAGAATTATAATAATAAGTATTGTTGGTGTTGCACTATTTTCAACAAGTGATAAGTCAAAAAATGAAAAATATCTTCAATATATTTCAAATACTATTGTTGACAGTACCGCTGTCCCAGTCCTTAAAATGGGGGTAGGTGTCGGTGCAAAAATTCTTGATACTAATATTTGTTCATCACTAAGTTATCCAAAAACAGAAGTGCAGGGAATGTTAAGTTCTGAATTAAAAGAAGATATGCTTTGTCTTTTGAATACGGTAAGCAGTGTTTACCTAAGTGCAATGAGTGCTGGTTCAAATATGGTTGCCATGTCATGGAAAAGTTTTGCTTCTAATCCTGTAAAATACAAAAGTAATTTACCTGATATTGTCGCCGGTATGTCACTTATTGCTATATTCTTAATTATGTATGTGACAATACCGTTTATGTTGATTGATATAGTCTTTACCTTTGGTATATTACTTTCATTTTTGCCACTTATGATTGGTGGTTATGCGTATGATAATACAAAGGGCTTTTCCAAAAAGGGTATCGATTCGCTTTGGGGAATGTGCTTCTACATTATAATATATTCAATATTCCTTGGTATAATATATTCATCGTTCGTTTATATTGCCGATATGTATTATCCTGGCCCACTTGATAACTTCACATATCTTTTCCCTGATTTTATGTACAAAGATATGGTTGGAAGTCAAACAGCAAACCTTATGAAAAGTCAGGCGTTTGCATCATGCTATAATGCTGCGAATGGTAATATTTCACAAATTCAAAATTGCCTTCTAAAGGTTGGAATAGAATTCGAAATGCCAAATTTCGAAAACCCAGGTGGAAGCTTCTTACCAATGTTTACATTTGGACTTTTATCCCTTATGATTATGGGAAGTGTAAAGGTTTATTCCGGATTATTAAAAGGCTATACTTTTGAAATTGGCGCTGCATCAATGAAGCTTATCCAATCTTCATGGGGGTGGATAACAAGTAAGGTTTCACGTGAAGTCAAAGGCTTTAGAAAAATTGTTTCAGAGGCAGCTCTTAAAAAAGATGATATTAATAAACAGGCCGATGCGGTTGTTGATGAAGCAAAGGATGTAGAGGATACCGAAGAATGAAAAAATTATTTTTAACATTACTATTTAATATATGTTTTTCTATTTCTGGCTTTGCTCAAACTATTGCAAATGCTAACTATGATAACAATATGGTTGGTGGTGTAAGAAATATAAGTAAATGTTGGGAATGTAAACTTGTAGAAGGTGTTTACACTTATTCATTCAATTTTGTGTTTAAGATGTATAAGGTTATTGCCCCTGTTATTGCATCGTTGGTATTGGTATTTTTGGCATTTTGGTTTTTATGGTATGTTTGGGAAAATGTAATCAAAGCCCATATGAATTTTAAGGGTGGAAACGTTTTTGATTTTTTAAAAGAAATTTGGAAAAAATTATTTACTGTACTTTTTGTTTTATCGTTGCTTTGGCATGTTCCTGCAAACAGAATTTTCAGTTATACAATCGATCCAATCATGAGCTTTGGTGCAGGATTTGGAAAATGGATTTTGATTGAAACAAGAAATGAAAACGAAATTATGCAAGATTATTCAAAAGCAGTTTTGAATAAGAAACTTCCAAAATTTGATTGTTCAAATATAACTCTTTCAAAAAATACGCTTGATATGTTCAGGGTTAATGGTGTTGATGGCGAAAGTGAAATGAATGTTGATACACTTAAAAATCTTATCTGTATAACTGGCGAATATTCAAACAGCTATACCATAGGACTAAATCTTGGTGCAAAAATTTTATCGCGTGGTTTAATTGGTTTTGCCGAAAATCTTGGTGCCGAAAGTATCAGAAAAAAAATTGATTCGTTTTCATCATTTATTCCACAGGTCGGATGGGGAAAGATTGCATATTTTGCATTAAAAATTATTTTAATCCTTGCAAAAATTTGGCTTGTTGCAGGGCTATTTACAAATATGCTTATCGTTGTTATTGGTGGATTTATAATGATACAGTTCTTATATGTCGGGCTTACATTTATAACAATGATTTTGGATATAGTTATACAGCTTGCCTTGGTCGGTGTTATGATGCCAATAGTTATTGGTTCGTGGGCCTATCCAGATAAAGGTATGGGTAATCTTCGCGGTAAATTATCGGGAAAGCTTTTCTGGGGTGTACTTCGTTGTTCCTTCCGTCTTGGATTTTTGGCTGTTTCTATGAGTATTACTATATTCCTTTTAAACGAGCTTATGACAACAAAATTTACGGTTGGTTCCGATGATACAATGCTTTCTTTGTACGAAGTTTTAAATGGGAATAAAGGCCTTTTGACCCAAGGTTTTATTTTAAATAATTCAACATACGATTTTGTAAAGTTACTTATTTCCAATGTTGGCCTTTTGATTGCAATGATATTTACAACCCTTGTATCATGGATGCTTCTTCGTGAAAGTATTAAAAAGGCAGATAGTTTTTCCGGTGCCCTTTACAGTGGTGTATCAAATGATAATATTTTGAACGGATTGAAAAAATTAACAACTTCATCTATTGAATATGTTATGAGTGGTGCAAAACGTGAAGTCGATTTTTATAAAAAGAATAAATTGGCAAAAAAGATTTTGGATGAAGATAAACAAGAGGCAAAGGATGTTGCTCGTAAATCACAAATCGAAAAATGGGAAAATGAAGTTTTCAACGAAGGAAACACCGAACATCTTTTCGATATCCCAGCAGAAAAAGTTGTTGATGAATATGATAAAATAAGAAATATCGAACAACCACCAAAAGATGATAGTCTTGTTCCAACCGTACCAACAAAGGACGAAACCGAAACTTCGGTTAAATTTGAAAATGCTCCAATGGAACTTAATATTAAGGAAAATATTGAAGAGGTTAAAAAAGAACAATCCAAGGAAAGTGAATTTATTTCGACCGAACTTGCATCTCCGGAATTCAAAGATTTGCCAGAGGATAAAAAAGAAAAGCTTACAACTTCTATTCTTTCTGAAGATAAGGAAAGTCTGATTGATATATCAAAGGATACAGAAATAGCCAAAATGTTTGAAATACGTAATGCAACACCGAAGGAAGATGATGAAATAGTAAATGATAAATTCGTAACTGATAACCTTATTGCGACAGAGGTTGTTTCCGCGGATGATTTATCAAATCCTGTGATAAAACTTCAATCAACATATATAAGACAGCAAATTATTGAAGAAATAAAAAACTTGCCTCAAAACGAACAAAAAGAAATTAAAAAGTTTATGAAGTTAACCAAAAAACCAAACCTTTCTAAAAAGGAAAAAAGGGAAGAATTCGAAAAACAAAAACGTATCTATGAAAAGTTAGAATCAAAGGTTAAGGCCGATATGCGTGCAAAACAACAAAAAATTAAGGATCTTATGCTTGAACGTGAAAAGCTTAAATCTACTAATAAAAAGAAGTCGGTTCTTACCGCTAAAAATGTAATTCAAACAATTAAAAATGATGAGTTGAATAATCTAAAGGCAGAACTTGAAGAACTTAATTTTTCTGATATCGCACAACGTTCACTTCTTCGCCGTGAAATGAAAAAGCTTGAGGAGGAAATAACTGCTATATCCGAAAAAGATAATCTTGAGCTAGAAGACGAATATGATGCAATTGTTGCTAATTGGAAACGTAAAAAACGAAGAAGAAAAGCTCGTATCAATCCATTGAAAAAGATATAAAAAATCCCCCGAAATTGGGGGATTAAATTTTTAATTTGTTACACTCTTATGCAACAGATCTTATTTCTTTACCTTCAATAAAATCTATCATATGTTGCATACTTGTATTTAAGATTCTATAGTTTGCATCAATAGAATTAAATGCAATGTGAGGTGTTACAATCACATTCTTAAGTTGTAATAACTTTTGGTTGATAAGAGAGTACAAAATATATTCCTTGCTTTGTTCAGGAGCAGATTCAACTGTATTCTTAAGGATAATATCTTCATATTCCAACACATCCAATCCAGCACCTCTAACTTTCTTTGAAACCAAAGCATTGTAAAGAGCAACAGTATCAACCAAATCACCACGAGCGGTATTGATAAGGTAAACACCATCTTTCATCTTTGCAATAGTATCTTTGTTTATCATATGATAGTTTTCCTTTGTAGCAGGGCAGTGAATACTGATGATATCAGCTTCTTTGTAAATTGTTTCAACATCAGTATATGTGCAAGTACCTTCATCAGCCAAAGCTTGGTTTGGATATAAATCATATGCCAAAACATTACAACCGAATGCATGAACAAGTCTTGCGAAATGACGACCAATAGCACCAGTACCAATCACACCAACTGTTTTACCATGTAAATCGATACCAATATCCTGGTCAACATTAACGATACCATTGTTAAGTTTTTGATGTGAGAATTCTATGTTTCTTGTAAGGTTCAAAAGAAGCCCCACAGCAAATTCAGCCACAGTAATTTCACCATAACCAACAACGTTTGCAACCTTAATATTGTGTTCACGACAATAGTCCAAATCAACATTGTTGTATCCTGTTGAACGAGTTGAAATCATCTTTAAATTTTTAAATTTAGAAAGAAGTTCACCTGTCAATCTTGAATAAACGAATGTTGAAATGATATCTGTTGATTCATAATAATCACAAAGTTCGCTTTCACACATATCGTTAAGACTCTTTTCACAAATAACATATTTTACGCCATTTGGAGCAGGGTGTTCATTTAAGTATTTTTTTGTTAAATCATCAACATCACAAAAAAGTATTTGCATAATACTATCTCCTTTATTTTTTTATCTTGTGTTTTTTCGGGGAATATTATATTCTCTTTTTAAAAATTAAACAACAGGAAAATTCATCATGAGAAAAATATTTTTTATGTCATTTACAATTTTTTTATTTATTTTTGGATTTTTGTTTAACCAGCTTCCAATCCACGCAAATAATTCTGTGGAAACAGAAGTTGATTTTTTTGAGGAGCATTTCCCTCTTAAAAAAGTGACAGGAGAATATTTTATAAATGACTTGTCCTATGCAAAGGATGAAAATTTCCTTCATCACAAATTCTATCATAAATTTGGTATGAACGATTGTTATGTTCATAAAGATATTTACCCAAATATGTTAAAGTTAGAGGAGCTTTTAAAGGCAAACCATGTAAAAGCAATGATGTTTGATTGTTTCCGCCCACACGAAGCTCAAATCTATATGTGGAACAGAAATCCAAACCCATACTTTCTTGCAAATCCAAATAAAAAAGGTTCTATCCATTCAAAGGGATTGGCTTTGGATATTGGACTTGCTGATATGAACGGTAAAAAGCTTGAGTTTGCAACAGGTATGGATCATTTTGTTGCGGAATCTGCTCATGCATATAAATGTAAGCCAGAGGAACAATATAAATGTGATAACCGAGCACTCCTAAAATCAATTATGGAACAGGCTGGTTTCCGAAGCATTAAAAACGAATGGTGGCATTATCAAAAACCAGGTAAACTTACAGAATATCCACTTATTCGTATCTGTGATGTAAAGGGTAGTGCTTGCTATGGCAAGGATGTAAATTAAATCTTTATTTATATACTTTAGATAGGGGCTTTTGTGGCCCTTATTTTTTTTATATAATTCTTTCCGTTTGATAAAAGTATAGTTTTTAGTAAAGCTTCATTTGTTAGTGCAGAGTTAAGGGGAGGGAAAGTAAATTACCCTTAGTGTTATATCAATAGCATAAATGAAAAGTTTTCATTATCACTACAATAATAAGAAAGAATTATTTGTGTTATAATACTTTAATTATGTGAAAGAATTTAGATATAAAAAAAGAGGGGCTAACCCCTCTTTCTTATTTTGCTTCATTTGAGCTTGTATCTTGAACTTCAAGTTTTACGTAAGCAGGAAATGGATTCATTCCGTTACCACCAGGAGCTCCATCTGAACCACGAGAACTACGGCTAGCATTACCACCATTTCCACCACCAGGAGCAGTCAAATCAACTGTACCTTCAATCTTAAATGTTGATGGGTTACCAACAGTGTAAGTATATGACTTTGAAGTGGATAAGCTAAATACTTTTTGCTGCAAATCACCGTTACCACCGTAACCACCTCTATGATCTGATGCAAAGATATTTGCTCCATGGCTATAGCTACTACCGTTAGATCCCTTTGCACCAGCTACTGTAACTCTATAGAAACCAGAAGGAAGTGAGCCACCGCTTGTACCAAGTTCATATGGTTTCCATGTAATAGCAGCAACACGAGCTTCTGTTATAGTACTTGCATCAAGTCCAATTTCATCGATACAAAGTATTTCATTGTCACAACCTGCGGTATAGCTCGAAACCTTACCTTCTTTACTGATACATACTTTCAAATCAGCAAGATTTTTAGTATAGTTACCATCAAGAGTCAAAGCATCTGCATCACTGTTACATTGTTTCTTCAACTTTGTTTCTGATTCTTTTATAAGTTCTTTTAAGTTTTCTTTTCTTATCTTTTCAGCTTCTGTTTGAGCTTTAAGAACTTCAGATTCAGCTTTTGATACTTCAACTCTGGATTTTGCATCCAAAATCTTTGCTTCTGCTTCGAATTTACGTGCATCAGATTCAGCTTGCATATCAATCTTTTTAGCTTCAGCAACAGCAATCTTTACATTTGCCTTATTATCAGCATCAGCCTTATACAAATTACCGAATGCGTTTGAAATTGTTGATTGTTTTTTAGCTTCTTTCTTTATAAGTTGAGCAACATTTTCATTCAAATAGTTTGTTAATTGATCCTGGAACTTTGCATATGCTTGTTCACGGGAAGAAATCAAAGCTTGTTCGAAAGAGTTACATGATGCCTTTGCAGACAAGAAACCTGTATCAACTTCTTCAAGTTCTGTTATGTCTGTCTTATCAGTCTTGTTTACACAAGCATTTTCTGTTGATGAATATTTATATCCAGATGGGCAACCTTCCCATACACCTGTTTGATAATATGAAATGTATTCATCTGCAAGAGATTGACAAGAAGAACCGTTTAATATCCTTATTTGTTTCTTCATTTCTTCCAAATCATCTTCGGAAAGGCTACTGTTTGTAGTTGTTGGCAACTGGCTGTTACCCATACAAATTTCGTGTGCTTTTTGGAAAATACCCTTTGGATTCAAGGAACCTGCACCTTGTGGAGGAACAACGTTTACAGAGAAAAGTTGTTGTTCAGAAGTATTTTCTGATGTATCCATACCCAAATCTTTTAACATATCATTAACATCAGATGATGAAATTTGATATGTTGAAAGGTCGATATTTGTTGCACCAGCAGCTTCCATTGCTGTCTTAAACTTTGTTTCATAAAGCTTTGTACTTGTGAAATTAAGGATTGTAAGCTCATCTGCCTCTAACTTATCAAGTACAGCTTTATAGAACATATATGATTTCTTTGTTGCATTTGCATTGTTTGATGTATCCCATGTACATATATTCAATGGTTGGCCAGATTCTCCAGTTTTTGTTTCTGGTTTACAATAGAAGTTATATGCATAATAAAGAGCATTAACATCTTGACCAGAAGCAGAAGAATTTGAACTTGCCAAACGAGCAGGTGTCTTCATAGAGCTTGAAATTGTTGAACCATCACCCTTTGAATAATAGATACAACGGAATGCATCACCAGTTTCTTGCATTGCTTCCACAGCAGGATTTTCACCCAAATAAGAGTACTTGGAAAGGAAACCTTTTATTTGAATATCCATACATTCGGAATATGCAGAACGGCAAGCGACACCCTTTACTGATGCAGTAGATGTTGTTTTTGTATCTGTTGAAGTAGTTCCTGTTGAAGTTGTTGCCACAGTCGCTGTAGTTGCAGCTATAGCTGAAGCACGACGTGCAGATGAAGCTCTTACAGACTTTCTTCCACCGCCACTTGCTTGACGAACGGATTTCCTTCCGCCCTTGTTACTTGCCTGACGAAGTCCTTTACCAGATTTTTTTCCAGCTTTTGTATTTCCGGCACGTTTTGAACCACCCTTTGATGATTTTTTTACCTTTCCCGCCCATGAAATAGACGCATCAGCAAATAAAAGTGAGAATGTTAAGAATAACACTAAACTTTTTTTAAAAATTTTCATAATTGTAACCATTTGTATATCCTTTCCAGCTAAATGCAACCTTTATTTTACCACTAAACTCACTGAATTTCAAGTGTTTTTCAAATATTTTTCTTAAAAAATTTATTGATTTTTACATTACTATGTTATAAAAAAGTGTTATCAGAGAAAAAGGGGAAAAAATGAATATATTTGTTATACTTATCATGGGCATTATGCTTGCCACTTATCAATACTTTATTGCAAAACGTTCATCTGATGTTGTTTTGAATAAGGATGAGTTGAAACTTCAGGCTGAACTTACCTGTATGAAGCAATATCATGATTTTGCTACTGTGAAAAATGAATACCTTTACGAGGTAGGAAACGAAATCTTTTCTTTAAAGGGTACAGGCCAAGATCAGGCAAATTATTCATGTAATGGTTCTGATGATCCTACATTTAAGGTTTCAAAATACTGTCTTTCTTCTACTGGACAGGAACGTGTAGATTGTAACTTTGACGGAATTTCTTGTGCTGATACTTCATCAACTGCACCGGGATATCACTGTGTTTCAACTACAAAATGGAAAACATTTTCCAAAAGTGATAAATATCTTATGTCTCAAATTTTGAAAAATGGTGTGAATATTTCATCAAAGGAACTTAGTGCAAATCTTCAATTAATAAAGGATAGAGCTGGTGTTTTTGCTGATCGTCCAACCGTAAAGGAAGGTGAAGTTTTAACAGCTATCGGTTTGGTTTCCTGTGTTAATGCATGTAAAGTAAGTCTTCAAACAAAGTTAAAGGATGGCGGATGTCCAGAAGGAACCGTTATCGTTGCAAAGGAAGATGGATCACTTGAATGTGCAAAACCAACTGATGCTTCTCCTTGTACTGCATACGAAGCTGAGTATACAGATAAAACAAAAGCTGAAACTGGTTGGTGTACAGACGAGAAAAAAGGTGGTACTGGAAAAATGCAAAATGGAAAGTATTGTTGTGCGATACGTTTCTATGCTGGTAATGATGAGTATTGTAAAAAGCATACTAATGCAGCAAATTGTTGTCCTCCTGGACTTTCTCCTCAATGGGATGGTGAAAACAGACAATATAACTGTATTGATACAAATGTTGTTTGCCAGGGAAATGTAGCAATGAAGATTATCGATGAAAAGGGAAAATCTGTTTCTGCTCTTGGTTCTGTTGCTGCTGTGCCAAATGCTGCAACAACACAGTATACATTTAATTCTACAACAAAAACAGATAAGTACTATTGCCACTTAAAACCAGCAGAATTTACAAAAATCTGTAAATCTTTTGAAAATGAAGAATATTCATTTATTAAGGTTTCTGGTGTTACAAACAGTACAAATATCGAAAGCTCTAATTTTGGTGGTGTACAGGCAGGTACTTCCTCTGAAACACCGGTATGTCACCTTGCTGCAAGGGCTAATGCAAAGGCTGCCGAAAACTGTACTCCATGTCAAGGTGTTATCTTTAATAAGGAAAATAACAAATGGCAATGTCACGATTTTACATGGCAGGATTTAACAAATCCTAGCAGTCAATATTATAACTATGCAAGATCTGTTGTATTTGGAAAGGATGCTAAAGGTCGTAACAACTGTTTATCTACTTGCGTATCTCAACAGGTAGAAGCTATTAAAAAAGGTGAAAGAAATAGATTGTATTGGGGTGTAAGATTCGATCCAAAAAGCCATATGTGGAACTGCTTTAACTGTAATCCATACGATACACATAACTATGTTTGGGAGTGTGAAGAAAAATATAAAGATGGAGATAAAGAACTAACAAGAAGGGCTGGTGCTCCAAAAAATGTTAGCAGCATTGATAAATATGCTGAGAATAGTGCATCATTTAAATATAAATCAGTTGGTTCTCTTGAAAATTTAAATAAAGAATTCGATGCCGTATGTGTAAAGTATTCAGACCGTGATACTAATGATCAGGGGAAATGTGTTCCATATAATTGTTCATCAGATTTCCAGGTTCAAATTAATGGAAAATGTTATACAAAGTGGTGTAGCCGTAAAAGCGCCGGTTTCCCTTCTGATGCGGAAATAAACGGACCAGAGGATAGTGTTTGTCCTGATAAAACTCCATGGATGATGTATAACACAGTTAAAACTTGTGTTTATTGCATACGTCAACCAGCTAATAGAATAGGAGTAGAGGAAAAACCATAATAATTGTATATTATTGATTTCTTTATGTGGTATACCAAACAGTATGCCACATTTTTTATTATCTTATTTCTTTTCATTATACATTTATAAAAATTATCTATATTTAAAAGAATACTTATACCCTTATACCTTTTATCCATATACGTTTTTGTATGAAGAAAAACGTAAAATCAAAAGAAATTATCTTATTGTAGTGCAAAAAAATCCCCAAGATTTTTTTTCTTGGGGATGTAATAAAGTTATGTTTTAATTACCAAAATTTTATCAAAGAAAGTAACTTTAATTTTGCTCTTTTTGATACAAAAATCTTTCCACAATATGGGCAAGTTGTAAATGTTGTTGAAAGCATTTTTGCAACCTTTAATACTATGATAACAGGAACAAAACCAATAACTATTATCAATACAAGTACACCATATGAAATCCAGTTGTAATAAGTATTAATCTTTGTCATAAGATTTCTTACAACACCGATTTTTGTTTTTGAAATTTCGGAATAAATTGATGCGGAAATTTTTCTTGCATTTTCTGTCGCAAAACCATAATTACCCGCAACAAGATTTTTATAATTTGTATCGTTCAAATTAAGTTGCTTTTGCATTTGGTTTTGGCCAAATGATTTAAGTTCATCTTTTAATGCCTTATCCAAATCACGTTCCAAAGTCTTTGAAATTTCTTCGGTTTTTTCTTTTATTTCCTTATTAACTTTATCAACTTGTTTTTGCAAAGCTTCGGATTTATCAGCAACTTTATCTGCATTCTTTACACCAACTTTTGAAAGAAGACTTGCAGTTTTCGAAATTTTTTCTGTCTTTTCAGAAACCTTATCAAGCTTTATTTCAGGTATTGAAATTTTTGATGTATACTTTGAAATGTTTATGTGTTTTGAAAGATTAGCAGAAAGGTCATTGTATTGATCCATCAAAACTTTGTTTGTTTCATAAACACCACTTACTACAACAAAATTTCTGATTGCATTGGAATTTTTGTAAAAGTAATTTGCAACAGGAAAAACAACAAAAATAATCCAAAGGAATGAAAATATCCATGCGATTTTTTTTGCCAAAGATACCTGTTTTTTTAATTGGTATTCTTCACCAGATTTTACAACTTTTTTTACCATAATAAACCTCCATTGTTATTATTAATACAGTGAAATTGTAAAACAAAAAAAGCCATTTATCAACAAAAAACCTCCCGATTACGGAAGGTTTTTATTAACACAAATAAAGGAGGGGTTATATTAGAAATAATATTGTACAGAAGCACTGAACATATTAATATGAAGATCGTATTCTGTATCAAATCCACCAGGATTTTTCTCAGAATATTTGGATTCGCCCCCATCAATGAACACATGAGCATAGGCTAAATCAAGCTTTCCGCCATCAAACTTATAACTTGCACCAAGTGCAGTGATAAGCCTGTTGTCGTCAGGTATTCTTGCAGTTCTATGTTCGTCGTTTGGAATAGGAGTTTTTTCAACTTCTAAACCAGCACGAAGTGTCCAATCTTTTGTATAGTCATAATCTGCACCAACAGAGAATGTCCATGTATCACGCCAATTTTCTTTTGTAGAGCTTACAAGATCTTCTGCTCCATTGGCATCTGAATAAATATTAAGTTCTTTGAAACGGCTCCATCTTGTCCATTTTGCAGTAGCAGACAATGCAAGTTTATCATCAAGTTTATGATATGATGAAACCATTATATTTTCAGGAAGTGTAACTGTTGCATGCGCAGTTCCATTTCTTGTTATTGCACCTGCAGGAAGTGTGGCATCAACAGGGAGTGTATATCCTGCAGGAAGTGTCATTCCATTTGCCAAAGTCAAAGAAGAAGAAAGTGTATATGGGCTTTCAAGTGTAGTTGCATAACTTGAAAGTTTATGTGTACCTTCTAAGTGATAAGTAGACTTTGAACGATAGGATATTCCGTATCTGTTATTTTCGTTAACTTTATACATTGCACCCAAAGTATATGCCAATGTTAAATCATCGCCATTGTCGCCATTTATATCAGAGTATAAAAGATGTGATGCAGGTAAATCTACATAAATTGGATTACCTTCTGCGTCAACACCATACTTTGTTTTACTTAAATTATTTGTTAATTTAGCAGTTGCAAACTGTGTTGAAAGAGAAGCACCAATGCTTAACTTGTTTGTTAAGTCATAAGATGAGGATACAGTCAAATCGTAAACAACGATTTCTGAAAGTAATGCTTCGTCTCGTCCCCACCAACCTTTTTTATATTCTGTTCCAATACCGTATGGTGTATAGAATGCAAAACCAAGTTTCATTTTATCAGAAAGACTTGTTTGTGCGAAAATAGATGGAACAGGGGAGAAAATATTCAAGCTTTCGTGGTTATCATCTTTTCTATCATCAATATTTGCGTAAATATCAACAAAGCTTACTCCAATTTGCATACCATCACGAGAAAGTGACATACCAGCAGGGTTTGAAACTATCGCTGAATAATCATCACCAACCAATCCCATACCTGCAAATCCACGACCAAGTGAAGTTGTAGAATACTCTGTTAAAGAAAATCCACCAGCCATAGCACCCTTTGATGCAATCAATAGAGCCATAGCTAACATAGAAACTTTTTTCATAATTTATCCTTTTGTTTTCGTTTATAACAAATAGGACTATACACCTATAAAAAAAATAAATCAAGCGTTTGTTTGAATTTTTTTGTAAAAAATAAAAAAGTCTATAAAATGAAGCTGTTATCAATTACTTCACAAATCTTTTTTATCTCTTTTTCAGAATAATTTGCCCATCCCATCATCTTTGAAATAGAATCTTTTCTTACTGCAACGTTGAAAATTTGTGAAAAAAGCATAAATGTAGAAAGCGTAGCATTTTCCTCAGTCATCCTGCCTTCATTCGCCTCCATCAACAAATCTGCAATAATAGGCATATATACCTTGTTCAAGCTATCTTCAAATATATGGAAGCATTCAGAAGGTTTTACATATTCCATCAAATAAATAGTAACAATTTCCTTTGGAACCTTAGGAAGACAGATACCTTCAATAAACTTGTGAATGATTCGTTGAAGCATTTTCCTGCATTCTTCGGCAACAGGAGTATACTTTTTAAATTCATTGTATTCCTTTATCATATCGCCAAGGTAAGAATTTAAAACCTCAACTACACGACAAAGCACCCCTTCATAAAGACCACGTTTATTTTGGAAATAATAGTAAATAGCGGAAATATTGATATTTGCCTTTGCACATATATCACGTGTAGCAACTGCCTCATAACCCTTTTCGGCGAATTCCTTAACAGCAATATCTAAAATTTTTTCTTTTGAACCACTATTCATACCAAAACCTCTTGCAAAGGATTATAAAGGATTCTTTTTTTTTATTCAAGGTAAAATCTTTACATCAAAGTTCTTTTGGAAATATTTTTAAATTTCCAAAAGGGTGTCTACAAACTTCTCTGCATCGAATTCATGAATATCATCCACCCTTTCGCCATCAGTAACAAAGAAAATAGGAAGATTGTATTTTTTTATAAGAGATATTATAAACCCAGATTTTGATGAACCTTCGGTCTTTGTAATAACAAAACCATCAATTTTGATATTTGCACCAAACTTTTCCATTTGAAGAAGGCTGTTCTGTCCGCCATTTCCATCCAAAACCAATAAGGTTTTAGTAGGTGCCGAACTATCCACCTTTCCAATAGTCTTTATAATTTTTTGAAGTTCAGCCATCAACGCATCATTATTTGCCATACGTCCAGCAGTATCAACAATTATAACATTTTTTCCTTGCGCTCTGGCTTGATTATATCCATCATACGCAAGTCCCGATGGTTCCGCATTATCGCGATAAAATAATGTAACCCCAGCCTTATCAGTCCATTCTTTCAATTGTTCTGTCGCTGAAATACGAAAAGTATCACACGCAATAACGGCAATATCCTTGCCTTCCTTTTTCCATTTATGCGAAAGTTTTCCAATAGTTGTGGTCTTTCCACTTCCATTCACACCAATCATCACCAAAGAATAAGGATTAGCAACTGTTATATCAAGCTTGCCTTCCGCTGGTTTAAGGATTTTTAAAATCTCATCCTTAAGTATAGCCTTAACTTCGGCCGAAGATGTATCTTTTCCAAGCTTTTTCTTTTTTACCGTATCAATCAACTGGGTAACTGTGTCAAAAGAAATATCTGATGTAATAAGAAGGTCTTCTAAACTTTCCAACATATCTTCATCAAGCTTTTTCCCAGAAAATATTGATGATATTTTTGATCCAATCTTTCCAAACATAAAAATCCTTTGATTATATTTAATTTTTGTTTTATTATTGCTAATATAAGAAAAAATTTCAAGAGGAATTTATGAAACAAAAAGCATATATAATTTGTGGCCCAACAGCCAGTGGTAAAAGTTCGCTTGCGATTGACCTTGCCCTTAAAAATAATGGCGTGATAATCAATGCCGACAGTCAACAGGTTTATCGCGAACTTCCTATACTTACTGCTTGCCCATCGAAAAAGGATTATGAAACAGTCCCTCATAAACTTTACCAATTTTTTGATGGTGGAAAGAAAATGGATGCTTCTCTTTGGGTCGATTATGCAAAAAAGGAAATAGAGGCTGCCTTTAATCAAAATAAAACTCCATATATTGTTGGTGGAACCGGTTTTTATATAAAGGCATTAACTCAAGGTCTTTCTGTTATCCCTGATATACCGGCCAATATCCGTAAACAGGTAAGACAAGAAGGCTTGCACGCAAAAAATGTCGAACTTTACGAAATACTTAAAAAATACGATCCTGATTTATGTAAAAAGGTTCTTCCATCCGATAAACAGCGTGTTCTTCGTGGGATTGAGGTTTTTCGTGCAACTGGCACTCCGCTTTCCGTATGGCAAAGACAGAAAAAGGTGCTTCCTCTTCCAGAAATTGATTTTGATTTGCAAATAATTGATTTCGAAATGCCCGAACTTGAACAACGTATAAAACTTCGTACAGAAGAGATGTTTAAAAACGGTGTTGTTGATGAAGTAAAAGAAGTTCTTCGAGGTGACTATCCTGATAATGCTGCAGTGTTTAAAATTATCGGTTTCCAAACAATATGGCAATATCTTGCAGAAAATATTACTCTTGATGAGGCAAAGGCTGAAGTAATCCTTCTTACTCGCCAGTATGCAAAACGACAACGTACATTCTTTAGAACTCAACTAAAAGCAGGAAATATCGAAGGTAATTCAGCTAAATAATATTGACCCATATCCATTTTTGTGATACAATATAAAAAAATTATCACAGGAGAGTGGGTATGGATATATTGGAGATTTCGCAAATAGTTGGTTCACATGTTTCTGGAAATGAAGCAACTGCAAGTTCAAATATTTTTGCGTTTTTAAGTAAATATACTGATGAAGTTTTTAAACGTAATTTTGAATTTATTGCAAAGTTTTTAATTGATTTCGATTTGGCAATAAAAAATTCGGATGATGCTAAAAGAAAAGAATTTCAATCCCGTATTCAAGATATGTTTACACCTTTGAAAAAGTCATCTATTGATGAAAATGATGTTAGTGATTTATTCCAAAAATTTGAAATTATCTTGAACGTTATGATTATGGAAAGTAAGAAAAGTACAGAATTGGACTTTCTTCAAAACAAAAATGAAAATGTTGCAATAGAAGATAATCCAATAAATACTGATTCTTTTCAAAATTTTATATTGATTCCTACTAACGACGAAAAATCTCTTATGATTATAAATCCAAAAGGTAAGGTTTTGGTTGTAACAGAAAATAAGGCCGAAGTCTTAAATGATAAGGATGCACATGATGCAATAAATTCTCTTCCTAAATTGCCTATTATAGAAATATCAAAAGAAGATGTGATAAAAAATTTGCAAACACATAATGTTCAATATGATATTTCTGATGATCCATTTATAAAGGAATTTTTGAATACAGTAAATGATGGTAATAACCAAAATCCTTCAAACTTACCGGCAAGTGCCTTTGCAAATGGAATTAAAAATATTCTTGGAAAATCTAGTGATAATTCCGCTGAGATAAAGGAAGTTATAGAAGAAGCTTCCAAAAGAAACAGAAAATCCAAAAACAAAGCTTTGGTTGGTGAAAATGTTGATAATACCAATATGGTTCATCCACTGATAAAGTTTTTAAAAAGAGTTGAATCCCGAAGTGATGAAAAATATAAAAAAGCTTTTACCGTAATCTCATCAAAAGATGAAGAAAACGGAACCGTAACAAAATTTGATGGTAACGATTACCTTATTGCAGATGATGCTTCTGTTACTTATAAAACAAAAACTACTTCAAATAAAATTACTGCGGATATGGAAACAAACAATATGACCATATCTCACAGAAAAAGCCACAAAGTAGAAAACAAAGTCATTGTCGATACAATACTTTCAACTGTGGATTATATGAATGATAAAGGTCAGGTACCATTTGAACTTAGTATCAATTTCAAAACAGAAGATTATCTAAAATCTGTTGTTTGGTTCTTGTACGATTTTACTGATGCACAACTTGCTAAAAAATCAAAGGAAGACATTAACGAAAGTAAAAATATTCTTGCAAAAATTAAATCATTCAATTTTGGTGGCGTAAAAATTTCAAAGGATGAACTTTTGAAATCGACTTCTCCGGAAACTGCAAAGAAAGAATTTGAAGATAAAATAAATAAAATTATTAAGGATAAAGAAGAGCTTGATAAAAAGAAAAAGGATGAAGAATTTAATAATGCTTCAAAACAAATAGATGAGTTTATTGAAAAGCAAAGACAAAAGGAAGAACGACAACTTGCTGCACTTCAGCAAGATCAAAATAGTTTATAATCAACTTATTCCCTAAAAAAACGCCCCAGATTTTTTCTGGGGCATTTTATAAGAAAGGAATTTATACAAATTATTTCTTTGATTTTTTCATTGATTTGAAAGTTTCACTTTCTTTTTTAATCACTGAAAATACTTGTCCAACATAAATCTTGTTTGGATCCTTAATTTGTTTTTTGTTTGCTTCAAATATAATCACATAATCTGCACCACGACCATATTCACGAACAGCAATGTTCCATAGGCAATCGCCTTTTTTGATTACTGTCATTGCATTTTCGCCTTCGAAAAGTACAGGTGTGAAAGTATATTCAACACGTTTTGCAACTTTACCCTTTGATGAAAGCATATCAGCACGGATAACTTGCTTTGAGCTTGAAAGTTTAAGTTCAGTATCAACAGTCCAGAAACCATTTCTATCTGTAACAACTTTTGAAACAAGTTTATTGTTCATATAAAGGTTTACAGTAGTATTCTTCATAGCCATACCTTCAACCTTGAATGAACCTTCATCATTATAGTCAATCTTAGCAATACGAAGTACACCAATTTCTTGACCCTTTGGAGCTTTCAATACTTTTGATTGTTTCTTACCGCCAACAACAACTGCAACTTCATCATTTGCTTTCTTTGAAACGCGAAGAACAGCAGATTGTTTACTTTTTACTTTATTACCGTTTTCATCAATAACGAAAAGTGAAAGTTTTCTGTTACCTTCTTCCAAGGCTCTCTTTGGAATGAAAACCCATTGACCATTGTCATCAGCTTTTTCCTGACCAATTTCACGACCATTGTCAACGATATGAACAATAGCACCTTTTCCGGCTTGACCAGCGATAACAGCTTCACCTTTTTCCATTCTTACAATGTCGAATGAAGGAGCAACAGTTTCTTTCTTTTCTTCTTTTTTAGAGAAAAGTCTTGACCAGAAAGATTCTTTTTTATCTTCTTCTTTCTTTGTTTCAACTTTCTTTACTTTAACAGGAGCAGGTCTTGCTTGATCCAATGTTGCAACATTTGCCTTATCTGTATTGAAAAGGGAAATAACCCAAACAGTAAGAAGAATTACAACCAAGCAAACAAGCAAAGCAATAGAAAACTTCTTTTGTTTTTCAGAAAGCTTTGTTCTTTTTAATTTTTCTTTTAATTCTTTAATCTTTGCTTTTGCTTTAGCAAGTTTTTCTTTAGTAGTTTCTTTGAAAGATTTCTTTGTAGAAACTTTTTCATTATTTTCTTTTACAACCTTTTCGTTTTCTACTTCAACAGCAGAACTTTTTACAGGTGTTAAGATAGGTTCTTTTTTTTCCATTTTAAAACTCCTAACATTTTAGTTTAAAGTATATCCAAAATATGACTTTTTTTCAAAAATGTCAAGAATAATATCGATTTTGTCAAAATTATTTTTTTATCCAGCAAAAACAAGCAGTTACGAGCATGTTTTTAGACTACTTAAACAATATTGGCAAAGCAAATAATAATGCCAATCCACCAAAAATTAATTGTTCACGTGGAGTCCTTATTTTTTTTAACTCCTTATTAAATAATGCGATGTATTATAGGAAAAAATTCATTCCTTTTCAATAAAAATCACCCAAAAAATAAATTTATGTTGAAATTTTATAAATATTCGGCTATCTTTTATGTACTTTAAAAATTAATTTAGGAGTAATATTATGAAACAACAAGCAAACCAAATAAGACCAGGTTGGGTTATTTTAGATAATGGTAAACAATACACAGTTATTGGAATTCAAATCCTTCAACCAGGTAAGGGTGGCGCATTTATTCAGGTTGAAATGCGTGATGTTGAAACAGGTCTTAAAACACAACAAAGATGGAGAACTGTTGATACAGTTGAAAAATTAACTGCTGAAGATAAAGATTATCAATACCTTTATGCAGAAGGTGATGATTTCGTATTCATGGATCAAGAAAGCTATGAACAAATCAATATTTCAAAAGATTTGCTTGGCGAACGTGCTCCTCTTCTTCAAGATGGTATGAAAGTTATCATCAGTTTCATCGAAGGAAAGGCAATTTCTGTTCAACTTCCTAAAAATGCAACTTGCACAATCGCAGAAACAGAACCTGTTGTTAAGGGGCAAACTGCTACTGGTTCATTCAAACCTGCTATCTTGGATAATGGTATCCGTGTTATGGTTCCACAATTCATCGATGCTGGTGATGCTATCGTTATTTCAACAGACGATCTTGCATACATCGAACGTGCAAAGAAATAATTTTATTTCAATTCGTAATACCCTGTCTCTTGGCAGGGTATTTTTTTTGAAAATTAAACCATAATATCTTCCTATTTTTTTCCAGATAATATTTGACTTTTTTCCCAGAAAATTATATAATATTTTGCATAAGGATAGAAATGGAGAAAATCGAAAATGAGAAAGCTTATAACTTATTGCTCTTTGTTTATTTTGACAGGTTGTCTAACAAGTGGTGGCTCAGGTTCATACCGTTCATCAGTAAAAACAAAAACAGGTGGAAAAAAAACTGAAAAAAAGGAAAATCCAAGGAAAAAATCTGACGATGTTTCTACATCATCTACTCTTAAATACTTATCCAGAGCAGAAACAGTAAAGGATAAGGTCTTAGAAACAAATAGTAAAGCAATAAAAAAATCATTCGAAACTTATAATAGAAACGTAACAACGGTTGATGATAAACTAACTGTGAATGAGGCAAATCTTGCAAAGGCAGACGAATATTTGATTGCTTCTACCCGTACGGAAAATCCAATAGATATCTCCAGTATGATTAGCACAATTACTTCTTTGCAAAGTGATTATATTGAATATACTGCATATAAAAGTGCTTATGATAGTTTGAATCACGTTCTTAAAACTTCGGCTGACTTTACAAATGCGAACGAATATGCAAACTATCTTCAATCAAATGCTGAAAGCGGAATTTTAAAAGAACAAAAAGTTTCAACTGTTCGTGAAGTTGATGATGCTGTATACATCGCAAAAATTGAAAAGGCATACTTTGATTATTTAAAGAAACATATTTCTGGTCTAACATCTGTTGACTATACTGCATATTCTTCAGCAGATGGTTCTTCTGCTGCATATACAGATTTGATGACAAATTTAGCAGCACAAGTTGAAACACAAAAATCTTCAATGGATACAAAAAAAGATGCTGTTATAAGTGATTTAAAAGCTCTTGATCCTTCTGTTAATGAATTGCCATTAACAATTAATGACGTTGTAAAATATTGGAGAACACAACAAAAAATCCTTATCGCAATTCAAAATACAAAATACCTTCCTGATGTTTCAACAAAAACTGATGATATGAAGAGTGTTGCATTAAACGAAGATTTGAATACTGTAAATATAAAATATGTTTATAACAAAGGATTAGAAGATTACACACTTGATGCGGGAAAGGCAAATGGCGAAACTTTGTCATTTAAGGCAAGTGATTTTGAAAAGGATACAATAACTCGTTCATATGTCGCAAAAAAGGCTTCTGATGAAGAAACTATTGAAAATGCTATAACATTCCTTCCAAATCTTTGGGCTTATTTGAATAATGGTGGAAAAACAGATTCCGAATTCAAAAAAAGAAAAGATTATGCTCAAACTGTTTTTGTTAAAGTAAAAAATGGAACTGCAACAGTTGGAGAAAAAGCTGACTTTGAAAATTGGGTAAAGGATCCAAATACAGGTATATCTTTTATAAATATAGAAAACCTTTCAAATGTTTCATCTGATGATTATAAAAACTGGAATATTGCAAACATAATTTTAAAGTCCGCAAAAGATGTTGATTTTACTTTAACAAAAAAGGAAACAAAAACAGATACTGTTTACCTTGGTGGTGCTTATACTGGTTTGACATTCTCTGACTACGGAATTTGGCAAACAAAGGCTTCTAGTTATTATACAGGAAATAAAACATTGCTTTCATACTTAAGTTCAACTTCTGCAAAGTCAGTTAACGTAGTAGGTAATTATATGTTTTACAGTGGTCTTGAAAGCTTTAAACAAGCATATCCTGCAAATCAAACAAGAGGTTCTGTATCATTTGTTGGTAATACACTTGCTTATGCGGATTTGGTTGGAACTTCGGGTGAAAGAATAAGTAAGCAATTAATTGGTGCAGCAAAGCTTTCTATTTCACCTGCATCTGTTGCTGACTTAACACTTGGGTTTGAAGGTTGGTATGGATTTACTATTGAAGGAATTGATGTTTCAACACCAGATTTCTCATCAGAAAATCCTGCAAAGATAACAACAAGTTGTGCTTCATGTGGTTGGGTAAAGTCTCCAACATTCACATCAAAAGTTTTCGGTTCACAATACGGACTTGATGCAGAAAAACCTACCGAAGCTGTTGGTGCATATAAGATTGAAACAAATGATGTTGCAGATCCATCAAAGTACACAAAAGTTATAATCAAAGGTGCCTTTGGTGTAAAAGAATAAAAATTTCTTGAAATTAAAAAAAATCAAATGTACAATCCCGTGCTATATCTAATCAAAATATAGCACTTTTTACGAGGTTTAAAATGGAAAATGAATTGGCTACAAAGCCGATAAAGAATTTAATTATCAAATTTGCCTTACCATCAATCATCGCATTTTTGGTAAGTTCTCTATATAATATGGTGGACCAAATTTTTGTTGGTAACTATGCCGGATATTTGGGTAACGCTGCAACATCAATTATATTTCCAATTTTTATTTTTGGTATGGCTGTTGCAAGCTGTATCTCGGATGGTGGTGTAGCATACTTCTCTCTCCAACTTGGTGCTGGACACAGAAAAATTGCAGAAAAGATTTTCGGTAATGTATTAAGTTTATTAATAGTATTTCCAATACTTATCACAACACTTTCTTACATATTTATTGACGATATGTTGGTATTTTTCGGTGCAACACCGGAAATTTTTCCACTTGCAAAAACCTATGCTCAGATTATGTTTGTTGGTACACCTGTATTCTTGCTCGGTATGGGATTAAATGCATTTATCCGTGCAGATGGAAGTCCAAAGTACGCAATGATTTCTATGCTTATTGGTGCAATATTAAACCTTATTCTTGACCCAATATTTATATTTTGGTTTGATTGGGGAATTGCAGGTGCGGCCTGGGCCACAGTTGTATCAGAAATATTTTCATTTATTTGGGCAATATCATATTTGCCACAATTCAAATCTATGAAAATAAAGATTACAAGTCTTAAATTAAGCTTTCCAATAATACGTAAAATTTTCATTTACGGAATGTCAAACTTCTTTATTTCATCAGCAATCACATTTGTTGTAATTGCATATAACAACAGTCTTAAAAAATACGGTGCCGAAAGTATTTACGGAAGCAACATTCCACTTTCCGCCTATGCCTTGACCGCAAAGGTAAACCAAATCTTTATGTCATTTATGATTGGTTTGGGTATCGGACTTCAGCCAATTGTTGGTTTTAACTATGGCGCAAGAAATTATAAAAGGGTAAAGGAAACATTTAAAAAAACTATTTATATTGCTGTGACAATAGGACTTGTATTTTCAGTATTGTTACAGTCATTCCCATACATATTTATACGTATGTTTGGAAGTGGCTCTCAACTTTATTATGACTTTGCAAGTATGTCATTCAGAATAATCTTTACTGGCCAAATCTTTATAGCAATAGGTATCATCACAAGTAACTTTTTCCGTGCAATAGGAAGACCTTGGATGTCTGTATTTTCTGCGGGATCAAGATTTACTGTATTCTTCATTCCAACAATATACTTTCTTCCAAAATTATTGGGAATAAAGGGTGTATTGTGGGTAACACCAGTTGCTGAGCTTTTATCGGCAAGCTTCTCATTATGGCTTATCTCTATGGAAATGAAAAAGCTTAAAAAATTGATTAAAAACGAGGAAAAACGAAAAGCGGTTTAGTTACTTAACTAATCCTTTTCGAAAAGACAAACCAGTTCCAAATGCTTTGTGTTTGGGAATTGGTCGACTGGTGTAATTTCCTTTAATTTATATCCACCGTCGATAAGTATCTTTGCATCAGTCTTAAATGCCAATGGGTTACACGAAACATAGATTACTGTTTTAACCTTGCTTTTTGCAATTTCTTGGGATTGTCTTTTTGCACCATCACGTGGTGGATCAAGAACTATTAAATCAAGTTCATCAAGTTTTTCAGACTTTAGCGGATGTGCAAACAAATCAACACTTTTTGCATCAATATTAAAGTGGTATGAGTGAGCAATTCTTTTAAGTTGCTTTATTGCATCATCATCACAATCTACCGCAAAAATTTCATCCGAAAAATCCTTTAAATAAAAAGAAAAAAGTCCAAGTCCACAGAAAAAATCAGCAACTTTTTTATAATGCTTTTCTCCAATCCACGATTTCACAATATCAACAATTTTACTTTCTGATTCCTTTGCTGGTTGTAAAAAAGTTTTTGGAGGATAGGGGATTTTAACGCCATTAAATAAAACCAATGGCTCCTCACGCTTATAAAGCTCCTCTGTCCCACTTGTAAGGCGAAGTATGTTATGTGCTTCACAAAATTCTTTTATCTTTTGCTTATCAAGAAGCATAATGTTTATATTTTCGAAATGAATAGTTAGACCGTTGTCAACCTTTACTACAACAATACTTCCATCACTTCTTTTCACAAAAGATTTAAAAAGTTTACGTAAAGGAAGAATAAGTGCATTTATTTCTGGCAAAAGCAACGGGCATTTTTGCAATCCAACAACTTCGTTTGAACGAGCCTTGAAAAAGCCAATGTTGCAACCGTAATCAATTTTAAAGGTTGCCTTTCTCCTTATCCCTGCATCAAAGGTAATAACAGAATTAAGTTTATCATAGCTAAGTCCAGCCAAAATTTCCTTTAACGAAGATATTTTTTGTGCCTTATATTCTTCCAAATTCACACCTTGAATTTGGCATCCGCCACAAAGTCCAAAATACATACATTTTTTTTCTATCATAATAAATAATATTATTGCTATTTTTTGCGAAATATCAAGTATAATCTGGAAAAACAGGAATTTGTTCTTTCAAATAATTCTTGAGTTATAATTCAAAAGATTTATAATTTAACCTGTTAATATGGTTTAGGAACAAAGATTTTTAAATTTATTTTTTGGCTTGTTTGTCTTTTACTTCCAGCATATTTTCGTATTATTAACTTTAATTATGAGGACATTAATGACAAAAGGTACAGTAAAATGGTTTAATTCAAAAAAAGGCTACGGCTTCATTCAACCAGATGATGGATCAAAGGATGTATTTGTTCATATCACTGCGGTAAAGGCTGCCGGTATTTTTTTAAACGAAGGAACAAGGCTGGAATTCGAAATTGTTTCGGATAATGGCAAACAATCCGCCGGAAAACTTAAACAAATATAATAAAAGCCTCCATTCGGGGGCTTTTTAATTTTCCTTTTTCGTTAGTGAATTAGTGTGCATCGGTCCAATTATCGGCAACCCCAACCTCAACAATCAATGGAACAGAAAGATGTTCAATATTTTCCATTGTGTTTTTGATTATATCCTTTGCCAAATCAACTTTATCTTCCTTTACTTCGAAAATAAGTTCGTCGTGCACCTGTAAAAGCATACGAATATCATCAGTAAGATTTTGTTCCTTTAAAATTTCACGAATTTTTATCATCGCTTTTTTAAGTATATCTGCACCGGTACCCTGACAAGGAGCATTTATCGCCGCACGTTCGGCATATGCTTTAAGTCTTGGATTATTGATATTTGAAATGAAAAGCTTTCTGCCATAAAGTGTTTCAACATATCCATTTTTATGTGCAAAATCTTTTGTCTTTTCCATATATTCAAGTATTTCAGGATATATCTTAAAATAGTTTTCGATATATTCTTTTGCTTCTGTCTGAGATATATCAAGTTGCTTTGCAAGACCAAAAGCTGAAATTCCATAAATGATACCGAAATTAATTGCCTTTGCTTTACGTCTTATATCAGATGTCATTTCATTTTCTGGAACATTAAATATTTGAGAGGCAGTCCTTGTATGAATATCAACACCATCCAAAAATGCTTTCTCCAAATTCTTAACATTCGCAAGTGATGCCATAAGTCTTAGTTCTATTTGAGAGTAATCTGCAGATAAAAGTTTGTACCCATTCTTTGCAACAAACGTTGAACGAATATCCTTTCCCAAATCTGAACGTACAGGAATATTTTGAAGATTAGGATCATTCGATGAAAGACGTCCGGTCGAAGTTCCACATTGAAAATAGTTTGTGTGAACACGTCCATCCCTTGGCAAAACCTGTTCTACCAAAGCATCGGCATATGTACTTTTAAGTTTTGCAAGTTCCCTGTATTTCAAAACCTTTTCTGCAATTTCATAACCTTGATATGAAAGTTGTTTTAATATTTCCACATCGGTTGAATAAGTTTTTTTATTTTTCTCTGGATATGGAATTGCCAATTTTTCAAACAAAACATCGGCTAATTGCTTTGGTGAAAGGATGTTAAATTCCATTCCTGCCAACGCATAAATTTCTTTTGAAAGGTCATTAAGTATTTGCCCAAAACTAAAACTTAAACTTTTAAGTTTTTCTGTATCAACACAAACGCCCAATTCTTCCATTTCAAAAAGATTGTAAACAAGTGGTAAATCAATATTTTTATAAATTTCTTCACAACCTTCTTTTTCGATTCTTTCTTTGAATAGGTTATAAAGTCGCAATGTTACATCGGCATCTTCTGCAGCATAATCTAAAGCCTTATCAAACGCAACTTCGGCAAATGAAATTTGAGCCTTTCCTGTACCACAAACATCGGTGTAATGTATTGTTGTATAGCCAAGATGAATGTTTGCAAGTTCATCCATATTGTGAAGATTTTTTGTTGTATCTAAAACATAGCTCATAATCATAGTATCTTCCACAGGATAAACATTTACGCCAAGACGTTTGAATATGTGCATATCATATTTTATGTTATGACCAACTTTTTTAATCTTTGGATTTTCAAGTAATGGTTTTATATGTTTTACCAACTCATCTACAGGAATTTGTTTTTCCTGTAAAACATCTTTGCCGTCATTAAATAAATCGGCACCATCGAAAACTTTTTTAATGTGATGTATAGGAATGTAGCAAGCCTTTCCTTCTTCTGTTGCAATACTCATACCGACAATATCTGCATCCAAACTGTTAAGTCCAGTTGTTTCTGTATCAACGGCAAATACACCTTTTTCTTCGCAATCCTTAATCCATTTATCAAGAGTTTCAATATCTTGAACAAGCTCGTATCTCTTTTCAACTTGTTTCACAGGTTTTCTTTCGTAAACATTATTTTCAATAGTTGTTTGAGAAGTTTGTTCTGTTTGATTAGTTGGAACAAAGTTTTCATCAAAAATTTTATTCACACTATCGATGAAATTGTTTGCCTTTGTAACCAAAGATTTAAATTCCATTTCTTCCAAAAACTTCATAACTCTATCTTTTTCAACAGGGCAGTTCACAATAGATGACAATGGAAATTCAACAGGTACATCGCGTTTAAGTGTAGCAAGTTGTTTTGAAATTCTTGCATCTTCGGCGCCTTCCATAATCATTTTACGGCGTTTATCTTGCTTAATATTTTTTGCATTTACAATAAGGTTTTCAATGTTTCCATATTTAGTAATAAGTTCCGCAGCAGTCTTTGGCCCAATACCCCTTATCCCAGGAATGTTATCAACGCTATCACCTATTAAGGCTTGAACTTCTACCACCTTTGATGGTTCAACACCAAATTTTTGAAGTACAGCTTCTTCATCAATATCTTTGTTTTTAAGAGGGTCGTGAATACGAATATTTGGTGTCATAAGTTGCATTAAATCCTTATCCGAAGAATATATCACAACTTTATCTCCATTTGCCTCTGCCTGTGTTGCATAGGTCGCAATCAAATCATCCGCTTCAAAGTTTGTCTGTTCAATTGATGCAATATTAAATGCTTCAACAGCCTTTCTTATATATGCAAATTGAGGGATAAGTTCTTCCGGAGTTTCGGATCTATTTGCCTTATATTCAGGATAAATTTCATTTCTGAAATTCTTTCGAGCCTTATCAAAAATAACGGCAATAATTTCATTTGGATTATGTCTTTCATTTAAAAGTTTCAAAAGCATATTGCAAAAACCATACACCGCACCAACAGGAAGATTATCACTTCTTGAAATTGGAGGTAAGGCATAAAATGCCCTAAAAATATAGCCTGAACCATCAACAAGTATGTATTTTTTTTGCATAACTTTCTCCTTTTATTAACAATTATTTTTTAAATTCCAAACCAATATCTGTGAAAAATTCTGGACTGTCACGCCAATTTTCTTTTACCTTTACAAACAAGAAAAGATTAACTTTTTTACCAACAACAAATTCCATTTCTTTTCTTGCTCTTGTACCAATAGCTTTTATTTTTGAACCTCTTTCACCAATGATTATAGATTTATGGTTTTCCGAGCTTGTATAAATAGTTTGCTTTACAGTAAAGGCATCCTTTTCTTCATCAATATTTTCTGTCTTTATTGATATTGCATAAGGAAGTTCCTGATGTAAAAGTTCGTAAACTTTTTCACGGGTAATTTCCGAAAGTCTAAGCTCTAATGGCAAATCACTTTTTATATCACTATCGAAATAAAATGGTGATTCTGGCATCTGGTCTTTTACCCAAGAAATAAGGTCATTAACACCGTCATTGTTAAGTGCGGAAATCATAAAAATTTCCTTAAATAAATTTGGTGCAACTTCCATAACTTTTGCAGTTAGCTTCAAAAGATCCTCTTTTTTAAGCAAGTCAACCTTGTTAAGACAAAGAGAAATAGGAGTTTGAACAGTTCTTAATTTCTTAACAATGTTATTGAATGTTTCGGTAATCCCCTTTGATGCATCAAGCAAAAATACAATACAGTCACTATCATTCATTGCGGACCAAGCTGATGAAACCATTGCCTTATCAAACTTTCCCTTTGGATTAAAGATTCCAGGTGTGTCAATAAATACCATCTGTACATTATCTTCGGTTTTTATACCACGAATTTGATTACGTGTAGTTTGTACCTTGTGCGAAGTGATTGAAACCTTTGTTGCCAAGATTGTATTTAAAAGTGTCGATTTACCACTATTTGTCGCGCCAATAAGTGCAACAAAACCACATTTTGTATTAGAGTAATTTTTTAAATCTTTCTCATTCTTTTGCATTTCTTTCTCTTTCTTTTTGGTCTTCTATTTCTATTTTTTCATTTACGGATTTTACAAATTCTTCTATTTGTTTTAAAATCCCAAACTGTTCCCATAGATTAAGTATAACAAATCTTCCGCGACATGCCATAATTTTGTTATACTCAGCTATAAATTTTCTTTTACTAAGGTAAAAAGTCTTGTCAAAATTGGCAATACAAACAGTCAAAGCAGTTTCATCAATGTTGTTATTGAAATTTTCCGCACATAAATGAAAATACCTAAGAATTCTAAGTGGATCAATATCAACACTTTCCAATGGATTACCAATAAATTTGACAACACCATTTTTTATATCTTCTATACCATTATATGGATCAATAATTTCAGCATTCGGACTTACATATATCGCATTACAGGTAAAATCACGTCTTTTTGCATCGATTACCGGATCCTTTACGTATTTTACAGTAGGGAACCTGGAGTAAAGTTTTTTTCTTACCTTATCATTCTTCATGTCTTTTGAATTTTTCTCTACGGTCTTTTCATACGTATCTTGCCTAAAGGTTGTAATTTCATATTTTTCATTATCCCAAAAGGTCCTTACCGTACCAAAATTAAGCCCAGGTGAATCTTCCCTTAAATTATTTTCACGAAGAAGATTTATTACATTCTGTGGAAGCATACTTGTCGCCAAATCAATATCAGTTGATTCTTTTCCAACAAAGTGGTCACGAACAGCCCCGCCAACGACATAAATCTGTTCCCCGCTTTTTAAAAACAAGTTGAATAATTTTTGCAAATACATATTTTGTAAAAATTTAAAATTCATTTTTTAAATCCTTGCATCTTTTTTGATTATAGTATAACATACAAAATCAATATAGGGGAGTTTTTTTTTGTTAAAGTTAAAATTAAAATCAATGGTACTTATTTTATGCGTAAACATTATGTTTTCGCAAGAGGTTTTTTCTGCTAAAAAGGATAAACAAAGTCTTGCAAAGATAAATAAGGAAATTGAAAACAGAAAAAAGGCTACTGAAAAAATCGAACGTGAGCAAAAAAAACTTTCCGAAGAAATTAAGCAAACCCAGCAAAAAATGGTTGAAATTGCTAATAATGTTAAGCAATACGAACGAAAACTTTCTGGTTACGACAGGGAACTTTCCGATCTTCAATGGAAGGAACATCTTCTTAACCGTAAAATAGAAGAAAACAATACCGAACTTATAAAAATTATTGCAGTTTTCGAAAATATATCACAGGTACCAAAGGGATACTTGATTATTTCTCCAAAACGTATTGATACAGTTTTCCATAGTTCTATTTTGCTTCGAAGCCTTGTTGATGAGCTTAATCGTTCCACCGTTGTTTATCGTCAGGATTTAGAGGATTTAATAAAGACAAAGGATGAAATTACTGTGGCAAAGGTTTCTATTCATTCCTTAACAAAAAAGGTTAGGGGGGAGAAAAACAAGATTGCCGATTTGATTAAAACTAAAAAATCAACCCAGAAAAAACTATCAAACGAACAGGAAAAAAATAAACGTGAAATTAAACGTTTGATTGCTGAATCTAAAACTATTGAAGAATTTATTAAAAAGGCCGAAAAGTTAAGAAAAGAGCAAGAAAGAAAAAAGACTCAACAAACAAAAATTTCATCAAAATTGATACGAAAGGCAACTGGTGTTGCACCACTTCCAGTTAGTGGTAATATCACCGTTTACTTTGGCGAACATACCAAAAAGGGTATTACATCAAAGGGTGTTTATATAAAGCCTCGTTCTAATTCACAGGTTGTATCTCCAGCTGATTCGGATGTCGTATTTTCCGGAAGCTTCTATGGTTTTAAGAACTTGCTTATTCTCCACTCCTCCGATGATTACTATATAATCCTTGGTGGTATGAAGGAGATTTTTGCCGAGGAAGGTCAATCACTCCTTACCGGTGAACCAATCGGTGAAATGGGTGATGCTGAACTTTATATTGAAATAAGGGATAAGGAAACCCCAATAAATCCATTGAAATACTTTAAGTTTTAGTAAATATTCCTTTGGTGTTTCTTTGACTTAAATATATTGACAATCCCCTGAACATTTATTAAAATATAACAGTTTTAATAAGAGGAAAGTGAAATGATTAAATTATTATTTTTTATGTTAATGTTTTTTCCATCAGTTATTGCAAAGGCAAATCCAGCGTGTGCAGTTTGTACCGTTGCTATGGGGGCATTTTTGGGTATTTCCCGTGCTCTTGGAATTTCTGATAATGCAACTGGTGTTTGGATTGGTGGTCTTCTTTTGATGACCTATTATTTTACAATAAAGTTTGTTGAATATAAAAAATGGACATTCAAGTTTTATCATATTTTCTGGGGTTTAATGACATTACTTCTTGTACCAGTTATGTATAAATTTGTAACCTATAAATTTGATACATTTTTTGGGATTGATGCGTTTTTGGTAAGTATGATTTCCGGTGCATTTGCATTCTGGCTCTCACAATTTATTTATCAAAAAATGAAAACAGCAAACGGTGGTCATGCACACTTTCCATTTGAAAAGGTTGTAATGGCTATTATATTCTTACTTGTTACATCAGTGATATTTAATTATTTACCATAGGAGGATTAGGTTATGAAAAAAGATAAAAGAGAAAAAAGTTTAAAGGAATTTGTTGAAAAAATTGATAATATGAAAAAGGTTAATCCAAAGGATTTGTCATCCGATCAGGATTTATCAATTGCAATTATGAATTTGATTTCAATCGAAGAACATCTTATCTTTTCTGGTGCAAAAACTGGAAAAACTTCTTTTTATGATTTAATCGAAGAAATCCGAGATATGCGTAAAACTTTGATGCAAAAAATGATAAAGGAATACGAAGGTGAAGTTTGGTGTATTTCAAAGCATTTACTTGGTTCCGCATATCGTTTAATGGAGGTTGGTACAAAGCAACAATCTATGGGTAACACAGAAGAAGCTTATGATTTATTCGATAAAGCATACGAACTTTATTGTCTTTTCTGGGGTTTAAATATGAATGCAATCAACTTGAAAGATGTTGAGTGGGTAAAGGATGCTGGTGTTGATGTAAAGGAAATACAATCACATCTTGATAACCTCAAAATTGCAAACCAAGATGTAAAGGTTTCAAAATCTGTTGCAAAGACAGAAAAGAAATCAAGCAAGATTTCAAAATTAAAGGATGCTGTTAAAAAGGCTGTAAATTGCTGTATTGAATAGCTTTTATTTAATTTGCAAGATATAAAAAATCCCCACCGTTTCGATGGGGATAATTTTTTTCATACCCTATACATTTTTCCAATAACACAAATGTTTTTTAGGGGAAAGTGAAAGATATTTAAACCATTCATTTTTATATACATGAGGACAATTCGAATTCCATGGTTTTTTATCCCCAGAATAATGAATAATTACAGGCTTTGTTTTTGCAAATGCAACTTCTTCATTTGAATAACACCAAACAGGTCTTGAATCATCAAAAACTTCTGTCTGAAGATTAAATTTTAATTCAAGCAATCTGTAATTACCTTCTATCGCCATATTGAAAACTCTGCTTGTTGTGTTTTCTTTAATGAATACTTCAAGATTTTTTCTTGCATATACTGCCTTGTCGACAATGTTATCTTTTCTCATTAAAGGAATATTCATAAGAATAACGCCAGTATTAAAATAGTTCTGTACATTTATAAATTTTATAATACGGCCTTTTTCTTCTGATTGTCCCGCCTGTTCCACAACGGCAACATAATTCTTCTTTATCCTTTTATTGTAAAGCTCGTTAATCGAAGAAGTTATAATTGTATCATTATCTAGATAAAGACATCTTTCCAACTTGCTTGCAATTTCAGGGATTAAGAATTTATAAACAGAAACATCATTGCTTACATTTCCCAATTTTTTAATAAGTTTTGGTGGAATTTTTACAAATTCGATATTGTGTTTTTCAAATGAAATCCTTGATTTTAAACTTTCCAAATTTTCAAGTTTTTTATATACAATATGGAAATTAAAAATTTCATCACTGTTCGCATTTTCTACCAAAGATGTCATGGAAACAATCATTGGTTCAATATTTTTACTGTCTACTGTATAAAAAATATCATAGTTTTTTGTTTTTAAAAATGGACCATCATCGTCATCATCATCGAAATTTGAAAGATCTAAATTAAGGCTATTACCCAACTCTATCATCTTTAATTTCAAAGATTTTTCAATAATGTTGGTATAGTAAACTTTCTTTGTTTCCTTCAAATCATCCATTGTTCTGTAATACTTTTCCAATTTGTATTTATGAACAAACTTTCTTACATCATCAATGGCAACCAAAACATCAAGATTTTTTTTGCTAAGCTGTTTTGCAGTAACACCACTTTCGTTTCTGAAATGGTTATAAAGCTTTTCATGTACACAAGAGCAAGTCTGAGATACTGCTAAATATTTGTATATAAAAGCTTCATCTTCCGCAGACTTTGTATCCGGACATCTTATCTTATATCTATCAATGATGCTTTTTTTGAAAATTTTATTCCAAAGAACACAGGAAATACTGAAAAATGTATCCCAAGTTATAGGTATAAGCTTTTCTTCTGGAACATTAATTGCCCATGAAAATTTTTCTAATAAAAGTCTTTCTTTTAACTTTTCATCATAAGAAACGCATGTCTTACATAAAGCCAAGTCAGATTGGTCGGTTTCTATTGCATCAACCATTGTTTCAACCATAGCCTTGTCATACCAATCATCACTATCGCACCACATAACATATTTACCACAAGCCATATCCAAAGCATAGTTTCTGGTGTATGCGATTCCCTTATTCTTTTTGTTTGTTAAAACAACAATTCTTTTATCTTTTTTCTGGTATTCATATAATATAGCAGCAGATTCATCCTTTGATCCATCATTCACACAAATAATTTCAATATTTTGATAAGTCTGAGCCAAAAGACTATCCAAAGTTTTTTTCAATGTTTTATCAGCATTGTATACAGGTACAATAATAGAAACAAGCTTCTGTTTAGTCTTAATCATCTCACCTTTTCCTTATTAAACTTTTTCTTCCGATTGTAATTTTACTTCATTAAAATCATCAAGATTGTTATCTCTGATTATACGTTTTACATCTAAAATATATTTATTCTTTTCAGTAGAATAGTGAATCATAGAGCTCATAAGCCATCTTCCAAACAAAGGTTTATTTTGTTCACGAAGCTTTGCACGCATCTTTCTGAACCCTGCATAATAACGTGTTCTGTTAAGGTTGTTTGCATAGCTATTTACTGAATCATAAAGGGTAGGGAATGTCTTAATTCTGTGGATAAGTCCAGTTTTTCTTGCCCTTGGAAGCATACCTTCACCGCCCCATGTCCATTCTGCGAATATAGAGTTTCCCTTTATCAAAAATCTTGATTCGCCCCATCCGGTTTCCTGAATTGCCTGTCCTAAAGCCATAGATACAGAAATTTCATCTAATTTTGTAAGAATATCGTTAATATCTTTAGTTTCGGTCTTATATTCTTCCTGTACATACTTAAAGAATTCATTTTCCTCAGCCGAAAGCTTTTTCTTTTTCTCAAATTTTTCCTTAATTTTCAAAAGCTTTTCTCTGTTTGCCTTTAATTCTTCATTTTTCTTTAAAATAAGAGGCAAAAGGAATTTTATAAACAAATCCTTTTTTTCTTTTGGTGATTCTATCATATTAAAGTCATCAGGAAGGGATTGTATAAAGATTCTTGGAACATCAATCTCTCTATTTCTTATTTTTTCCAAATCATACCCTGAATCAAGGAATAATTGCTGCATTTTTCGGTATGATGTTATATGAGAATTAGTATCATATACGACCATAGTGCCTGAAATTACGGCAATAATCACAAAAATCAAGCTTGCGATATAAAGAGGAATAAACTCGGATTTAAAGAACTTTCTGGATACAAAATTCCATCTTAATTTAAAATGATGTACTATAAAGTTAAAGAAAACAACCCATAAATTTGGCTTTTTTATAGGAATAACTTTAATATTTTTATCTTTTCGTCTCATCTTTTTCATATTTTCAGAATTATTATAAATTTTTTTTATTGTTTGTAAAGAACTAAATTTTTGATAAAATTGAAAAAAAATGATGACTCTTTGAAATAAGGGTGTTATAAATATAAAACGTTGAATATGGGGGCTATTTTGAATAAATTAAGTACATCAAAAGCATTAAAGATTCAAATGATAAAAAAGCTTGTTCGCAAGATCTTTGTTATCATGTTTATTATCTTCTCTTTTATCCTTATATTCATAGGAAAACCTGACAATATAATCATAAGTAAAACCAGTGGTGTTGTATCCGATGTTATATCACCATTTGTAAAGGTTATTTCATATCCAATATATGTTGTCGGTACATTCATAAGTGATGTTAAAAATTTCCGTTCTGTTGATGCTCAAAATCAGGAATTGAAAAAAGAAGTTTCTAGATTAAAGGAACAATTAAACTATTTCAAACAAGTAGAAGTTGAAAACCAACAATTAAGAAAGATGAATAATTATACAACAAACGGTGTTAATTATTTGCTTTCTTCAAGGGTACTTGGTTCAAGTGGTTCTGGTTTTACCCGTACATTTTTTGTTGATGCCGGTGCAAAAGATGGTGTAAAGAAATACCAAGGTGTTATTGTTGATGGCTATCTTGTTGGTCAAATAAATTCCGTTGGAAGCAATTATTCAAAGATGATTCTTTTATCCGATGCTTCATCCAAAATACCGGTACAGGTTGAACGAACAAAAACTCGTGCTTTTTTAATTGGCGATAACACAAACTATCCACAGCTTGCCCATTTTGAAAAACAGGAACCTGTACAAATTGGTGACGTTATTGTAACTTCTGGTATGGGGGAAAATTTGCCTGCTGGTCTTCCTATTGGTATCGTTGGAAGTATAAGTGAGGACAACGGAATAATTGTTCAACCTTTTGTAAGTGAGTCAAATATCGACTATATAAAGATTATAAAAACTTCACACACAGAAGGTTTAAAGAACTTCCTTTTGGAAAATAAGAATGCAGGTGAGGGATAAAATTGGTTCGTAAAAGTAAATACAAGTGGTTATTTTCATTCCTTTCTCACCAAATTCCATGGGTAAGTAGTTTCTTTATTCTTGTATTTTCTTTTGTGTTTATACCTTGCTGTAATGTAAAGTCGACACTTGTACTTATTCCAATATTTTTTTGGGGAATGCAAAAAACAAAGTCATTCGATTTTATTTCAGTGATGCTTTTCGGCTTTCTTCAAGACTTTTTGGATGGAACCCAATTCGGTTTCAATATGTTTATTTTTTTAAGTACATATTTTGTGGTTTACTATCAAAAATTTTTCCCACTTGATGAATCATTTACATTTTCATATTTAGCATTCAGTATAGTTACACTTGCATTGATTTTGCTTAAATATTGTGTGATTTCAAGTATGTTTGTGGAAAATATAAACTTGCTTAATATTTTGGTAAGTTGGGCCGTATTGATTTTATGGTACCCAATATTTTTCATTATTTTAAAAAAATTGGATGAACGTTTTGTAAGGAAGTATAATGCGTGATGCGGAGTTGATTAAAGTTTTTAACAGACGCGCCCTTCTTGTTGCAGGAGGGGAGCTTTTCCTTTTTTCGATTTTGGCTGGTCGTCTTTATCAACTTCAAATTTTGGACAGTGAAAAATATAAAAAACTTTCCCAAAAAAATAGTGTAAGAATAAAACTTATTCCTCCTCCTCGTGGTGTTATTGCCGATAGGTTTGGTATCGAACTTGCCGTAAATGTAAACAGCTATGGTATCCAGATGATACCAGAGGAAGTTACTGCACAGGGCTTATCGGTTGAGGAAATTTTAAATCGTATTTCCGAACTTATTCCACTTACTGAAAAGGAAAAAGAAAAGGTTCTTAAGAACGTAAAAAAGAAACGTGCCTTTTTCCCTGTATTTATAAAAAATAATTTGGGTTGGAATGAAATGGCAAAAATTCAGGTAAACAACCTTGACTTTACCGGTGTTTATGTGGAAGAGGGTAAACGTCGTTACTATCCATTTGATGAAATTGCAGCCCATGTTATTGGATATGTTTCTGATGTAACAGAACAAGAGCTTAAAAACGATCCGTCCCCAATACTTCAGCTTCCTGATTTCAAAACAGGAAAGGCTGGTATCGAAAAATTGATGGATAAGGAACTTCGTGGTGAAGTTGGTGAAACAATTCAGGTTGTTAATGCAAGCGGTCGTGTAATTGAAACTTTGGATGATAAAAAGAAAAAGGCTATACCTGGAGAACGTATTAATCTTACCATTGATAAACGATTACAGGAATTTGCATACAATCGTATCCATGATGAAAGTGCCAGTGCAGTTGTTATGGATATTTACAATGGAGATATTTTGATGATGATTTCCGTTCCATCATATAATCCAAATATCTTTTTGGATGAGGATGTTTCCGCCAAAAAATTTGAAAAGCTTTTCACAAATCCTCGTCATCCATTTATAAACAAAGCTATTGAGGGGCTATATTCCCCAGGTTCTACATTCAAGATGATGACTGCACTTGCGGCTCTTGCTGATGGAAAGCTTAATGCAAATACAAGGATTAAGTGTACCGGTCATATGGACTATGGTGATGCACGTTACCATTGTTGGAATACTGCGGGTCATGGCGTTTTAAATTTGGAACAATCACTTCTTCATTCATGCGATATTTTCTATTATACTTTGGCAACAAAGGTAAGTATGGATGTAATTCAGGATATGGCATACAAGTTTGGTCTTGGCGAATATACAGGTATTGAACTTGCCAATGAAAAGAAAGGTCAAGTTCCAGGTCGTGAATGGAAACGTAATTACAAAAGTGAAACATGGTACACCGGTGATACAATTACAGCATCTATCGGACAGGGGTATACTTTGGTGACACCACTTCAACTTGCTGTTATGACTTCACGAATTGCAAATGGTGGTTTCGCGGTAAAGCCAAGAATTATAAAAGGTAAAAATGATTCTAATATAATATTCCCATCATTAAATGTTGATCCACATCATCTTAATATGATAAGAAAGGGAATGTTCTCTGTTGTAAACAAGCCAAACGGTACCGGAAAAACAGCATACTTTGATTTTAAGGGGAACCATATGGCTGGAAAAACTGGAACAACACAGGTTAAACGTATTACTCGTGAAGAACGTGCCAGAGGTGTGATAAGACAGGAAGATTTGCCGTGGAAATACAGAAACCATGCTTTGTTTGTTGGTTATGCTCCATATAAAAACCCAAGGTTCGCGGTAAGTGTTGTTGTTGAACACGGAATGTCTGGTTCTGGTGCGGCTGCGCCTATTGCTCGTGATCTTATGATGAAAACATTGGAACTTTATTTATAGGGAGAAAAGAAATGCTTGATTACTCAGTTATGAAAAAAAGTGATAGAATGAATGTCTTTTCCAAGTTTTTATGTTTGAATTGGCGCTTGGTATTTCTTCTTCTTTGCCTTTGCAGTGTTGGTATTATGATTCTTTACAGTGCGGGAAAGGCTGAATGTGCTGATCAATTCAAATGTTTAATCAGTTATGGAAGCTGGACTCCATGGGCTCTTTCTCAAATTCCAAAAATTCTAATTGGTTTTTTAATACTTTTCATTGTTGCAGTTGTTGATTTAAAGGTATGGGTAAAGTATGCATACTGGATCTACGGTGTATCTGTCGTACTCTTAATTGGAGTTATGTTCTTCGGTCATGTTGGTATGGGTGCACAACGTTGGCTTAATATTGGTTTTATGAAAATACAGCCATCAGAACTTATGAAAATTGCGCTTGTCCTTGCCTTGGCAAAGTATTTTGCAGCCCTAAGTATAAATGAAATTCACAGTAACTATTACCTTATATTCCCTGCATTTTTGGTATTATTACCTGTTGGACTTGTTTTACAACAACCTGATCTTGGAACTGCGATGACATTGGTACTTGTATCTGGTATAGTTTTCTTTATCGCAGGTGTGCAAATGTGGAAATTTGGAACAATTTTCCTTGTCGTTTTATTGTCATTTCCTATTATTTGGAAATACGGACTTCACCCTTATCAAAAACAAAGAATTATTATTTTTATGAATCCGGAAAAGGATATTATGGGTTCCGGTTACCACATTACCCAATCAAAAATTACACTTGGTTCTGGTGGTTTCTGGGGAAAGGGATATTTGAATGGTACACAAAGCCACTTAAATTTCTTGCCTGAAAAACAAACCGATTTTATTTTCACTATGTTTGCTGAGGAGTTTGGAATGTTTGGTTGCCTATGTCTTTTTGCATTGATTATTGCAATACTTTGGCAATGTTTCCGAGTTTCATTCGTAAGCCGTAACAATTTCGGAAAGCTGTTGACGTTGGGGCTTGGTGCAAACTTCTTTATCTATTTCTTTATAAATACAGCAATGGTTATGGGATTGCTCCCTGTAGTTGGCGTTCCTTCACCACTTCTATCCTATGGTGGAACAGCGATGATGACCTTGCTTTTGGGTTTTGGCTTGATTGAGTGTTGCTTTGTTCACAGTGATATGCTCATCAGTTCAAAAAGCGATTATTTATAAGATTTATTTTCCCAAACAAAACGACGAAAAAATCTTATCCAAAAGTTCGTTGAAATAGATTTTTCCAGTGATGTTTCCAATTTCATCACTTGCAAGTCTAAGGTTTTCTGCCTTTAAATCTATTTCCTTTTCTTTTATCGCAGTTTTAAGAAATTCGATACAGTTCAACAAAGCATTTTTATATCGTTGTTGAGTAAGTGTCGCATCTCCAGAATTTTGCATTTTTGACTTTATCTTTTTTGTAAATGCATTCCAAAACTTGTTCCAATTTTCCCCACTTTTTACAGATACAGGAATAATGTTTTTTGGAAGATTTTCAATTTGTTTTTTATCTATTTTATTAAATAGAACAATGGTATTGTCATCAACTTTTTTCTCATCATACGAACGAATACCATCAATCATATAGATTTTTATATCCGCCTTTCCAGCAATATCCAACGCCTTCTTTATACCTTTTTTTTCAATCTTATCATTTGTTTTTTCGTTAAGTCCGGCCGTATCAGAAATATTAACTTTAAATCCATTTATATCCAAACTTGCATCAACAACATCGCGTGTTGTTCCGGCAATATTTGAAACAATAGCCTTATTTTCGCCAATAATTTTGTTAAAGATTGATGATTTTCCAACGTTCGGTTTACCAATAATCGCAACCTTTAACCCTTGTTTGATAAGTTGCGCCGATGATGCAGTTTCAATGTGCTTTTCAATTTCAGAAATTAATTTTTTCAATTCCGCATCATTTTTTTGCATTACATCTTTTGGCATTTCATCATCGGAAAAATCAATCGAAGCCTCACACCACGCAAGTATTTTTACAAGCTTTTCTCTCCATGAATTATAAAGCTTTGACGCCTCACCATTTGTATTGGAGAGAGCAAGCTTTCTTTGAGATTCAGTTTCCGCATCAATCAAATCGGCAATCGCTTCTACTTGTGTTAAATCAAGTTTATTATTCAAAAAGGCTTGCTTTGTAAACTCGCCATTTTCTGCCAATCTTGCATCTTTGAATTGAGATAATGCTTCGTAAATACTATCAATAACTGCAATACTTCCATGTGTATAAAGTTCAACCGTATCTTCACCAGTATATGATGCAGGTCCCTTGAAAAACACCGCCATACAGCTATCTAAAAGTACACCTGTTTTTGGATGGTAAATGTTTGCAAACTTCACCACATTAGGCTGAAACTTTTTTCCATTACTAAGTTTTGAAAGTATATCATATGATGCAGGTCCAGAAATACGGAAAACAGAAACGCCTGCTTTTCCGTATGCTGAACTAAGAGCAAAAATAGTATTTACAGATTTCATTTATTCTTTAATTTCCTTAATTTTCCAAATGTCTTTTGCATAACTTTTTATTGTTCTATCGGAAGAGAAGAAACCAGAATTTGCAGTATTTATAACAGACTTCTTCCACCATAGTTTTTCATTTCTGTATGCTTCATCAATTTTTAACTGAGTTTTAACATAAGAATCAAAGTCAGCAAGCAACATATATTCATCGTTATTATTAAAGAATGCATTCATCAAATTTTTATATCTAGAAGTATCCCCATGTGAAAATGCTCCTGTTAAAATTTGTGTAATGATTCTTTGAATTCTTGGGTTATTATTGAAAAATTCTTGGGCATTATAACCACGTTCTTTCATATTGTAAACTTTCTTTGCAGTCAAACCAAATATGAAAATATTTTTCGAACCAACCTTGTTTTTAATTTCAACATTTGCACCATCAAGTGTTCCTATAGTAAGCGCACCATTAAGGGTGAATTTCATATTTCCGGTACCACTTGCTTCTTTACCAGCAGTTGAAATTTGTTCACTAAGTTCGGTTGCGGATATAATAGTTTGTGCTTTATCAATGTTGTAATTTGGAATGAATACAACCTTTAATAAATCCTTGCAATGTCTGTCATTATTAACAACTTTTGCGACATCATTTATAAGGGTGATTATTTCCTTTCCAACGGTATAGTTTGGATGAGCCTTCCCAGCAAACAAATAAATTTTTGGTTCTAAGCCATCAACTTCGCCATCAATAATTCTGTTATATCTATCAATTACTTGAAGTATGTTTAAGAACTGACGTTTGTATTCATGCATACGTTTTATTTGTGAATCAATCATAAAGTCAGGGGAAAGTTTTAATCCCAAATCATTCTTTATAAGTTGCATTAAATCAAGTTTATTTTCAAACTTTACCTTACGCCACTTTTCCAAAAAGTTTACATCATTTTTGTATCGTAAAAGTTTCTTAAGATAGTTCAAATCAGTAATCCACTTATCCCCAATCGTTTTTGTGATAAGGTTTGAAAGCCTTGGATTTGCTTCCAAAAGCCATTTTCTTTGAGTAATACCATTTGTTTCATTTATAAATTTTCTTGGGAAAAGTTCACTAAACAATGGGAACTCTTTTTTCTTTAAAAGTTTAGAGTGAAGTGCGGCAACTCCGTTTACCTTATGTGTCGCAACGATACAAAGATTTCCACAATTAATGTATCCATATTTGTAATTTACAATTTCAAGACTATTTAATTTGAAATCAGCAACAGTTCTTTTTGCTATATTGATAAAGTTTTCATTAATCTTTTCAATAATAGCAAAGTGATAAGGAAGTTCAGATTTAAACAAATCTATGCCAATTTTTTCCAAAGCTTCGGCAAGAAGAGTGTGATTAGTATACGCACAAATGTTGTACATCTTTTTATACGCATCATCAAATGAAAAACCATACTCGTTCATTAAAATTCTAATTATTTCAGGAATTGCCAATGTTGGATGTGTATCATTTAACTGTACTGCTAAAAACTTATCAATCACAGATATATCAAACCCAGTTTTTTTGAAACGTTCAAATAAATCTTGGATTGATGCAGAAACAAGCAAATATTCCTGACGAAGCCGTAATCTTTTTCCTTCTTCTGTTCCATCAGGTGGATATAAAAAGTCAGTTATATTTGTGATATTTTTCTTCAAATCAGGTTTTGTTTTATCGGATCTTTCTGCTTCCCAAAGTCTTATTCTTAAGACATCCTCATTTCCATATCCGGCAAACAAAATATCATTTGCATATGCTTTTACTTTCTTTGATGGTGTCCACTTCATATCTTCCAATCTTGATGAAGAATTAAGTTTTCCACCAAAGCCAACCATATATGAAATATCTTTTCTTCTATCCAATGCTGGATTTTGTTTTTCAAGCCATAAGTCTGGTGTTTCAACTTGCTTTCCATCTTTTATTAATTGTTTATAAATGCCACATCTGTATAAAAGTCCATAACCAAAAGCAGGGTAGGAAAGTGTTGCTAAAGAGTCAAAAAAACATGCGGCAAGTCTACCCAAACCACCATTTCCAAGTTGTGTTGATGGTTCCAATGCCAAAACCTTTTCTAAATCTACACCAAAAGATTTAAATGCCTTTCTAAAACTTTCCTTTACTTCCATATTAAACAAAGTTTGGTTTGAAAGCTTTCCAATCAAATATTCCATAGAAAGGTAAGCCATCATCTTGTTTTTACCATTAAGTATGTTATGTTCGGTAATATCAGCCATATCGACAAGTTCGTCGTTAATCATATTTGTAAATGCAATATACCAATCTTTTATAGTGGCATTTTTCAAATTTTTCTTTGTTGTTTCCTTAAGGAAAAAGCTTAATCTTTCTTTCAAATATTTCTGATTTGTTAGCTGTTTTTGCATTTTATTTTCCCCTCTCGTTATTTATAAAAATAATATAGCATATTTTTTTATTTTGTGCTATAATTATTTTACATTAAAAATCAAGTGGAGATTTATGATGGAAAAAATTTCACAAAAACAAGAAAATTTAACTGAACAAGAAAAAATAAATATTGTAAGAAATTATTTTCATGGTATCGAAGATCAGATGTATCTCTTCTTTGTTGAGCTTGCTGATATAAAGCTTAAAACCGGTGAAGCTCAAAGTTTTTATCAAGCTGTTGATATCCTTCTTAAGGAACGTCTTGGTGCAACAAAAAATAAATCTAAACCAACCTCTGTAAATGATGTTGAAGATCAAGCAAAAGATTTGCTTGAATTTAAAAATACTTCAACAAAAATCAATTTTGAAGAGGCAAAAAATAAACTTGATGGTATTTTTTCTCAAATGAAAAAAGATGCTTCTGAACATCCAATCGTTGGTGAAAAAATGGATATAAAAAATATTATCATCACAGGTAACGGTAAGTAATAATGGATGATAATTCTTTATTGAATCAAAAAATTGCCGCAAATCCAAATTTTTCTGTTTGGGTTTCTGCCAGTGCCGGAACCGGAAAAACAACCGTCCTTGTAAATCGACTTTTGCGATTATTTTTAAATGATGTGGAACCAAGCAAGGTTTTATGTCTTACCTATACTAATGCCGGTGCCATAGAAATGCAAAATCGTATCTATAAAAAAACACTCGATTGGGCAACAATTCCGGATGAAGATTTAAAAAAAGAATTAAATAATTTATTGGATGATAAGGATGAAAGTTTCGATTTTGATGAGCTTTTTTCAAAGGCAAGAAAACTTTTTTCAAAACTTATTGATAATCCAATGCCTCTTAAAATCTATACAATACATGCTTTTTGCCAATCTATACTAAAGCGTTTTCCAATAGAAGCTTGTATCACTCCTCATTTTAAAATTATTGAGGACAGCGAGGTAAAAAATTTACTAAACGAAGCCTATCAAAAACTTATTCACACATTGAAAAATGATAAAACTATTGACTATGTCGATGTGTTTAAAAGCTTTACTTATCTGATGCAAAACACACCGGAAATCGAGTTCGATAATCTTGTTGAAACCATTGTCGATGGCCGTGAACATTTCTTTGAACTTTGCCAAAAGTATAAAACAAAATCTAAAATGTTAGATTATCTAAAGTCAAAGATTTTTGGTAATTCCCAATACGCGAATGAAAGTTTTCTTAACGATATAAATTTATTTAAGGCAAACATTTTAGATCATATTCCATCTGGCTTTATTGATAATTTAAAAAGGGTTCTTTCCGTTGATAATGGAAAAAAATCATTGGCAAGATTGAATTTAATTTCAACCTTTTTACAGGAAAAAAATATCTCAAAAAAATTTGATGTTTATAAAAAGATTTTCCTAAATTCAGATGACAGTATTCCAAAGGATTGCATACTTAACAAAAAATCCATAAATGAAGATATTAAATTTGTGGATAATGTTTCACGTGAAACAATTCGTATACGGAATGCCGTTGAATTTATAAATTCGATTGAAATTTATAACGCAACATCATCTGTCCTTGATATCGGTTTGACTCTTAATACTATATATGAAGGACTAAAGAAAAAACGTGGCGTTATGGACTTTACAGACCTAATAACAACCGTAAAAAATTTGTTTGATAAGGATAATATAAGCTCTTGGATTTTATATAAACTTGATGGCGGAATATCACACGTTTTGATTGATGAGGCACAGGATACTTCGCCTATCCAATGGGAAATTGTTGATAAATTGACTGAGGAATTTTTCACCTCTGGTAGCGATAAAAAAAATGTAAAAAGTCTTTTTTCTGTGGGTGATAGAAAACAATCAATCTTTAGTTTTCAGGGGGCTAACATAAAACTTTTTGAAAAATATAAAAATCATTTCAAGGAAAGAATTGAGTTTGAAAATTACCCATTTTTTGATTTACCGCTTAATCGTTCTTTCCGTTCCTGTAAAAATATTTTGAATACAGTCGACGATGTGATAAAAAATTCAAACGGAGTTTTGCTTCCAAACGAAGATATTACACACATCCCAAACCGTAAGGATAGCTTTGGTCTTGTCGAAGTTTTGCCATTGGTAAAAAGTATCGAAGATGAAACAAAAAAATGTTTCAAACCACCAATAGAAAATATCAATGTATTCAATACTGATATTGAAATGGCAAATGTCTTGGCAACGAAAATAAAGTATCTACTTGATAACGAATATATTTCTGATTCAAAAAATGATGAACCAAAGCGAGTAAGAAAAATCGAACCAAAAGATATTATGATTTTGGTAAGAAAAAGAAATCTTGTTGATAACATTACCCGTGCATTACTTGCAAAAAATATACCTTTGGCTGGCCGTGATAAATTATCATTAAGTGACAATATTGCAATAGAAGATTTAATTTCTCTTTTGAAATTTGTCCTATTTAATTATGACGATTTGTCCCTTGCCGAAGTTTTAAAATCCCCACTTTATAATTTAACAGATGATGATTTGTTCGACCTTTGCTTTAACAGAAAAGATGAAACCTTGTATTCAATGTTGTGCAAATCCGAAAAATACAAAGATATTTCCGATGATTTAAAATACCTTATCGATTTTTCAAAAACTGCACTACCATTTGAATTTTTTGATTATATATTAAAGGTTCAAAACAAAAGAAAGAATTTCATTTCACGTTTAGGTATTGAAGTAATTGATATCTTGAATGGCTTTTTATCACAATGTCTTTCCTATGATAATTTGAAATTGGGAAAGTCTTTATCTGACTTTTATGAGTGGTTCTCTTTAAACGAAGTTGAAGTAAAAAGAAATATGGAACAGGTAAATAATACCGTTCGTATAATGACAGTTCACAGCTCCAAAGGGTTGGAGGCTCCTGTTGTATTTATCTATAATGCAAACGCGGTTTTGTCTTCGTCAAGGGATAGAATTATTTGGAACGAAGATTTTCCAATGTATAAAACATCCAATTTCAAGAATTCAGGAAAAGTATTTTCCGATATGATTGAAAATAACAATAACGCAAATCAAGAAGAATTTTACAGATTGCTTTATGTTGCAATGACAAGAGCAAGAGACAGACTTTATGTCATTGGTTCGGAAAATAAAAGTAAGGATGCAAAGACATGGTATTCTTGTATAAAAGAAAGCCTTCTTTCCAACCCAGAAACAAAAATAAACAATGATACAAAAACAAATTTTACACACGATGTTTTTGTTAATGATGAGTTTGTTGTTTTGGGTGAAAATGAAACAGGAGATATCTCAAATATAACAAAATCATCTGTCGAAATACCTTTGAATTTGCCGGAATTCTTTGATAAAAAAGAAGATGATATTCCATCGTTTAGTAAGAATATTGATGCAAAATCACCTCTTTCCCAATATGATAAAAATGAAAATTCTTCACTTTCACGTGGTACAATAATTCATAAATTGTTGGAGCATATTTCAAAATTTAATGGCGAAGATGTTGAAAAATTTATTGATTTTTACCTTTCAAAAACTCAAATAGAAGATAAAAATTTAATAAAAAATAATATTCTAGAACTTTACAATAATCCAGAATATAACTTTATTTTTAATAGTAACAATTTAAGCGAAACAGAAATAATCACATCAGAAAATGGTACATCTCAAATCTTGCGCGTGGATAAGGTCGTTTTTGATAATGATGATATCTGGATTATCGATTATAAAACTGATAAACAAACAGATACTGTTCCATCATCATACAGAAAACAACTTGAAAAATATAAGGATGCGATTACAAAAATCTATCCAAACAAAAAAATCCACATCGCAATTTTGTGGATAAATGATTTAAAGTTTTCAGAAATTATTTAATATACTTTTTTACCGGAGCATAGGTCATTCTGTGGTACTTTGTAACTCCATATTTTTCCAATGCCATCATATGAGATTTTGTACCATAACCTTTGTTTTTATCAAATTCATATTCTGGAAAATTTTTACCAATTTCATTCAAAAGACGATCTTTCATAACTTTTGCAACAATAGATGCCGCAGCAATAGAATACGATTTTGCATCACCAGAAACAACCGTGTGACAAGGATTTATAACCGGAGCTTTATTCCCATCAACAAGAGTTATTACAGGTTTATTTTTAAGCCTTGGTAATAATTTTTGATATGCATTTTTCATCGCCAAAAGTGATGCCTGTAAAATATTAATTTCATCAATTACACCGGCTGGAACCGCATCATATTCAAACATAAAAATATCGTCCGGCAAAGAACAAAATTCACAAAAAATTTCTTCACGTTTCTTTTCCGAAATCTTTTTTGAATCATTTATTTTGCAAAGAAGTGTAGGGGGAAACTTTTTTTGATTTATCCAACAACATCCCGCAACAACAGGCCCAACCAAACAACCGCGTCCTGCCTCATCAACACCCAAAACAATATCGCAACTATCTTTCATAAAAGATTTTTCAATATCAAATGAAATACTTGGGATTTTATTTATTCTAACCATTTAACCTCTAAACTTCAGGATTTTCGATTTCTGATGAAGAGTCTTCTGTTGTGTTTTCAGAGCTATTTTCTATATCTTCTTCATCAAGATTTTCAGCATCTTTTTCCTTATCCTTATCTTCTATATAATCCTCCAAATACTCCATTTCCTGAGACGAGTATTTATTTGCAGGAATATCACCCTTGCTTATATAGATAGGCCACATATCCTTTATAACATCATCTAAAGATTCAGAGTTTTGGTTAAGTTTGTTTCTGTAAATCCAAAAGTTTGCCATAACCCTTTCAATATAAATTCTTGTTTCTTTAAGGTTGATTGACTCGATAAAGAATAATGGATCATCATTTGGATTATTTATTCTTTCAATTTGTTTTTTAAGGTTTCCAGGACCGGCATTATATGCCACCAAAAACTTGAATAAATTTCCATTTACCATAGGTGATGAAAGTAAATATTCAATGTACATCTGACCAACTTTAAGGTTAAGTTCTTCCTCAAAAAGCTTTGATTTTTGTTTCTTTCTAAGTGATGAATCTCGCATAATAAACGAAGCAGTTGCAGGCATAATTTGCATTAATCCTCTGGCACCAACATTTGATTTTGCCTTAGGGTTAAATCTTGATTCCTGTCTTATAAGAGCATTAACCAAAGCCTTATCCACACTCCATCCCTCTTTCAAATCAATATCAATAGTAGGATAGGTGCAAGTCGCAAATGTATTACTGTCAGAATAATGCTTTATATAATTTGCAACATTTATTGAAAGATGAGGCATATTTGAAATTTCCGCAACAGCCAATACTGCATTGATAAGGTCATCAGAATAGTCAGTATCTGCAGTATCAATCAAAAACTTTAATTCCTGACTTGCTTCCTCTTTCATATCAAGTTGAAGCAAAGCCAATGCACGAAGACCACCTTGCCATGAACTTATTTCACGGGCATTTTGTATAGTAAGCAAAGGTTCTTCCCATTCAATTTCCCAATCTTTATTAAGTTTTTTTGTCGCCAAAATACCATAGAAAGTTTTTGGATAACTTGATGCAGTTTCAAGGAATATATCACTATCATCCTTTAATTCATCATCATCAATTCGTTCATTTGCACGATAAGCCCAATATGCACTTGCAGTCAAAATATCAACCGGAACCTGTTTTGAAAAGGCAACATTTTTAAAATAATCCCTTGATTTCAAATAATCGCCACGTCTCCAGTAAACAAGTCCAAGTGTCCAATTCGCAAGGTAAAAGTTAAGTTGTTCTGCTGGCTCCTTTGCCCAAAGAATTGCCATATCATCATCATTTGCAAGGAAGTATGTAAAGGCAAGATATGCTTCCATCCTTAAATAATCATTCTTTGCAAAATATTTTTTACTGTTAGGATTTTCCAAAATCTGACGTGCATTTTTTGTGTATCCACGTTTCAATCTGTTATTGAAAACCTTTAACATATAGTTTACTTCGTTTCTTTCTTTTTTAGGAAGATGTTTGTACGAGTATTGAATCATCTGGTAACGATTTTTATAGTCGTCATTGAAATATTGCGTACGTCTTGCTCCACGTTTTATTTTATGAAGCTCTCGTTTGGCACCCTTTTGAAGGCCAAGTTTGTAAATATCATTTGCGTTTGGCATATCATAATACTTGCTAAGCCATTCTTTTGCCTCTTTAAATGGAGTTTTGTAATAAGGGCTCATATATCTTTGATGTAGAACATATCCCATCAAAATATCATTTTTAATATCCTTTATAGCCTTATCTGCTTCTTTAAATCTTCCCTTTTCTTGTAATTCAAAGATTTTTTTATAGTTTTTAACATCCTGGGCATAAATTACATTAGGAAGCTTTGCCAAAGTATTTTCTGAAAAAAGACAAAGCCCTGATATAACAAATACCAAAGCACTTAAAAATTTTGAAATTTTTAAAATAGTCTTTTCCATCGCTAAAAGAAGATAACTATTCCCCTCCAGAAAATTAACTTCTTCTTGAGTATAGCAAAGTTATAATAAAAGGCAATACGATTATATGTAAAAATTGTTCAACAAGAACATTTGCACTTTGTCCAAGCACAAGTAAATCAAGCAATTTTACAATAAGTGCAAAAATTACTGTTGAAAAGAAAGGAGTCCACTTCTTGCTTGATAAAAATCCTGCAATAATGAAAACAATCATTCCCAAATAAATTAAGTCAGATACGTTATATCCAGGTATCATTCTAAAGATAAAAGTTTTTAATTGTGAATACATTTTTTACTCCTTTATTTTGTATTTCTAGGAAATAATGTATACCATTAAATTATTTGTGGCAAGCATATTTTAAAATTTATTTTACTTTTTACATAAAATGTGCTTTTATAGTATTAAGTAAATGAATTAAGAGGTGAATTATGTCAAATTTTACACGAAAATCAGAACTTTTAATCCCTGGTGGATCATATAACAGAATAAAAACAGCATTTATGTATGGTGCTGATGTCGTTTATGCCGGAACACCGGATATGAGCTTGCGTGTAAAGGCAAAAGTAACCCTTGATGAAATGGCAGAATGTATTGATTATGCTCACAGTATTGGAAAGAAAATTTATTTGGCAGTAAACCTTTATACTCATAATAAGGATATTGCTCGCCTTCCTGATTTCGCAAATACATTGAAAAAGCTTTCTCCTGATGGTGCAATTATCGCCGATGCTGGTGTGTTCAGATATATGAAAAATCATTTACCAGAAGTTCCTCTTCATGTATCGACCCAAGCAAACGTTTGTTCCTATGAAACAGCAATGTTTTGGTACGATATGGGTGCAAAGCTTTGTGTTCTTGGCCGTGAGGTTTCATTTGAAGAATTAAGGGAAATAAGGGAAAAGGTTGCTCCAGATTTAAAACTTGAAACCTTCATCCACGGAAGTATGTGTATGAGCTATTCCGGCCGTTGCCTTATCTCTAATTTCTTAACAGAACGTAGCTCTAATCAGGGAAATTGTGCCCACTGTTGCCGTTGGAATTATAAATTATATATGAAACCACGTGAAGAACTTATTGAAACCGGTACTATTAAGGAAGAAGCTCAAAAACTTGGTATTGATATAAATTCCGATACAATGAAGCTTTTCGATTTCTATCTTGAAGAACAGGAAAGAAAAGGAGAGTTTATTGAAGTTTGTGAAGATGAACGTGGCGCATATTTAATGAACTCTCGTGATTTATGCCTAATGCCAAAACTTGATAAATTACTTTCTATTGGTATTGATTCATTAAAGGTAGAAGGTAGAAACAAGTCCGAATATTATGCCGGAACAACCGCACGTGCATATCGTCATGCAATCGATGCATTTTATCGTTCCCCAGATAATTGGAACTATGCTCCATATATGAGTGAACTTAATACCCTACAAAATCGAGGTTATACATACGGATTTTTTGATGGACACTTAACACATCACGCAATGAATTATGAAACAACCCGTTCAGATGGAAACTGGCGTTACGCAGCTTGCGTTTCAAACCATACACCTGATGGTATTGTTCTTGAAATGAAAAATTCATTCGAAAAGGGTGACGAAATAGAGTTCCTTTCTCCATCAAGATTTGAACCAGTAAAAATGACCCTTAACCGAATTATTGATACAAAAAACAATAATATGTTGGAAAGGGCAACCGTTGCCAATAAATATGTACTTATCCCATACGAAGACTTTACCGGATATACAAAAGAAGAGGTTTCAAACCTCCTCCCTGTATTATCGCTAAGCCGAGTAAAAATTCGTTAAATAAATTTTTGGGAAAGTGCAGCATTAAGCTGGGAAATTTGACTGTTTTGTCTTCCAAAGTGAAAATATGATTTTTCACCCTTTGGATGTCTTATCAAATAGCTATAAAGCTTTGGAAGTTTAGGAAGTAATGATAATTCTAAATCTTCTCCAAATTCTTTTTTCATATCAAAGAAAGCAAACTCTATTGCTTCGTCTTCAGTTAATCTACTTGCCTTATAAAGGGCATAATGTTGTTTAAAAAATGATATAACTTCTTTACTATCCATAATTTTACTCCGTATACTACATAATCAATCATATAAAGAATGGAAATCTAATACTTTATTTTAAAAAGTCAATATCTTTTATCAACAAGTATAAATTCAAAGGAATTTAATATCATTGCAAAGCCACAGATTCTCTACTACTCTAATGAAAGTTGTAGAATTTATAAAAATTCTATTTCTATTAATAATAACCAAGAAAAAAGGAGATAAAAATGACAACAGGAACACGTTATCCAACATTGGCATTCCATACAGGTGGCGCAGGCCAAGCAGACGATGGAATTCCACCACAACCATTTGAAACTTTTTGCTATGATAGTGCATTGCTTCAGGCAAAAATCGAAAATTTTAATGTTATTCCATACACATCTGTTTTGCCTCCTGAACTTTTCAATAATATTGTTCCAGTAGAGCAAGTCCAAGATCAATTCAAACATGGTGCTGTTTTGGAAGTTATTATGGCAGGTAATGGAGCAAGAAAAGAAGAACATAAAGCCATTGCCACAGGTGTTGGTATTGTTTGGGGAAAGGATAAACAAGGCAATTTCATTGGCGGTTGGGCTGCAGAATATGTTGAATATTTTGATACCTATATAACTGACGAAATTGCAAAAGCTCATGCTGAAATGTGGCTTACAAAATCACTTAACCACGAACTTATGCTTCGTAATGTTGATAAGCACAGCGAATTCCAATTTTACCACAATTACTTAAACATTACTCAAAATTTTGGATATTGCTTGACTGCATTGGGATTTTTAAATTTCGAATATGCAAATCCAGTAACTCCAAAACAATCATATTAAATTAAGGGGGATTATTCCCCCTGTTTAAAAAAAGGAGAAAACTATGTTTAAAAGTAAACAATCAAAAACAATGCTTGGCGTTATGGGACTTGCCGGTATAGTGGTAAGTTCTATGATAGGAGGAGGAATATACAGTCTTCCACAAAATATGGCACAGGATGCATCTGTTGGTGCAGTAATTCTTGCATGGATAATCACAGGATTTGGAATGTATTTTATTGCAAATACATTTCGTATTTTATCAACCGTAAAACCAAAACTTACATCCGGAATTTATATGTATGCCCACGAAGGTTTTGGAAGTTATATGGGATTTAATATAGGTTGGAGTTATTGGCTTTGCCAAATTTTCGGAAATGTAGGATATGCAGTCATTACAATGGACGCATTGAATTACTTTTTTCCCGGAGTATTCACAGGTGGAAATAACCTTGCTTCTATAATTGGTGGCTCAATTTTAATATGGGGATTTAATTACCTTGTATTAAAGGGGGTTAAGCAAGCAACATTAATAAACTTAATTGCAACAGTATTTAAAATAGTTCCATTATTCTTATTCATTTTAATTTTGCTTTTCGTGTTTAATATCGATAAGTTTGATTTTGATTTCTGGGGTGAAAATATGCTTGGTTCCAGCCATAGTTTAGGTTCACTTTCTTCACAAATAAAAAGTACAATGCTTGTAACACTTTGGGCATTTATTGGTATAGAAGGAGCCGTAGTGTTATCTGATAAGGCGAAAAGTCAATCCGATGTATCAAAGGCAACATTGTTAGGTTTCCTTGGATGTTTAGTAATATATGTATTACTATCCGTTGTTCCATTCGGTTTTATGAACCAACATGAATTATCGGGGATTGCAAATCCATCAACCGCAGGTATCTTAAAAGAAGTTGTTGGCCCATGGGGTGCATGGCTTATGAACATAGGTTTGATTATAGCAGTTCTTGCAAGCTGGCTTGCATGGACAATGATTGTTGCGGAAATGCCATTTGCTATGGCGAATAATGGAACATTCCCAAAAATCTTTTCTAAAACAAACGAACATGATTCCCCAAGCATTTCGCTTTGGGTGACAAGTTCAGTTATGCAACTTGCAATGTTTTTGGTTTATTTTTCAAATAATGCATGGAATACAATGCTAAGTATAACCGGAGTTATGGTTCTTCCTGCATACTTTATTTCAACATGCTATCTTTGGAAAATTTGCGAAGACGGAGAATATGATAATACAAAAGGTATTGGTAGGGCATCTGCATTGTTTACATCAATCATTGGAACATTATATGCCTTATGGTTAATTTATGCCGCTGGGTTAAGCTATCTTTTAATGGCAATAGTTTTCATTGCTTTTGGTATACCATTTTACGTCTGGGCAAAGGAAGAATTATCCTTTACAGAACCGGTATTTACACATAAAGAAAAATACTTGGTAGCAAGCATTTTGATGATAAGTGTAATTGCCATATATTGCTTTATTCGTGGAATTATAAATATATAATTGAGGGGGATTTTCCCCCTTATATAAGGAGGTCTTAATATGAAAGATATCAGTAAAATTTTATTTTTAAGTTTTTTATCAATAAATATATTTCCTGTAAAATCATTCGCACAGGAATATACAATGGTTGGTGTAGAGGAGAAGGTAACCGAAGCCATTACACCTATGACTAATGCTTCACATAAGGGTAAGGCAATAACCAAAGCAACAGCCCCAACACACCCTTGGTACGACCAATACACAACATGGAAAAACAACCTTCAAAATGAAACAGGTTTTTCTTACACTTTTGATTTATCCCTTCTTGCACAAAGGGGCGCTCCAAATGGTAAAGGAACAGCATTACAATTCCAGTCATACCCAAGTATTTCATGGCAACTTTTCAATAATGAATACGGATCTGGAACAATAAACGCAGCCTATACCCCAACAAGATATTGGAGCTCTACTGATGGGCAAGATATAAGCAATAGGATAGGTGTTCTTTCATCAATAAATGACTATACAACAAAATCAAATTCATTTGATGAGTTGAGCTATACCCAAGAATTTTGGGGCAGTATGAGTTGGCTTTCTGTAACCATAGGTCAATTTCCAATATACAATTTTGATGGTACAACCTATAATTCAAACCAACAAATTAACTTTGTGAATTACGCTCTTTCTCAAAATGCAAGCTCTACTTATCCAACAGCAAGCTTGGGTGCATACGCAACATTCACAATAAATCCAGAATGGCAAATAAATGTTGGTATGCAAGATGCAAATAATGTTACCGGTACATCAATAAGTGCAAGTGATTTCGGTAAAGGCAAGTATACAAGCTTCGCTTCCGTCTCCTATACCCCAATGATAAAAGGTTTGGGTATGGGACAGTATTCCATACTTTTATATAATCAACCAGGTGTAGATGAACAGCCCGGCACATCAAACGGCTGGTCAATAAATATGGAGCAAGCCGTAAGTGATAAGATTGCGGTTTTCGGAAGAATAAACGGAGCCAAAAACTCCCCATCACAAATTGAACAATCATATATGATAGGAAGTGTACTAAATAACCCTCTTGGCAGAAACGAGCTTGATCAAGTCGGTACAGCCATAGCCGTGAACAAAGCAAATCTTGATGTCATAGGCAAAGAAAATACCCGAGATTATGAAACAGTAATCGAAGCATATTGGGCATGGGGAATTGAAAATTGGATGACAATCACACCTGATATCCAAATGTATTTCTATCCAGCCCTTGATGACTCTCACAATTTCGCCACAGTTGCAAGTATAAGAACGACACTTCTATTTTAACAATTACTACCTAAAAACTCACCCCCTTAAAAAAGGGGGCGAGAGGTTTTAATTTTTGTTATATCCTATACAAAATATCAAACCAAGAATTCCAAATTGAATAAAGTGATTATATTCTATTTTCTGTTTTTCTATGTATGAATAAGAGGATATAGTAATACCTGTAAAAAGATCTTTTTAGTTCAAAAGATAAAGAAAAGAGAAAATACCTTTTTAAATTTTTATAATACATAAAACTATCCTAATATTAATTTTTTAAACCTAAACCTAATATATAGATATTAAAATAGAAATCAGAATTAAAACTAATTCCTGTTTTTAAAGTTGGGGTAAATATTAAATGAAATTTACCCAAATTTTTTTTATATTCTTTATTTTCTATATTGTGAAGAAAAAGTTCAAATAATTTAATATGTGAGGATATTTCGAAATTAGACACTCTAATTGATGTACATAAATTTGCAACAGAAATAAATATGTTAAAGTACAATCTCATATTTAAACTTATTCTTCTTCATCTTCAATTAAAGGTACTTTATATTCACCTATTGGTTTCAATTTTTCACAAACAGTTTCACAAACACTTAAACTTTCATCAAGATTTATTCCTCTGTTTATTTTATTTTTTTTATCTAATTCTTTCTGTTCTTCTTTTGTAATCCAAGCAACTGAAATTTCATTTAATATTTTTTCAATTTCATCTTCATCTTTTGTTTTTGCATTAAACAAATTTTTTATAATTTGAGATATTGGTAAAATATGTTCTATATGTAACTTTTTTCTGCCCGCATCTCCCAAACCACCTTTTTCTATACTTTTTACTTGATCTTTCCAATTATATTCTGATAAATCTTTTCCTTTTGTTAAAGATATAGCTTTTTGAGACGCATATAAATTTATTTTTCCCTTATATTCTCGAATAATCCAATTTAAAATTCTTTTTGTAATTTTTTCAGTTGTATTATTTTTATTTAAATTATAAATATTCAATATTGAATTTACCATTTCAACATAAAATTTTAATATTTCTTTTTTATCCATTTTATACTCCTTTTATTATTTAATACTATATTCAAAAAGTTCACCATCTTTAAACTTCAAAATCTTCATATAACATCCTTTTTTATATTCATTATATTTCCATATTTCAATATCAGCATTTCCTTTTATCTTATATTCTTTATGATGCGGTTTTCCTAGTATTTCTTTAACTATATCAAAACTCATTCCTCTTTCTAATGTTTTATTTAGTATTAATTTTGCAAAATATTCACCATATTCATCTATTAATCTTTTTCTTCTCTTTTCTCTCTTTTTTGCCTCTTCTACTTGATTTACATACAAAATCACTAAAATACCAACAGTTATCCAAATATATAATGGTATGGAGTTAAATATTTTTTTTGCAAAATTTAATAATCCATACATAATAGGTTTCCAAAAATCTGGTAATGCAAATATGCTTATAGTAATAAATAAGGTAACAAAACTTAAAATATTATTAGCTATTTTCTTCTTATCAGAATAATCTTGTCCCAATAAACAAGCAAAAGGAAACCAAAGCGCACTTATTGAATACTTTTTGTAAATTAAAAGTAATACGAATATGCAAAGCCAAACTAAAATAAGTATATTTTCCCATTTTTTTTTCATATTATCCTCCTATCCATTAAGCCACATAGATCCAAATAAGACAATAAATGCAAGAAAACATCCCCATAATGGAGCTCCAGCTGCTTCTGCTATACCATAACCAATAATTCCTGCAATTATTGCCCTAATTAAAACAATAAAACTACCCATAATTCCATATTTAATTTTCATTTCTTCTGCATAAGAAGCTGGCCTTGAATATCTTTTACCATCAACTGTTTTTTCGTAAATTCGAACATGAGATTTTCTATAATGTCCACTTGAACTTTTATGTTTAGTCATACATATCTCCTTAAATAAAAATTAAACCACTCATATCAAAGAGTGGTTGGGGTCTGAAAAACGTCACTAATACTATACAAAAAATGACCGTCAGCATAAGCCAACACCCCAACCATAACAGTTGGGTGTATAGTATTAACAAAACGAGTTTTTCAGGCTCGCATACCCTCTCAGATACTAAACTTTGCGACAAGTACTCCTGCCAACAAAATCTGCTTTTATTTTATAATAGGAAAAATCCAAAGTCAAATATATAAAAAAGTTAGTATATTTTTTCTCTATGCAATTGCTTCTTTTATTTCTCTTAAATCCATAAATCCAGGGAAAACTTGATTCCTTATGATAAGTGCTGGTGTTCCGTGAATATTAAGTTGATGTGCAATTTTTTTTGTAATATCAATTTCCTTTTCCACTTCTTCCGAACACATATCGTCTTGAAGTTTTTGAATGTTAAGTCCAATTCCCTTTGCAATTTTTAAAACTTTGTTAAGTATTTTTTTATTCAATGTTTCCACCCCAATTTCAGAATAGTTAAGTGGAAGCAAATGATTTTCAAACAAAGATTTGTGAAAAAGAAAAGTCTTTCCCTGTTTTTTTGATGCGACCGTAGCCTTTGCTGGCAAATGCGAAACCGGAAAAATAGGAAAGTTTTTAAGTATTATTTTTATATCTCTGTTCGCTTGGATAAGTTCATTCATAATTACATTTTGATTTTTGCAATGTCCACAGTTGTAATCAAAAAATTCATAGATAATAATTTTTCCTTCGGGGTTTCCAATAATTGGCGACATTTTATCTTTTTCCAAGGCAGTCATAATTTCTTTTGAAACTTGCATTTTCTCCTCCATATTTTTTTTATTACTATTTTATAAAAACAAAAGATATTTGCCAATAATCTAATATTCCTAATACACCAAATAGTTTTTTCTTATTGTAAATAAAAATCAAATTTGATATACTCGAGGCAGAGGAATTTGATGATGAAAAATAATATAAAAATCGAAATACTTAAGTTTTCTATCCCTACTGCGATGCTCTTTTTTTTGATGTTCGTTGTGTATGTATTTTTATATCCAATGAACAAGGGAAAAAAGGTTGTCGAGCTTGTTACCGGTGACCGACTATCTATTGTCGCGGAAAGACTTTACTCTGATAAAGTTATTAATTCAAAGTTTTTATTTAAGGTTTGGATGTACCTTTCATGGAACCAAAATAACCTTAAAATTGGCGAATACGAAATTGATGATGGTGCTACATTAAACGATATAAAAAATACTATCACCAGTGGTCGTATGTATAATAAATATTTAACTATTCCAGAGGGGCTTACCGTAAAACAAATTGCAGAGATTTTAAATTCGCACGATGATTTACAGGGAAAAATTACCCTAAAGGTTGAAGACGGAGAACTTCTTCCTCAAACCTATGCCTATAATAAAATGATTTCAAAGGACGATCTCCTTTTGAAAATGAAAACTTCTATGACTGAAGTTATTGATAAGGAATGGGAGAATAGGGAGCAAAATCTTCCACTAAAAGATAAACAAGAGGCGATAATTTTGGCTTCTATGGTGGAAAAGGAAACTTCTATTCCAGAGGAAAGACCAATCGTTGCTTCGGTTTTCTATAATAGACTTGCTAAAAATATGCGTCTTCAAAGCGATCCAACTGTTGTCTATACCCTTACAAAAAAATACGGTAATATGCGTGGCAGAAAGCTTTATAAAAAGGATTTAGAGGTCCCAACCCCATATAATACTTACAAGATAAAGGGAATTCCTGTTGGTGCCATTGCGAATCCTGGAATTGAGAGTATAAAGGCTGTTCTTCATCCTGCATATACGGGTTATTTCTATTTTGTTGCGGATGGTTCGGGTGGTCATAAATTCGCAGAAACCCTTGAAGAACACGAGAAAAATCGAGCTAATTGGAAAAAAATAAGGGATAAAATAGAAAAATATTAAAAAAAATTAAAAAATATCTTGACTGTGGTATTTTTTATGATATTATATATTGCATTGATTGGGTGTTTAGCTCAGCTGGTAGAGCAAATGACTTTTAATCATTGGGTCACAGGTTCAAGTCCTGTAACACCCACCAAGTTCAATAGCCGTCTTTTGACGGCTTTTTCTTTTCCCCGCAACACTAGGCTAAATCTAGCCTTTCTGGTCAGTGGTGCATTTAGAAAAATTTTGGACTTTTTCAAAAAAATGCAATTTTAGGGTCATTTTTCTCTCTATTTTCTATGTTTTTTAGATTCTACTGACCCACTCCTCTAAAACACCTAAGTATATGATTTTACAGTGTTTTATTTTTAGAAAAATCTTAAAAATTGTCAATAATAATGTATTTTTTGGGTCGTTTTTTACTTAATTTTTTACATTTTTAGATTCTATTGACCCACTGATATATAGAGTAATAAAACTTATCTATTTTGATGTGTTATAAGGTTTATTTTCCTTGCATGTAGTTTTTATGGGAGTAAAATACAGTGATAATAAAAGGAGAAATATAATGGCTTTAAAATTAGTAGAAACAGTTGTAAACACTCTTAAATCAAATCCTGAAAAATATTATACCGCAAGAGAACTTGCAGAAAGTGCTTATCAATGTAAACCAAAAGAATGTGAAGAAAAAAAGGATAAAAGTCAAAACTTAAAAACACACGATGATTTAATTCAACAATTAATCAGAGAAATTGGGTCATCGACTCCTCTTATAAAATCTCACCCAAATATAAGAATAACAGAAGAACGCCCTAGGAAATATTATTATTCAGAAAAAACAGATATTGAAGAAATTGAAGAAGCAGAAAAAACTTCAAGAAAAAACGGTCATCCAGAACATGATTTATATCCATTACTTTGTGAATATTTATATAATGAATTGGATATTTATCCTAAAAGAATTGATGAGAGAAAGTCATCAAATAGTAAAGGAAACAATGGAAATAAATGGTTGCACCCTGATATAGTTGGATTGCAAAATCTCTCCAAAGATTGGGATGATGATGTTATTAATTGTGCTAATAAACATGCTTTCAATAAAACTTCATTATGGTCATTTGAAGTAAAAATTAAAATAAATTTATCTAATGTAAGAGAATATTTTTTCCAAACAGTTTCAAATTCGAGTTGGGCGAATAATTCATATCTTGTTGCAACAGAAATAGATGAAAAGTCAATGAAAGAACTTAAAATATTATGTTATGGGCATAATATAGGACTTATCAGATTAAATAAAGAAAATCCTTCAGAAAGTCAAATCTTAATTCCTGCAATAGAAAATGATGACTTAGATTGGAATATGATAAATAGAATATCAGAAGAAAATCCAGATTTTAAAGAATTTGTAAATCGTATTACAGAATTTTATCAAACTGGAAAAATAAAAGAAAAAGAATGGGATATTCCAGAACGTAGTAATTAAAGATATTATTTGATAAAGGTATGGTATAGAAATTATAGTAGAGAGTATTAGATTATGATTGATAAAGCAAATTTTTACAAATTACCAGAAACAGAACAAAAAAAAGAATTAGAAAATTTATGGGTAAATACATCAGAAGATGTAGAAAGTTTTGCTAACAATTTAGTCGAAGAAATAAAATACTCTAATACCCCTTTTGTATTAGGTATTGATGGTGGATATGGAACGGGAAAAACTTATTTTTCGACTAGATTTACAGAATATTTAAAAGCAAAAGATATAAATGCTATATATTGTAGTGTTTGGGAAAATGACTATCTTGAAAATCCATTCATTGCAATATCAAAAGAAATAATTAAAAGTATAAATAGCGCTACAATAAAAAGTAAAACGAAAACTGTTTTAGAGAAATTAAATGATAGTATCGTAAATGTTTTTTCTTGTTTAAATATTTCTGTTCCTATTAAGAATGTAGAAGTATCTGCAAATGTAAAAGATGTATACAAAGCAATAGCTAAGCCTTGGATAGAACAAAAAAAAGATGAAATACAACAATTTAAATCAGATATGGGTAATTTTATAAAATATCCTAATGGTGAAAAGTTAGTTTTAGTTGTTGATGAACTAGACAGATGTAGACCTGATTTTGCAGTTAAAACTCTAGAAATTTTAAAACATCTTTTTGATATTGAAGGTTTGTATGTTATTTTAATGATAAATAAGGATAGATTAAGTCAACATATAAATGCATTTTATAATATTCAAGTTATTGGAGAAGAAAAAGAAGAAGGTTATTTAGCCAAATTTATAAATAGATATGAGCATATTCCAAATCTTAATTATGAAGTTATTGTAGATGATATTTTAAAAACAGAAAGATTAAAACATGCTATTGATAAGGGGAATATAACAGAAGATGAAACTAAGTTTAATAGTTTTAGTATACTTAGAAAAAATATTATAAATAGTTGTAATATGTCTCATATAACATATAGAGAAACGAAAGAACTTGTTGAGAAGTGTATTGAGTTTTGTATTAACTATAATGAATCAATTAGGTGTGAATGTTTACCTTATGAATTTGTTGAAAACAATAGTCCAATAAAAACTATAATAGAAGATCCCAAAATTTATAGAATACGAAACGTTTTAATTGATAATAAAAACACTCTAATTTCCTTAATAAAACAGAATATTTCCAATTTACGCTATGGTTATATTAATGGAGATGTTAAATGTGATAATTGGAAAGATATAGATGAATTATACAGCGAATTATCTTATAGGCTTAGTATACAAAATAATTTTGGTATAAATAATAGAATTAATAAAGATGATTTTAATATAATATCTCAACTATATAAAAAGCTAAAATTTTTAGAAGCTGATGATAATGATGAAATTAGAGTTAAAAACTATGAAAAAATAGCAAAAGAATTTAATAAATTATATTCTAATAAAAATATTAAAGAAAAGGATAAAAATGAAAATATATCTTAATTGTATGCAATGTGATCCATTTTCTCCACATAGATATAAAAAAGAAGTTGAGTATAATGAAGAAGGATATTACACAATAGAGTGTCCAAATGGACATAAAAGTTTTATTATTTTACAAGAAGAAAAATTTGAAACTTTATTCCAAATTGGAGCGCATGCTATATATGATGGATATTATAGAGAAGCAGTAAGCTCTTTTACTAGTTCTTTAGAACGTTTTTATGAATTTTGTGTTCAGTTGTTTTGTAAAAAACATAATATAGAAATGGATAAAATTGAAAAGGCTTGTAAATTTTTTACAAATTCTTCTGAAAGACAATTTGGAAGTTTTCTATTTTTATACTTGATAGAATTTGGAGAGTTACCTTTTTCTTTTGATGAAGATACAAGTAATAGGAACTTTAGAAATGGAGTGATACATAAAGGAAAAATACCTACAAAAGAAGAGGCTATTAAATATGGAGATTGTATTCGTAAATTTATTCTAAAAACAGAATTAAAACTACAAAAAAATTATGAAAAAGAACTTTCTGAATTGATATTTAAGAATTTAAGTGATAAAGCAAAACAAAATATAAATAACTATCCAGTAGTAACTATGTGTCAGGGTAATATTATATCTTTAGCTAATGGAGAAATTGAAAAATCATTGGAAAAAAGTTTTGTTGAAGAAATAGAAAGTATGAAAAAACAAGAAAATGGAATGAAAATGCATTAAATTAAATTTTAGAATAAGTATTTAGGTTTTAATTGAAAGTAAGATTTTTGAATGTTAAAATAGAATAGGTTGATATGGTTTAGTTTATGTCGGAAAAGAAATGCATCTCTGAAATTAAAAAGCTCATGCAAGAATGGGATTATGAGGCTAATAAAGATTTAGACCCAATAAAACTTACCATCGGAAGTAATAAAAAAGCATGGTGGAAGAGTTATCTGTGTGGACATAGATGGCAAACATCAATTTCTCATCGCACTCGAGAAGGAAGAAACAGTTGTCCTAATTGTCATTATGGACATTGGAGTAAAGGTAGAAAAAATTTAACACAAACAAATCCTGATATTGTAAAAGATTGGGATTATACTAAAAATGGAAAATTAACACCAGATATGTTTAAACCTAATTCAGGGCATAAAGTTTGGTGGATTTGCCCTAAATGTGGTTACGAATATGAATCGAAAATAGGACATAGAATAGGTAAACATCCAACTAGTTGTCCTAAGTGTGGTATAGAAAAATCAAATTTTGCAAAAAACAAACCAATAAATATGATCGATCTTAAAACGCACAAAGTTATAAGAACATTTAAATCGATTTCTGACGCTTCAAGAGAAATGAAAGTAAGTAGTGGAAACATTACAGCTGTTTGTAAAGGAACAAGGACTAAGGCTAGTGGTTATATTTGGCAATATGCTGATGAACAAGAATTAAAAAAAAGTCAGAAGAATAAAAAACAACTAGAACTTGAATTGAAATAGATTTAGAAATTTTAACTTTATAGTTTAGGATTATGCAAACTATGAAGTATCAGTAATAATCATATCCGAATTATAGTAACCAAGAACTTCTTTCTATATTCCTTTAAAAGCATGATTTACGACAGTTGCAAAATTTGCAATTATCGAGTTTTCTGCCAATTATCCATCATTAAAGTGGAAAACTAGTTACGAATGGTATAGGATTAATATTCTCCCAACCAAAATTAGAGATTTTTAGAAAATTTGAAAAGATATCCTCAAAATTACTTTGTAAATGGTGCTGGTTTGGAATTATTAATTAATGACATATTGAAAAGTTAAATATTCAATATGTTTCAATTATTGAAGTATTTATTGATTTTTGAATATATTGAATTGTAATATATTGTATAGATATATTATGGTTTAGTTAAAATGAATAGAACGATTACACTATCATCATTTGGAGAGGAATTTTTTAGAAAATGGAAATGCTATAAGAAGAATATTTCTAATAGAGAAATTAAAGAATGGCTTATTTGTAGTGATTATTGTATAGATGCTAAAAGTAAAAATGATACGTTAACATTTACAATATTTCCTTCCAATCTTAGATTTAAGATATTTAAAGAAACAAAACAAATTTTAACCCAGGATATGAAACATATTACTAATATTTCTAAGGAAGTATTAGATTATCTTAAAAATAATAAAGAATGTTTTTCTATTGGTATAATACTAAGAAATAAAAAACTTTTTGTTCATAATTTAAATGAAATGTCAAAACATTTACATGCGCAAATTGAAGATTATAAGACAATGCCTGAAGATCTACAAAAACAGAAGAAAGAAGAACATAGATTAATAGTTGATTTTGTAAATTATATTGATAGTAAAAAATGTGATAAAAAATTAGTATCTTATTTTTTCTTAGTTATGCAAACTGTAGCCTTTATTATGGAATTTTTAATTATAAGAGAGAATGCAAATAGTATTTATTGGATATCTGATAGAGATAAAATAATTTCTTTTGATGATGGAGTTATTTATTATCTGTTAAATGCGTTAGTATTTTTATTAGTAAAAGAAAGAAAAAAAGATTACAAAATTGGTTTGTTTCCTTTTGAAGAATTGCAACATTTTGATTCTATTTTGAGAATACCTGATATAATAACAGGAACTTTATCTTCCATATCGTCAAAAAATGGGGCTGTGTTTGCAGAAAAAGAAAAACACAGAGATGTTTTTCGTGATGTAATATATAATAATCCAAGAATATTTTTGATGTATTATATTTGGGATAAGATTAAAGGTCATCAAGAATTTGTTATACTAAACCATCCATAGTAATTGTACTAAACAAATCATTAGATAAATAAAATACCGACTAGTAAAGTGTGGATTATAAGATTAAAAAAAATAAAATTATATTAAATTCTATTCTATTCTATTCTATTCATTAAGAAACTTTTTTATTTGAGGAAGCATTTTGATTGCATCATTTCTTCCTAAATCATATAATTCTTTAATAACAGATAAATTGTTTTCAACTCTTCCAACTTTAATATAACGACTTGGTCGGATTATAATAGTATTATTACCAACCTCACTTTTTTCAATATATTTAATTTGTTCATTATACATATTATGTCGGTTAAGCATTGCTTTGATAAATTTAGGATATTTTCTATAGACTATTGGTGTAAGCATTTTAATAAGGAAAGATGGCTTCTTTTTATATCCTTTAATTCTGGTTAGAACAACGATATTTTTCTTATAACCAAGTTCTTGTGCTCTTGCTAATGGAATACTATCTGCAATACTTCCATCAAGAAATTCTTTACCCTTTATTTTAACTATTTTTGAAAAAAATGGAAGAGAGGCAGAAGCCCTTATGTAATCGATGTCTTTAAACATATCATTACATTTTATATATTCGGCTTCTCCTGTTTCAAGATTTGTACATACAGCATAAAGGTCTATACCAAGTTTTTTGAAAGTTTCATTATCAACAGGATCTAGTTTTTCAGGTAATGTATGATAAGAAAATTCAGTATCAACAATATTTCCAGTTTTTAACCAATTTTTAAAACTCATAAATCTCGAATCTTTACCGTATTTCATATTGTATCTTATACTTCTACCTATTTGTTGAGAAGCATATGAACATCCGTGTATGCATCCAGCAGATGTTCCAATAACACCATCAATCATTATGTTATTTTCCATTAAGACATCAAGAACGCCAGCTGTGTAAATTCCACGTTTACCGCCACCTTCTAAAACTAAACATGAATTTTTGATGTTTTTCATTTATTATTCCTTATACTGTTATAATACACTTATTTTATATATTAAGTCAATTAAAACGAATATAGTCATAAATGGTATTTCTTAGCTTTACCAGGTTTTGATTCAGAAATAAAAGTTATATGATAAAAAAAGAGAGAGATTATTCTCTCTCTTTTTGTTCTTCTTTAAGTGCTTCTGTTAGAGCTCCAAAAAATTCTTCTGATGCTGTAGGAATTTTCTTGTCGCCAATTTGTTTTATAGCATTACTTGGCATATTTTTCATTGGTTTTGCAAGATAATTTCTTCTTTCATTATACAATATCTTGTCACCAGGTTTTGCTGTATTAGTAAATTTTACACCATCAACATAAAATGTTCTTTCAATTGTGTTTAAATCTCCATCTAAATCAATGTCAAATTTAGTTTTGTTATCTAAACTTTCTGCACTTATAATTGTACCTTGAATTGGTGTAGCTTTCATTTCTTCTTCTGGAAGACGACATCCTCTTAAGAATATTAGAAATAATGCACATTCAATAGAAAAACCTGTAAAATTCCACAATAAACTCATAGCAGCATTTGGTTTTCCATCTATTTCAATAGTTGTTTTATCAAGTAATTTAAATGGGTTTGGAGGAGTAATATTCATTTTTTTCCTTATAATATTTGTTCTTGTTTATTTGTGAATTAAATCACGTGTAGTATATATACAAAATCACTATAATTTTGTCAATGAATATTTGTTATGAGAAAATACTTGCAAGAACATAAATGGAACATTATAATATCAGTTAGGTGTAGAAAATGGCTGATAAGATGTATCTTTGTATTGATTTGAAAAGCTTCTTTGCCTCTGTGGAATGTGTGGAAAGAGGCCTTGATCCTTTTACAACTAATCTTGCAGTGGCTGATCCTGCTCGTAATTCTGGTACAATCTGTCTAGCAATAACTCCAGCAATGAAGGAATTAGGTATAAAGAACAGATGTCGAGTATTTGAAATACCTTCTCACATAAAGTACATAAAAGCTAGACCAAGAATAAGTTTATATATGAAGTATTCTGCTGACATATATGGAACTTATTTAAATTACATATCCAAAGAAGATATTTATATTTATTCTATTGATGAGTGTTTCATAGATATTACTAGTTATTTGAAGATATATCATAAGACACCTAAAGAATTAGCTATAATGTTAATGGATGCAGTATTTAAGAAAACAGGTATTTGTGCTACCGCTGGGATAGGTACTAATTTATTCTTAGCAAAGGTTGCATTAGATATTACAGCAAAACATGTTCCAGATCATATTGGATATCTTGATGAAGAAGAGTTTAAAAAACAAATCTGGCATCATAAACCTATGACAGATATTTGGAGTATAGGTAAAGGTGTAGCAACAAGACTAAATCACTTAGGCCTATATGACTTATATGATGTTTCACAATGTGATCCAAGAAGGCTTTATAAAGAATTTGGCGTAAATGCTGAATTCTTAATTGATCATTCTAAAGGTATTGAACCTTGTACTATAAAAGAAATTAAAGAATACAAATCTAAGAGTAATTCAATTTCCAATGGTCAGATACTATTTGAAGATTATAAATACGAAGATGCAAAAGTAGTACTTACTGAGATGGTAGAACTTCTAACACTAGAAATGAACGAAAAGGATTTAAGTGCTGATGGTATATCATTGATGGTTGGATATTCAAAGGATTGTATACCAGCAACAGGTGGCTCTAGAAAAATATCAAGGACTAATTCTTATTCAACTATTTTAAAATCAGTTTTGGAACTATATGAAAAGTCAACTGATAAACATCATCCTATCAGAAAGTTAAATGTTGGATTAAACAACTTGTTACCAGAAACATTTATACAATATGGTTTGTTTGATAATCCAGAATTAAATATTAAAGAAAAGAAGGTTCAGAACATCTTAATGAGTATAAAAAATAAATATGGTAAGAATGCAATATTAAGAGGAATAAGTTTTGAAGAAAAAGCCACAGGAAGAGAACGTAATAAAATGGTAGGAGGTCATAACAGTGAGTGATAGAGCAAGACAGTTTATGGCATTTGCTGCATTAAAAGGATATTATGATCTAATTGAAAAGAAGAATGAGCAATATGACATAGAAGATAAGAAAGAACTTAGTAATGAAGAGATAGAACAGATTTCTAATACCATTAAGGAGTTAGAAATAGGAAGTATTATTTCTGTTATTTATTATAATAAAACCAGATATGAAAAAGTAACTGGAGCATTAACAGACATAAATCCAGAAAGACATACCCTAAGAATTATAAAAACAGATATAAAGTTCGATGACATATTGGAAATAATTACTTAATTGTTAGTTTGAATTTGTAAAAGAAATTTACAAGTTGAGTTTATAAATAGTAAGTTATCTGGAATTTCTGGGAAATTGCATAATTTGCAATTATCGAGTTTTCTGACATTTTGTTTTTTTTAAAATCAATTTAGTAATTATGTGAAAAATGGAGTTAAGCACTAGATATAAAATAAATTTATCGAGTATTAAGAGTTTTTGCCATATTTAATGCTTCTGAAAATTGTAAAGTTCTATAACAAGGTTTACCATCTTTGTTTAAAATAACTATATTACTACCTTGTAAAGCAATTTTGTAATTACCAATAAATAAACTGTCATTAAGCATTTCCATATAATAAGTAAACAACTTTTCTGAAGAAGGTAGTCCTTCTTCTTTATTGTAAGTATTTTGTCTATCTAGTTCATATATTAAATCAGAATAATGCATTATAAAATCCTACTTTTTAATTCTTTTTATTAGGTCGACTTGAGTCTTACTAATGGATTTATTTTTCATACTTTATACAAAAAGTCAATAATATATTTTCGGCTACTAGTACAATATCATGATCATCCATTAAGAGGTAATTTTAAAGTGAATAGAGATTTACATATAGAAGTAGAATGGATATTGATTTATAAGATAGAAAATATGCTATTGTATTTTTAACTGTTACTTGTAGTTATGCAAAATTGTTGAAATAATTGAACTGTCTAGTTTCTTTTGGTAGTTATTTGTACAAATTGAGTATTAAGGCAAATAAAGCTATGTTTAAAATTTATGCAAATTATTTTTTTAATGCTTTTGTTATTGATCAAATTATTAGAATTTGAAAATCAATGTTTCTTATACAATGGAATAATTAAATAATTTCTTTTCATATTTATGTAAAAAATTTTGTATTTGAAATACCTAAGTTTTAGTTTACAAATATTTATTATAATTAAAGTAAATGAATCGATTTTAAATCAGTAAAATTTCAATTAAATGATAAGATAAAAGTAAAAATTTAATATATTTTTATAATATTTTTATAAATTTGAAATCATTTTTTATTGTAAAATTAAATGGATAAATCAACTTATATCTTAAAATATAATTTTAAAATATAATAATAGGTTATTCACAAATTAAGAAAATTATCATAGTATATGTTTCATAAAGTAAATCATAAAAAAAATATATTGAAAGAAAATGATAAATATATAAAAATTTGATTTATTAAAATAGTTATAGAAAAGTGAGTAAATTAAAATGATAACAATAAAAAATAAAATTATATTATTAAAGGAACTTCTTTATTTAAAAGAAATTATCAAAGCTGGACAATTTCAAATAGTAGCTCAAAAAAACGGTATAAAAGCATCTAATTTATCAGCATTAATTAATCAATTAGAAAGTTCTGTAAATCAAAAACTTATTAAAAAATCATCAAATAAAGTTGTCCCAACTCAAGCTGCTTTAGATATCTATGATGATATTAAAGAAATAAATATGATACTACGTCGTATTATAAATAAATTTGATAAAGATATAGGTGTTTCAGGAACTGTAAGTCTATGGAGTGTTGGTGGATTGACAGGATCAAATGTATTAAAAATGATTGCAGACTTTTATGCAAAATATCCATCTATTAAATTAAATATATCAACAAACATTGAAGAAGATTTTACAAATATAGATTTGGTTTTGGTGTATGATCGTTTTGCTCAAATTCCATCTGGAAAAAAGATATTAAGTCTCACTCAACATATGCATTTCTATTCGACACAAGAGTATTTAGATAAACATGGTGAACCAAAAGATATTTATGATTTATTCGAAAATTACGATTTGTGTTTAATGAAAAATTTATTAACTTGGAAAGAACTTGAACCTTATATGAAAAAGGTAAAACATTTACACACAGTTTCAGATATTATGATTGTGATTTTGAACATTATAAATGCAGGTGGTGGAATATCACTATTACCGGATTGGTGTACAAAAGAATGTCATTCACATTTGGTAAAATTAAAAAAAGTTAAATTTTCAATACCATTGAATGTTCATTTGATATGTCGTGATGGCTATGAAAATCAAATAAGAATTTTAGAGTTGGCTAAATTACTGCAAGAAGCCTATTTTTCAGATATAGATAACGAAAGGAGTGAATAAAAATGACTGAGAAGATTAAATTTAAACATGTAGGAAAAATTTATAATGTAATGGCATATATGTATGAAGACATATTTTTTGTTGTCAAAAATTCTTTACCAAACGATATTATACCTAAAATTGGAGATAGAATTGTTTGGAATTTCGAAGGATATGATTTTGTAGTAAAAAAGATTGTTCCTTTAATATTTAAAGATAAAATTATAGATGATGATGTCTATGCTCTTAAGGTTGACCTAATTCCAGTGGAGTCAGATCATAGTCAAATTATATAATTTATAATAACTAAAATGGATATATTTATATGGTTAATAGATGAGTTTTTTATGGTAATTTCGGTTATCCGAAGTAGATTAAAAACTTGTAGAATAGCAAAAAAGCTGACTTTTAAAAAATTTAGAGAAACGGCGTTTTTTGCCCCACCAAAAATCAAAAGGCTTCCGAAAGGGAGCCTTTTTAGTATTGAAATAAAAGAAATTATTTGCTAAAATTAAAGTATCTTAAATAAAGGAGGTAATAATGCCAGGAAAAACAATTCAAATATTTTTACCTGATGGAAATCCTAAAGGAGTAAAGAAAGCTTCAATAACTACAGATAAAGTTGAAATAATACAAATTCCAAGATCCATTCTTGCTGAAAATAATAAATTATTAGATTTTAATGGTGTTTATATTTTAGTTGATAGTCTTAAAGCTGAAAAGCCTGAAATATATGTAGGTAAGGGAGATGTAAAAAGTAGAACATATTCTCATGATAATAAAAAGGATTTTTGGAATACAGTATTTGCTATTAGATTAAAAGATGAAACAGGATTTAATGACGCTCATAATAGTTATCTTGAATATTATTTTGTAAAGAAAGCTCAAGATTTAAATCAAGCTATTATGAATGAAAACAAACAAACTCCAAAATGTCCTAATCTTACAGAAGAAATTATTTCTGAATTACATTATTATATTCAAACAATTGAAACATTATTATCAACATTAGGCTTAAAATGTTTTCAACCTATTGAAAATAATGAAAAAACAGAAAAAGATATATTTATATGTTCAGATAAATACGGAAATATTGGTGAAGGAGAATATACAGAAGAAGGATTTTTATTATATAAAGGTGCAATTTGTAATCTAGATTTACATAAAGGAACAGATAAATTACCTCAAAGGGAAGATTTAATATCATCTGGATTGTTAAAAGAACAAGATGGTCATTATGTCTTACAAGAAAATAAACTTTTCTTATCTGTATCAACAGCATCATCAATAGTATTAGGTAGAAGATCAAATGGATGGTTAGAATGGAAAAATAGTGATGGTAAAACACTTGATGAAATAGAAAGAAAACATTAATGCTAAAAGTTATTGAACCAAATAGAGATTTATGGGAAAGTGCGGTTGGGTTTGCTAAAGAAGTAAAAGCCTCCCCGACTGAGTTTGATATCTATGCAAGCGAACATTTGATAAATAATATTGAAAATCCAGATGGATATTTTGATTTGGTTGAAAAGTGTAAACACGGCTTTGGTGAATATGTCCCAAACCAAACTTTGTGGATTGTGGATGATGACAAGGTTGTTGGCATGTTTGACTTACGACTTCAACTTAACGAAAAACTTATGAATCGTGGTGGTAATTTGGCATACCAGGTTGCTCCTTCATTTCGTGGAAAAAGAACAGTGTTTCACGCCTATCCACTACTTTGCGAATACATAAAGTTACATTATGGTTTTGATAAAATTTTGATAACTTGTGATGAAAGGAACATTCCATCACACAAAGTTATCATTTCACTTTTTGACGAGTTTGGTGGTGAAGAACTTCCACCATCCAAAATATCCGATACTGAAACCCAAATCCGATATTGGATAAATGTGAAGTAGTAAAATCAATTTTTTATATTTCTTTAATGCCAACAAGAAAAATCAAATAAAACTCTTGCAATTTTAAAATCTTGGTTTATATTTAACTTAAATATGAAAATGATTTCCATTTTTATAATGAGGTTTAAAATGACTAAATACAATACAAAACAATCGCAAATAATCTTAGATTTCCTTAAGCAAAATAGTAAGAAGGATTTGACTGCAGAGCAGATTTTACAATATGTAAACAGAAAGAAAAAAATTTGCGGGCTTACTACGGTATACCGCCAACTTAAAAATCTTGTATCTGAAAACAAAATCAAAAAATACTATATTGCAAACAATTTGTCCTGCTTTTATCAATATATTTCAGATAATGAATGTCATGAACATTTGCATTTTAAATGTGAGAAATGTGGAAAGACTTTACACCTTGAAAAATTTAATATTCAGGACATAAATTTAACTTTATCAAAGCAATATAATATTCTTGTTGATACGAGTAAAACTGTTCTTTATGGTCTTTGTAATAATTGTCAAAAATAGGAGATTAAAATGAGAGTTTCTTTTTTCGGTAAAGGGGGAAGTGGTAAAACATCCCTTTCTTCATCATTTATAAAATTTTTAAATGAAAATAGAAAAACTGTTTTGGCTGTTGATGCTGATATAAATGTAAATCTTGGGTCAAGTTTGGATATGAATACAAAGTTTATTGGTGATGATTTTAGCGAGATTTCCGAATTTTTGGAACCTCAAGATATCAATAAACCAATTATTGGAAGTACACCTCCAACATATAAAAGTCGCTTTATTAAACCGGATTTAAGTGATGACTTTTTCAAAAAATTTGCAACATTTAAAGGTGATAACTTAGCACTTCTTACCGTTGGAACATATACGGATAAAAAAGTTGGGTATGCGTGTTATCACTCTAAACTTGGTAGTGCGCTTTTGATTTATAACAGACTTTTGGATGATAATAATTTCTTTGTTGTTTCCGATGCAACTGCTGGAATTGACAGTGTTGGAACAAGTATGTTTTTTGTTTCAGATATAAATATTTTTGTTGTAGAGCCAACCAATAAAAGTATTGGTGTTTACAAAGATTTTAAAGAAATTACTAAAAATTATCCGATTAAAACTTTTGTAATTGGAAACAAAGTCCGTACGCAAGGAGATATCGATTATATTACCGAGCAGATTGGTGCAGAAAATATCATTGGGTTTGTTTCTGATTCCGAACATCTTCGTGATTATGAAAAAGGTGATAAATCTGGTATTGATAGATTTGTTGCAGAAAACAATGAAATCAATAAAAAGATTTATAATTTACTTTCAAATACTACAAAAAATTGGGCTGAATATTACAATATTTTAAAGCAAGTTTATTCCGATGATTGTGGTGATTGGTATAGTCAGTTTTATGGCGAAGATCTTACAAAATATATTGATGAAAATTTTGATTATGAGGATGTAATAAAGAACAATGTTTAAATTTACGCCAAAGGTTCATAACAGCATTGAAAATGTTATTGAGGACAAAGATTTCTTGTTTGATTTAGGTGATTGTTATGGTTCACCATACAATGTTTTAATACCGGAAAATATCGATGAAAATATCAAAAGTTTTCAAGATGTATTTAAGCAAAATAATGTTGTTGGTAAAATCTTTTATGCTCATAAATGTAATAAGTCAAAGGCAATAATTAAGCAGATGCTTAAGAATAATATTTGCATTGATGTTGCATCACTCGGTGAACTTATAGATGTGGTAAGTTGTGGCTTTTGTGGTGATAAGATTGAAGCAACAGGACCAAAAAATGATGACTTTATAATACTTGGCCTTCAACATAAAATTACATTTAATGTGGATAACTTTTCCGAACTTGATACTATTGTGAAATACCATAAAAAACTTGGGATAAAGGGTGCGGTAAAAATTCTTATCCGCCTTAACAATTTTCATTCTGATGAAACAAAAATTATAAATAAGGTTAGTCGTTTTGGTTTTCCAATTTCCGAGTTTGAAAATGTTTTGGATTTTGTTTCTGAACACAGGGATGTATTCAATCTTATTGGTATTTCGTTTCATCTTGATACTGTAAATATGATTGAAAAAATTATTGCAATTGAAAATTGTATTTCACTTTTTGAAGTTATGTTTGATAGAGGCTTTGAACCATACGTTCTTGATATTGGTGGAGGGTTTAAACTTAATTATATTGAAGATAAAGCTCAGTGGAATGAAAGTATTTCTGAATTAAAGGAAGATATTGCAACTGGCAAAAACAGTCTTACCTGGAACGGAAAAACATTTGGCTTGAGTGTAAAAAACAACATACTTCACGGCACATTAAATATTTATAATTATTACGATGAGTTGGTAAAGGAAAAGTTTTTGGATGCAATACTTCAAACAAAACTTTCCAAATATCAAAACCGAAAAATTGCAGAAATTTTAAGTGAGAATATGATCGAACTTTATATCGAACCAGGACGAAGCCTTCTTGATAATGTTGGTTTCAATGTGGCAAAGGTGAACTTTACCAAGATGGATGCAAAGGGAAATACTTTGGTTGGACTTGATATGAAACGTTCGGACCTTTTGATTGGAGAGCAAGAAATGTTCGTTGATCCAATCCTTGTATCACAAAAGGAAAACCAGAAAAAAGATGATTGTGGCGTTTTCTTTATAGGAAATCTTTGTATGGAAAATGATATGATTTTTAATAGAAAAGTTTTTCTTGAAACTGTACCACAAAAGGATGATTTAATCGTATTTATGAATACAGCCGGATATTTTATGGATTTTGATCAATCAACAACCCTTGGGCAAAAGGTTGCAACAAAGGTTATACTTTCAAAAAAAGGAAATGGAAAATACAAACAATATACTGATGAAAACTTTAACCCATTTAAGGAATAAATTATGTTATACAAAAGTGTTTTGGATTTAATTGGTAATACACCAATAATTGAAATTGATAAAAAAATAACTGGTTTAAAAAATGTAAATCTTTTTGTAAAATGCGAACTTTTTAATCCATTTGGTTCATTAAAAGACAGGGCAGGATATGCCATGTTAAAGGACAAGATTGACGAGATTAAAAAAAGTGGTGCTGTGGTTATAGAGTCGTCATCTGGTAATACAGCCAAGGCATTGCAAATTGTTTGTTCAATTAACGGTATACCATTTAAAACTGTGACTAACAGAATTAAGGTACCAGAAACAAAAAATATTCTTAAAGTTTGTGGTGCAGAAATTGAGGAACTTCCTGGACTTTCTGAATGTCCTGATCCAACAGATCCAAATGATCCTGTTGCGTATATTGAACGACTTGTATCGGAAAATAATGGAAAATACTATCATACAAATCAATATACAAACCTTAATAATCCTAAAATACATTTTGAAACAACTGGCCCAGAAATTGAAATGGATATAGGTCAAGTTGATTATTTCTTTTCCACACTTGGAACAACTGGATCATCCCGTGGTGTCATTGAATATTTAAGTGGCAAAAATCCAAATTTAAAAAAAATTGGTATTATTGCTGATAAGGGAGATAATATTCCAGGTATAAGAAACAAGGATGAAATGTATGAAGTCGGCATTTTTGAAAAGTCTCTCTACGATGAAATACTTACAGTAAATTCTATGCAGGCGATTGAACAAATGCTTATTCTTAACCGCAAGATTGGTATCTTGGGTGGTCCAACAAGTGGTGCTTGTTTCTTTGGTGTGATGGAATACCTTAAAAAAATTGATGAATCTTTGGATAAGTCTGTTAATGCAGTTTTCGTTGCATGCGACAGAATGGAATGGTATATGTCTTATATTGAAAAGCGAAGACCAGATATTTTTGCCACTGATACAAAGGTTGAAAATATCAGAAATATTTCGGATGGAGATATTGAAAATTATGCAAAAACTATTGATGTGGAAAATGTTTCAACTTGGATAGAAGAGAATAAGCCAATCATTATTGATATGCGTGGAAACCTTGCCTATAAAAACGGACATATAAAAAACTCAATCAATATTACTGATGTGTTTTTTGATGATATTGTCGAAAATGGGCTTCCTTTTTCATCGGAAAACAAAGTCCTTCTTGTTTGCGCAACTGGGGATAAATCAAAAAAATACAGTGCATTGTTGAATAAAAAAGATCTTAATGTTTACTCTCTTAATGGTGGTATGGTCGAGTATAGAAATCAAAATCAACCTATCGTTCGTAATCTTAAAAGGACACTTGTATAATGACCAAACAGTGTAAATATTTTGTTGATGATAAAAACTTGGATATAAACCTTGGTGAAAAAGTAAAGGCTGATTTCCCAATTTTTAAAAACAGTGATGTTGTGTATTTTGATAACAGTGCTACCACACAAAAGCCACAATGTGTAATTGATGCTACTCAAAATTACTCTTTAAATTTTTGTGCAAACATTGGACGTGGTTCTTATAGCTGGGCAAATAAAGCCGGAGCCGAGGTGAAAAAAGCTAGGCAAAAAATTGCTTCGTTTATTGGTGCAAATGTTGATGAGATATTTTTTACAAGCGGTGCAACCGATGCATCGAACTTAATTGCCTATGGTTATGGTCTTAAAAATCTAAATACTGATGATGAAATAATGTATTGTCTAGACGATCATAAATCCACCTATCAACCATGGAAAAATCTTGTAAAAAATCTTGAACACTTTGGGAAAAAGGTTGCTGTAAAAAATATCCTTATTGATACAGAGGGTGATTATAAGGAGGATGATTTGGTTGATAAAATCACTCCCAAAACAAAGGTGGTAATTCTCACCCATATCCACAATACCTATGGGTTAGAGATGGATATTGAAAAGATTGTTCCTCTAATAAGGGCAAAAAATCCCGATACAAAAATTGTGTTGGATTGTTCACAAAGTGTTGGGCATATTCCTGTTGATGTTCACAAACTTGATGTAGATTTTGCTTTCTTTTCCGGACATAAGATGTTTGCCGATACAGGTATCGGAGTTTGCTATATCAAAAAATCCACTCAACCGGAAATGCAAAAATTTAAGGTAGGTGGTGGTAATAAATTATTTGAAAGTGGAACCCAGAATATTTCTGGCATACTTTCACTTGGGGTGGCAGTGGACTATATAAATTCTATTGGTATCGAAAAAGTTGAGGCATATATTCGCTATCTGACAAGGTACCTTTACACAAAACTTAAATCTATTCCACAAATAGAGTTTTCAAAGGGTATAGATAAGTGTTCCTGCCCTTTGGGGTTTGGTATAATTTCATTTGGTATAAACGGTATTCAAAGCAGTGATGTCGGCGAAGTCCTTAACGATTATAATATTTTTGTTCGTACAGGTGATTTTTGCCGAACCACAAACGGTGAAGACTTCATCCGCACAAGCTTTCATATATACAACACCATTTCTGACATAGATAAGTTCGTAAAGGTAATAAAGTATATTGTATCAGAGGGGTAGCATTTGATATTTTTTTTGATAAAAAGTGTAGATTATCTAGTGTCTTTAGGAAGCCTAGCTTTTACTCTATTTGGGGTTTCGATTAGTAAATTAGTCTTACACGTCCCAGCAAAATCATAAAGGCTTCCGCAATTCGTATCAAAATAAACTTTTTCCAATTATTCCTTTTTTATGATATAATTTTCTATACGAAGTTGGAGAGTTATAATGTCAAAAAAATCTTTTATTAATGTTCAGATGAAGAAGAATATATGCTTGATTTATACATTGGAGCTCAAAAATTAAATATTAAAGAAAAAGATAAATCAATAGAAATTGCTAAAATTAAACAAATTTCACAAAATGATGGTCTATAAATACCGAAACCCAAATCCAATATTGGATAAATATGGAGTAGGGGGTACATTTTAGTATTTATATCTTCTATTTTTATCCTTTACAATAAATATTGACAAATAAAATAATATAGTCTACTATATCACAGATATAAATTTTAGAGGTGTTTTATGAAATATATAAATAGTGCCAGAAATGTTTGTATAAATGATTACAATATTCTTGTTGCGACCAAAGGTCCTTTGACTTCTCTTCAAAAGGAAAAACTTGATTCTGTTTTTGGTACAGCTGAAATACTTTCTTTTAATAATTATGTTGAATTTAAGGATTTTGTTGATTATAAAAATACAAGATTTCTGAATTTAAAAAAAATTGAAGATAACATAGAAAATACAATAAATATTCCATCTCCTGGTGAGGTAAAAGAAATTCTTTTTAAACAATTTGATAAATCAAAGTATAGTTTTACTTGTTTTAATATGTATGAGAATATTAAAAATTCAATTCCAGATCGTTTTAAAAAATTAGGATTAAATATTTCGTATTTTTTTAAGATATTTGAAGCCGATGCAAACAAAAGTTGTAGACCTTTGAGTGGAACAGATAAAGGTGGTCTTTTTTATTGGAATAAAAATAAGGTTGAAGTTGCATTTCCTGTTCTTATATTTGATAAAAAAATAAAAGAATATGATACTAATCTTCTTAGTAGTCTTTATTTTGATTCATCATATATTTTGATTCACGAACTTAAACATGCATTTAATCATCATAATTTTATTAATACTTTGAAACATAAAAAAATTTCTCCTTATGATTATCTTAGATTTTTTAAATATGATGAATATTCTGCTGAAATGGAGAAAATTTTTTATTATATAAATACAAGAGAAATGAATAAGAAAGGATTATCTATTTTTAAGTATAAAAGATTTGAAAAATATGTGGATAGCCATCCTAATTATTTCGAAAATTTACCTGAATTTGTAAATTTTGTAAAACATGATTTAGAGGAAACTTTTTTTAAGTTTAACAGTCATGTTTATACTGAAGATTATTATTTAGAAAATGTTGCTGAATTTATACGTACATTCCCTAATTATTTTTCAAATAAATCTGATGATGGTGTATATGAAGCATTGAAAAAAAATTCTTTGTCATTTGAAATATTTAATCCTAAAAAAGGTAAAGTGGAAGTTGTCGATTTATCATCCTATTTTAAAGATGAAGATCTTTCTTCTAAAGAAAAATATATACTTGATAAACTATTTAGAAAAGTAAAAAATGCAGTGAGAGAATTAAAAAAAGAAACTTCGATTTCAAATAAAACTTTAAAGATTTTGGCAAATGAATTAGATATGCTAATACAGAAGTAACACTAACTCAAAAGCTTGCATCTTATGACATTGTGAATAATGAGATAAATCAAATAGTTAATGGAGTCGTAGATTTTGCAAACAATATGGGTAAATACTTTGATAGTTCGGATTTTTCTTTAAAAAAGGAAATTTTACAAATTTTAATTCCGAACTCTTTATTGTATTCAAAAAAGTTAGTATTATCAATAACTAAACCGTTCGATACTATGCTAAAAAGTAAGAATTATAAAGTATGGTGCACGATATTACGTGACTTCCGAGCTAATAATTGGCAAGAATTACTTAGCTTATATAATAAAATAAAACACTTTCAACAAGAGTATGAAAAAGAGCAAAAATTAAAAGTTTAACATTTTAAAGGGGGAGTACCCTAGAAGGGGAACCCCGGGGATACCCGATGGGGGAGAGGGTGCCTGCTACCTGGTATCTCGGATGTGTGATGTGGACCTGGAGCCCTAACAAAAATAATGCTTAATTTTGGGAAGGCCCTTTACGCGAGAAAAGATTTTTTAAAAGTCAAAAATTTCACTAGATAACAAAAAAATCTCTTTATTTATTAGTAAAATCAAACAGTTATAAAAAATATCAAAAATTTATTAAAAAAAGTCGGAAAAGTTCAAAAAAAATCTCAGTTCTATATATAGTATAGGCCCTTTTTTGGTCAACGAAGAGGTGGCGTGGATGCCTAATCGGATTATTGCAAATACTATATGAGAAAATCTATAGTAAATTTCTTTTATACTTTTAATATAATTATAAATAATATATATTAATAATAATTAAATAATACTAACTAATACACATAAGCATAAGCAGACAAATGCAAATAAAGAACATAAGAAGATATAATCATTCATCACAAAATAACATACAAGCTAAGAATATTGCTAGTGTATCAGATTGGCTTACAACAACCATAGACAGTAAAAGTGTATTTGCTAGTATTCGTTGGTATGCAAATCCCCCTACTACAGATAATCAGCTCATAAGTCGTTTGCATAATGTATTTAATAAGTTGTTTCAAGAATTATTAGGTAGTCATTGGTTTAAGACGTATAAAAATCATTTTAATTTAGTGGTAGTAAAAGAGTTAGGTAAATCACATACAAACTATCATTCCCATATTGCTTTAGGTATTAAGAGTGATAAGTTTACAATAAATGATATAGTAAATGCGTTTATAAAAGTACAAGATAAAGTAAAAGCAGTAGTATATGTAAAGACAGATGCCGAAAAAGTAAATCTCCCTGATACATATCCTGATAATATAGTAATATCTCCTGTTTATTATGTAGGTGGAATATCTGAATATATAACAAAAGAGTTTAATATAACTCAAAATGAAACTATGTCATTTGCAAGTGCAGAAAACCTTATTTTTGATTATCAAATATTCAATTAAAACAACCATAAATAAGCGTATTTTGTGTTTATATAAATTATAAGCCAGAACTGAAATCAATCAATTCTGGCTTGTTTATTTTATGTTATAGAATATTTAGTATTCTTCCGCTAGCATAACAGTCATTACTCTAATGGTTTTAGTTATATCAGTTGGGTCGTTTGAATAATAACGCAAATCCCTATCATAATAATCAATTTTCCACATTATCTTTTCACCATCATACTCAAAACTTCCGTAGTCATGCTCATTGTATGGGTCATTCTTACTATTAAAATTATTGAAAGTTTTAACGCTGTTTAATATCTCGTTTATAACAGCTTGTCCTTTACTGTAAATACCTCTTGTTAACATAACTTTACCACCTAAAAGGCTTTTACGGAAGTTATCATTTAAAGTCATAATATCCATTTTTATATCCTTACAATTTCAGTTACTACAACATGACCACGTTGTTTTTCTGCTCTACATGCATTCATTGCATCACGAAGTTTATAATAAATTGTTGGACGCAAAGCTTGTTTTACTGATGTATGGCTTCTATTACCATAAGCATATTTATCTCCAGTTTCATATTCAGGAAGAATGTTAGCAATATTAGCAACCAATGTATCAAGAGTGATATTTTCCTGTTTACAAAGTCTTTCAATTCTGCCTTCATAATCTTTAGCAGTGTTGATTTTATAGTTGTTTTCGATTAACCAATTTTGAAATTTTTTAAGCATTTTTAAACCCTTTCATTTTTTGTTTTACATATATAATTATGTCGCGTTGTTTTGGGTTTGTAAGCGAAAAAATGCACAAAAACACAAGAAAAATGGCTAAAAACAGCACTTTTATGCAACTTTTCACATAAAAATACTCAATTCTGCTTAATTTTTGGAGATTTTAATTATTTGTTATCTCTAAGTATTAACAAATATTTCAGTAAACGTTTTCTATCCAGGAATGGTAGGAAATAAAGATAAAATACAAAAGTGTTTTATCTAGGAATGAATTAATACTTCTTATTCAATTCCCAATTCCATGCAGTTTTGATTATATCTTCCATGGTATGTGTTGGGTGCCAGCCAAGTATTTCTCCGGCTTTCTTGCTATCGGCACAAAGGATTGCTGGATCACCGGCACGACGTGCCTCGAATACTGTTGGACAAGGTTTTCCTGTTACCTTTTCCGCAATCTTGATTATTTCTTTTACACTTGTTCCGGTGCTTGTCCCAAGGTTTATTACTCCACTAAACTTTGCAATATTTTCAATTGCAAGACGGTGTGCAAGAGCTAAATCTTCAACATGGATATAGTCACGGATGCAAGTACCATCTGGTGTATCATAGTCGGTACCGAATACCTTAATATTTTCCCTATCTCCCTTTATTGCTTTTAATACAAGTGGAATAAGGTGAGTTTCAGGATTGTGGCTTTCACCTATTGTGCCATCTGTTGAACAACCACTTGCATTAAAATATCTTAGTGCGACATAGTTTAAACCATAGGCAGTACGGTAATCAGCAAAGATTTTTTCAATCATTAATTTGGTCCAACCGTATGGGTTGATTGGTGAAGTTTTGTGTGCTTCATCAATGGGAGTATATTCTGGATTTCCAAATACAGCAGCAGTTGAAGAAAATACAATATTTTTTACATTGTTTGCAAGCATTACATCAAGCAAATTTATTGTACCAATAACATTGTTACGATAGTATTTTGCTGGATTTTCAACACTTTCACCAACAGCGATGAAAGCGGCAAAGTGAATGACTGCATCGATTTTATATTTTTTGAAAACACGGTCGAGAGAGTCTTTATCAGCCAAATCTGCAATTTCAAAATGAGGTGTTGTAACAGCCTTACGATGACCCATAGAAAGGTTATCAGCAACAACAACTTCGTATCCGTTTTCAATCAAGTGTTTTACAGTGTGTGAACCGATGTATCCTGCACCACCCATTACCAATATCATTTTATACTCCTTTGTTAGATTTATATATTACATTTTTTCAAAATCTCTTCAGCAGTTTTTTTATTTCTTTCCTTAAATACTGACTCTTTAAGTAAAGTATAAAGAAGTGCTTCTTCGTATCCTGCCAATGTTCCACAATCAAGATA
>CACZYB010000003.1 GCA_902785275.1 uncultured Pseudomonadota bacterium
GCCAAGATTTCTGCTCTTGCAACTGATGGCACAAGTAACAATGCAGCTATGATAAATTTTTTCATCATTTCTCTCTCCTTTTCTATAAAGAATTAAGGGTTTTGCGGGAGGGTGGATAAAAGTCATGAAAATTCTCCACCCATACAAAAAAATCACCCTTTTTTGTATCTCGTTTTTTAAGAGGAATTTGTTGAAAAAATATGTTGATTTTTCAATTATTTACTTGATTTTTTAGGAATATAGATAAATAATCAAAATAGTAAAGAAAAAAGGGTCCTTTTTTGTATATCACTCAAAATCTTTAATAAATGGCTGTTTCTTGCGGGATACAGAATTTTTGCATTGCATTTTTATTTGCGGATAAAAAAACTCCCCTTGGAGAGTAGCGGGGAGTTAGTAAGATAAATAAAAACAAAAAAACTATGAATTTGCATCAACTACGGGTACAGCATCATCGTCGGCACGACTTGGAGTTGTATCCAACATTTTTTCATTTATGATGCCGGATTTTTCCTTAATCTTTTTAATAAGTTCCTCGGCAATCTTTGGATTATCCTTTAACCATTGGCGAGCGTTTTCCTTACCCTGACCAATACGTTCAGAATTATAAGAGAACCATGAACCAGACTTTTCAATAATGCCAGCCTGTACACCAAGTTCGATAATTTCACCTTCACGGGAAATACCGTAATTGTACATGATATCGAAATCAACAGTTTTGAATGGTGGGGCAACCTTGTTTTTCACAATTTTTACCCTTGTTTCATTACCGATAACATTTTCTTTATCCTTTATCGCACCAACACGGCGGATATCCATACGAACAGAAGAGTAGAATTTCAATGCATTACCACCGGTTGTTGTTTCTGGGTTTCCGAACATAACACCAATTTTCATACGGATTTGGTTAATGAAAATTACAAGGGCATTTGACTTTGACACAGACGCAGTAAGCTTTCGTAAAGCCTGTGACATAAGGCGTGCCTGTAATCCCATGTGTTGATCACCCATTTCACCTTCTAATTCAGCCTTTGGAACAAGAGCAGCAACAGAATCTACAACCAAAACATCAATTGCACCAGAACGAACCAATGTATCAGCAATTTCCAAAGCTTGCTCACCAGAATCTGGCTGTGAAATGATAAGGTTATCAATATCAACGCCAATACGTTTTGCATAAGCAGGATCAAGAGCATGTTCAGCATCAACAAAGGCGCAAGTTCCACCAACCTTTTGTGCTTCGGCAACAACGTGCAATGTTAATGTTGTTTTACCAGAACTTTCAGGTCCATAAATTTCAACGATACGACCACGTGGAAGACCACCAATTCCCAAGGCAATATCAAGACCAAGTGAACCTGTTGAAATGGATGGGATTTCAATTCCTTCCTGTTCACCAAGTTTCATTATTGATCCCTTTCCGAAAGATTTTTCGATTTGGGAAAGTGCAGCTTCAAGTGCCTTTTGCTTATTTTCTGACATGATTAAATCCTTTCTTCTTATCTTTTATGTTCTTAATATGTTCTAACATAGATTCGTGAATATTGCAAGCCTTTTTTATAAATTTTTTTAGTATGAACGGATGAGCATTGCAATTTTTCCCTGAACACGTACGCGATCAGGAGCAAAAATCCTTGTTTCATAATTTGGATTTGCAGGTTTCAATGCAATAGAACCTTCTTTTTTATACAAGTATTTCAAAGTAACTTCTTCGTTATCGATCAAAGCAACAACGATTGTACCATTTGGTGCATCGGCAGCTTCTTCGATGATAACCCTATCACCACTATTGATACCGGCATTTATCATAGAATCACCTTCTACCCTTAAGGCATAATAGTTTCCATTACCAAGCATTCCAGCAGGAATAGACATTGTTTCTGTTGTATTTGCAATGGCAGCGATAGGTGTACCAGCGGCAATCTTACCATAAAGAGGGATTGAAACCATTCTTAATGGACTTATTTCGGTAACCTCTATTATCTTTCTTTCCTTGTAATTTTCAGGATATTTTATAATTTCAAGAGCACGAGCCCTGTTAGGAAGTCTTCTTATGAAACCACGTTCCTCAAGAGAACTAATCAAACGATGGATTCCAGATTTAGATTTTAGGTGTACAAGTTCCTTCATTTCTTCAAAAGAAGGACATACCCCGTTCTTTTTTAAACTTTCATCAATCGCAATAAATAAATTCATTTGTTGTTGAGTTAACATCTTTTCCACTCCATTCTTTTTGGGTTAGAACTCGCTTCTTATTCTACATTTGTTCTTGTTATTTGTCAAGTATTAAAATCACAGGTTGAAATTTATGTGAAAAAATGTACTAAATTATTTTTTTTGATATTTTTTCAGATGGAGAAAAAGATAACTTGTTAAGCATATTGGAAAAGATTTGTTTTTGTTTTGGAGAAAGGCTATTCACAAATTTAAATGTTTCTATATATTTATCCAAGACATTTGAAGCAATTATTATGTGATTATTTGGGATGCCAGTAATAAAATAATTCATTTCTGTTTGCAAGATATTTGAAATTAAGAACAAATCATCCATTGTAATTCTTGATTTTCCAGTCTCTATTGCCTCAATATCCTTTACCGACATGTTAAGTCGTTCCGCAAGGTCCCTTTTTTCAATATTTTTTTCAACCCTTACCTTTTTAATACGCCTGCCAACAGATACGTAAATATCTTCTTTTTTATTTACCATATGTTTCCTCCATTTGACTATTAAAAATAATAATGTTATAATTTCATATATATTCATTATATACATATATTTTTATGTTTGTAAAGGAAAAATTACATATTTTTATATGTTTTAGAGGGTTTTATGGAAGAAAGATTAAAAAAAATAAGGGAAGATCTTAAAAAAACACAAAAAGAAATGTCTGCTTTTTTGGGATTGGGTGAAATTACATGGCAAAATTATGAACGTGGAATTTCTAAGCCAAAGCTTGCTACCATGGAAAAACTTGCATTACTTGGCTACAATATTGCATGGGTAACAACTGGACATGGAAATATGCTTGTTTCCTGTGTAAAGGAAGATAATAACTCTGATTTTACTAATACCGGAGCAAATGTAAACAAATCAAAAATATTTAATCTTTTACTTAATCAATTAGAAGAAATCTATACAAAGGAAGAATTGGAACAAAAGCCACATAATTTTATTTCTATGAGAGCATTTGATTTGACAATGAATATTGTTAATCTTGCAGACAGTGATGTAACTGCAGTAAATATGGTAAAACTTATGCTTATGGAAGAGAAAAATAAAAAGGATTAAGAATTTATTCTGATTGCTTTTTGGCTTTATTTTATGTAAAAAATACAAAAATTTTTAGAAAGGGAAAAAATGGCTATATATTACATAGTATCCGGAGGTTTTGATCCAATACACGAAGGACATATTGAAAATATTTTGGAAAGTAAAAATAATTCTGATGGGGTAATTGCTCTTGTTAATAGTGACGAATGGCTTTGTCGTAAAAAGGGTAAAAACTTTATGAATTTTCATACAAGAAGTACTGTAGTTGGAGCGATTAAAGGGGTTATTGATGTAATTGCTTTTGATGATAGTGATAACTCTGCATGCGATGGCTTAAAAAAAGCACGCACAAAATATCCGAACGATACTTTGGTATTTGCAAAAGGGGGCGACAGAACCGCAGATAACATTCCTGAAATTCCTGTGTGCAAAGAGCTTGGAATTGAAATTAAGTATAATGTTGGGATGAAAATTTCGGGAAATCAAAAACCAAATTCATCATCGTGGATACTTAAAAACTGGGATGAAAGAAATAAAAAAAATTAGTATAAAAGGCTTTTGATGAGGCCTTTTATTTTTACATATCAAAAGGTTTAATTTCTTATTATTATAATAACGATATTTATTTGTATAAACAAAGACTTAGGATTTTGTTCTTGTTGATTATTCCATTGTGAAATCGGTATAATCTTTGTTAATTAAAACGATAAAATTAACAAGATTTTACATTTTAACTTTGGGAATAAAAAATGAATGAAATTGCCGTATCTGTAATAGTACCAGTCTTTAATTCGGAGAGATATATTTGCGAATGCATCAATTCGTTACGATCTCAAATTCTTTCAAGTATTGAAATAATAATTATTGATGATGGGTCAACAGACAGTTGTTCACGAATCTGTGACAACTTTGCAAAAAAGGATCCTCGCATCATTGTTGTTCATCAAGAAAATAAAAAACAGGGGTTCGCAAGAAATGTTGGAATAAATCTTGCACGAGGCGAATATATTGCCTTTGTCGATAGTGATGATTGGGTTGATCCTATGTTTCTTTTTGATATGTATCAAAAGGCGATAGAAATGGATGCGGATATTGTTATGTGTGATTATTGCAGGGCAAAATCCAATTCCGAAGTAAAGAAAATTAAAAAGTCACGAATCGATAAAATATTAAGAAATAACGAAGTTTTTAATTTGAAAAAACTTAAAAAACAGCCATCACGACATTTTGGTTTTGGAATGGCTGTTTGTTGGAATAAACTTTTTAAATCAAGCCTGGCTAAAAAATATCTTTATTTTCCAGAAGGATTATATTTTGAAGATTCCGCACCAGTATTTCGAACCTTGGCCGTTGCAAATAGAATTATAGTCATTAATAAAAAGCTATATTTTTATCGTACATCAAATGCATTAAGTACCACTCATTCAAATGATATAAAACGATTTGATTTATTTATGGTTCAAAAAATACTTCTTAACGATTTTGAAAAATTTGATTTTGGTAGGTTTAAAAAATTTTCTTTGAACTTTATGATAAAAGATTTAATCAAACATTTTAAATCTATTGATAAATCTTTGAAGTATAAATTTTATATGGAAATGAAGAAAATTATTTCTATTTTCCAAAGAAAAAATTACCTAAAAGATATTGATTTATCTTACAGAATAAAGGCATTTATCGCCCTTAGACACTCATATTTTCTATTTAAGTTATTTTCCAGATTATAAGGGGTGATGAATGAAACTATCTATTATTACAATTTGTCTTAACAATAAATATATTGAACGAACATGCAAAAGTATCTGTATGCAGAATTTTGATGATTTTGAATGGATTGTTATTGATGGTAAATCTAACAAAGAAACAATTAAAAAAATTCAAAAATACAAAAGCCATATATCAAAGTTTATATCAGAGCCTGACTGTGGAATCTATGATGCTATGAATAAAGGGATATTGTTGGCAACAGGTGAATATATATCCTTTATGAATGCCGGTGATTGCTTTTATAGTAATGATACCCTTTTTAATATTTTTAGGAGAAATGATTACAGTTCGGATATACTTTACGGTGATGTTAATATAGTAAAAAATAAAAAGTCCATTATTGAAAAAAATCCGAAAAATATTACAAAACAATTCCTTTTTTATGGGGTTATTAATCATCAAGCATGCCTTATAAAAAAAGAGTTATTTTTTATGTATGGGCTTTACAGTCTTGAATATAAAACTGCATCGGATTATGAAAAATTACTTTTGTGGGAAAGAAATGGATGCACATTTAAATATCTTAATCAAACTATTGCCATACATTACAGAAACGGAATTTCTTCGAACAAGCGAATTGTGATAAAAGAACGAAAGTTAATACAAAATATTTACTTTTCCAGTAATGATAAAAAATCATTTGATGCGAAGTATAAAATAAAATTTGGAGGATTAAATATCCTTTCGATAAAAGATATTTTTCCCAAAAAATATATCAAACTTTTCGGTTTAATTACGATTTTAAAAATAAAGAAAAATTTAATTTACCTATTCGGACTCAACTTTTTACCAATACTTAAAATAAAGGAAAATATAAATGAGTAAAATTGCTTTGATTACAGGAATAACCGGTCAAGACGGTTCTTATTTAACTGAATTTTTATTAGAAAAAGGATACGAAGTTCATGGAATAAAGCGAAGATGTTCTTCGTTCAATTCTTCAAGAATAGATCATATATACAATAACCCAAAGGCAAAGGATAAATTCTTTTTACACTATGGCGATTTAACAGATAGCCTTAACTTAGTACGAATAATAAAAGAGGTAAAACCAGATGAAATATATAACCTTGGAGCGATGAGCCATGTAAAAGTTTCGTTCGAAAGTCCGGAATATACCGCCGATGCGGATGGTATTGGTACACTAAGGCTTTTGGAGGCAATCCGTATTTTAGGTATGGAAAAAAATGTAAAGTTTTATCAGGCATCGACATCTGAACTTTTCGGACTTGTACGGGAAACACCACAATCGGAACTTACTCCATTTTATCCACGCTCGCCATATGGAGTGGCAAAACTTTACGCCTATTGGATTACGGTAAATTACCGTGAAAGTTATAATATGTTTGCATGTAACGGAATTCTTTTTAACCATGAAAGCCCAAGACGTGGAGAAACTTTTATCACACGAAAAATCACACGTGCAGCATGCAGAATAAAGCTAGGAACACAAGAAAAGCTTTATGTCGGAAATATAGATTCAAAACGTGATTGGGGACATGCAAAAGACTATGTCGAAGGTATGTGGAAAATCTTACAACAAGAAAAAGCGGATGACTATATCCTTGCAACGGGAGTTACAACAAGTGTTAGAAAATTTATTGAAATGACCTTTTCAAACGTTGGTATAGAAATTATTTGGCAGGGTAAAGGTATTGATGAAAAAGGTATCGATAAAAAGACAGGAAAAATTTTAATAGAAATTGATAAACAATATTTCCGTCCGGCAGAGGTAGACCTTCTTTTGGGAAATGCTGCTAAGGCAAACAAAATTCTTAACTGGAAACCGAAATATACCTTAGAGCAACTTTGCAAAGAAATGGTTGATGAGGATATGAAAGAAGCACAACGTGAAAAACTTCTTATCGATAACGGATATAAACCAAAGTAGAGAGAAAAAATGAAAAAAGATTCAAAAATTTATGTGGCCGGACATACCGGTTTGGTTGGTTCGGCTGTATTAAGGAAGCTTGAAAAACTTGGGTATACAAATATTTTAACAAGAACTTCATCCGAGCTTGATTTAACAAGACAAGAAGATGTGGAGAAATTTTTTGCCAAGGAAAAACCAGAATATGTAATTTTGTGTGCGGCAAAAGTGGGTGGTATTTTGGCGAATGCAACCTACCCTGCGGAATTTATTTATAAAAACCTCATGATTGGACTTAACGTTGTAAACAGTGCGTACAAGTTTAATGTTAAAAAACTTTTGAATTTGGGATCAAGCTGTATCTATCCCCAAAATGCACCTCAACCAATGAAAGAATGTTATCTTTTGGGTGGAAAGTTAGAGGAAACAAACGAAGCTTATGCGATTGCAAAAATCTCAATAATAGAGCTTTGTAAATTTTATAACATACAATACAAGACGAATTTTATTTCTGTTATGCCAACGAATCAGTATGGCATCGGAGATAATTTCGATATGGAAACAGCTCATCTTCTTCCTATGATTTTACGAAGATTTTATTTGGCAAAGCTTTTATCAGAAAATGATTTTGAAAAAATAAAGTTGGATTTAAAAAAACGAAAGCTTGGCTTTGGTATTGATAAAAATATCGATTTTTCATCAAACGAATCTATTGAAAATGCATTAAACAAAGTTGGGGCATACAGGGACAAAGTTATTCTTTGGGGGGATGGTTCGGTTTACCGTGAGCTTATGTGTTCGGATGATTTGGCTGATGCGTGTGTCTTTCTTATGGAAAATAAAAATGCCAAAGATATTGGTGATTTTGTGAATATCACTGCAGGAAACGACATAAAGCTTAAAGACCTTTTCGAAATGGTAAAGGAAACAGTTGGATTTAAAGGTCGTATTGAATATGACGCAACGAAACCGAATGGAACCTTTAGAAAGCTTATGGATGATAAGAAGATAAAGGAACTTGGGTGGAAACCAAAAATTGATATCAGAGATGGTATCAAAAAATTCTTTAAACAATATGAAAATGGAGATGCATAGATGTTGGATTTTTTAATTATTGGTGGTGGAATTACCGGTGTAACCTTGCTTAGGCAACTTAGAAAAAAAGGCTTTAATACCATTGCCTTGGAGGCAAAAGAAAAAGCCGGTGGACTTTGCCGTACGGAAAATATTGATGGACATATTTTGGATATTGGTGGAGGACACTTTTTTCATACAAAATATAAGGATGTTTTTGATTTTGTGTTTGGACTTATCCCCGAATCTGAATTTAACTTTATACCACGAGTTTCAAAAATAAAGATAGGAGATAATACAATTGATTATCCATTGGAATCGAATCTGTGGCAACTTCCTATAGAAAAGCAAATTCTTTACCTTATTTCGGTAATAAGGAATGGCGAATTGCTTAATCTTCCCGAACCAAAGAATTATGAGGAATGGATAAGGTGGAAGCTTGGGAACCTTATTTGTGATAACTATATGATACCGTATAACACAAAGCTTTGGGGGGTGAAGCCATCGGAAATGGATATTGATTGGCTTTATAAAATACCGCGTGTTAATGTTACCGAAATTTTAAAATACTCGCTTGAAAGAAAGCAGGATAAATCAAAATTTCCGGCACATATAAGCTTTTACTATCCAAAGGTTGGTGGCTTTCAGCGAATCTTTGATGCGATTTATAATGGGGTTGAGGAATTTGTTTTACTTAATACAAAGGTTAAAAAAATTGAAAAAACTTCGGATGGATACTGGCTTATCAATAATGAATTTAAGGCAAAGTATGTTATAAACACGACACCATGGAATGACCTTTTTGATGCGCTTGGGAAACCGGAAGATCTTAAATCTGACTTTGAAAAAATCAAATACAACCGTGTTGTAATTTCACTTTATGAAAAGGAGTATTCTCATAATTGGCATTGGCGATATGTTCCAGATATGAAACGAAATTACCACAGAGAATTTTATATTCACAACTTTGCAAAAAGTTCAAAACCTAATGGTATGTATGTTGAAACAAATATAAAAAGATTTAATGGCGTAGAAGAAGTTTTGGATGCAACGAATCTTTATAACTATACGACCGATGCGGCGTATCCGATACCGGTTATTGGACATGCAAAGGCAATACAGAATATCTTGGCTTACTATAAAAAACTTGGGCTTTTTGGTGTGGGAAGATGGGGACAGCACGAATACCAAAATGCCGATGTTTCTATGTTTAACGCACTTATGTTTGTGGAGGAAGAAAAATGGAATTAAGTGGAATAATGGATGTAAAAATCGAAAAATCAAAGATATATTTCTTATCACCATACGGGCTTGGCGACACAATGATTTTGTGTGGATTTAAATCGGAATTGGAAAAAAAGTATAACTGTAAAATACACTTTTTAATTAAAGCTTCACATAAAATTGTTATGGATATGTACAAGGTGAAAGATTACTCCTTTGTTGAAATGGATAAAGTGGATTTATTTCTTTTGGGTGATGCGACACCACAGCCGGAAAAGGGAAAAATCTTTGTCGCACATCCAGAGTATCACAAGGAGCTTTTATACCTTTTCAATGAGATAAACACATCAACCGGCGGTGCAAAAACTCAATTTATTGAGTGGTATAAAAAATTTCTTGGATTAAAGGAAAAAGTAAAATTTATGCTTCCGTTATGGTATCCAGAAATATCACCACATGCAAAAAAAATTATTCAAAAGATTGCACCGGTGGAAAAACTTAATATTCTTATACCAGAGGCAAATTCAATTAATATTCAAAATAGAGCCTTGTGGAAAAATATTATAAAGGCGAACAAGCAATTCAAATCTGTAACCATAGTGAATAACAAGAAAAACAGAATAAAAGGTATCAAAAACCTAAAGCTTGATTTATACGATACGGTTGCGGTTATGCTTAATTGTCACAGTGTTTATGCAATAAGAAGTGGGCTTTGCGATTTGGTAGCAAGTGATATTTCAAATATGACTGTGATGTACAGTAATCCTTACTTTAGAGATGTGTATACACTTAAACCTCTAAATGAAAATATTGTTGAGTGGGTTGTGGAAAATGAAAAGAAATATGATAAAAAAATCAAACTAAAACTTTTTGGATTTCTTACTATTTTCAAAATTATAAAGACAGATGAAAATTTGAAATTTTATCTTTTTGATATTCTTCCAATCCTTAAGATTCAAAAAAAGGAGCAAAAATGATGCGACCTAAAATTTCGATTATTACCGTAGTTTATAATATTATAAAAAATGGTCGAAAGGCGAGTTTTTTAAGAATGTTGGAAAGTGTAAAGGCTCAAGCTTATGGCAATATTGAACATATTATTATCGACGGGGATTCAGATGATGGAACAAAGGATTTTTTGAAAAGTCTTGGACTTAATTTTTTTTCTAAAAAAGACTCTGGCATTTATGATGCGATGAATAATGGGATAAAAAAAGCCAGTGGGAAATACATTACATTTCTTAATTCAGACGATTTTTATTTTAATGAAAATTCTATTAAGAAAAGTGTTATGAAACTGGAAATTACACAGGCAGACTTTTCATTTGGAAAAACAAAATATATTGATGAAAATGGAAAAACTGTAAACGGTATTTTTCAGGAAAATCCGGATATAAGAAATATATTTTTGACTATGCCATACTCCCATCAATCTATGGTTATAAAGACTGATGTTTTAAAAAAATTTATGTTTGATACAAAATTTAAAATTGTTGCGGATTTTGACTTAACATTAAAACTTTTTTTGCATCACTATAACTTTGTATACATACCCGAATATATTGTTAATTTCCAGATTGGCGGTGCTTCGAGCAATATTGAAAATGTTCACAGAGAAACGGTTAAACTTTATAAAAGAACTTTGGAAAGTCTTGGTATAAATCTTAAAAATAATGAAATTTTTGATTTGGAATATAAAAAGCTAATCCCTGGAAATATTGCAAAAATTTTAAGCAAAAAATTTGGATTTAAGATTAATAAAAAACTGGAACGAAAGGATATATTTTACAAAAAATTTGTTTTTTGTGGGATACCTTTATTCAAACTTATTAAGGCAGAAAATTTTTTTGATTTTTATATTTTTAACATAGTTAAGTTGTTTAGTGTAAGGTGGAAAATATGTTAAAATTTATTAAAAATTTAAGTGGTCATTCCGGATGTGAAATATCTCTTTGGACAAGGGAAAATGGAGAATATTTTGTAAGGAAAAAGTCGGCATCTATCACATATAACAGGCGACTTAAAAAACAATATATTAAGCAAAATAAATACAATCTTTGTATTGCAAAAACACCACAAATTTATGGATGTGGGATTGAAGATGGGCTTTTCTTTTTCGATATGGAATACGTACCATGTATGACATTTTGTGAATATGTAAATTCGGTGAAAATAACCGAACTTGTCGACTTTATAAAAATTTTATTTTCGAATCTTCCTGTGGAAAAATCGAATAAAAATCCCTTGGTTAATAAGATTTTTGAAAAGAAAATCAAGTCTGTTTACAATATAATAGATAGTAAAAATCCGGTGTTAAAGCGGGCGTTTGAATTACTTATTTTCAATGACTGGGGTAATGTTGTACAAAGTCCATCGCATGGTGATTTGACATTAGAAAACATTTTAATTTCAACGAATCACAAAATTTATTTAATTGATTTTTTGGATACATTTTATTCGTCGTGGATGGTTGATTTGGCCAAGATTTTTCAGGATTTAGAGGTTAAGTGGTCGTTTCGAAATATGAAGCCAGATACCAACAGGGATTTACGACTTTTGATTGCAAAAGAGACCTTAAATGAAATGATTTTGAGTCTTCCGAACGGAAAAAACATCTTATCACAAATATATAAAATTTTAGTTTTAAATCTTCTTAGGATTATACCTTACACAACAGATGAAAAGACGGAAAAATTTCTTTTTAAGGCAATAGAAAATACTTTAAACATAATTGAAAAAATGGAGGCAAAAAATGAAAACACTTATCATTCCATGTGCTGGTAAATCATCCAGATTTCCAAATATGAAACCAAAATGGATGCTTACACATCCAGATGGAAAGCTTATGATTCAAAAGGCTATGGAAGGAATAAATACTGATATATTCGACCGAATTATAATTACAATTTTACAATATCATATTGAAAAATATGATGCGGAACTTATTTTAAAACAGGTGTTTGAAAATAATAAAAAAATTGAAATTTGTGTTTTGGAAAATCTAACCAAAAGTGCAAGCGAAACCGTATATCTTACCATACAAAAAATGAAAGTGAACGGTGCGTTTGTGGTAAAGGATTCAGATAACTTTGTCAGTGTTGAAATACCAAGGGAAAACAAAAACTTTATTGTTGGATTTGATATTCACAAACATCCAAAAACTTCAAATATTCCTGAAAAAAGTTTTTTGATTGTAAACGAACAAAATATCACTCAGGACATTATTGAAAAAAAGATTGTATCGCACATAATTTGTCTTGGAATTTATGGATTTGACGGTACAAAAGAATTCAAAAATACGTTTGAATATCTTTCAAAAAATGGTATAGAAAACGAACTTTTTATAAGCCATATTATATCCTATATAATATCTCAAAAAAAGATGGTGTTCGAATATATTGAGGCAGATGACTATAATGACTGGGGTACACTTAACGAATGGATTATAGAGCAAAAAAAGTATAGGACTTATTTTATTGATGTGGATGGTGTGATACTTAAAAATTCCGGCAAATATGGGAAAATTAACTGGTCGAATAATACCGAATCTATTGATGAAAATGTTAAACAAATAATAAATCTTCAAAATAATGGCGGACAGATAATTATCACAACTTCACGTGGGGAAGAGTACAGAAAACCTTTGGAAAAAATATTATCGAATCTGGGGATAAAGCCGTATTCGATACTTATGGGACTTCACCATTCAGCAAGAATTTTGATAAATGATTTTGCACCAACAAACCCATATCCATCGGGGGTGGCGATAAGCTTGCCAAGAAATAGCTTGATAAAAGATTACTTAAAATAGGATTTAAAAATGATAAAGTCTTCGGAAATTTCAGTTGTTATTCAAGGGGAGATCTGCCCAGAAACAAAAAAGGTTATTAAGAGCGTAAAAAAATTTTTGCCAGATGCGGAAATAATTATTTCGACATGGAAAGGAAACAATATAAACGGACTTTTGTTTGATAAAGTTATTTTTAACAAAGATATTGGCGCGGTTGCATTCCGACTTAACGGACAAAAGCACAACCTTAACCGACAGATTGTTTCTACCTTTAACGGTGTTAAGGAGGCGAAAAGGAAATATGTACTTAAGCTTAGGTCAGATGTGGCATTGCTTAATAAAAACTTTTTAAAATACTTTGATAAATTTCCGTGCAGAGATTCAAAATACAAAATATTTGATAAAAGAATCATTATAACAAATGTTTACACAAGAAATTCTTCGCCCGAACTTAAATGTCTTTTTCATCCGTCAGATTGGGTTATGTTCGGACTTAAAAATGATGTATATAAAATGTGGAACATACCGTTGGCGCCAGAACCAGAGACAAGCCAATGGTTTAAAACGCACAAAAAACCTGTGTATGACATATTTCCAGATTTTTTAACAAGGTATCATGCAGAGCAATATATTTGGACAAGTGTTTTGAAAAAAAATGGTGTGAACTTTAAGTTTAATAATTATTTAAGCTATTCAAAAAAACTTATCAAAATATCGGAGCGAAGTATTTTTAATAACTTTATCATTTTAGATTACAAGCCAAAGTTTTCATTTTTGAATTTGAAATATCCACGGACGATACAGGACAATACATTGATTTATTTTTATGATTTTATTTTAGCGTATAAAAAATACAGTAATGTTTGTTTTAGGATTCCGAAAACTTTGCAATTTAAAAATGACAAGAAGATTTTGAAAACTGTATCGAAAATCAAGAAACATTTTTCAAGAATTTCTGGGCCAATTTATTTTTTACTTAAAGTTATAAACGAAACGTTGGCGACAATTTTTTATATTATAAAACTACCGTTGGATATTTTAATCGAATCGTTTAAAATACTTAAATAAAAAGAGTTATGATATAAAGACAAACTGCAGAAATAAGACCTGCCAAAACATCATCAAACATAACACCAAATGAGTTTTCAAGCTTTCTGTCCGCCCAGCCGATGAAAAGTGGTTTTGTTATATCAAAAAGACGGAAAAAGAAAAAGCCCAATAGGTACAAATACCAATATGAAAAATTTTCACTTAACATATTGGCGATAAGTAAAAAGCTTATTGTTTGGCCGGCTGTTTCATCAATGACAATCAAGCTTGGATCGTGTTCGGTATAGCGAAGGACAACACGGCTTGACATCCAACCTATAATAAATGTTAGTAATGAAAAGGCAAGTATACCAAAACTTCCATAAAAATATGCGACTGGGATTATGAAAACAAAGCTTACAAATGAACCAAATGTTCCGGATGCAAATGGAGCAAAACCCACACCAAAAAGTGAAGCAAACATATAGGATAAAAATTTTTTCATATCAAACCTCTTGTCTTTTATTTACCATTAAAAAAATGAGGGGAAGTTAAAAACTCCCCTGCTACTTAAATATTCTTTACTGTATTTAGGCGTGAAAGAACCCTTTCTTTGCCCATAACGTGCTGTATCTCACTTAAATCTGGGGATTGTGTTTTTCCAGTAATAAGGATACGGAAAACCTTTACCACAGAAGAAATATCTCCGTTGAATGCATCAGGATTTGCCTTATATTCCTTTCCATTCTTTGCAAAATTGAAATCATCGGCAAGCTTTTGCATTTTGGCAAACCATTCATCCTTTGTATCATTTTCGTTGAACATTGGGATATAGGTATCAACCAATTCGACATATTTCTTTACTGACTTAAGCTCGGCTTTCATTTCATCGGAAATTGCGAACTTATCATCAAAGAAATACTCAATTTCAGCAGAAACATCAGAATATTTTGCAATATCCTTTCGTGCATTTTTTGCACCAGTACGTTCAATTGATAAAATCGCCTTTACATAATCAGAATTTGCAGTCATAAGATTATGCAAGTTAGCATCATTCTTTTCTGCCCAATTATAAACTGCATCGTAAACTTCTTCGGTAGTCATTTTTGCAATGATTTCCTTACTTATATTATTAAGTTTTACGAAATCGAACAAAGCACCACTTGGGGAAAGTTTGTTTAACGATACAGGAAAATCCTTGTATGATTTTGTTTGATTATTTCTTTTCCAATCTTCGAAATTAGAGTTTACCAAATTCAAAAGATACTCAATTACTGCAACCCTTGGGTAACCAACTTTATCATAGAAACGAACATCTGCTTCTGGGTCGTGACGTTTACTTAATTTACGACGAGAATCCCCATCCATCTTTTGAATAGGTGCAATGTGTGTATATTTAGGAGCCTTGAACCCCATTTCTTTGAAAAGTTGGATATGAAGTGGAAGTGATGAAATCCATTCATCACCACGAATAACGTGAGTTGTTCCCATCAAATGATCATCGACAACGTGTGCAAAGTGGTATGTTGGAAGACCATCTGATTTCATAATAACAACATCCAAATCATTTTCTGGGAAATTAATTTTACCCTTTAAACCATCTTGAATAACAATCTTGTTGTTATAGCTTCCGTTACTTTTAAAACGGATAACAAATGGAATACCAGCATCAAGTTTTTCTTCTATCTTTTCAACAGGGTAATCACGGTATTTTGCCCAACGTCCATAATATCCTGGACGAGCACCGGATGCTTCTTGAGTCTTGCGAAGAGCTTCTAATTCTTCCTGTGTTGCGAAACAAGGGTAAGCCTTTCCTGTTTCAAGCATATGTTTTATGTATGCCTGATAAATTGTTTTTCTTTCGCTTTGACGATATGGAGCATAGGCACCAATTTCGTTACCGTTTCTATCGAAACCTTCATCAATATTAAGGTCATAATCAGCAAGTGATGAGCAAATAACTTCTGTTGCACCCTCTACTTCACGCTTTGTATCTGTATCTTCGATACGAAGAAAGAAAACGCCACCTGATTGATGAGCAAGTCTTTCATTAATAAGAGCCGCATAAATTCCGCCGATATGCATAAAACCGGTTGGACTTGGTGCGACACGGGTAACCTTTGCTCCATCAGGCAAATTACGGCGTGGATATTTTGCTTCTATCTCATCAACAGTAGGAAGTGGATTTGGAAAAATTTTATCAATATAACTCATTTATAACCTCTAATATTTTTTTTGATTTTTAATAGGATAGATTTTAGTGCAATAATAGCTAAAATGCAATAAAATTCAATAAATTTACTCTTCTTGCAAACTTAACCATTCATTTTCACGGATAGGAAGAATCGTTTCAATAACATCTAAACGTTTTGAAAGTTTTATCAACTCATCAGATGGAAGTTTTGATTGAAGTTTTTGAATAATTTCTGATTTTTCACGTTCTAAACTTTCGATATCTTCCTCTAACTTTTGTAAATTCTTATATTTTGGCTTTGGTGGTTGAGGTGCTATAACCTCTGGTTTTATATCCTTTTTTGCCAAAGCTTTTTCATTTTTTACAGGTGTAGTATTTTGTGTTAAAAGAAGTTTTTTATAGTCTTCCATAGAACCATTAAACATTGAACAGGTATGATTATTAACAAGCCACAAATCATCCACAACCATATTTAAAAAGTTGAAATCGTGGGTGATTAAAAGCACTGCTCCATTATAATCATTTAACGCTTCGATAAGAGCATCTCTGGCCTGTATATCAAGGTGATTTGTTGGTTCATCCAATATTAAAATTGATGGTTTATCCAAAGAAATTTTTGTGAAAACAACCCTACTTTTTTCACCACCGGAAAGCTCTTTAATCTTTGTAATTGCAACATCACCACTTATACCAAAGTTTCCCAAAATTGAACGAATCTCGGTTTCTGTTTTTTCTGGAAGAAGTGACTGTACATACTCGAACGGGGACATAGAAAGTGGAAGTTCTTCCATTTGGTGCTGGGTGAAAAATCCAATTTTAAGTTTTGGTTGTTTATAAAAACTTCCCTTTTGAAGTTTCAAATCACCGTAAATAAGCTTTGCAAGTGTGGATTTTCCGTTTCCATTTTTACCCAAAATACCAATTCTATCAGTAGGAGTAATGTTTATATTTAGCTTGTTTAGAACAGTTATATCCCCATAACCAACACTTCCATTTTCGATTTTTACAAGTGGAGTTGGTAAGTCCGGAGATGTAGGAAATTCAAAGTGGCATGACCTGTCAAGTTGGGTTACAGAAATATCCTGTAACTTTTCAAGCATTTTAAGACGGCTTTGCGCCTGTTTAGCCTTAGTTGCTTTATACCTGAACCTATCAACAAAGGATTGAAGATGAGCCTTTACTTCAGATTGTTTTTTTGCAAGACGTTCTTCATTTTCATGCTTTAGTATATAGTTTTTATAAAAGTTATTATAATTTCCAGAATATAAAACAAGCTTTTTACCTTCGAAATGAATAATGCCATCGCAAATGTTATTTAAAAGGTTTCGGTCGTGACTTATGATAAGCAATGTTTTTGAATATTTTTTCAAATAATTTTCAAGCCAGATTGATGCTTCTAAATCAAGATGGTTTGTTGGTTCATCAAGCAAAAGTATATCAGAGTAGCGGAAAAGCGCACCGGCCAATGCCAAACGCATACGCCAACCTCCAGAAAAATCAGAAACTTTTTTCTTTAAATCATCTTCGGAAAAGCCAAGACCAGATAAAATATGTGATATGCGAGCTTCGGCAGTATCAGATTCAAGACGTTTAAGTTCGTCATATATTTCTGGAAGCTCCTCTGGATTACAAGATTTTAACTTTTCACGAAAGAATGTTAGTTCCTTATCCTTACTCAACACAAAATCCATAACAGTTTTATCGATATCGTAAAATTCCTGCTCTACAAATGCGATTTTTTGGTTGGATGAAAATGTTATTTTGCCAGAGGTTGGCTCTAACTCCTCCTTTAATACTTTGAACAAAGTGGACTTTCCGGATCCATTAACACCAACGATACCAATTTTTTGATTATCAGAAATATGCACAGAGGTATCCTCTAAAAGAGAACGGGATTTCATATAAACTGTTAAATTTTCAATATTTATCATAATGAGGGATTTTATGAAAAATTTCACTTTATTTCAAGAAAAAATATTTGCATTTATAAAATAGGTTATTTACAATTTTTCCATAAACTTTTTAATTGGAGAAATAAATGAAAAAATTTTTAGTTGCTGTATCTTTGTTTTCTGTTGTTGCTTGCTCTCGTGAAAATGTTGCTGTGTTAGAAAAAGGTGTTAAGAATGAAAAAATTTCTGTTATTGAAAAATATTCAAATGTTAAACCGAATAAATGGAGCGAAGATATTTCTGGGGTTGTAAAAAAGCTTCCTACAACTGAAAAAGTTTTGGCACTTACACTTGATGCATGCGGTTCAAAAAATGATAGTTTGGATGAAGATTTGATTGAATTTTTAGGAAAAAATCAAATACCAGTAACTCTTTTTATAAACTATCGTTGGATACAAAAATATCCAGAAAAATTTGAAAAACTTTCAAAAAGCCCATGGATTGAAATAGAAAATCATGGATACAGTCACGTACCGGCATCACTTAATGGCAGATCTATTTATGGGATTAAGGGAACCTCCAATTCAAAAGAGCTTTTTGATGAAGTTGTAATCAATGCTGATTATATAGAAAATATTACCGGACGAAGACCAAAGTTTTATCGTTCCGGTACTGCATATTATGATGAGTATGCGGTAAAACAAATTTATGATATGGGATTTATTCCTGTTGGATTTAATATACTTGGTGATGCAGGAGCAACTTATTCTGCAGACCAGGTAAAAGCTGCACTTTTGAAATCAAAGGCCGGGGATATAATTATTGCGCATGCGAATCATCCTGAAAAGCAAACCGGAAAGGGATTAAAATCTGTACTTCCTTTGCTTAAGGCACAGGGCTATAGATTTGTAAAATTAGAAGACTATTTAAAATAATCTTACTTAAATCCTTTTTCAAAATTTGCCGAGATTGAATTTCTTGGACATTGGCCAGCTACTACATTATGGAAAATGTTTTTTACATCTTGTGCTGTATATTTTTTGAAACAAAAATCTAAACGGAAATTTGCAGGATGCAAATCTTTTAACTTATTCGCAATGCAATATGGAACCTTTTCAAATATATAATGACGGCAATTTTTGATAATTACATTATCGGTGCTTTTACAATTCTTACAATCGCCAAGGCAATTATCAGAAATGAAAAGTGGAACATCTCCGTAAATTAAAATATCTGTTTTATCACCAAAATTTTTAAGGATTGTTTGCATATTTTCACAACTATCTTCTGGAGAAAGAGTTATTCTTTTTGCACCAAGACTTATTAAAAACTCGGATGAAAAATCATTTAGTGTATAAAGGTAATAATCACAAATCCAATCATTGATACCAAATTCTTTCATCAAATAAATGCCACTGATATTTGATACAGAAAACTTTGTAAATCCATCATCAATCAAGCGTTTGATTTTTGATTTTAGATTTGGCATAACATTGTTTCTGTTTACCACTGGTATAGATACTCTGATTTTTGAAATTAAAGCAGGTGTTTGAATTTTTGAAAAGTCAGCATTTATATCAACAATAACTTCGGAAATTTTTTCAAAATCCTTTTCATTAAAGTTTGAAATATAGTCTGTATCATCAATTTTTATAACAAAATTTGTTTCGTGATTTTTTACTAAATTAACAGGAAATTCAACTGTTGGCAAAACATATTCTGGTTTTTGGGTAAGCTTTTCACAAAGCTCCCTTCTTATATCATTCAATAATGAAATTGGGGCAAAAAATCCATCATTATTATATAAAAGATTTCCAAGGGTAAAATTATAATCACCTAGCTTTGAAAATGCGGTTACAACACCATCATGCATTTTTTCTGGATTGTTTGCCTTTTGAAACGAATCGTGACGGAGAACCGAAATGTTATTGGCTGTAACCTCTATTTTTTCGGAATTCATACTAAATGAAATATCCAAAGAATTTTTTTCAATATTTTTTGTAAGGACAGTTTCCTTAAACGGATATGATGATTTTGCAATTTGTGATGATGTGCAATAAACATTTGCTCCAATTTCAAAATCAGGTGCATCGGTTGGCACGCAAAGTTCAACCTTGTCACCCTTTTCTGCTATAAAGCTTGGCTTTTCATGAACCCACATTTTATCAATCGCAAAACCATATGGGCGATCGATACCTGTGATTTCTATTGCCAAACCATCATGCTTTTCAATATGGGATAAAGTTTTGAATGTAATAACATTCCTTTTTATACGTTCAATTTTTCCAACAAAAAGTCCACGTGGGCCGGAAAAATCCCTATCTATTACATCCTTGTTTTTACCATTTATGTGCAATGTTGTATAAGGACGTGCAAAAATTCTTTTTATATTATCAAGGCAACCTTTTGTATCGCGACCATCAAGGATACGACGATAATAATCTGCAGTTGCGGCAACATAAAGTGGTGTCTTTTTTCGACCTTCTATTTTCAATGAAGCAACGCCGATATCACGAAGTTTTAAGATATATTCGTTAAGAGCTAAATCCTTCATAGCATATGGATGTGTTCCGTTATAAAGCTTTCGACATGGGTAAGTACATTTTCCACGATTAGCACTTTCACCCCTTTCGAATGAGGAGTAAAAGCAAAGGCCACTGTATGAATAACAAAGTGCACCATGGATGAAAACTTCAGTTTCTATACCACAATTTTTTGTAATATTTTCAATTTCAGAAAGGCTCAATTCACGGGCAAGAACCACACGTGAAAAACCAATATCTGCTAAAATTTTTGCGCCTTCAAGATTGTGCACAGCCATTTGTGTACTGGCATGCATTTTTAATTTTGGAAAATATTTCTTTATAAGTGGAACAAGAGAAAAATCCTGTAAAATTATACCATCAACACCTGCAAACTCTGCACTTCCCAATTTTTCGATAAGTTCAGGAATTTCATGATTTTGAATAACTGTATTAATTGCAACATAAACTGATTTTTTAAGGTTGTGGGCAATGGATGTTATTTTTTCAAGTTCCGAAGATGAAAAATTCATTGCATCTGCACGTGCAGAAAAATTCTTTAATCCCAAATAAATTGCATCTGCACCATAAGTAAATGCAGAAATTCCACAATCAAAATTTCCGGCAGGTGAAAGCAATTCTACTTTTCTTTTTTCCATTTTTACCCCTATAATTTTAAAATAATTTTTCCAACACTTGGATAATCAATTTTGTCATCAAGTTCAAGATTTAAAAGTGCATCATAAATTTGTGTTTGTGAAAATTCGGGAAGTTCGCGAATAAGTGTATCTGTTGAAATAGGTGTAGAATTTAAAAGGGATAAAATTTTTCCCTGTAAATCACGCGAATCTAAATCCTCACAATCCTGTGGAAGATAGGAAAGTTTTTCTTCACAAATACCATTAAACAAATCATTTTTTACAAAACTTTCATGTGAAAGTCCATCAATAACAGAAGTTATATCAGTTGCATTTTCAACCAATATCGCACCATTTTTGATAAGCATATTTGTACCACCAGCCCTTGGATCACGTGGGAAATTTGGCACGACAAAAACTTCTCTGTTTTGTTCAAGTGCGAATCTTGCAGTTATCAAACTTCCGGATTTTAAGCTTGCCTCCATAATCAAGGTACCATAGGAAAGACCGGAAATAATTCTGTTACGTTTTGGAAATAAATTTGCCTGTGGTGATGTACCGATTGGCATTTCGGAAACTATAGCCCCCTCATCTATAATTCTGTGATAAAGTTTTGTATTAGATGTTGGATAAATATTATCAACACCACCGGCAAGAACGGCAACAGTTTTTAACTTTGTATTATTTTGAGAATTTAACGCACCAATGTGTGCATATGTATCAATACCAATTGCCATACCAGAAACAATAGTATATCCAATGGAGCAAAGTTCGTTTGATAAAGCTTCGGTCATTGACTTACTGTTGATTGAAGCATTTCTGGAACCAACCATTGCGAATGTTTTTCCATTTAATGCATCAACGTTTCCAAGGACATATAAAACCGCAGGGAAATCAGGAATCTGAGAAAGCAAAAATGGATAATCCGAATCGCAAGAAAACAAAATCTTTGCACCAATTTTTTCGGCATTTTCAATTTCTTTTTCGGCAATGGAAATATCTGGAACTTTGTATTTTGTTAATGAAGACAAAAACTCAATCGCTTTGGTTGCATTTCCATATTTTCCAATAAGTTTATGGAAGGTAATTTGACCAATACCTTCCGTTCTTAACAACCTTAACCAATCAAGTTTTTCTTTGTCTGTCATTTATTTTTTCTTTTTGGAATCGTCCTTGCTTAACTTTATATTGCTTTCTGTACCTTTAATAAGACGAGCAATATTTGCATGGTGACGGAAGATTACGAACACTACTGCACCAATATAGAAATATACTAAATATGTTGATGCTTCACCACCGCCAAGGTTATTAAATTTATAAACATAGAATGGTATAAGAAGTGCTGTTGTCAAAGCTGAAAGTGATGACTTTTTTGAAATAAATGCAACAGTCAACCATGTTGATAATGCGATTATTGGAAGAACTGGCAAACCGTAATATTTTTCTGAAAAAAGGAATAATGTACCGAATGCTGTTGCAACACCTTTACCACCTTTGAACTTTAGGTATACTGGATAACAATGTGCGAAAATTGTAATACCACAAACTGCCATTGTGATATATTCTTCATATAAACCGTATCCTACGAATGTTACAAATTTACCAAACAAAAGTATTGATACTCCATGAACGGCAATCATTGCCAAATATGGCTTTAATGCATCAAATAAAAGTGTGGCAAAAGCAAGCAATTTTGAACCAGTTCTTAAAACATTTGTGGCACCTGTACTTCCACTTCCTATTTTACGAACATCTTGCTTTAAAAATAGTTTTGTAAGGATAAGTCCGGTTGGAATAGCTCCAATTAAATATGCAACCAAAAATAAAATAAATAGGTTTAAGTATAACATTTTTACATCCTTTCAGGTATATTGATTTTAATAATATTTGCGAATTGTTCAAATACTGTTAATGTCATTTGTGATAACCTTAACCATGATTTTTTAAGGGAAATATTTTCCTCTGGTCCGATTTTACAGTTATGATAGAAATCGTTAAATATGGTTGCAAGTTCATAAATGTATTGAACAAGTATGTGAACACCACGAGCTTCGAATGATTTTTCGATTGCTTCATCAAATTCACAAAGTTTCATTGCCAAAGCCTTATCACTTTTATTGGAAAGAATAATTTCGGCATCCCTAAAATCTTCTTTTATATCACGAAGAAGAGATTTGATACGAACGGCTGTATATAAAATATATGGCCCTGTTTTACCTTCGAAACTAACTGACTTTTCAAGGTTGAAAATATAGTCGGTTGTACGAGGATTGATTAAATCAGCAAACTTTATTGCGGAAACGCCAACATCACGTGCAATTTCATCTTTTTCGTTATCTGGCAAAGATTTTGTTTTTTCATTTTCATCAACTTTCTTTCGTGCAAAATTTATTGTAGAAGAAATAAGATCAATTAATGAAACATTATCACCATTTCTTGTTTTAAGAGGTTTTCCATCTGGACCAAGAACGGAACCAAAGCTTAAATGTTCAAGTTCAGCATTTCCCTTTACCCCAGTAATTTCAGCAGCAGAAAATACCTGATGGAAATGAAGTGCTTGACGACTATCAACAACATACCAAATAATATCGGCATTTTTTCTTTTTACTCTGTCGTAAAGAGTTCCCATATCTGTCATACCGTACATAACAGCACCGTTACTTTTTAAAACAATAAATGGAGGAACAGGAGAATTGTTCATTGGATAGTCAGCTAAATCAACAACCTCTGCACCTTCGGACATTTTGGTAAAACCTTTTTTTCTAAACTCTGGTACAAGGAAATTTATATCATCATTTGCATCGGATTCACCAAGCCACAAATCAAAATCAACGTTAAGTAATGATAAAGTCTTTTTTATATCATCAACGGAAGTTTTTCTGAAGCTATTCCATATTTCTCTGTTTTCTTTATCTCCATCTTGAAGTTTTTTTGTTTCTTCCTGGGCAGTTGCCATAAATGTTTCATCAACTTTGGAACGTTTGGATGCTTCTGGATAAATTGGATTAAGTTCATCAACAGTCAATGGAAGTTTTAAACCCCTTTCTTTGATAGAAGTAATAATCAATCCCATTGGTAAACCCCAATCGCCAAGATGAGCATCACCAATAACATTGTGACCAACAAATCTTGCAAGATTTTTTAATGCTTCACCAATAATACTTGGGCGAAGGTGTCCAACGTGAAGTGACTTTGCAACATTTGGACCACCGTAATCAACAATAATTTTTTTAGGATTATCTTGGATATGAGGAGCAAATGTTTCACGTGAAACAATTTCTGATACAAAATCATTTCCAACAACGATATTTATAAAACCTGGGCCATCAATCGAAACGGTTAAATTTTTGTTATCGATTTTTTCGACAATTTCGGTTGCAATTTGGCGTGGATTTTTTTTCAATGCTTTTGCTAAACCCATCGCAATATTTGATTGAAAATCGGATAAATCTGGACGATCAGAATTTTTTAAAATCTGCATCCCAGCGGGAATATCAATACCACAATCAGAAACTGCCTTAACCAAAATTTCTTCGATTTTATTTTTTAATTTATTCATCTTATAATACTTTCTTATCTACAAATTAAATTAAACCAAGTGTTTTTTTCACATCATACAAAGTTTTTGAAGAAACTTCTCTGGCACGTTTTGCACCAGCATTCAAAATTTCATCAATCTTTGATTTATCCATCATAAGTTCGTTATACTTTTCACGATATGGACGAAGATAATCATTTACTGTTTGTGCCAAAACTTTCTTTGCATCACCATAACCAATTCCTCCATCAAGGAAGTGTTGCATATAATCAGCATCCACATTGAACATCTTCATCAAACGATACAAAAGACAATCAGGTGACTTTTTATCAGTTGGGAGAAGACTGTCAGTTGGGATTTTCATAATACGTTTTTTTGTATCTTCCTCAGTTGTGAAAAGAGGAATTGTATTATTATAGGACTTACTCATCTTTCGACCATCCAACCCCAAAATAGAATCTTGATGTTCAATAAATTCAACAGGTAATGTCAAAACTTGTTTTTTATGAACTGAATTGAATGAATTTGCAATATCACGAGCAATTTCAATATGTTGTTTTTGATCCAAACCTACAGGAACTACATCTGACCTCATAACCAAAATATCCGAAGCCATAAGGATTGGGTATGTATATAAACCCATATTAACGTTATCATCATTGCCATCACGTTCCAATATTGCCTTGTATGCATGGGCACGGTTCATTAACCCCTTTGGAGTGTAATTCATAATTATTGAAGTTAATTCAAAAACTTCTGGGATATCAGATTGACGATAGAAAACAGTTTTTTTTGTATCCAAACCAAATGCCAAAAATGTTGCGGCAACCTCGTATGTTTTATCCCTTAAGAAGTCAACATCCTTTACCCCATTTAATGCATGAATATTTGCAATAAAGATATAAGATTCAGCAGACGAATTATTTGCCATAGTAATTGCAGGCAAAATCGCACCGTAAAGATTACCGATATGAGGATCGCCGGTTGGCTTTACCCCAGTTAACACTTTTTTATTTTCCAAACTATTTTCCATAATACACCTATATTAATATTTATTTTGTTGTCCTATGATTCTAATATATGTATGGGGATTTGTAAAGTTAAGATTTTTTGCTAAGAAAATACTAAATTTTATCAAATAATTATTGACAAAAATAATTTTATAGTATAAATTTTAATCATATAAATTTTTAAAAGGGCTTTTAAAATGAATAAATTTTTCGATAAATCAAAGATTTACAACTATGTAATAGCAGGTATTTTCTTGGTTACTGCTATGATATTTATTAAAAATATGTCTTCGTTTATTTGGAATTTTGATATAACAAACAGACGTCAACTTATTACCTTTTTGAAAAATATAGTTAATGGAAAGGCCTTTTTATCAGGAAAACAGTTATCCTTTTTAATTACATTTGTTGGCTCTGTATGCGTTGTAGTAAGTGGTAGTATGATTGCAATGCAGATAAAACTTTCAAAATCCAATGATAACACTAAACCAGAAGAAAGTAAATCCGAGGAAGCGGAAAAAACTTTATCAAACAGTAATGAAAATGCGGTTACTTCTATTATCGCAAATGCAAAAACAGAAGAAAAAAATAAGGTCCTAGAAGAAGCTAAACCTGAAGAAGAAAAAGAAAATGAACGATTTGCAATGTATGGTAACGGTCAAAATCCAAATAATACTGTAAATAAACCTAATGAAATTGCAATAGAACCAATAGAAAAAAATGAAAATCTTGAAAATTCAGAAATAGAAGAAGAAGAAAGAGCAAGACTTCAAGCTAAAATCAAAGAAATTATGAAAAAGATGAAGGAAAAACAAGAAGCAGAAGAATCTTCATCTGAAAATATTGCTAAACCAGCGGAAAAAGTTGAAGAAAAACCTGTAAATTCAGAAAAACTTCTTTCAAAAGTTGAATTTTCAAAACCTTTGGATGCAGAAAAAGTTGAAAAAATCGATATGAACTTTAAAAACATATCCGAAGAAGAAAACAATGTGATGGAACAAATTGTTATCTCTGCTGGATTTAAGCTTTTAAGTGAAATAAGAATTGGTTCAACAGGTATTGATTACCTTGGTGTTGCAAAAGATAAAATTGCTATAATCCAACTTGATACAACAAATGGTAACTGGTTCGCATCAGAAGACAAAGTTGAAGGTAACCAGACACCTGTTTGGTTCAGTGAAGAAGGAAACAAAATTTCCCCAGTATTCCGTGCATTACAAGCAAAATCAGACATAGAAAGACTTCTTAAAGATCAGGTAAATCTACCGATTGAAACAATAGCATGTCTTACAAACAGTAGTGTTGTAAATTACTCTGAATTTGAAGAAAAATGGAATGAACTTGGCGTAAAAGTTGTAAAACTTAACGAATCAGAATATGACGACTTTGGTGATGTAAAGACTATTTCAGATATATATCCAGCACAAAGTCAGGAAGAAATTTCTGAACCAGAAATGAATAAAGTTATTTCCATCCTTGAAAAGGCTGAAATTCCAGAATAATTTTCTTATTAAAAGATAGGCTTTACTTTTTTAAAAAAATTTTATATAGTATTTCAATATTTTATTAAAAAACTGAAAAGGATATAAAATGTTTAAAAAGAAAAAAGATATAAATTCTCTTGTAAGTGAATTAGTAGCTCTTTTAAATCAACACAATCTTTCTGAAATTGAATATGAAAGAAATGGTCAAAGAATAAAAATTTCAAATGCAAAAGGTGGTGCAATTATCGCCGGTGGTGTTATGCCTGCTGTTACTTCCGCTCCTGCTCAAACAACAAATGGTGCAAATGCTTCTGCTAATGCTGCTCCTGATTACTCAAACGCATTCAAATCACCTATGGTTGGTGTTGTTTATATGAAACCAGAACCATCAGCAAAAGAATTTGTTGTTGAAGGTCAATCTGTTAAGAAAGGTGATACTCTTTGCCTTATCGAAGCAATGAAAACATTCAATCCTGTAAAGGCTCCTAAAGATGGAGTTATCAAAAAGATTCTTGTAAAAGATTCTGAAACTGTTGAATACGAACAACCTTTATTCGTTATTGAATAAGCGAGGATAAATATGTTTAAAAAAATACTTATTGCAAATCGCGGTGAAATAGCTTTGCGTGTCATTCGTGCTTGTCGTGAAATGGGCATAAAGACCGTTGCTGTACACTCTACCGCTGATAATGATGCAATGTATGTAAAAATGGCAGACGAATCCGTTTGTATTGGACCTGCTTCATCCGCTGAATCTTATCTTAAGATGTCTGCTATTATTTCTGCTGCTGTTGTTACAAATGCAGATGCAGTACACCCTGGATATGGATTTTTATCAGAAAATGCAGAATTTGCAGAAATGTTAGAAGCTCATGGTATCGAATTTATTGGACCAACTCCTGAGCATATTCGCCGTATGGGTGATAAGGTTGAGGCAAAACGTACTGCGATTGAACTTGGCATTCCTGTTGTTCCAGGAAGCAAGGGCGCTCTTAATACAATTACAGAAGCAATGAAAACTGCAAAAGAAATTGGTTACCCTGTTATTGTGAAGGCTGCATCCGGTGGTGGTGGTCGTGGTATGAAAATCGCCTTTAATGAAGAAGAACTTAAGGCTCAGTTCCCTATTGCAAGAAGTGAGGCAAAGGTTGCTTTTGGTGATGACCGTGTTTATATGGAAAAATACCTTGTTAACCCAAAACATATTGAAATACAACTTATCGGCGATAAGTTTGGTAATGTTGTAACTTTGGGTGAACGTGATTGCTCTATGCAACGTAAGAATCAAAAGATTATAGAGGAAGCTCCTGCTTCTATCCTTACAAAAAAACAAAGTCAGGATATTCAAACTATTGTTAGAAAAGCAATGGAAAAATTAAAATATCGTGGTGCTGGTACTATTGAATTCTTGTTCGAAAACGGAAAGTTCTATTTCATGGAAATGAATACAAGACTTCAGGTGGAACACCCTGTAACAGAACAAGTTTACGAAGTTGATTTGGTAAGGGAGCAAATTCGTGTTGCAGAAGGTCAAAAACTTTCGTTTAAACAAGAAGATATATACCCACATTGTCACGCAATTGAATGCCGAATCAATGCCGAAGATCCAGAAACATTCGTTCCATTCCCTGGTACTGTGAAATATTATCACGCTCCTGGTGGACTTGGTGTTCGTGTGGATAGCGGTCTTTATTCTGGATACAAGATTCCATCTTGTTATGATAGTATGATTGCGAAAGTTATTACTTTTGCTCCTACTCGTGATGGTGCGATTACAAAAATGTACTATGCTCTTTCAGAAATGATTGTTGATGGTGTTAAAACATCAATTCCTTTGCAACAAGAACTTTTGAAACAAAAAGAATTTGTTGATGGAACTTACCCTATACACTGGCTTCAGGACTATATTGCCGAAAAAACAAAGGCAAAAGAAGAAGTCGTTGAGGAAAAAGCTCCGGCAAAGAAGAAAAAATCTTTGGTTGGAAGAAAAAAGTCAAAATAAAAAAAATTTTCCCCCGTCTTGGGGGATTTTTTTGACAATTTTTTTGAAATGAAAGAAAAATGTTGATTTTTCAAAAACTTCTGTTATACTTTTCCCAAGTTTTTAAGAACTTTTCATAAAATTTTTAGAAACAATTTACTCAAAAAGGGGGTGAAATTATGGTTAAAGTTCTTGTACGTGATAACAATGTTGAACAAGCTCTTCGCGTTCTTAAGAAAAAAGGACAAAAAGAAGGACTTCTTCGTGAAATCAAAGAAAGAAGATACTTTGAAACTGGTACTGCTGCTAAAAAACGTATGAAAAACGAAGCTGTACGTCGTGAAAGAAAAAGAATTTCAAAGGAAAGACAACTTCTTGGTTTCTAAGATTTATTTTTTTGAAATTGTCCCTCGATTTTTCGGGGGATTTTTTTATTTCTAAAAAAGCAAATAAAAATAAAATTTACAGATTATTATATTAAATGGTTTAAGTAAACGAGCCACATTTATCTTGATTTTTTGGGTAATAAAGACTATCTTTTATACATAAATAAAGAAAAGGTGTTTTGCAATGTTTGATTATTTTAAAAAGAAATTCCATGCGCCAACAAGTTGTAGATTAGAGGCTTGCTCTTTGTGCCAGCTTAACTGTCGTACATGCCCTATGAGATTGAATAATTCTGGGAAAATTGGTAATGGATATTTGACAGCAAAAAACTTTGAAAAATTTATAAATTTAAACCCTACTATCAAAGAAATTGAACTTTCCAATAATGGTGAAATTTTTCTTAACCCTGAATTAGTTGATATTATGCGTATTGCATATGAAAAGCATGTGGATATTCATGCATATAACGGGGTAAACTTTAATAATGTAAAGGATGAAGTTATTGATGCATTGGTAAAATATGATTTCAGAATCATTCATTTTTCCATAGATGGAGCATCAAACGAATCGTATGGTAAATATCGTATAAATGGTAACTTTGACAGAGTTATTGAAAATATTAAAAAGCTTAATGAAACAAAGAAAAAATATGGTAAAGATTTTCCAATTATGAGATGGCAATATGTGATTTTACCATACAATTCAAGTATTGAAGAAATAAGAAAAGCTAAAGATATGGCGAAAGATTTGGGAATGGAAATTTACTTTAAAAAAGATTGGAGAAATTTTATTCCTAAAAATGTTAAGGAAGTTGAAAAAGAAACAAATCTTTTGTATGAAGAAGGAACATTGCTTTCTAATTGGGAAGAAAGATGGGTTCCATGTACCGAAGTTTTATTTAACCCACAAGTAAATTGGGATGGAAGATTTTTGGGTTGTTGTAACCTTATTGATGAAATTTATGATTTGAATGCATTTGAATTAAGTCTGGAAGAAATTTTGAATTCCAAAGAAATAAAGGATGTTGTAAAGTTAGTTATGGGTAAATACCATGGAAAGGAAAAGGCTAAAACTTCAAAGTGTTATACTTGTTGGTTTTATGCAGATCTTTGCAAAACAAAGAAATTCATTACAAAAAAAGAATTCCTTTTGAATGAAAAAAGATACACAAGAAAAGATAATAAATAAAAACCTATCAAAACCCTAAACTCTTTTTATTTTCTTGAATGTATTCCAATTTTTTGGTATAATGTACACCCAGAGGAAATAAGATGTTCACATTTTTAGATTTTGTTTTTGTTGTGGTTGTTCTTTTATCATCAGTTTTTGCATACAGTGGCGGATTGATTCAAGAATCTATCTCTGTTGTTGCATGGATTGGAACAGTATTTTTAACAAAAGTTCTTTTTCCGTTTGTGGAACCTAAATTTGCGGGCATTTTTGGTTCAAGCTCTATGTTTTCTGCTATGTCGGCATATATTTCTGTGTTTGTTGTTTTGATAATGGTGACATCATTTGTGAATAAAACTTTTGCCGTAAAAATTCATAAAACAAATTTGGGAAGTATTGATAAGTCTTTGGGATTTCTTTTTGGATTTTTCAGAGGTATTTTGATAATGGCAACAATCTATGTCGTGATACTTTGGTTTATGCCAAACAAAAATAAACGCCCAGCATGGATTAGTGATGCAAAATCGAAACCAATACTTAAAGTATCATCAATGTTTATATCATCTCTTCTTCCATCAAGTGATAGCTTTTTAGAAATAAAATCTATTATCAATAGTGATATGTCCGGATCGGAAATTGAAACTTTTGAAAAGCTTAGCAAACCTGTTGTTGAGGGAAGCTTGGAATCTTCCGCTGAAAGTGGGTATCAACCTTCTGAAATAAGAGATTTGGAAAGACAGCTTCAACAACTTCAACAAATGGAAGATATTTTCAATACAAAAGTCAAACATCTTAACATAAAAGATTTATGATAAATTTTATTTCCTATTTACTGATTAGTAAAATTTTGATATAATAAATTAGTGTTAATATAAGGGTATCAAAATGTCAAAACTTAAAATTTTACCAGGTAGAGCATATCCACTTGGCGCAACATATAATGGTAACGGAACAAACTTTGCTTTGTTTTCCAGGAATGCCGAAAAAGTCGAGCTTTGTCTTTTTGATTCAAAGGGTAAAACCGAAACCCATAGAATAGAGCTTGTCGAATATACCGATGAAGTTTGGCATTGCTTTATAGAAGGGGTTAAGCCTGGTCAACTTTATGGATACAGGGTGTATGGGAAATATGCACCAGAAGAAGGTCACAGGTTTAATGGAAATAAGTTACTTTTAGACCCTTATGCAAAGGCTCTTTATGGAAAGATTGTTTGGTCAAGTGCCCTTTTCAGTTATCAAATACGAAACCCTCAAAAAGATTTATCCTTTGATGACAGGGACAGTGCAAAATATATGCCAAAGTGTGTAGTAACTGATGATACATATAAATGGCAAAACGACAGAAAGCCAGAGATAAGAAGAAGTAATTCTATTATCTATGAAGTACACGTGAAAGGTGCGACAAAACTTAATCCAAAGGTTCCAGAAAAATATCGTGGAACATTTGAAGGATTGGCAAATAAAAATGTTATAAATTATTTCAAAAACCTTGGGGTAACTGCGATTGAACTTTTGCCAACACAGGCTTTTTTCCTTGGGTCAATTCCAGAAAGAAAAGGACTTTATAATTACTGGGGATATAATACCGCAAATTTCTTTACTCCGGAACCAGCATACCTTGCAACAAAAAACATAAACGAGTTTAAGACATTAGTTGATACATATCATGGTGCGGGATTGGAAATAATTATGGATGTTGTGTATAATCACACACCAGAAGGGAACCATCTTGGTCCAACATTTTCTTTCCGTGGTATTGATAATGCTTATTATTACAGGTTAGTAAAGGATAATCCAAGATATTATGATGATACAACGGGATGCGGAAATACTTTGAACTTTGATAATACCAGAGTTGTACAGATGGCGATGGATAGTTTAAGGTATTGGGCAACAGAGATGAAGGTTGACGGATTCAGATTTGATTTGGCTGTATCTCTTGGTCGAAATGATTATGGCTTCAGAACCGAATCTGATTTCTATGATGCTATGGCACAGGACCCTATTTTACAAAAGGTTAAAAGAATTGCTGAACCTTGGGATGTGGGACTGGGTGGATATCAGGTTGGAAATTTCCCAGCAGGATGGAGCGAATGGAACGGAAAGTTCAGAGATACTACACGCCGTTTTTGGCGTGGTGATGATGGGCAAATTGGAGATATGGCAACAAGATTTACCGGATCATCCGAACTTTTCGATAAATTTGGAAGACGTCCTTGGTCCACAGTTAATTTTGTAACTGCTCATGATGGTTTTACAATGAACGATTTGGTTTCTTATGACTATAAGCATAATGATGCAAATGGTGAAGAAAATCGTGATGGTGAAAACAACAATGAAAGCTATAATTACGGCGTTGAAGGAGAAACAACAAATTCAAAAATAAATGCTATAAGAAATAGGCAAATTAAAAACTTTTTTGCAACAATACTTCTTTCTCAGGGACTTCCTATGATACTTGGCGGAGATGAGATAAAGCGTACACAAAAGGGAAATAATAATGCCTATTGTCAAGATAACAAAATAAGCTGGATTAACTGGTCCTTATTTGAAAAAAACAAGGAAATCTATGACTTTGTAAAAAAGGTTATTGATATAAGAAAAAAACATATTGTTTTCCGTAGATCAAAGTTTTTTAAAGGCCAAAGAATTCCTGGGACAAGAAATAAGGATATTACATGGTTTACACCAGCCGGAAAAGAAATGACAATGGATGATTGGCATAATCCAAAAAATAAAACTTTGGTTTTCAAAATTTCAGGTGAAGCTGGTGATAACTTTCATCTTGATAAAGAAGGAAATGCAACACCGGATAAAAACTTCTTTGTTATTATGAATGCTGATACAAAAAAATATAGCTGTATCGTTCCTATGCCAAAACCTCCGTATAAAAACTGGCGTGTAATGTTCGATACATCAGAACATAATAAAGAAACAAAACTTAAGTCGACATCTATTGTTGTGAACCCAAGAACGTTCATACTTCTTATTGCAGAATAAATCAGCTACTTGAAACTTTGCTGTTTTATTCCTATATATACTCTTGCTTGACTTGTTACTAAGTTTTTTGATAGAATTCCTATAAATAAAAAAACAAAAAGGATATTGTTATGGTTGAAACCAAAGATAAAGCAACAGAAGACATTACTATTGTTTCAAAAGGTGATTTGAACGATAACGTGGAAAAAGAAAACGAATTGGAAGAAAAGGAATATTGTTTACTTCCTCTTCGCGATATTGTTATTTTTCCAAGTATGATTGTTCCAATATTTATTGGTCGTGGAAAATCTATTGCCACAGTAGAAGAAGCAATGAAACGTGGAAAACAAATTATCCTTGTTACCCAAAGGGATGCTTTGGTAAATAACCCTAAACGTGAAGATTTGTTCGATATTGGTGTAAAGGCAAATATTATTCAGATGCTAAGACTTCAAGATAATACTGTAAAGTTGGTTATTGAAGCTACATCCAAGGTAAAAATTACAAGCTTTAATGTTTCAAAACCATATTGGGAAACAACCATTGATTATATTTCTGAAGATTTAAGCTTTGAGGATAATAAAGATATTGAGATGCTTACAAAATCTGTGCGTAACAGTTTTTTAAGGTATATCAAATTCAGTAAAGATGTTACCGTTGAAAATGTTACCGGTTTGGAAATGGTGACAAGCCCTGTTATTCTTCTTGATACTATCAGTATGAGTATGAATATGCGAATCGAAAAGAAACAGGAAATTTTAGAAGCTCCAAATATTACCGAAAAGTTAGAAAAACTTTACACTGCGATTGAAACAGAACTTGATTTTATGAAAGTAGACAGACGTATTCGTTCACGTGTAAAGCAATCTATTGATAAAAACCAACGTGAATTTTATCTTTCCGAACAGATGAAAGCTATTCAAAAAGAACTTGGCGATGACGGGGAAGATTATGATGATTTGGAAAAGAAGATTGATAAAATCGGCCTTTCGAAGGAAGCATATTTAAAAGCAAAAACAGAGATGAAAAAACTTAAAAATATGTCTCCTCAATCACCAGAATATTCAATTTTAAGGAATTATTTGGAATGTCTTCTTTCACTTCCTTGGTCAAAAAAATCCGAGCTTGATAAATCAATAGATGAAGCAGAAAAGATTTTAGATGAAGAACACTATGCTCTTGAAAAAGTAAAGGAAAGAATTTTGGAGTTTTTGGCAGTACAAAAACGTGTTGGCTGTTCAAAAGGAACTATACTTTGCTTTATGGGCCCTCCGGGTGTTGGTAAGACATCACTTGGTCGTGCGATTGCAAAGGCTACTGGTCGTGTATTTGAAAAACTTTCTCTTGGCGGTGTTCATGATGAAGCAGAAATTAGAGGCCACAGAAGAACATATATTGGTGCACAATGTGGTAAGATTTTATCCGTTATGAAAAAGGCTGGCGTTAACAATCCTCTTATTATGCTTGATGAAATTGATAAGATGGGAAATGATTATCGTGGCGACCCTGCAAGTGCGATGTTAGAAGTTTTGGATCCAGAACAAAATGTTGCGTTTAATGATCATTACTTGGATTTGGATTATGATTTATCCAATGTGATGTTTATTGCTACTGCAAACAGCTATGATATACCTCGCCCTCTTCTTGATAGAATGGAAGTTATTGAACTTTCCGGTTATACAGAAGATGAAAAACTTGAAATCGCGAAAAGACATATCATTCCAAAAACACTTGTTAAAAATGGATTGGATAAAAATGAAATTTCAATTTCTGATGGTGCAATAAAGGATATTATCAGATACTATACAAAAGAATCTGGTGTTCGTGGATTGGAACGTCAAATCGATAAGTTGATGAGAAAATCCGTACGAAAGATTGGTGAAAAAAATGCATCAGAAGAATCCCTTTTCGAACTTAAAGAGGAAACTTTGAAACCTCAGGATGATAAGAATATTAAAATTACACCTGAAAATCTTTCAAACTTCCTTGGGATAAAAAGATTTGATTTCGGAAAGTCAGAAGAAGAAGACAGTATCGGAACCGTAACTGGACTTGCATGGACAGAAGTTGGTGGTGAACTTTTACAGATAGAATCGGCAGTTATGGCCGGTAAAGGTTTGGCTGTATTTACTGGAAAGCTTGGCGATGTAATGAAAGAATCTATTGAAACTGCAAAATCATTCGTTCGTTCACATTCAGCACAGTTCGGTATTAATCCAAAGATTTGGGATAAAATCGATATTCATATTCACGTTCCAGAAGGTGCAACACCAAAGGATGGACCTTCGGCTGGTATTGCGATGATGACATCAATTCTTTCGACACTTACTGAAATTCCTGTACGAAAGGATGTTGCAATGACTGGGGAAATCACTCTTCGTGGACGTGTACTTCCAATTGGTGGATTAAAGGAAAAATTATTGGCTGCACTTCGCGGTGGAATAAAAACTGTGGCTATTCCTTTTGAAAATGTTAAGGATTTAGAGGAAATCCCTGATGTTGTAAAGAAGGGATTAAAGATTATTCCTGTGAAAACTGCGGATGAAGTTTTGGAAATCGCCCTTTCGAAACCGGTTACTCCGATAAAAGAAGTTGGTGATTTTTTCGAAAACTTGCTTAAAACCCCAGTAAAATCTCAGGGTGAAATAGTTCAATAAAACTTTTATTTTATATAAAAAAAGTAAGGTCATATGTTTAATTAAGCGATTTTCGCATTGAATATATGACTTTATTTTTATTTTTTTTAAGAATTTTGAAAAAAGTGCTTGATTTAATTAAAAATATGCTTATAATATGTGAAATATGTTGCGGGCGTAGCTCAGTTGGCTAGAGCGCAACCTTGCCAAGGTTGAGGTCGTGGGTTCGAGCCCCATTGCCCGCTCCAAAATTAAATTTGTTTTTTTTCATGTTCTCCCGTATGGGAGGTTTTCTTTTTCATTTGTTCCCAGCGTAAAAGCTGGGTTTTTTATTGGAAAAATAAGGGAAAATGAGCTTTGTAAACTGGAAAATTCACTATGACAAATAAACGACCGTCTAGATGATATAGTCAAAGATTTTAGGAATTTTAACCCTAAAAGTCAATAAAATTCTATGAAAGTCAACATATCCAATAATTGCATAATACTATATCAAATAGACGGTGGTTTATGAATATTGAAAAATATGGAAAAATCTAGATTTGAAAAGAAATTTAACTCAAAAAAGGAGAGAAGCAATATGAATTTTAAAAAATTTTGGTTGGATGAAAAAGCTTACGTATTGATACAAAGTGATGCAGGACAATATATAGTTGTAAAATCATCTGAAAGTTGGAAGAAAACTATAGTGGAAAAATTAACTGAATTAATCGAAAAAGGAGAAAAATTAAATTTAACAGAAAACCAAAAACAATACATAGAGAAATATCCTTCTGATAAGAATGATTCTCAAACAACAGATAGTTTGGGAGCTGTTTTAATGCAATATTTAGAAGAAAACCCTAAAAAGGAGATCTAAAAAATGAAAAAATTTATTTTATCAGCATTATTATTAGTAAGTATATCTTCAGTAGTAAATGCCCAATCTTATAATGATTATAAAAAACTTATGGAAAAGAATAATACATTTGATTCATTAACAGGAGTTTCTGTTAATGTTGGTTATGATGTATTTTCAGGTGGTATAGATTTCCAAACATCATATTCTTTATATAATAAATTTAGTGTTAAATTAGGTTTAGATACAAAATCATTTGATAATAAAACAACATCATTTTATAGTACAAAGAAATTGGGTGAGGATCTTTGGGGTGCAAAAGATGTAGAGGGGAATGGTATATATAGAGTACCACGTAATTATCCATATATCTACAAAGCTAAATTTGAACATGATGATTCAATATCTTCTAATTCATATAAATTTGGAGTAGGGTATCAAATTAATAATTATATTGAATTAACAGGTGGATATTCATTTGGTGGAAAATATACAGAAAATTATCATATACATGATCCAAGATCATTTTTTGAAGCATATGTTCCAAATAATACAGGTTATTCATTTTTCTTAGGGTATTCAGAAAAAGATGATTTATATTATCTAGTAACTGGTTCTGATAGAGGATCTGTTGTTAAATCAGCAAAATTTATGGTTGAAAGAGAAATGAAAGGACCATATTTGGGTGTAAATTTCAATATACCATTTAATAATAGATTTTCATTTTATACTAATTTAGATGTGACTTTTATAGATAAACCAAAAGTATCATATGATATGGAATTTTTTGATGTAAATGTAAATTATGTATTGCGTAGAAATGATGAAACTAACCCAGGTACATATACAGCAGTATATCGTGATAGTAATGGTAATACAGCATCTGAAAATAGAATTAGTATATATGATGAAAGATCTCAAAAAACAATAAAAATGGCTATGCAACCTGTTTTGGAAGATTTTAAAGAAAAAATAGATATGGATACTGAAGTTATTTCTTTGAAAATGGGTATTAAATATAATTTTTAAATATAATAAAACTAACTCCCCGTTATTTGGGGAGTTTTTATTTTTTTGATGCAAAAATTACTTGAATGCGTCGAAAATCTTTTTACCAATTGGGTGGGTGGTTAAAAACTCCCTATCGGATGGATTTTTGAAATCGTAAAGCTTTCCTTCTACAAGTGCAATCTGTCTATCCATTTGAACAGCCAAAGCAGGATTGTGAGTTGCAATAAATGCAGTCATACCTTGATTTCTAACAAGGTTTAGCAAGCTTTCGAAAACGGTTTCTGAATTATATGGGTCAAGATTTCCTGTTGGCTCATCCGCAAGAAGAAGTATTGGATTATTTGCCAAAGAGCGAGCAATCGCAACACGTTGCTGTTCACCACCTGAAAGTTCGGCTGGTTTATGATTTACACGTTCACCAAGACCAACCATTTCCAATTTTTTTGTAGCCTCAACCTTTGCTTGCTTTTTCGACATACCGTTAACAAGCATTGGTAACATCACATTTTCAAGGGCAGTAAAATCAGCAAAAAGATTATGTTGCTGGTAAACAAAGCCCATCTTTTGAAGGCGAATCTTTGTTTTTGCATTATCACTTAATTTATTGCAATTTTTACCATCGATTATGATATCGCCACTGTCAACCTTATCAAGAAGACCCGCAGTATAAAGAAGTGTTGATTTACCACTTCCACTTGGACCAATCAATGCAACTATTTCACCCTTTTTAACTTCTAAATCAACACCGTTTAATATGTTAAGTGTTGTTTTTCCCTGAGTAAAACTTTTATGAATATTGGATAAAGACAAAATAATTTCGGACATTATTCATACCTCAAAACATCAATTGGTTGCATCTTTGCGGCCTTTCTTGATGGGTAAATTGTTGCCAAGAATGAAATAGTAAGTGACATTGCAACAACCCAAAATACTTCGGCATAATCAATTTTTGATGGAAGTTCGGAAAGGAAGTATACATCTTCTGGGAATAATTTAGTTCCGGTCAAAGCTTGGAATATCTGACGTACAACCTCAATATTCTCACTTATCAAAACACCAAGAAGAACACCACTTATTGTTCCAACAACACCAATAAAACTTCCACTTAGGAAAAAGATTTTCATAATATTCGCACGGGTTGCACCAACAGTCCTTAACACTGCGATATCGTGTGATTTATCCTTTACCAACATAACAAGACTTGAAATAATATTAAATGATGCAACAAGGATTATAAGTGTCAAAATCAAAAACATAACGTTTCGTTCAACAGTTAGAGCAGATACAAATGAAGAGTTTTGTTTTTGCCATGAAATAGTTCTGTTCATTGGAGCAATCATTTTTGTAATGGTCTTACCAATTTTTTCCGCATCATCAGGACGTTCAATGAAAATTTCGATATAATTAACCACACCCTCCATATCAAGGAAGTTTTGAACATAATCGAGTGGCATATAAATAAAGTTTGTATCATAGGTTGACATACCTGTATTAAACATTCCGCCAACTGTGTATTGCTGTATTCTTGGCACAGTACCAAATGCTGTAATATTACCCTTTGCAGTTGTAATAGTTATTTCATCGCCTTCAAAAACGCCAAGTTTTCTGGCCAATGTTGTACCAATGAGTACTTCTCCATCCTTTAAATCCGATGGATTAATCCCCTTTAATCCATTATATAAAGGTGTTATTTTTGAAAGATCGGCATAGTCAATTCCGCGAAGCATAAGCCCCATAGAATTACCATTTGCAGAAACCATAACCTGTGATTCAATTATAGGAATAATTTTCATTTTTTCATTGTGAAGTGATGGTATATTACGTATGGATTTTGCAACTTCTTTGTAATCCTTTATATCCTCGCCAGCAAAATTTGAAACAACAGTTACATGACCGTTCATACCTAAAATTTTTGCCAACATATCATCACGAAAACCGTTCATTACTGACATAACAATAATAAGGGTTGCTACGCCTAATGATATACCTATAAGAGAAAGCCATGTTATAATAGAAATAAATCCATCTTTTCGTTTGGATTTAAGATATCTCCACGCAACCAAAAACTCGAATTTTTTAAAAGACATTGTGAAAACCTATTTATTTTTTTCTTCAAATGGACGAACAATTTTTATAATTCTTGGGCTTAATAAAACAACCAATTCAGCATTAGGTGGAATGATTGTTTCCTTGCCTTCTACAAAATATTGTGTAGGAATACCAATTATAAGTATGTTATCGCCAAGACGACTTGGAACAGTGTATTTTGCGATATCACCATTTGATGTTCTTAGAACAATAGTGTTATCGAGCTTTCCAACATATTTATCGTTTGGCAAGAATTGTGTTTGGTTCAAAATATTTAAATCTGTTTCTAGACGAAGTTCCCTTCCGCAACGACCAATATCAAAACGACCTTGCCATCTGTCTGGAACAATAAAGGTACCACTAGAAACAACAACTGTGTTTGCCTGTGGGTAAAGAAATTCATTTAACGAATCACGATTAAAGTTTGATGAAACAACCAATGCACGACCAATAATACCCTTTTGTGAAAGTTTAATAGAGCCAGCATTAAATGCCTCTAAAATATTCATCCATTTAATGTTTCCATCCAGATTTTTTGGGTAAACACGCAAAACATCAATATCATAAGCGATAAGATAGTTTTCAATAGAGAATTTATTTACAATATTTCTTACCTTATCTTCGGTAACAATATCACCTTGGAAAATGATGATTTTATCTTCCCAATCGATAACGATATCATCAATATCGGCACCGCGAAGAGCATCTTCCATACCAAGTATTACATCGTTTGAAAGAGGAACGTGTAAATTCCACTTTGCATAACGTTTAAGTGTAATTCTTTTTATTCTGTTATCATAGTTATAATAAACACCACCCAAAGATGTGATTAAATCAACAACTTGGGTCAAATTACCACTGATTTCCTTTTGTGATAAAACCTTATAGAAAGAATCAGTTGCATAAACCTGGATACCGGTATTTTTAAGCAAAATTCTTAATACTTCATCAACAGATTTTTTTTCAAATGAAAGGTTATCCACCTTTAAATCAGGAAGAGGATCCCCCTTGTCCACACGTTCAAGCAAAAAATCACGACGATCAAATGGTTGGGATGAAATAAGTTGTTGTGTTTCCCAATCAACCTCACATCTTAATGGAGTTTCGATATTAAACTTTTCAACATTTTCAAGTGTACGTGATGGTGTCTTATCAAACACAGGAACGTAATCATTTACCTGTACATCATAAGAAGTTGTTTCAATATATGGTTGTTGAACAGGAGTTTGAATAACGTTTGTATCATCAGAACAAGATGCAATAAACAAACAGGCTATGGTGTATATTATTTTATTTAACTTCATTTTCGTTCCTATCTTACCCTGTTATTTTAATAAAAGTTTTTTATAAATGCTATAAAAAAATTTAAATAAATATTTTATGCATTATTTGTATCATTTTTTACTTCGTCTGGGATTACGACTTCGTTATTTTTTTCGTTTTTATATGTATTTATAATATCACGAAGTTCGTTTCGACCACCTTCGAAAATAGTTTGGATTTCATCATCTGATTTTTGAGATAAAATCTTTTCACCTGTTTCAATAAGGTAGTCAATCACATCCAAAATAAAACCATAATTTTTATAATCTTCTACACTTGCAGAATTTTTATATAAGGAAATTGCAGACATAATTTCCCTTGATTTTGATAAAAATTCTTGGATTTTCTTAAAGTTTTGAAGTAACCAATCAATATTTACTTCTTGATTACTTTGATTTTTAATGTTTTTACTTTTATTTTTAGAAGATTTTACTGATTTTTTTGTTTTTACAGAATCTTCGAAAACAACCACGTCCTCTTTTGAAGGAGATGGAGCAACAGGTAAGTTTTCCTTTGCTTTCTTTTCAGCAAGTTCAGCTTCAAGATTTTTCTTTCGTAATTCGATGTCACGAACCTTTTGTAAAATACGTTCTTTTAATTGTTTACGATATTCGATATTTTCTGCTGAAAGGTTTTCTTCAGAAGCATCATCGTCGTCTTCGTCATACCCTTCATCTTCATCAGTACCACCTTTCACATCAGACTTATTTTCTGGTTCTTCATTTGTAGAAGCGTCCACTTCAACACTTTCAGAAGCTGGTTCAGCTGGAGCAGGAGCAATTTCTTTCTCTACATCTTCTTCCTCAACAACTTCAACTTCGGCAGGAACAGAATCTTTGGTATCAATTTCTGTTTTTTCTTCTGTATCAGAAGTTGAAGTTTGAGTATCTTCCTCAGGTTCCACTTCAACCTCTTCGACAGAGATTTCAGTATCTGTATTAGCTTCTGCTACATCTTCCTCTACCACATCATTTTTAACATCAGAATCGTCAGATACAGGCGCTATATCATTCTGTACAGGTTGAGATTCCGAGGTATTCTTTGATACATCGAACATAGAATTTAATTTTTCGAAAAGGCGTTCACCTTCTATACCAAACTTTGAAAGATATGATTTATATTCAGGCATAGATTTTAAAAGCTCTGCAGATACCGGTTTTATCCCCTTTATTATTTGAAGAGCAGAAGTCCAGATTGACAATGCCTTTTCATACTCCATAACATTTTTGAATTTGGATAAATACTTTCCTTTGTATTCCGAAGGAAGTGAAGCGATATACATTTCCAAATTAAATTTCCAATTATTACCAAAATATTTAAAGGCAATTTCAGAAAAATTTCTTAATGTTTTTATATCACTATCAAAGTTATCCAAAGCATCAAAAACATCTTGGATTGAAACTTCGTCTTTGTTAAAAAGTTTTTTAAAAAAATTCATTTTCCCCCTTTTGGCCTATGCAATCAAAGCCTGAACTTTTTCAAATAAATCTTGGCCACCCTTTCCAAACATACTTAAATATTTTTTATAATTTTCAAGGTTTGCAGAAATTTCCTCTTTTGATTTTTGTTTTGGATTTTTTACCAAAGAAGAACATTCTTGCCATACATTAAGTGCAGAATCAAAAATACATAAGTTTTCAAAACTCTTATTTAATGAATATTTGTCCTCTGAGCTTGCATCATTTGCAATAAGATTTTTAATTTCAATTTTCCAATTTGGGCCTAAATCTTTCACAACATCACTAGATTTAAATTTTTCCAAATCTTGTGGTGTTGCTTTGAAATTGCGAATCAAATCGAATAAAACTTTTACATCTTCATTTTCAGATGGTGCAACCTCTACAACTGGTTCAGACTTTACTTCTGTAGAAGAAACTTCTACAGTCTGTTTCTGTTGTGGATGAGGCGATGTTGGTCTACTGAAATCAGTATATTCAAGGAAAAGTTCTTGGGTTTCAAAAACATCCTTTCCAAAAGGAAGAAGATCTGCATCTATTTTATTTATAGGTGTTGTTCCATCCTTTAGGTTTTTAATATGCTGATAGAACTTTGATCCACCAGAAAGTTCCGGTAAAATACTTAAAACATCATCTGGAAGAGAAAGAAAATCTTTGTTCAATGCTTCTATACCAGCATTTATAACATGAAGCTGATGAAAAATATTTAAATATTTTCTACCGATTGCAAGAGCACGTTCGTGAGCCTGGAATTCGGCAAAATTCAAATCTTTTTTATTTTCTGTCATACTTAACTTAGGGATTTTTAATAAAACCCCTACCCCTCAGTTAAAAGTTTTAGTTCATTGATATAAGTATAACTCTTTGAAGTGAAGAAACATCTGATGGTGTTAATTCAATTTTTTCATCTGGATTATACATAACACCATAGAATTTTCCGTCAATATCTTCTTTTACACTTATCAAACGAACTTCCATTTTATCTTCCATATCGGAAAGAACTTGAACAGCAATATCACCACTTCTTACTGCTTGGTTTGAATCAACGAACAAGATAGAACGTGTTGGGATTATGTTACCAAGACGACGTGATGAAAGTTCAAGAGCATAAATGCTTTCAACTTTTTTATCTGACATTGGGTAAACGATATAATCTTTGTCGTTTTTATCAACAATCATATTTCCATTTTCCAAAGTCTTTGAGTATACAAGAACTTTGTTGAACTTTATAACACCAGATGGAGTGTAAACATTTTCTGTTGTTTTCAAGATATCACTCATCTTTGAAATAGAGTCGATTGGATTTGTATTTGCATTTATGAAACGGTCAAGACTTCCATCTTTCTTAAGTTCATAAATTTTTGTTAAAATTTCTTTTGTTGTCATACCAAGGGCACGAGCGATGCTGAAAAGTTCTTGTTCATAAACTTCACGTTGACCAATTTCAATTCTGTGATAAACAGAAAGTGTAAGACCAGCAGCTTCAGCAACTTCAATTAATGTTAAATCTTTATTTGTACGAATAAATCTTAGACCAGCACCGAAAATTTTAAGACCATTGTTTTGGTTAAGTTGAACACGACGTTCAATTTCTTTTTTCCATGCGTTAAGGATGATTTCGTCATCTTCCTCTTCTGAAATAAAAATATCTGTCATAGAACAGCCAAGGAAGTTTGCAACAATCATCATTTGCTCTTGGTCGATTTTTCTGTAACCTTTTTCAATTTTGGAAATCGCAGAAAGACTTACGCCAAGTTTATCAGCCAAATCTTGCATAGACTTTCCAGCCATTTTTCTTAGCACTCTTATTTTATTAGGGAAAATAATTTCTTCCATTTTTGTACTCCTTATATGATTTTTAGACTTTATAGACAATACTATATAAATGTTTTTTCCAAAATTCCACTATTTTTTTCATTTTTTCACAATATTTTTTCAAAAGATGAAAAATCAATATGTTAAGCCATCTCTTTTAAAGTTAATTTCCGGAAAAATATTTTTTCAATAAAAATTTAGAGGATTAAGAAATAGAATCAGTTTTTAGTGTTTTTCTTTTTAAAAAATCAAAGATTTGCTTGACATTTTGTTAAAATACATATATCATACCGTTCATAATTTAGAAATGTGAGGTTAAAATGAAAACTAAAAGTTCTTTGAAATCAGCTAAGAAACGTGGAAATGTTCAATTAATCCGTCGTGGTAAAAGAGTTTTTGCAATTGATAAAAAGAACCCTAGATTTAATGCTAGACAGGGTTAATTTTTTACGTTTATCTAAAATGATAGTTTAAAATGGTGGCTTTCGGGCCACTTTTTTTTACTATTTGTGGGAGAAATCACCCTAAAAATACAAAAAAATACCTATTTAACATAGGTATTTGGAGTTTTTTAATATAGTCTGGATTATTTTTTATCTTCAGTATTATCTGATTTTTCAGAATCGGTTTTATCTGCCGAATCCTTAGCTGAACCTTCTACCCCAGCGGAAGATGCATTATCAGAGGAAGAAGTTACTTCTGTATCAGAAGAATCGACAGCTTCGGTATTCTCATCTGCTTTTTCGTTTTCTTCAAACTCTTTCTTTGCATTCTTAAGTTCACGTTCCTTCTTGGATACGTTAAGTTCCTTTTCTTCAAGTTCAATCTTTTTTGACTTTGCATCAGTTACAGCATCAGCTCTGTTAAGAAGAATCTTTGCAAGTTTAGCAGAAGAATCCAAAACCTGTGTCTTTTTATCAGCAGCATTCTTCATCAATGCAGTATCATATTCTGTACAGTTAGAATCAATTTTTGTTTGCATTTCTGTATTTGTTGCGATACCACAATTTTGTACTATCTTTTTTGTTTCCTTTTTACAACTTTCAAGGCTTTTCTTTGAAAGATTCATTGCAATAGTTGTATCCTGAATAGAAACACTTTCAATAATACTTGTTTTACCGGCAAGTAATTCATCGTTTTTATCAATGATTTCTTCGGTTAAAAAATCCAAAATTTTACCATCTTTTAAACTTCCGTCATCAAGAGCACTTAAAATATATTCATAATATTTTGCGGTCCCTTTTAGCGAACCAGTTAATGGATTTTTTATTTTTACAGATGAATCACCGTCTTTAACACTATTTTCCTTTATACCATAGTTTTGGTAAAGATATATGTTATATACACTATCTTGTTTACTTTTATCCTTTATATTGTAAACACAATAGAATTTAGATGAAAGAGATGATAGAATAGAAGGTTCGTTTAAAAACTTACATTCACCATTCAAAAGTGTTTCAAGATTATCAATCATACATTGTTCGGTTTTTGAAATTTCTTCGGTTTGATCGCCTTCTTTGGCATCATCTTTTGATTTAGAGCTTTTATCATCCTTTTTATCTTTCTTAGAAGAAGATTTTGTTTTTTTTGATGTCTTCTTTTTTTCCGAAGATTTAGACTTTTCTTTTGCCTTTGAAACTAAGCCAGAAGCCGAGCTTGCGGAACGAACACTGTGTTTTTGCTTTTTCTTTTTTGCAGCGAAAGAAATACTTGAAAATTCAAGAAGCAAAACAAAACATAAAATTATTTTCAAAAACCTTTTCATTATAGGACACTCCTAAAATGCATTCTTTAATTCTTCATCTGTTGGATAACCATCAATACCCCAACCCGCAGGTATAGGAAGAGTAAATTTATCAACAGTACATCCGATACCAATAGTTCTGAATAAACCGATAGAACCAGATTTACGGTTATCACCAATTTTTGTTTGTTCACCATTAGGGCCAATAAGGTAGCAAGATTCATGACATCCAGCAACCAAATCCTTGAAGTCACCACTCTTATCATCGCAACGAACAACATGGCCTGGATTAAACCACTTTTCCTGTGTTGTACCACACTTTGAAAGTATTGTACAAGAGTCTGCGGCATATTGAACTTGATACAAACATTTTCCCTTTGTAATAATTCCCATGGAAGAACGGCAAGATTGTGCAACTGCCTCTTTCTTTAATGCCTTATTTACAGCCTTTCTTAAATCCTTAAGAACAACCGCTTTGTTTTCTTCACATTTTCCATAGTTGATAGATTGGCATTTTTTAAGATTTGCCTCAAGCTTTGCATGTTCCTTACAGAACCTATATTCCTCACCACATTCTGTTTTCAAACAATTTTCATATTCAACAAAACAAGCATTAGTATCAAGTTGATTTAATTGTTTATATTGTTGTTCTTGATACATTTCTTGGTTCTTTTGAGCTTGAACAAGCAAACCTTGTGCAGCATCTGCTTTTTCCTTTAAAATAGAAGTATATGCAGCACAATCTGTTTCAATTAATGTATTATATTCTTGTTCTTTTTTTGAATGTTTATCACTTTCTTCTGGCAAAAAAGCTTTACATTCAGAATAAGCCTTCTTATAAAGTGGAAGACCTTCTGCAACCAAAGTTTTTGTATCAACCTTTTCCGATGCCATAGTTTTTGCCTTTCTCTCAATAGTGTTAATGTTGTTATAAACATTACCAACGGCATCACTTAAACCTGAGGTATTAGAAACATACATCAAAGCTTCCATTTCTTTGTTTTGTTTATCAGCTTTGTTTTGGATTTTTTCAATATCTCTTAAAACCTTTTCAATACGACCAAGTTGAGTAGAACAACGACATCTTCCCCTGTCGTCATCACCATCTTGTTTACAAATTTTATCCATACAAGAGGTATATTTATCTTCACTAGGTTCTTCTTCTGTTTCAGATGATGTATTTGTTGTTTTTGACGAAGAAACTCTTACTGTTGCAGAAGCCAATTTACGGGCAGTACGTCCCTGACTTGTTGTACCACGTTTTGCAGAGCGAGCAGATCTTCTTGAATTAGCAGCATAAACAGAAAAATCAATTGTTCCAATAAAAATAAACGATATTAATAATAATAAAAATTTTTTCATAATATAAATTTTCTCCCTTATATGTGGATATTGTACCATAAAACAAAGGAAAAATCAAAAAAAATATTTATATTGAAATAAGTCAAATTTTACACTATATATAAATTATAGCTAACAAAAGAAATGGAGGTCACCATGGTAATACAAGTTATAGGTCAAAGCTTTGATGTAGGAGAAGCTCTCACAGAACGTGTGAAGTCTACTATTGAAAAGAAAGTTTCAAAATATAATCAGGAGTTGATTGGTGCTAATGTCGTTTTTACACAGGCTCCTCATAAAAAAGTGAATGCTTCTGTTAAATTACAACTTAAAGGCTTAGATTTGTTCGCAAAATCCGATGATGATGATGCTTATCTTGCTTTTAATTCAGCAATTACAGATGTTGAAACTCAACTTCTTAAAAATATGGAAAAATTAAAATCTCATAAATAAAAAGGTGATTATATGAAAAGTTTAAAAGGTACACAAACAGAGAAAAATTTACTTATTGCATTTGCCGGTGAATCACAAGCAAGAAATAAATACACTTTCTTTGCATCACAAGCAAAAAAAGAAGGATATGTTCAAATTTCCAAGGTTTTTGAAGAAACTGCAAATCAAGAGAAAGAACATGCAGAAAGATTATTCAAATTCTTGGAAGGTGGACTTGTTCATCTTGAATGGGATTTTCCTGCTGGTGTAATTGGCGATACTGCCGAAAATTTGGTTGCAGCTGCAAATGGCGAAAAAGAAGAATATACAGAAATGTATCCAAGCTTTGCAAAAACTGCTCGTGAGGAAGGTTTCGAAGAAATTGCAAAAGTTATGGGTGCGATAGCTGTTGCTGAAAAACATCACGAAGAAAGATATTTAACTCTTCTTCACGAACTTCAACAAGATGCAACATTCAAAAAATCTGAACGTATTATTTGGGAATGTTTAAATTGTGGTTATCTTCACATTGGAACAGAACCACCTGAAAAATGCCCTGCTTGCGATCATGCAAAATCTTACTTTGCAAGAAAACGTGAATGTTGGAAATAATAATACGAAAAAATCTTTTTCCCCATCGTTTGGTGGGGATTTTTTTGATTTTTATCCGAATTTTTGGGAAAAATAAAATTTGGTGTGTCCAAGAGGATTCAAACCTCTGACCTTTGGTTCCGGAAACCAACGCTCTATTCAGCTGAGCTATGGACACAAATTTTTTTCATTATATATCAATCTTTGTATTTTGCAAAAAAAATTTCCCTTTATTTTAAGAAAATTTGATGATATAATGACAAAAGGTAGGCAAAAAAATGACAAATGCTAAAGTTATTGTTGTAGGTAATGAAAAAGGTGGAAGTGGAAAATCAACGCTATCCATACACCTTGCTGTATCTTATCTTTACTCTGGATATAAGGTTGCAACAATAGACCTTGATGGACGTCAGGGTACTCTTACACACTATATCGAAAATAGGGTTAGATATGCCGAAGAAAATAAACTTGATTTACCTATGCCAGAGCATTTGGTTGTAACTCCTTCTCAATTTTCAAACAAGCGTAGTTCCGAAGAAGATGAAGAACAGCTTGATGAAGAAATAAAAGATTTAAAAAATGATTATGATATTATAATTATTGATACACCGGGAACATTCAGCCATCTTTCTAATGCGGGACATAAAAATGCTGATATTTTGATAACTCCGGTTAATGATAGTTTGGTTGATATTGATGTTATTGCAAATATCGATCCTAATTCAAAGGAGATTATTTCCGAATCACAGTATACTCAGAATATCCGTGATATTCAAAAGAAACGTGCCGATTTGGGAAAGGATGAACTTTTTTGGATTGTTTTAAGAAACAGAATTTCTCATATCGATGCAAAAAATAAACGTGAAGTTGACTCAATCCTTAAAAAATTACAGGAAAAACTTGGCTTTACCTATATTTCCGGTATTGGTGAAAGAGTTGTTTACCGTGAAATGTTTTTAAAAGGATTGACTATTCTTGACCTTTTAAAGATTGATAAGGATGAAATTTCTATTTCACATATTGCTGCAAAGAATGAACTTTTGACAGTACTTAACACTATAAATATCCCGCTTAAACAAGATATTTAATAAATTTTTATTTAAAAAACAAAGTTGCTTGGCTTGAAAATAATTTTAGGTCTGTAACTTTTTTTAATTTTAACAAACAAAGGAGATTAATATGTCAGGCCATATTGTAAAAACGGCAAAACAAATGGAAAGAAAAGCTCAAGCTTCTGCGGAATACAGAAATCAGGTATCTGTACGAAACATTATGGAAGGAAGAAAGCAAGAAGAAAAAGAACGAAGAGAAAATGCTTCTTTCTTTGTTTCTGAAATTGAAAGAATAAAAGCCCAATTAAACCGTCTTTCCCAAAGCGATAAGCTAGAAGATAAAATGAGAATTGGTTACTACAATAAAATGCTTGAAGAATGCACACAAAAAATGGAGAAAAAGTTTTCAAAAGAAGAAATTGAAAAAGCAAGAAAAAAATTTGCAAGTAGACCAAATCCATTCTACTTTGGTGGTAACGATGGAAGATAATCAGAGAGGATAAAATGACATCTAAATATTCAGATATTTATAAAAAGGAGTTTTTACAAGCACTTGATGAAAAATGTAAGGAATGTACCGCTATTATGAACGGTGAAATTTTTCCAGAAGTATTTATGGGAAATGACTTTTATTCAAAAAGATTTAAATTTTTTAGTGAAATAAAAGAACAAGCGCTTAAAAAATCAAAATAAAAAAGACGGGTTTTGAGGCCCGCCTTTTTTTATAGAAGAAAAGATTATTTTGTTTTTTCATTCAACTTTGACGCAATAGAGTTTTGCATTTTTGTAGAATCACTTAAAAGCATTATCATTTTATTTTGATTAAAAACTATATCAAGGTCTGAACCTTTTCTTAAAATATTATAAATTGCAGTTATAAAATTAATATTGCCAGTATTCTTAGTAATTACCTTCTTTGAAAAAGAAAGAAGTATATTCTTTTCAAAATTTTCCATATCTGTATCTGGATTAATATAACTTTTTTGCTTGTTCATATATGCACAAATCAAGTAGTAAGCAATATAAAAATTATCATTATTTTTTCTGTTAAGCAATGATGATATTTCAATAATATCAAGTCTTGCCCTATCATCAAGTTTAAGTAAAGATGAAGATAATTTTGCAATATCATTTTCTGAAACTACATCTTTTTTACCAGAAACAGAATCAAAATCTCCATCCTTTAAAATAAAAGTATTTTCCATTTTTTATCCGATAAATCTTAGAATGTAATTTTCTTTCCTTTATTCATAGCATCAACTATACCACAAAGGAGTGTTAATGAAGAAATTGCTTCTTTTTCAGAAATAAGGAATGGTTTTCCATCAAGCAATGTTTCTGCAATACTTTTATAGTATGGTGTATGACCCTTTCCATAAACAGAATCAACATCATAAGAAACATCACAGAATTGTTCAACATCACCTTCAAATTTCCAATCAAGAATCTTATTTAATGCAACACCACCAATTTTTACCAAACCTTTTTCACCGATTATAGTAATACTTCCTTCATAATTTTCATTATAAGTAAGTACGGAAAGGTTAAGGTTACCAATTGTATTATTTTTCCATTCAATAATTGTTGAACCACAATCTTCGGTTTCAATCTTTCTTTCCCTTGTTTTACCAAGAGTATAGATTGATTTAAGTGGGCTTTTTGCAAACCAGTTCATTATATCAGTATAGTGAGAAGCCTGTGTAATAAAGGCACCACCATCAATTTTTTTAGAACCATGCCATGCAGGATTTTTATAATAATCATCGTCACGATACCAAAAAACATTAGATGTAATCATATAAATTTTACCAAATGCACCAGCATCTAATGCCTTTTTAACACATTGAATTGTTGGGTTAAAACGATTTTGGTGAATAAGGAAAACGTGTTTACCCTTCTTTTTTGCAAGATTTATAAGTTTTTTACCTTCGGATAGACAAAGTGTTAAAGGTTTTTCAACGATAACATTTATACCTGCCTTTAAAACCTTTCTTGCATTTTCATAGTGAAAGCCATTTGGTGTACAAACACTTACACAGTCAAGCTTTTCAAACTTAAGCATATCATCAATATTTGTATAAGGAATGGCACCAGTTTTTTGTTGAGCCTTCTGTAAATTTGTTGGATTTATATCACAAACAGCAGCAATTTCCATAGTTTCGCTATTGTTTTTAATTGCATCGAAATGACAATCGGAAATTCGTCCACAACCAACAATTCCCATTCTTAGTTTTTGCATTTTAGCCTCCATTGCTGCCGTATTATATCATATAAAATCTAAAAGTAAACGAAATTTTAAAGAACGAAAAAACCTCCCAATCGGGAGGCATTTTTCAAACTTTTAAAGCAAAATTAAACATTAAGAGCTGTTCTGTAAAGTTCTGTTACTTCATCAAGTTCAGATCTATCTGCTTCGTCAAGCTTCTTAAGTCTTAAAACAACTCTCATAATTTTAGGATCATAACCAGTTGCTTTTGCTTCTGCATAAATTTCACGAATATCACTACGGATATTTGCCATTTCTTCTTCTAATCTTTCGATTCTATCCATAAAACTTGAAAGTTCATCTGCGCGGATTCCGTCTGTTTGTGCCATTTACATCTCCTTTTTTTGTAAAAGTTAATAAAAATAAGTTGTAAAACTTAAAATATAATGTATTATATTATCCATAAAATTACTTAACTCAAGTAAAAAAATAAAAAAAATAACTAATAAACAAAAAAGGATATAAAAATGGAATTAAAAAATCTTGATAACAATTATAGATTTACAAAGATTGTTGCCACAATCGGACCTTCTACTGAAGAGTACGAAAATCTTAAGGCTGTTATAGAAGCAGGCGTTAACGTTTGCCGTCTTAACTTCTCTCATGGTACACATGAAGATCACAAAAAAAGATTTGATAACATTAAAAGAATCGAAAAAGAATTAGGTAGAAGAATTGGTATTCTTGCTGATATGCAAGGTCCAAAACTTCGTGTTGGTAAATTTAAGAACGAATTCGAAATTTTGGAAGATGGTCAAGAATTTTCATTTGATAACAGTGAAGAACTTGGCGATAAAACACGTGTTCAACTTCCAAACGTTGCAATTCTTGACGCATTAAAAGTTGGTGATTATGTTCTTATCAACGATGGTAAAATCAAAGTTCAAGTTATTGAAAAAACTGCTGGCTCTGTTAAAACAAAAGTTATCGTTGGCGGTAAAATTTCTGATAGAAAAGGTTTCAACCTTCCAAATACAGTTGTAAATCTTCCTGTTTTCACAGAAAAAGATTTGTCTGATTTGGAATTTGCTCTTTCACTTGGCGTTGATTGGATCGCTGCATCATTCGTTCAAACACCTGATGATGTTCGTTATGCAAAGAAAATCATCAATGGTCGTGCATCATTGGTATGTAAGATTGAAAAACCTACTGCTGCTATTGATTACCTTGAAGAAATCGTTGATTTAGCTGATGGTATCATGGTTGCTCGTGGTGACTTGGGTGTTGAAGTTGAACCACAAATGGTTCCAATGCTTCAAAAGAGAATGATTAAACTTTGCCGTGAAAAGAGAAAACCAGTTATCGTTGCAACACATATGTTGGAATCAATGATCGATAACACATTCCCAACACGTGCCGAAGCATCTGACGTTGCAAACGCAGTTTACGAATGCACAGATTGTGTTATGCTTTCTGCTGAAACAGCTCAAGGTAAATACCCAACAGACGCTGTAAAGATGATGTCTTCTATCATCAGACAAGTAGAAGCTGATCCTGAATACAGAAACTATATCTCAACATACACAAAAGATTTAAAAGAAAATACTTTGGGTGATGTTATGACTTCTGTTGCTGCTGATATCACAAACAAAACAGATGCAAAAGCTGTATTCGCTTACACAACATCTGGTACAACTGCTATCAACCTTTCAAAGCATAAACCACATGCTCCTATTATCGCTGTTACAACAGAAGATAAAGTTGCAGGTCGTTTGACACTTTGCTGGGGTGTAACACCAAAAGTTGTTGAATCAACAGATTCAGACAAGATTGATGACCTTTCAAGAACTGTTGCAAAAGATCTTAAACTTGCAAAAGAAGGTGATGAACTTGTTCTTACATTTGGTAAAGGTACTGCTACTGCAAAATCTATCTTTACAGAAGGTGCAACAACTCTTGTAAGTGTTATCAAAGCATAATATTTGATAGAGTAAAAAATGTCCCCTTTGATTTTTTCAAGGGGGATTTTTTTATGCCTGTTTCTTATCATTAAGTATTTTTCAAAGGATATTTTCCCCTATCGGTGTATGAATTATTTGATTGGTAAATGGTAATATTATTATTGTGTGGGTTGTAATAGGATAAGTAGTTTTGGTAAATAAAGTTTAAAGTATCTGGTTTATATTAGATAAAAAAATCCCCGCCGAAACGGGGAGAGGTAAATTTATGAAAAATATCTTTAGTTAAATACTTTCCAATTCAATTTTTTAACTTCGCCTTCCTGCATAAGGATTGAACCACCACCAGCAGGGTTACCAAGATAACACGCACCAGTCATAACTTCACGGTTTGCGTCAGCAGAAAGCTTGCTTGTTATCAAAGTAGTTGCACCGGTAAGTAAAGTTTGTGTTCCAGTTGACATCACATTTTGTAATGCAGTAGAACTTTGTTCCTTTAGCTCCTCAACTTCTTTTTTCTTCTTATTCAAAGAATCTTGGTTAGTCTTATATGCAGACAATGTTTTGTTATATTTATCTTGCTCTTCTGTTGTAATTAATTCATTCAACGCTCTGGAAGCAGCCATTGCATCTTTTGCATTGCCTTTAATATTAGCAATATCTTGTTGTATTCGACTAACACCATTTTTATCGCCATCAGTCAACTTTATATATTTATTATAAGATTTATCAAATCTACACTTTGACTCATCCTTAGCGCAAAGGTAACCAGTTCTGCCATTTTCAGTAAATTCATGACATCTAGAGTTAGCATTGCAACCTTTATTCTCATTACAAAACTTTGTATATGCAGATGCTTCATCTGTAACAGAACCTTCTCTATAATATAAAGCAGAACCTCCTAATTCGCCTGACGAACAGAATTCCGAACCACCACCACTAGATAAGTTTTGATTCATAATTGACTGTAACATATTAGCCTTAGCTGTTCCAGCATAAATAGACATGAATTGATTATCAGCTTGTTCTTGTTCAGCTTTTCTCTTCAATTCATCAAGGTTACCTTTTGTCCTGATAAGTTCAGAAAGTTTTTCTGCTTTCTTTATATCGTTTGATTTTTCGATAAGGACAAGACATGTCTTTCCACCTTCAAATTTAAAGCTGGAATCAGAACATAGTGTAACATTACTAATACCAACAGGTTGTTTGTCATATGTTGGACGTGATGAACTATTAAATGTTCCACCACATTTATCATTATCAACCCCCTTCTTTAAGCAATACTTTGCATTGTTATCATCGCTTCCGATATAACCGCCGGTGCAATTTTCATCCTTGCCTATACCTGAACCCTTTTCACCATAATCATAAGTCGCACAGACATATTTTTCAGTTAAGTCAGTTCCGTTAAATTCGTACCAAGCATCGGTTTTATAAGCGCCTGCACGTTTTGCTTCACGTGATGCCTTTACCGCCTGGAATGCCTGTACACCGGTATTCAAAAGACCAGTTCCAAGTTGGATACCAGATTGGATAAGTGCAATTTTATCCTCTGCCTTCATTTCAGGTTTGAATTCCAAATCTTGTTGGCTTAGACCAAAGTTTGCATAGGTACATGTAAATGTTGTACCAACTGATACAGACTTTGGTGTGGATAACTTTGAATGTTTACCATCAGCAGATCTTGCGAAATAGTAAATATCAAGTTTACATGTTTCGCCAGAAACTTTACCACCTGCTTCTTTACAACTTTCAGAGAAAGATTCTTTAATCTTTGCAATAACCTTTTGTTTTGCAACGGTACGAACAGTTTCGGATGATGCAGATTTAAGGTAAGTTTGGCAATTTGTATTTCCAGCATAGAATGTTTCGATATTTGATGTTCTGAAACATTTTTCGTATGCGATATCGCCAGCACATTGTGCACTTATGCAACTTAACAAATTTGATTGTAAATTTGAGATTTCGGTTGCTTCATCCACTGTGGAAGAAGAAGAGCTGGATGATGAAGTGGAAGATGAAGTACCACGACGCGATGTGGAGGTATTTGATGCGCGTTCTTCGGAAACCTCATCAAAAGAAACAGCATCTGCTACTTTTTTGGATTTCTTTTTTGATGAACTTTTTTTCTTTGATGAACTCTTCTTTTTTGCCTTTTTGGCGAATGTGTAATCATTTGGGAAAACAAGTGCCCCAGCCAAAATCAAGCTTAAAATAGCGAGAAAACTACTCCTACTCTTCATAATATCCTCCATAACTTACTTCAAGTTTAGCACTTTTTTCAAGAATATTCAAGTGTTTTTATTGATTTTTTTATGGAGTAAAGAGGGTGTGAATTGTGATAATTTACCCCTTTTTATGAACTGGATATTAATATAAAAAAATCCCCCAATGTTATTTTGGAGGATTAATTGGTATAAAAAGAAAAATTATATGCTTTTCTTTCCTGTCTTCATAGCGCTTAGCATTGCAGAAACACAAAGTTTATCATCAACGTAAACTTCGGCTTGCCATTTTTCGAATGGGCCACGTTCAGCAACCTTTTCAACATGGATGTGAAGTTGATCGCCTGGAATTACCCTGTTTTTAAACTTTGCATTATCAATACCTGTAAGAAGTACGATTTGCCCCTTTGATTCCTCAGAATCTCCGGTTGAACCAACCAAAACAGCAGTTTGGCACATTGCTTCTAACATTAAAACACCAGGCATTGTTGGAGTTGTTGGGAAATGTCCGTTAAAAAATTCCTCATTTACAGTAACATTTTTTATTCCTGTACCTGATTTTCCTGGGGTAATATCGATAACCCTATCAACCATTAAAAATGGGTAACGATGAGGAAGAATTTTTTTTATCTCATCAATATACATTATTTTATTTTCCATAATCACCTCTTTTTTGAATATGAAGTATAATTTATTCCTTGTCGAAATAAAACGCAAGTTATTTTTACAGGATTATATACCTTTTTAAATTTTACTTGGCACTTTTCTTTTTAAGCATACGGCGAAGAAGCGCAGTTTGCTTTAGAAAATCCCCAACTGGCATTGCTGGATAACCACTTACTTTTGAACCAGCAGGAAGGTTTTGTATAACACCACCGCGGGCTCCTATTTCAACACCATCACCAATAGTTAGGTGGCCAGAGATACCAGCACCAGCACCAACTAAAACCCAATTACCGATAGTTGTGGAACCTGCGACACCGCACATACCAGCGAAAATACAGTTTTGACCAGTTTTTACATTGTGTCCTATTTGAACGAGGTTATCAATCTTTGTACCTTTGCCAATAACTGTATCACCAATCGCACCACGGTCAATCGCACTATTGATACCTACGTCAACATTGTCTTCAAGTACGACACGTCCTAGTTGTGGTACCCAGATGTGGCCAAATCTGCCACTGTGCCAACCGAATCCATTACCACCTATAACACTTTGTTCACCGATATTTACATTGTTGCCAAGGATGGCGTGGCTTACTACGGCATTTTCCTTTATGGTACAATTATCGCCAAGTATTACACCAGTTTTGATTTTTGCACCGGACCCGATATAGCAATTTTCACCTATTTCGACACCCTCTTCTATCACTGCAAATGGACCAATGTGAACGGAATCACGATTTTTGAACTTTACAGATGGAGCAACAAAAGCCATATCAGAGATACCGTTTTTCTTTGTATTTTTATCCTCATAAAACTTATAAGTTAGATTTATAAATGCAAGCTTTGGATCATCTGTGATTGCGGGGATTATACCAGCGGGAAGGAAAGGTAAATCCTTTTCAGAAATAAAGCAAGCACAAGCAGTAATGTACTTTAATTTTTCCTTGTATTCTGCAGATTTATCAAGTGCAGAACTTACGGCATTACCCAGGGATAAGAAAATCATACTTTCCTTATCTGACTTTTCAAGAGATCCGAGATTTTTAATTTCAACGGATGCAAACTTTTCATCAATTTTTGCACCGGTAATTTTTGCAACTTCGCCAAGGGTTATTGATTTTGTAACGTTATAAAATCTTTCCATTTCCATAGTGGAGCTCCTTTAACTTTTAAATTATCATAGGCTAATTATAATAAAAAATAGGCCTTTTTACAAGACCTATTTTTCCATTGAATCAAATTCATTTAAATTTTACTTATACCCCCTATTCTATGGACAAGCTTCAAGTGTAAGCGCAATATTAAGAACTGTTTCGTTAACGTCTTCCTCTATAATATCGCCGTTTTTGTTTTTGTATCTGTAAATCAAAGGTTTTCTGTAAAATTCGCTATCACTATTATATACACGATAGAAATTGTTTATATTTTTTCTTATGAAAGGTTTGTTGTTACAGATGCAATTTTCCTTTGATTTCAAGATTGCCTTTATAACATTACTATCATCAAAAGATTGTTCGATATCTTCTTCGGAAACAAGGATACATCTGTCCTGTGCCAAAAGGTAATCTTTATCTTTTTTCAAGATATCGTTGATTTCGTAACTATCGTAATCTTTGTTTTTCAATTCTTCGGTAAGGTTTGAACTACAACACATTGAGGAAATACTCAAAAGGTTTTTATAGTTTTCCATAATGACTTTTGTACCTTGAGATTCATAATTCTTTCCTTCATCCAAAGCTTCACTATCACTTTGTGCCAAATAGTCCATAAAAGATTTTATTTCACCTTCTGATAAATCATGGAAGGCCTTTGAGTAATCATTTACAGGCTTTATTAATACAATCTTTTTTTCAACCTTTTTTGTATTGGTTTTATTTTGTTGATAAACAGGGGTGCTTGCATTAATTGATTTTTGCAAAGAATTCTTTAATGTTGAATTTTTTTCATTCTTTATTTCAAAATGTTTTATTTCAGACGGTCCAACACCTTCTGTGTAAATAATATAGCTTTCACCCTTTACATTTCCATTTCCGATGATTTCTATATCTTCTGGTTCTTCTTCCAAAATTTCGACCTCCTTATTATATGTGGTACAAGAAAATAATGCCACAACAGATAAGGACAACATTAAATATTTAAAGTTCTTTAGCATAGTAAAATCCCCCTAACTTTTAGTTATTATACCAAAAAATTAAGGGGGACTCAAGAAAATAATGGAATATTATTTTGTTTTTAATTCAATCTCTTTTATTTCGTTATTCAATGCTTTGATGATATCATCTGTAATATCCAAATTATCACTGATAGCAACGGCAGTTTGTGAATTAACGATTAAATCAAAACCTTTTTCTTTACCAACAGTTTTGATAATTCTGTCGAGATAATCTTTTTGAAGAGTTTTCAAAGCTTCGATAAATCCTTTTTCAACAGCAGCAACCTTTTGTTCTGTTGATTTATCGTATTTCAAAACTTCACCTTGGAAAGATTGAAGTTCTTTTATGAATGCTTCTTTATCCATAACGGCTTGTTTTGCTTTAAGTTCACTTTCTTTCTTTTCGAAATCTTTACGTTTTGAATTTACTTCTTTTTGGATAGCTTCAAGTTTTGCATCTTTTTGTTTATTCAAAGATATCATAACCTTTGCTTCCTTATTGATTTTAACAACATCAGCAATACCAACATTCATACCATCCTTTGCATTTGCAGAAGATACAAAAAGCATTGTTGATAAAATTGAAGCGAGTAATATTTTTTTCATTTTTTTCTCCTTATTTATTTTAAAACTTTTTTAATTATATTCCTTTTTATTTAATAATCAATAGGTATTAAAATCCTGTACCAATTGAAAAACGGAAATGTTGACGTTTATCATATTCTTCGTAATGGATTGGATATGCCCACGATACATTGATTGCGCCAATAGGTGAATTCCATGAAATTCCGTATCCAGCCGAAGTTCTGACTTTATCACTGTATAAAACATTACTGTAATCACTTAGGATTGGACGGCCAAGCTTTCCCCAATCATAGAATATATATCCTGAAATTTTGTATTTTTTAGGAATACCAATTGGGAAATTGAATTGGAATGTTCCGTTTGCTTCCCAGTTTCCACCATATGCATAGTTAGAGTTGGTTGCACTTCGAGCACCAATACCACCATATTCGAATCCACGAAGATTATCTCCGCCAAGAAGATATCTATCACTTCGAGATAAAGTTGAGCCATTTAAAGAATGAATCTTTCCGGCATATACAGAAATTCCAAACTGCCAAACGTTATCCCAGAAAGAAAAAGTTTGTTTTGCGGAAATATCATTCTTAATAAAGTACTTATCTCCACCAAAACCAGCGTAATCAGTAGAGTAAGAAACCACGTATCCCTGTCTGGTATCATTAACGAAATCGATTGTTTGGTTACGATAGGTAAGTGTTTGACCAAGTTTGAAAACATCGTAATCGCCGACACCTTCCAAAAGCTGGGATGAAAGACTGTCGGAAATGTTGGTCATTTTTTCATTTTTACCAGAAAATCTGAACCTATGGGAAAGATTATCATTATAATTCCAACCAAGTTTAAATGCCAATCCAATAGTATCAATATCATAACCATAAGTAGAAGAATATTTATACTGGCTGTAGTAAGCATCCACACCACCCATAAGATCTTTATCAAACAAGTATGGTTCGACAAAGGAAAGACTGAAATTATTTTGTGTTCCTGAAAATGTTGAGGTAAAGCCTAAGGTTTGCCCCTTTCCCATAAAGTTATTTTCCTTTATTCCGAATTCGATAAATCCCTTATTAAGACTTGACCAACCGGCACCCAAAGAAAGCTCCCCTGTGGAACGCTCTGCAACATTAACATCAACATTTACCTTATCCGGTGTTCCAAAAACAGGTTTTGGTGTAATTTTTACAGTTTCAAAGAATCCTGTTTCATAAAGTTTTTGTTCCGATGATTTTATTCGTGCGGAATTATAAATATCTTGTTCATCGAAATTAAGATTTTTTCGAATAACCCTTTCATAAGTACGGGTGTTATTTTTAACATCAATCTTATTTATAAAAGCCCGTTTTGAATTTTTTATTTTGAAAACTATATCAACAATTCCGGTTTCTGGATTTGTCTTTTTTTCAATATCGACATCAATAAATGCGAATCCGTTTTCACCCATCTTTTTTGCGATATCTACAATACTTTTATTTGCAAGGTTGTCATCATAAAATTTTCCGGTTTTAAGAAGTATTTTTTCATTCAAAATCGAAGTATCAAGATCCGGAATTTCGGATGAAATGGAAATATCACCAACCTTATATCTTTTGCCTTCAGATAGATTGAATGTAACATAGAAATCGTTTTCAGATAAATCCATTTTTGCAGTTTGGGATACAACCTTAAAATCCAAAAATCCATGAAGAGTATAGTAATTACGCAAAAGTTCCGAATCGTATAGAAGCCTATCTTCATCATAGGTATCATACATTTCAAGAAGCTTCCACCAGGAATATTCTTTACTTAAAATAACTTCTATTAATTCCTTTGATGAAAAATTCTCGTTTCCATTGAATTGGATATCTTTTATATATGCTTTTTTACCTTCTGTAATTTCAAAAACGACATCGTACTGATTATTATCACGTTCAATAATTTTTGCATCGACAACAGCCTTGAAATTACCAAGTCGTTTATAAAGATTTTTTATTGTTTCAACATCAGCCTTTATTTGAGCAGGATTGTAAATAGCATGTGGACGAGTTTTTACATCCTTTTTCACATCATCAAGTTTTAAATCAGAATTTCCTTCAAATGAAACGGCACCAACAGTTGGATTTTCGGAAACGGTGATTTCCAATGTACCATCATCTTTTGCATTAACTTTTATATTATTGAAGTAACCTGTATTATAAAGTTTTGAAACAATAGCATTTAATTTTTTATCGGTTAGTTCTTCATCTTCCTTTACATTAATAACATTTTTTACCATATCTGGATGAAGTCTTTTTAAACCAATAACGTTAATATCCTTAACCGCAGAATTTGCAGTCAAAGGAAATATTAAACAAGAAAGAAATGCATAAAATTTTTTCATTATTTTATAATCCTTAAAATATCATTAAAATTGGAAAGGAGTAATAAGAAAATTATAAATAAGAATCCCAAAAAGAAAATTACTTGTTTTACTTTTTCAGGAAGCTCCCTTCTTATAATACCTTCTATCATATATATGAATAAGTAACCACCATCTAAAACTGGAATTGGGAAAAGATTGAAAAGACCAAGACTAATAGAAATAAATGCCATTAAATACAAAAATGCATAAAGACCAGCCGATAGAGCATCACCACTTACCTTTGCAATAGAAATCATTCCGCCAAGTTCCTTTGATGAACGGGAACCAACAATCATTTCGCCAAGAGATTTTAATGTATCGGAAACAATATTTGAAACGGAATTATATGCTTCAGATACTGCTTCAATAAAACCTACCTTACGATAATTTTCAAAGCGAGATGCATAACTTACACCCAAAAAGAATGTATCATTTTTCTTTTCTGGGATTACAGAAATTGATAAATCCTTATCATTACGTTTTACCTTTACAATAATTTTTTTACCATTTGATTCTTTTATAAGCTGGGATATCTTTCGTGCATTTTTAACACTTTCCCCATTAATGGAAAGAATAATATCACCAGATTTTATTCCAGAAGTGTAGGCAGGAGAATCTTTTATAACATCCATAACAACAGAATTATTATTTGAAACACCTATAAAGAAATATAATCCAAAAAATACCAAGAAACCAAAAATGAAATTAAAAAATGGACCTGCAAAAACAATTGATGCCTTTTGATAACGTTTTTTAAATTCAAAACTTTCTGCCTTATCCTTTGCACTTAGTTTTTTTATTTTCTTTGCTTTTGTTTCAGTTGATTCAGGGGTATCAGACTGGCCAAGCATTTTAACATATCCGCCAAGTGGGATGGCTGAAACTTTCCATACTGTATTATGTTTATCAGTCCATGAAAAAAGTGATGGTCCAAAACCAATAGAAAAAGATTCAACCCTTACACCATTTATTCGTGCAAATAAAAAGTGACCAAATTCATGAACAAAAACAATTACTGGAAGTAATATTATAAAAGCAACAATCCCTGTTAAAATTCCCATTTTTATTTTCCCTAAATTAAAACTTATACAATGTTACACAATTTTATATTCAGAATCAACAGAATTATCTATTTTACAACTCTGGCAAAGGTTAGAACAAAAACCTTTTTCACACCATTTTGTTTTAAAACTTTTGCACATTCGTTTACAGTAGCACCGGTTGTAAAAACATCATCAATAAGCAAAATATTTTTACCTTTTATTTCACTGTTATTTTTTATAACGAACACACCGGACACATTTTTCTTTCGTTCCTGTGAGGAAAGATGACCTTGGGATTGCGTAGATTTTGAACGAAGAAGTGTTGTATACAAAACAGGCTTTGAATAAATCTTTGAAAGGTGGGTACAAATAAGACTTGCCTGATTATACTTTCTTTTCAACATACGGGTAAGATGTATTGGAACAGGTATAATATAATCACTTTGTTTTGCCAATTCCGTACCACATCGTGCCATAAGATTTGCAATAGATTTTGCATATTGTGTTTTATCACCATGTTTTAGGGGAAGAATAAGTTTCTTTGAAAAATCATCATAACGAACAGCCGCACAAGCTTTATCAAACTTAAATGATTTCTTTAAACATTTTGGGCAAAGAAGAGCTTTGTTCGAATCTTTTATTTTAAATTCAAATGGAAAACCACAACAAGAGCATTTGGGTTCAGTGATTAAATCAAACTTTGATACACAAGATAGGCAAATTGCACCATCAATGCCAAGAAAGTCTTTACAAATGCAACACTGTTGAGGAAAAATAAAATTTATTATTGAATTCCAAATTCGTTTTAATATTACCATCTCATAATATCGTATTCTTTTACGTTTTCTTCTTCACCAAAAATATCAGCACCCTTACTTATACGCAACTTTGTATAATTATCATTACTTACAACACGGAAGGCAAACGAATCTTCATCCCTATTACTTAGAACAGGAAGAATCTGTCTATCTGAAATTCCTGCATTACGTAAAATATTGCTTACAATAGAAAGACGACGTGCAGTTAATTTTTTCTTTTTTGGATTATTCATCACACTTTCAGGAATCGTGATTTCGATTGAGTTTGTTGGTTGTTCAGTTGCAATTTGTGCGAATGAACGAATAAGGTTTACACTTTCACCGGAAACAGCACTGCTTCCATCCTGGAAGTCGATTTTCATTTGCAAAACTTCACGTGTACCAGCTTTTAATGGACCACTTGGCGCACTGATAGATTTTTTGGTATCCTGAAGTTTTTTCTTTACATCTTTTACACTAACCTTTTCAACAGGAACCTTTTTATCACCTTTGCCCTCTAAAGCATCACCAACATTTTTTTGTTTGGTAAAACCTTCGTCATCCTGATATTCCTCTTCATTTTCTTCTTCTTCCTCAGAAATTTCTTCATCGACATCTTCTTCCAAAGCCTCTTCATTTTCTTCTTCAGATTCATCCTCATAAGCAGAAAGATATTGATTGCCAGAAAGATATGCACGGTGCAAATCTTTTTTAAGCATTTCCGAAGATGCAATGGATGGTTGTTTCTTTTTATTTTTTGCAACCTTTACATCAGATGATTTCTTTGATGAACTTAGTTTTTTATTTGTTTCAGGTTTTATTGCAGAAAAAGCCTTTATAAAAGGATTTGAACTTGTGTTTGCGATATCACTTGTTTCTTTTTTGCTTTTAGATTTCTTGGTTTTCGAAACAATAACACCAAATGGATTATCATCTGACGAATCGTTTTCATCAGAAGCAGATGTAGATGGAATTTCAGTTTTTGTATCGTTAACAGCAACAAACTTTTCAACATTTTTAGATGCAATATCCGAATCTGTTTTCTTCGATTTCTTTTTTAAATTCTTTTTTCCCTTTATTTCTTTTTTATCAGATTTATCGAAAACTTTATTTTCAGAAGAAGGTGTTTCTTCTATTACTTCTGATGCGACATCAGCCTTTGAAATAACCTTTTCATTATTAACAACTTTTTGTTGTTCGGATGAAGAGACAAGAACTTCTTCACCTTCGGAAACTTTTATGCTTGCAAATTTATCGTTTGCTTTCTTTGCCTTTGCAATAGAACGAGTTTTCTTTTCAGGTGTTACAGAAACAAAATCAATTGAGCGAAGTGATGCAACCTTTTCCTTTTTAACAGGTTTTACAGGTAAAGTTTTTTCAGGTTGTACCTGTGCAATAACAACGGTTGGTTTTACTTCTGGAACAGAATCGATTGATGGTTCAACCTTATCTTCGAAATAATCATCACTATTTTCAACATCAGAAACAGATGCAACTTCGTAATCAATAGTCTCGTTTTCATCAGGAAGAAAAGCTTCATTTGGTTTCTCAAAAATCATATCGGCGATGGTAGCAACATTAGGCTTCACATCAGAGGTCTTCAAGAAGAAGGCCTCTGACTTCCCAATATCAAGGGACAATGCATTATTTGAGATGCCAAATAAAAACATAAGAATTAAAATAAGTTTACGTTGCATTCCTTTTGTCCCTTTCACTCCGTCTCCTCTCTTGTTTTACTATGCTTTTTTTATTATATCAAGAAGAAAATTAAAAAATTTCTCATTGCTTTTATATATTTTAAAAGTTATAGTTTTTATTAGGCAAAATAATTGAGGGAGGGCGATATGTATGATAATGTTTTAACAAAGGAAAATATTCAAAATATAATTTCTGGACGTGAAAGTAATCCATTTGCCTTTCTTGGCTTTCATAAGCTTGATAATGACCCAAAATCTGCGGTTATTCGTGTATTTAATCCGTTTGCAAAAAAAATTTCCGTCATTACAAAGGGGTTAAGTATGGAGCTTCCTATGGAAAAAATACATGATGATGGATTGTATGAAACCATAGTTGGTGAAGATGATAGCGAATACAAACTTTTGATAACTGATGATTGTGGAAGAGAAGTTTTAACCGAAGACACATACAGTTTTCCATCAACTATTGGTGAATTTGATAATTATCTTTTAAGAGAAGGTAACCATTTTGAACTTTATCACAAAATGGGCGCACATATAATGACGCTTAATAATATAGAAGGAGTTTCTTTTGCCGTATGGGCTCCGGATGCATACAGGGTAAGTGTTGTTGGTGACTTTAATAATTGGGACGGACGTGTTAATGTTATGCGTCGTCATCCAGTAAGTGGTATTTGGGATATATTTATCCCTCATTTAAAAGAAGGTACACTTTATAAATTTGAAATTATTTCAAGGGATGGAAGATTGCTTCCTTTGAAATCTGATCCTTATGGTTTTTATCAGGAGCTTCGTCCAAAGACCGCATCTGTTGTATGGAATGAAAATTCTTATAAATGGGAAGTAAACGAACATTGGGAAAAAATTAAAAAGGCGGTGAATTCGAACGATGCACCTATCTCAATATACGAAGTACATCTTGGTTCATGGAAAAGAAAAGATGGAAATCAATATCTTTCGTATAGAGAACTTGCCCATGATTTAATTCCTTATGTAAAATATATGGGATTTACACATATCGAACTTTTACCAATAATGGAATATCCATTTGATGGATCATGGGGATATCAAACAACCGGAATGTTTGCTCCAACATCAAGATATGGAACTCCGGATGACTTTAAATATTTTGTTGAACAATGTCATAATGCAGGAATCGCAGTTATACTTGATTGGGTGGCTGCACATTTTCCAAAGGATGCTCATGGACTTGCAAACTTTGATGGTCGTCCACTTTATGAATATGCAGATGACAGAAAGGGCGAACACAAAGATTGGGGTACAAAAATTTACGATTATGGAAGAAATGAAGTTGTGAACTTTCTCCTTGCATCTGCTACATTCTGGCTTGATGAATACAAGGTTGATGGTTTAAGGTTTGATGCGGTGGCATCTATGCTTTACCTTGATTACAGCCGTGGTGCCGGACAATGGGTTCCAAACATTTATGGCGGTAGAGAAAATTTAGAGGCAATTGCTTTCCTTCAAAAGGTTAATACACTTATGTATGCAAAGTATCCGGACACAGCTTCGTTTGCAGAAGAATCTACTGGATGGGGAAATGTTTCACGCCCTGTTGATATTGGTGGACTTGGCTTTGGATATAAGTGGAATATGGGTTGGATGCATGATGTGCTTGATTATATGAGTAAAGATCCGATTTACAGAAAATATATTCATCACCAAATGACACATTGTATTATGTATGCATTTTCTGAAAACTTTGTGCTTTCTATTTCACATGATGAAGTTGTTCACTGTAAATGTTCGCTTATAAATAAAATGCCCGGTGATAAATGGCAAAAGTTTGCAAACCTTCGTGCATTTTATGGATATATGTGGACCTTCCCTGGAAGAAAGCTTTTGTTTATGGGTGGGGAATTTGCCCAATACAATGAATGGAATGAAAACCAAAGTTTGGATTGGCATCTTACAAATGATCCATACAATAAGGCTATACAGAAAGAGGTTAAGACCTTAAATGAACTTTATAAATCGGAACCTGCGCTTTATGAAAATAATTCAAGTCCTGATTGTTTCAGATGGCTTGACTACAATGACTCTGAAAACAGTGTGTTCCCTTATATAAGGTATGCAAAGAATAGGGATAATTACCTTATTGCAATTACAAATATGACTCCTATTGTAAGAGAAAATTACAGAATCGGAGTTCCTGAAAATTGTGAATTTGAAGAAATTTTCAATTCTGATGATTTTGAATATATGGGAAGCGGTGTTGGAAACAAGGGGCATTTGAAACCAGAAGCAATTCAATGGCAAGGTGAAAACCAATCTTTAAGTCTTGTATTGCCACCACTTGCAACAATAATACTTAAACCTGTAAGAAAATAAAACTTTGATATTTCGTGAAAAGGAATGAAAATTTATTTGTTCCATTCTTTTACACGTGCAAGGTGTGAATATTCAGAGTATGCTTCTATACTGTGACCAACAGTGTTTGGATTTGGACGAGAAAGGTATGGTGTTGTTGGTTTTGAAAATTCGGTAATAGTTCCCTTTAAATCAACATAAGCTTTTTCAATTATTTGATTAACAGAATCATCCAAATCATCACAGGTTATATTTCCGTTTGAACTTCCTGTAAGTTTTATATAACGGATACCAGCAACCTTTGAATTTGTTTTTATATGTTTAAATCCTTTGTTTTGAAAAATCAAAGCTTCGATTGGAAGTTGCGGTGCATAACCGGAAAGAACTTCAGCTTTTGACGGAGGATTTCCAGTTTTATAATCGAATATAAATGCATTGTTATCACAAGAGATATCAATTCTATCAACCTTTGCGGTTATGGTGAAATCATGTGTAATATCAAAAGTACCCTCCTCTTCTTCAAAAGAAAATGAAGTTGTTTTTTTGATATCATTTTCATAATCGACAAACCAACGGGCAACCTTTTCAAACTTTGAATACCAGAAATCAATTTGTGGAATATCCATATAAGGAATCGCATTATTCATCATAATTGCCATAAGTTCATCATAGGTTGAAAGTTTTTTCTTTTTGAATTCTTCCAAGCTGTTATGAATAACAGTTCCAAGTTCGGCCGGACCAGCAACTGGATTTATATCTTTTAACTTTTCAAGGTTTAAAATTTTATTTGCAAAAATTATGTATGGATCACGATACCATTTTTCAATCCATGTTGCGGAAAGCTTTTTTGGTCTGGATGAAATAGGTGGGCACGGATTTGGTCTTTTACAAGGAATAACTTCTTCATTAAATCCAGAAATTTGTATCCAAGATTTTACTTCTCGACTTAGCGAATCGTCCCATTTTAAATTTGCGATTTTTACAATGGCGGAAAGTTTTGTAAGCCAACGCGAAGTGATAGTATTATTTCCATCAACCTTTAGAGCATGAGTCATAACAACATTTTTCTTACAGAAGAATTCCACAAAATCGTGTGATGACAAACCCACCTTTCGTTCAGGAAGTGGAAGTTTGAATTTCGCCTTCATAGGACGGCTCATCCATGGATCATCGGATGTAACACGAGGAAATATATCTTCATTTAATCCTGCCATAATATACAAATCTGCAGTTATTAAACGTGCTTCTATCGAATTCATTATCGAAATATTTGGATGAGAATTTATTTTTGGTCTTAAGCTTAAAGACAATAAATAATTTGATATGAAAACGAAATAAGCAGGCACGCTCATCACATCAATATCGATTGAATTATTTTCATCTTTGATTTCCTTTAATGAAGAAAGAAGTGATGAAAGTTCATCAGATAAATCGTTATGTAAATCTGTATCCCATAAAATTTTGTTTGTATCAACATCTGGTGAAGAAACAAATTTTTCCACCAAAGAAAGGTGTGAATATAATAAATCAAATAAATGATAATTTTGCGAATCGAACATCTTTACAAACATACCGTTTGTAATATCTTTTATTTTCAAAAGAAGATTATAAACATCCGGATAATCCAAAGATTCATTTATCATCTTATCCAAATTATTAACGGAAACTTTACCCTGTAATACATTTTTTTCGAGAGATGTTGTAAGCGAATCTAACTCTTCCTTTGAATAACCAAGATGAGTATATTTATGTTTCAATACCGCAAGAATGGAATAAGGTGAAAAATTTTCATACAACATTTTTAATACAAGGATTATATAATTTCCTGTTATTGTATCACTGGCTGGAATACCGGCCGAATCGTCAACTATTATATTCCAACGTTTAAGTTCATTTGCAACGGATTTTGCAATTTTTCTGTCTGGGGTAATAAGAAGCGCCCTTTTATTTTCAAAAACAGCTTTTCTTAAAAGTCCCGAAATTGCAAAGACTTCATCCGAATCGTTTTCTAAACAGATTTCCGATACATCATTTAGAACATCTTCGTTTAATTTTGGAAGCTTTGACCAATCATCATTCATATCAGATGACAACATAATATAGCTTGATAAAAGTTCCCTATCACTTTCTGCGATATCGTAATTTTTAAATAGAGGTAATTTAGGTAGAGGCAATTCAGGAATATCGGAAATTTTTAACCCCAATCCCTTTATCAATTTCAAAAGCCCATATTGTGGATGATTTTGATTTGTCTTTGGAAAATCGGATGTCAAGATTTCAAAATCTTTATCAGAAATATTTTTATCAAGTCCCGGAAGGATAAGAAATCCTTTTTCCATTTTTGAAATAAACCTTAGCATATAAGATATTGGGACAAGAGAACCTGTAGAACCAGCGGCAAATACCCTTCCTTGTGGCGGAAAATTTTTCCAATAATCTATTTGCTTTTTTATAAGGCGAATCTTTCTATCGACTGGATTTATAACATTATTTTCTTCCAAAATCTTTGGATATTCGGCAGTAACAATTTTTAAAAATTCCAATACTTCCTGCCAATGCTCAGAATATTCTTCGGGAACAAGGTATTGAAGATTATTGAAACTTAATTCTTCCATTTCTACTGTATCCATAAGATGTGCCAAATCCACGGCAAGGGAATATGCTTGCTCCTCTGTGAAATCAGGCATTTTTTTCTTTACCAAAGATGAAAGAATAAGATTTCGTTTTATTTGAGAAATTGCAGGTGGCAAATCGGCATCTAAATTTTCATTTTCATAATCCAAAAATGCAAGACCATTTTCGTCAACATCACCAAGTGGCAAAATGGTTGGAAGCATTACAGCACTGTCGTTTGAAAGATGGAAAAATACATCCTTCATATATCTGCACGCACGACGAGTTGGAAGCAAAATTATATCATTGGCAATATTTATATTTTCAGATTTTGCCGTTTCAATAATGTATGAAGCAAGAACCTCTAAGAATGGATAACGTGGAGATATATTGAAAATATTTGCCATAAATAAACCTTTTTAATTTTATGATATTTTAACAAATATTTTATCAAAATTCTAGGTTTATTTTTCAAACATTTGTTCGTATAAATCAAATGATGGATAGCCATCTGGAATAACTGGATTACCGGATTTATACTTTAAAATTTTAAAGCCACGTTTTGAAACATCCTTGTCTCCATCAAGGAGCATTTGTTGATATTTCTTGATTGCCTTCATAGTCTTTTTTCCATAAAGACCAGAAATTTTTGCATCATAGATACCAAGTGAAGCAAGCTTTTCTTGGATTTCTTTTATTTGATTTGTTGTCATTGCCTTCATTTTATCCCAATTTTCTGGACGTTCGAAAAGAGGAATAGAATCTGAAATAAGGGCATCAGAAAGAAGTCCAACAGACAAAGCATAATTTGTGGATGCGTTCCAATTCATTATATATTTAAAGTTATCATAAACGATAAAGGTTGGACCTTCCACACCTTGTGGTGCAATCAAGCTTGCATTTATATCTTTGTTTGGAACAGGTGTGCCATCAAGTTGCTTTACACCAATGGAATTGAAAAAGCTTAGTGGTTTCCATTCGTGAGAATTCACATAAGTCCAAGCCTTTGAATTTGTTTTATCAATAACTACTGGACGACCCCAACGATATTTGTTATTCCACCCCATCTTTGATAAATAATTTCCGGCAGAATGTACAGCATCGGCAATATTATTTGTAAGATTTATTTTACCATCACCATTTCCATCAACTGCATATTTTTGGAATGTCGAAGGCAAGAATTGGAAATTACCAAAAGCACCAGCCCATGAACCAATCATTTGGCTTGGCTTCATATGACCTGCATCGATTATTTTAAGTGCATTGATAAGTTCTGATGTAAAAAATTCGGAACGTCTTGGGTCAAACGAAAGAGTTGTTAATGCTTCTATTATATTATAATTACCAAAGATTGTACCGTAAAAAGTTTCCAATCCCCAAAATGCAACGATTATTTCCTTTGGTACGCCGTATTTTTCTGAAACATTATTAAGTAATGTTTTGTACTTTTTAAGCATAATTTTACCATTGGCAATACGTTCAGGTTTTAGAGCACTGTCGGAATATTTCCAAAAGGTTTTCATAAATTCTGGTTGTTTTCTATCAGATGCAATAACCTTTGGGTTATATTTCACATTTTTAAAAACTTCATCCAAAGTCTTTTGTGAAATTTTATATTTTTTGTTAGCCTTTTTTTTGAAATCAGAAAGCCATTCTTGGAATTCTTTTTCATTATAGCCTTCTATCTCCTCTGGTGCATTTTTTAATTCTTGAATAGCAGGAGCATTCTGAGCAAATAAAACATTTGAAAAAATAGTAAATAAAAATAGTAAATATATTTTCATATTAACACCTTGCAATATCTTCTATAATAAGTTGTATATAACGTTTTCCATTCCAATCATTTGCGCGAATCTTTCCTGCGACCTTGAAATATTTACCAATACCATCAAGCAATGCTTCCCCCATTTCTGTATCAATAGATTTATAGCAAATTGCAGAAATGCTTTTACCATTATCAGATGCAAAATAACATCTTATATGACCACCAGAAAGTGCATCAGCACCAGTAAGCTTTGCATTTAATATAGCAAATCTTGGCTCTTCGTTCGCAGTACCAAATGGTTCCAAAACGGAAAGCTTTTTTATTAATTCATTATTTATACCAGTTATATCAATAACAGAATCTATACTTAATACAGGTATAATCTTTTGTGATTTTGTTGAACTTTCGATATATTCGTGCAAAAAATTTTTAAATTCAGGTATCTTATCCTTATTCAAAGTAAAGCCCGCAGCCATAGAATGGCCACCACCTTCGGAAAGGATACCCATTTCTTTTGCCTTTATAATCGCGGAACCCAAATCAATTTCTGGGATACTTCTTCCACTTCCGTTTGCGATACCATTTTCATCAATTGTTGCAACCAAAGTTGGAAGGTTATAACGTTCCTTTATTCGGCCGGCGATGATACCAATCACACCGGTATGCCAATTATGACCGCCAATAAAGACGAAATTATCATCTGGTTTAAGTTCAGATGAAACCATTTCAAACGCTTCGGCAAGAACGGATGCCTCAATATCCTTACGTTCAGTATTAAAATTATTAAGACGGGTTGCAAGATTATCCGCAGTTAATGGATTTCTGGTTGTAAGCAAATCCGCACCCAAAGATGAATTTCCAACACGACCGCCGGCATTTATCCTTGGCCCTAAGATATAGCCGAGATGGTAAACAGTTGGGCTTGTATTAACACCAGAAATATCACACAAAGCCTTTAGTCCGACATTTTGGCGTTTTGCCATAACCTTTACACCAACGGAAACAAAGGCACGGTTTGCACCAACAAGAGGAACAACATCACATACTGTACCCAAAGCAACCAAATCAAGATATGAAAATAAATCAGGTTCTTCAACACCATTTTCAATATAGAAACCATCTTCACGCAAAGTTTTATTTAGAGCAACATCCATTAAAAACACAACACCACATGCAGCCAAATAATTAAGGCCAGAATCGTCATCAACACGCTTTGGATCAACAACGGCAACTGCATTTGGAACACCAACTTCGGCTTCGTGGTGATCGGCAATAACAATATCAAGATCCATCTGATTTGCCATATCAACAGCATCAAATCCGGTTATACCGCAATCAACTGCAATTACAAGAGTTGCCCCCTTATCCCTTAATTCCTTTAATCCAACAGAATTAAGTCCGTAACCTTCGGATTGTCTGTCTGGGATATGAATATGCACATTTTTCATACCAACATCACGAAGAAAGCGATAAATAATAGAGCTTGCAGTTGCACCATCAACATCATAATCACCAAAGATACCTATTGTTTCACCTTTTTTAATAGCACGAACAATTCGTTCCACAGCTTTATCCATATCCTTTAGAATAAATGGTGATGGCAACAATGTTTTTATTTGTGGGTTAAGATAGTTTGGAATATCATTGAATGAGACATGTCTGGCACAAATAATTTTTGCAATAATATCCGATACATCAAATCGTTGAGCAATAGTAGCCACTTCACGTTCATCACCTTTGAATAAACGCCAACGAAACTTATTTAATGATGCATCTTCGTTAACTAAGAAGTCATCTTTGTTATCATCTGGACCGACAATCATAATATTTTTATCCTACATCAATAAAAAAAGGTAGCCCAAAAAACTACCCTTTCAACAATCTTAATAATTCAAATAAATCTCTGTTCTTCTGTTTATTGCTTCGTTGATTGGCATATTTTCCTCAACAACTTTTTCTGTATCGGCAGCAGCAATTATGAATACCTTATCCTTTGGTACACCAAATTTGATAAGAGCTTCACTTACTTTTTGTGCACGAAGCAATGATAAATCAAAATTTTCAATCTTGTTTTGAATTTCCTTCATATCTTTTGAACGGCTTGATGCATTACCAACAACACGAACTATTGCATTCTTTTCACGAGCAAGCTTTGCAACATTTTTCAATGCTTTCATATCCTTTGCAGAAATATCAGCCTTTGTATTAGAATGATAAACAACTGTACTTAAGAATGTGATATCTCTTACTGGTTCAACATCCTTTACTTCAAGTTTTCTTTTTTCCTGTGATTTTGAAGCTTCTACATCAGATTTTACAGCTTCAACATTTTGACGTGGAGCAGGAACGTAAGCAAATCTTCTTGAAGGAGGAATACCACGACGAGCTTCTGCCTGAGCAACAGCCATTTCAAATTCAACATCTTCTATATTTCTTTCGATATAGTTACCATCAATAAAATCGATTGTTTCACCATTTGTTGCATGTGGCGGAATTATAACTTCAACTTCTTTTCTTTCAGTTAATTCTATTTCGTTTTCAGCAATATCGATATCGTTTGAAGATTTTGAAAAATCATTTGATGATAATTTCTTTTCTTCAACATCAACAGCAACAGTTTCACTTTTGTAAACAACATTTTGATCAACCAAATCATTTGATGATACAGGGATATCATTAACATCTGATGTACATCCGAAAAGTGCAAATACACAAGCAGAAAACAAACCTAAACTTCTTTTTTTCATTTTCGTTCCTTTGAATATAAATTTTTATTAGGTATATAATAGCCTATTTCATATTACTTTTTCAATAAATTTCTTAAAAAAAAATTAAATTTTATTTTTTTACGAAATTAAGATATATTGGTTTGCGATTTTCAGCAATAGCCTTTTGTTCGTATCTGGTAGTTTCCCAATCGTTTGGTGGATTAGTAAAATCAGCCGATTTAGTAGCAGTCCAATTGAACAAATCTTGATCTTTCATAACAAATAAAACCCACGGGATATAGACAGGATGATCACTGGCTACAAATAAATTTCCTGATGATTTCAAATAGTTATGGAATAATTTTATGTTATTTTTATTTATCATACGACGTTCTTCGTTTCTGTTTTTGGGCCATGGATCAGGGTATAAAACAAAAATTGTATCGAAAACTTCGTTTGGAATAAATGGAAAAAGAAGATTAACATCGTTTGGGAAAATACGAATATTTTTAATATTATTATCAATAATTTTCCTTAAAATAGAAGCGTTACCGTTCATAAAAACTTCGGTACCGATAAAGGCGACATCCGGATTTTTAAGTGCCATATTTACGATATGTTCACCGTCACCATAGCCTATCTCAAAAATAAATTTTTTGGGTGTAAAATCAAACAATTTTGAAAAATCAATAGTCCCAAATTTTGGTAATACGACCTCAAAATCCTTCATACGGGTAGAAAGCAAATCTTCCTTTGCCTTACTCATCCCCTTACCTTTTCTTCGTCCGAAAAAAGTCTTTTTTATATAATCCATTTTAAACCTTTAGATACTTTTTTAATATTTCACAATCTTCATCTGTTGCACCATAGTTTTTGGCTTCAATAATACCATTTTCAATATAATGCACATCGCGAATCTGTTTTTTTGTTGTTTCATAGTTTACATCAAAAATCCATGTTAGAAAACCAACAATCCTGTCGACCGTATTTTTTGTAATTTGATTTGAAACTTGTTCACAATTTTCCAAACATTTACGAACATAGTCAGACATAGGCTCCTTTACAATTTTATAGGTTAGCTTTGGATACTCTTCAAATGTAAACTGTTTTATATTTTCAAGTTTATCCGCATCACGCAAAAGCTTTGCAGTTATATCGGCAACCTTTTTATCATGCTCAGAAAGGTTGGTATAGTATGGATTATCATATCTTATTGCAATTTTATTATGTTCCTGTATCGCAAAAAGAATTATTGGATTGTTAAATTCAGGAATAGATTTTAACAATTCAACACAAAAATCACCATGATCAAATTCACTGTTAGAAAGGTGGCGACCATCTTTATGTTGATAAAAACGACCAAGGTCATGAAGAATCGCGGACAATTCAACATTTTCTTTTTCTTCTTTTGTTAAAAAGTTATAAATTTCTTTTTCACCGTAAAGAATATCCATTATATCATGAGCAACACCAAAACTGTGTTTTAATTTGTGCACATGCCATGCGATGATATCTTCATTTTGACCAACAATTTGCTTTGCATAGGCATCACCTATCATCTTTGTCGCTAAATAAATTCTATTCATAATATCCTCTATATACTTACTTAATTATAGGCAAAAGTAAAACTGTTACTATTATTATAAGTGTTGTAATCTGATTTGTAAGAGGCAAAACTGTATTACGAAGAAGTGGAGTAATAAGAAATGCCTTACCGTCTTGGGTTTCGAAAACATCAATTCCATTAATAACCAATATAGAAATGAATGCAGTCATAATAATAAGACCTAAAACCAAAGCTCCTAAAAGTTCATAGTTTATGAATGGGAGTAAATAGTAAAAACATACTGCAAACATAACTATATAAATAAGTGTACGAACCGCAATATATGCATGCTTTGCACTTAGCTGTATATACTTTGCAAGGTTTATAATTTTAAGGACATTAAACATTATCAAAACAATACTTGTAAACAAACCAATAATGACATTGTTTGATGAAATATTGATATGAATTTGTGTCTTGTATATAAACTCTAGTGTTTCAAAAAAAATATAAAACAATGCAACATTGTTAAGAGTTTTTGCAATGTATTTATATGACTCAGACTGTTTATCAAAAATATTTACGTTAGATGTTAGGACAGTTGAACTTATCAAACCAAGTGATGCAACTGTAACCCCAAAGAATCCAGCGGAATTAAGACATGTGAATATCAACACAACCATAATTGCAAGGCCAATCAAACTTGAGAAAAAAATGTTTGAAGTTGGGCTTAAAAAACTTAAGGTTGTAAGAGTACCTTTTTTACCTGAAATCTTTCTTCTATTTAAATATGTTGAGATTTTTTCTGCAATATACTTTGATAAAATACCAACAGAAATAACCATAAAAAGATTATAACTTAGTGGGTAAAGTACTGTAACAAAAGCCATAGTTACAAGAGGGAGAATTACCTTAAAAATCTCGTTCACATTAGATTTTGTTTCTTGATCCATTTTGATAAAGAAATATTGGCACAAAAGTGAAAAGCAAGAAACACTTATAAACAAACTGCTTAAGAAAAATGGTAAGTTTATAAGAGAGAATCTGGATACATCATATCCAAAAAATTTTGAAATATCGACTATTGGAATCTGGGATGCTATGATTGCGGAACTTAATGTTATAGTAATAATCATAACATAATTATCGATAATACGTAGGAATAAATTTCTCATAGGATTTAATTTTGATTTTGCCTTTATCAAAATGCATGCCATTTTAAAAAGAATATTTACCGAAATTATGCCTAAAAGAATCCACAAAGAATTAAGCACCATATCCATTTTGGTGAAGAAAAAATACTTTATTATACCGTATGAAAACAATGTAACAGACGATAGGAAAAAGTTTAATGGTTCGGATATTTTGTATTCCACATCTTCGGTTATTTCCTTAAAAAACTTAGGGTACTTTATTTTCTTATATACCAACATTAAAAAAATAATAAGAAAAACAAAGAACAAGCTTGCCGAAGAAATTCCCATAAAAAGATTTATGAAATCACTCATAAAAATGTCCAAAAAAGAATTCATTTATTTAACCTCTTTTATTTAATTACACCTATATGATATCAAGTTATAAATATTTTGCAAGTCAGCAATTTTTTTCTTTTACTTTGACTTATGTTATTTTTTAAGTTAGTATGAGAAGAATACAAACGAAAGGTTTTTATTATGAATTTAAAAAGTATAATTATTGCTGGAAAAGAAATTCTTCCATTGGTTGAAGGTGGTAAAGGTGTAAACGTTTCAACCGGACTTACTTCTGGAAGATGGGCAAACTGTGGTGGTGCCGGAACTTTTTCTGGTGTAAACCCTGATTTTATCGATGAAAATGGGAACTCGATTGCTCCTATTTCATTTAAAGGTAAAAACAGAATCGAAAGACAAAAAGAGCTTATTGAATATGGTGTGAAAGGTTGTCTTGATCAAGCAAGAATTGCACACGAAGAATCAAAAGGTAATGGTCTTGTATTTATGAATGTACTTTGGGAACAAGGCGGTTCACAGGAACTTTTGAAATCTGTTCTTGAAAAGGCAAAGGGTACAATTAAGGCTATTTCTTGTGGTGCAGGTATGCCATTCAAGCTTGCTGATATTTGCTCTGAAAATAATGTTTTTTACAATCCGATTGTATCTTCTGTAAGGGCTTTTCAACTTCTTTGGAAACGTTCATATAGCCGTTTCAAAGATTGGCTTGGCGCAGTTATTTACGAAGATCCATGGGTTGCAGGTGGGCACAATGGGCTTTCTAATAGCGATAATCCAAATGCTCCAGAAAAACCTATTCAAAGACTTCTTGAAATAAGAAAGTTTATGAATGAAGTTGGGCTTAAAAGTGTTCCTATAATTATTGCTGGTGGTATTTGGTGGCTTTCAGAATGGCTTGATTATATGGATAACGAAGATATTGGACCAGTAGGTTTCCAATTTGGTACAAGGCCTATGGTTACAGTAGAATCTCCTCTTGCTGATACTGTAAAGAAAAAGCTTCTTAATGTTAAAAAAGGTGATGTTAAACTTCAAAGGTTTTCACCAACAGGGCTTTATTCCTCTGCTGTAAGAAATGATTTCTTGAAAGAATTGGAAGACCAGCTTGAACGTCAAATACGCTTCGAAGAAGTAATGAACTTTGAAAAAGGATTTGATGTGGCGGTTGAACTCTCAGCTACTGGAAAAACTGTTTATGTGAATAATGCCGATAAAGAAAAACTTAAATCCTTTATTGAAAAGGGATATAATAAAGTTATGAAAACACCTGATAATACTTTGATTTTTGTATCTGAGCCAAGATACAAAGAGATAATAAACGACATGAAAAATTGCGTGGGATGTTTGTCTGCATGTATGTTTTCAGGGTGGTCGCAAAAAGAAGGTTTAAACATAAAGCCAGATCCAAGATATTTCTGTATTCAAAAAGGATTACAAGGTATTGCTCATACAAGTGATGTGGAGCATAACTGGCTTTTTGCGGGACAAATTGTACAAAGATTTTTCCTTGATCCATTTTATAAAGGTGGTACATTTATCCCAACAATAAGACAGTTGTTTGATCGTATTTTGACTGGTTACTAATGATGAAACTGTCACCCTGAACTTTGTTTGGGGATTCACAGGTTGTAGGCGGTGCCCCTGCCTGTTGGACTTGTGTAATGACACTGGAATCTAGGTAAAACAAAAACATATTTGACCTAGATTCCAGATAAAGATTTCTTATATTGGTGAAAAAAATCCTTTTATTTTCCGATTTTCATATTTTTTTGTTAAAAATTATTGCCCAAGACTCGTTTTTATGATATAATGAGGATGTATAACATTAAACGTAAGTTTTTTAACTAACATTGTGTTAAACTGGGAGGTTGGAAAAGAAATGGCAAATAACAATTTAAAGTTATTTTCGATACTTTATGTACCAAGTGTTGTTATAATTTCTATTGTTACACTTTGGGCAATCAATTATATTATCGATTAGTTTTTTGCTTTTTAAATAAAAAAACTCCCATATTTCAGGGAGTTTTTTCGTTTTTGTAATAAATCAATTATTTGATTGATTTACCAATAGCAACAGCTGTATCTAACATACGGTTAGAGAAACCCCATTCGTTATCATACCATGAAACGATACGTACGAAGTTGTCACCCATAACTTTTGTTTCTTTCAAATCAAAAGTTGAAGATGCTGGGTTGTGAATGAAGTCTGATGAAACAAGAGCATCTGTGTTTACACAAAGGATACCCTTATATCTTTCTGTAGCAGCTTCTTTAACAATAGCTTCGTTGATTTCTTCTGCTGTAACTTTGTCTTTGTTAACAACGAATTTGAAGTCAACCAAAGAAACATCTGGTGTTGGAACACGTGTTGAAGCACCATCAAGTTTACCTGCCAATTCTGGGATTACAAGACCAATAGCCTTTGCAGCACCAGTTGTTGTAGGAATAATGTTTTGAGCAGCAGAACGTGAACGGTAAAGGTTACCCTTCAAATCACGATCCAATGTTACTTGGTCACCAGTATATGAGTGAATTGTTGTCATATAACCGTGTGAAATACCGAAATATCTGTTAAGAACTTCAACAACAGGAGCCAAGCAGTTTGTTGTGCAAGATGCATTTGAGAATACTCTCATATCTGATGTGATTTTGTCTTGGTTAACACCGTAAACAACAGTCAAATCAGCACCCTTTGCAGGAGCAGAAACCAAAACTCTTTTTGCACCAGCATCCAAATGAACTTGTGCTTTTTCACGTTCTGTGAAAATACCTGTACATTCAAATACTACATCGATATCAAGATCTTTCCATGGATATTCTTTTGGATCACGGATAGCAAACATTTTTGCCTTTTGTGAACCAGCGATAAGCATATCACCTTCCAATTTAGCTTCTACTGGAAGTCTGCCGTGAACTGTATCATATTTCAAAAGGTGAAGAGAAGATTCAGGACTTGCCAAATCATTGATAGCAACAACTTCAACGTCTTTTCTACCACTTTCGATTAATGCACGGAAAGTCATTCTTCCAATACGACCAAAACCATTAATAGCTACTTTTACTGTCATTTTAATAATCCTTTCTTTTTTGTTATTATCATTTAAAGTAGATGCAAAAATTATACTATTTTTCTTTTAAAGTGCAAGAGATTTTATTTGACGAAATTTTCAATGTAGTCCTAGGAAGAATGCAGCTTTATACAAAGAAAACCCCTCCAACCGAGGGACGTGGAGGGGTGAATAACAAACTACTTTAAAATATTAGTTATTTGTAGTAGTTGTGTCAGTTGTTGTTGGCAAAGCTGACTCTGAACCATCAGAATATTTGATGTTATCAAGGTCTGTCTTTGTTACGAAATTAACATCAACAAGATTTGTTCTTAATACATCTTCACATTCTTTTGCGTCATCGATAACATCGCTAACTTTTGAACCAGCATTGATACCAAGTATTGTTGATGTAGCAGAAGTACCAGCTGTTACACCAGCAAGAACTGTTGTAGCTGTATCCATTTTAGTTCTTTTTGCATGATTATCTTCATTTGACTCAGTACCCTTCTCTGCCTCAGTACTCTTCTCTGCATCAGTAGCAGTATCCTTTGTGGTTGGTTTTTGCTTATTTGCAAGAATAGATGTTACTGTACCAGCAGCACCAGTTGCTGTACCAACACTTGATACGATACCAGATGCCAATGTTAAGTTTTTAACTGTTTCAATGCTACCTTTACTGATTTCACATGCAGCAATAACTTTTGCAGCTTGTTCAGAAATCTTTTGAGCTTTTTGAATTTCTTCTGTTGCTGGTGTTACGCTATCCAATGCTGATTTAATAATCTTTAAATCTTTAACACGAGAGTTACATTCACCAATTTTATCAAGAACATCACTTGCAGTAGCAGTTGCAATAAATGAAGTTGTTGCAGAAACACCGGATGTTAATGTTGCACCAGCCATAAGACCAGTTGTTGCAGTCTTCATAACATCAGAGTTAAGAATTTTTTGTGTCTTAGTTTTCTTTTCTTTTGCATTATCTTCAAGTTTATCATTATTCTTAAGAATAGATGTTGCAACAGCACCACCAGCAGCAAGTGTACCAATACCTGATGAAACTGTTGATGCAGTGTTCAAACCAGAAATTCTTTCCAATGCGCCAGCAATACCTGAACATGATGCAGATACTTCTGTAAGTTGTAATGAATATTTTTGAACTAATTCTTTGAATTTTTCAGCTTCTGCTTTTGAAGTATCAGAAACACACTTTACACCATCAAGTTTATAACCTGAAAGGCAAGCGATTGCATCACCGTTTGCTTGGTTACATGCAGCAACACCGTCACCACATGATACGCATGATGCAGAACCTGCTGTTGACCATGTACCACTTGCGCATACTACGCATGTTGCACCATCAAAGTATGTTCCGTTACCACAATCTGTTTGGGTGATTGAACGTGCATTTGATGTATCTGCACCTTTAGAATTTTTGTAATCTGAAGCTTGTTGTGGTTTATTCATTTTTGCAGTAGCTGTATATCTTGCTCTTCTTCCGCCACGATTTGCCTCAGCGTTTGAATTTAAAAGTGTAACACCGCAAACAAGTGTTAATGTTAAAATGCTAATCCTACTCTTCATCTTTATCTCCTTTGTAGTTTTAGAATAATATTACATTGACATAATAGCACATTTTTTACATCTTTGCAAACAAAAAATCATGTTTTAGATAGGAAAATCTCTTTTTTTATGGGAATTATTTTTGGGAAATTATGCTTTTGTAGGTACCATGGCGGTGAAGCCATCTACTTTTTACCATATAACGCCGAGAAATCAGCCAAGAATAACGTATAGTAAACTGAGCAGATAAATAGATATTTCAATGATTTAATGAAGTGGCGGAGGGTACAGGACTCGAACCTGTGGACCAGTATTACCGGTCACGGATTAGCAATCCGCTGCATTACCGCTCTGCCAACCCTCCAAAAGGATAATAGATTTATACATTAACTTTATCCTAATTTCAAGGAAAAAAGTTTATTATTTTCGTTTTTGCACTTTGGGATTGCTTTCTTGAGTGCTTAGCAATAATGCCTTTAGGTTATCGATTGGGATGAAAAGCATTTGTGGGCGATAGGCGATTTCGTAATTAATTTCGTAAAGGTTACGGCGGAAAATTTCAATTTCAAGCCAATCTTTATCTATATCAACTTCGGATAAAAATGCGTCGGATAAATTTTTTATAACCGGTTTTATAGTAGAATTGGCCCACAAAAGTTTTTCATTATTTATTGTACCATTTTCATCTGTGGCAAAGCGTTTTGTTACCACGACTGGCAAATAACCACTTATGGAACGGTACATTCCTGCAATGTCGTACATATAGGAGCGTTTTTCCTTTCGGGCAGAAAAATCAAGATTTGGTTCACCGGAAAAATCGATAAACTTGATTGCGCCGGATTTTGACTCTATGGCTTGACCAAGGTGGAAATCCCCGTGAACACGCATCAAAAGACCCCTATCCTTTCGATTGGAAATTTTATTAAACTTTTCATTCAAAAACTTTGATATATACTTTTCCCAATTTTGAAGAATTTCTTGGATATTCAAAGCCATATCAGAGGAAAGCTTGTTTATATTATTTTTGATATTATCCTTTGTTTCCAACATAAGTTTTTTTAACTCACTTTTATATTCGCGGATATAGGACAAAGTTACTGGCTTTGATATCAAACTTTTATCCCCAGAAAATGATGAAAGGCAAGATATAAGCTTTTCCGTTTCGTGACCGACAAGATGCATAAGCTCCGAAAGTTTTTTATATTTCGGAAGGGTTATAATATCCGATTGGGAAGAAAATGCTTCAGATAAGATAGAAAGCAATTTTTCACGGGAAAGTTCCCATAAATCGCCATTATTTGGAACAAATTCCTGTATAATACCGACAAAAGCACTTTCACCTGTGGTATTGATAAGTGAAAGGTGTCCATAGGTTTTTGGGACAACCCTGCACCCTGTTTTCATAAGGTTATAGTTCATTTCGACTTCGGGATTTGCATCCTTTGTAAACTCTATCATACGTTGCTGTTTAAACGCAAAAATGTTATCACCCACTATGATTGTAGAATTACTTTGTTCGGCATTAAGAGGTTTTGAAATATCATCTATATGCTTTGTTATAAAATCAAAACCATCCCATGATTGATATATCAATTTAAAACCATTGGAAAAAACGAAACCTTTATCCAATGCAATCTCAGTCATCAACGAAGACCAATAACTTTTGGATTTTAGTGCGTCATAATATTCGTGACCTTTGTATTTCAAAGGGACTTCGTTTTCTATTTTTTCCGAAGTTAAGGGCATTATAAAATATTGAGGCAAGGCATTTTTTATGATGGCTTTACCTATGATAAAAAACTTTTTTTCATTATCAAAAGATTTTGCCTCAAGAACTATATCCTCTATTAAATCAGAGCTGATTTCATTTTTGAAACTACACCAACGTTTATCATAAATGTAATCGAGTAAGATTTTATTTTTGTTCAATTTAAACTTCCCTTATCTTTAAAATTGTGATAATATTGTATCATAAAAAGAGGGGGAAAAAAATAAAAATATGCCAAATTTATTGAGAAAATTATCTGAAATATATGGAATAACTTCTTTTTATATAGATAAAATGGGCGTAAAACATTTAACAAGTGATGTTTTAAGGAAAACTTTTCTTAAGTCTTTTGGTATAAAAAGTTTTACAGAAAAAGCTATTGAAAAAAAAGTAAAAGATTTTGATGATTTTCCTTGGCTTAACGGGTTCGAATATAATTATACTTTCTTTGATAATGAAAAGATTGAAATTACCCTTTATGTTAATAAAAATCTTATAGGAAAAAGGGCAAAGTTTACATTTATTAACGAAGTTGGAACAAAGTTTTTTACGACAAAAGCTTTGGATAAAAAATATATTGTAAAAACAAAAAATATTGATGGGGAAAGGTACTTTAAATTACTTCTTTCTTTTGGGAAAAAACTTACTCCAGATTATTATGATATAGTGGCAGAAGTTGGTGGTATTGAATATAAAACTTTTTTAATAATTGCACCAAAAAGTTCCTTTCTTCCAACGGTAATTAAAAATAAAGAAAAAATTTTGGGGTTAAATGTTCAACTTTATGCAATACAATCAAAACAAAATATGGGGATTGGTGATTTTTCTGATTTAAAAAGATTTATAACCTTAACCCATAAATATGGATGCGAATTTATTGGTGTAAATCCATTGGGTGTGATGTCTTCTATTCCATCAAGAGATGTTTCTCCATACAGAGTTTTCAGCCGTGAATATATAAACTATATATATTTGGATTTAACCGAAGTTGATGACTTTAAAAAATCAAAAGATATTCAAAAATATATCAAAACAAAAGAGTACAAAGATGAGCTTAAAAAAATAAAGTCATCTGATGTTATTAATTATAGGGCTGTGTTTGATTTCAAATTAAAACTTTTGAAACTTATGTACGAACAATTTAAAAATTATGAAATCAGAAATAATACGGTAAGGGCAAGATATTTTCAAAAGTTTTTAAATAGCGAAGGTGAAAAGCTTGAAAACCTTTGTTTGTTTGAAGCGATTTTTGAAAAGCAAAAAAAGTATTGGAAAGATTGGGCAAATAACCTTTGGGATATTAATTCTGAAGATGTAAAAAAGTTTAAAAAAGCAAATATTGATAAAATAAAATTTTATGCGTATGCACACTGGCTTTCACATTTACAACTTTGCGAAGTAGAAAGCCTAACAAAAAAACTTAAAATGAAAATTGGGCTTTATTTGGATGTGCCGGTTGGAGCTGCATCTGATGGTGTTGAGGTATGGGAAAAAACTTCGGGATTTATGGATGAAATTGATATTGGTACACCACCAGATACCATAAGACCAAAGGGGCAAACATGGGGACTTATCCCACCAAACCCAATTGAAATGAAAAAAAATCATTATGTCGATTTCAGGAATCTTTTAAGAAAGAATATGCGATATGCAAATGCAATAAGGCTTGACCATTCGTTCAGTCTTATGCGACTTTTCTGTATTTCAAAAAAAAATGGTGGCGCATATATAAACTATGATTTCAAGGATATGGTTGCGATACTTTGTCTTGAAAGTTACAAAAATAAATGCTTGGTCATTGGGGAAGATTTAGGTAATGTGCCAGACGGTTTTCCGGAAATGATGATAAAGCATAATATTCTTTCAAACAAAATTCTTTTCAGGCAAAAAGATGAAAATGGTAATTTCTTGGATACGGGAAAATATCCGTACCTTTCACTTTGTCAGGTAAGTACTCATGATCAGGCGACAAGTTGTGGATACTGGATTGCAGAAGATATTGAAGTAAACAACAAATGTCATCTTCTTCCAAAAAAGGAGCATTATATTGCGAACCTTAATGAAAGGGATGAGGAGCGAGAAGATTTCCTTCGCATACTTAAAAAAACAAAATCATTTTACAAAAATAATGAAAAAAGTTTTGTTAAAAATGTTCATGGGCAGGAGGTTCCAAAGAATCTTGAATACTCTTTCAATATTTATGGAATGAAGACAAATTGTGCGATATTTCTTATCAAAACAGCAGATGTTTTTGCTCAGGTTGAAATGGAAAATGTGCCTGGAACTGTGGATGAATATCCAAACTGGAGAATAAAGCTTCCAATACTTTTGGATGATATGGAAAGCGATGGAAGATTAAGAAAGTTTTTAAAGGAAATGAAAAAATACAGATGAAAAAAGGGAGCGATAAGCCCCCTTTTCTTTTTATTTAAGCTCTTCTTCTTTTTTTTGTTTGAACTGCATATTATAAAGTTTTGCATATTCACCATTTTTAGCAAGTAGGGTTTCATGATTACCCTCTTCTATAATATGACCTTTCTCAATCACGTAAATCATATCTGCATTTTTGATTGTTGAAAGACGGTGTGCAATAACGATAGTTGTTCTGTTTTTCATCAAATTATCAAGTGCAGTTTGTACTTCAAATTCTGACTCAGTATCAAGTGCAGAAGTCGCCTCATCAAGAAGAAGTATTGGAGCATTTTTGATAATAGCACGAGCAATAGAAATTCTTTGCTTTTGACCACCAGAAAGACGAACACCCTTTTCACCAATTTTTGTTTTATAACCATCACTCATAGCCATAATGAAATCATAGGCATTTGCAGATTTAGAAGCCTTAATAATTTCTTCATCAGAAACAGTTTTACATTCTTTTTCACCCTTACCATATGCGATGTTATTTCTGATTGTATCATCGAACAAAATAACCTCTTGGCTTACAAGTGAAGTATTTTCACGAAGAGAGCGTTGAGATAAGGTTCTTATATCTTTACCGTCGATTAAGATTTGTCCAGATGTTGGTTCAAAAAAACGAGGTATCAAATTAACGATAGTTGTTTTTCCACCACCACTTGCACCAACAAGAGCAACTGTTTTACCTGCTGGAATTGTCATATTGATATTTTTCAATATTGGCTTGCCTGCTTCATATTCAAAACAAACATCCTTGAATTCAATATCACCTTTTACATTTGTTAAATCAATAGCATTATCAATATCTTTGATTGCTGGTTTTGTATCAATTATGTCGTATACACGTTCTGCACTTACCATAGCAGTTTGAAGTTGTACACGGAAATTGATAAGAGATTTTAATGGTTTATACACAGAAACCCATGCACCCAAGAATGTCACAAAACCACCAGTTGTAAGACCTCCATTTGCAATTTGCATACCTCCGAAAACTATAATACCAGATAAAATGAAACCTGATAAACCTTCGATAACAGGAGTTGCAACAGCAGTATTTTTTACAACGTTCATGGAAATATTGAACATATTATTAAGAATATTTTTTATTCTTGATGCTTCGAATTTTTCCATACAGTAAGATTTTATTATCTTAACATTTTGTAATGACTCGGAAATCTGCGCAACGAATTCAGCACTTTGTTGTGTACTGCTGAACATTGCCTTTTTAACCTTACGATTGATTAATCCGATTGCAACGGCACCAATAGGGAAGAATAAGAAAATAACCAAACACATTTTCCATGAATAAAACATCATAAGTCCGAACATAGAAACGCATGTAATTAAATCTTTGAAGATGTGGGTAATGAAGTTAATCGCAATATTTGTGATTGCATTACAATCATTTATAATACGAGAAAGCATTTGGCCACTGGAGTTTTTATTAAAATATCCCATATCAAGAGAGATAATATGTGAAAAAACTCTTTGTTGGATTGATTGAACAGTCTTTGTACTTATGTGTGAAAGGATTAAAGTTTGTGAAAAATAAAACCAACCCTTTAGGAAATAAAGACCAATAACCTGTGCACAAAGAAGCATTAACATCTTGTTATCACCATCAATAAAACCATTATCAAATATAGGTTTCAAAAGGGAAACAGAATATGCTTCGGTAAGAGCTGTAAGTGAAGTAATAGCCATTGCACCAATCAATGCCCAGATATATTTCTTTGTATGGTCACGCCAAATACGTTTCAATATTCCAACGTTAAGACCTGAAACCTTTTCTTTTTTATTCTTCTTTTTAAACATATTAAACCTTCTTTTTTGTTTCTTTGATTTCTTTTGTTTCATTTACTTCTGTTTTAACAGATTTTTTATCAGTTAAAGGAACAGAAGATATCCTTTTGAATTCGTTTACCTTTTTGATATCTTTCTTTTGAATAGAAATTTTTTTACCGTTAACTATTGCACGAACTTCGTCACCAGTTAGTGTTTCATATTCAAGTAAAGCCTTAGCCAACTTTTCAAGTTTTGCCTTATTCTTTGTAATAGTTGACTTTGCAAGTTTATAACCTTCATCAAGCATACGTTTTACTTCTTCATCAATTTCACGAGAAGTTTGTTCAGAGAACTTATAATGTTCATCTTCGCCATAAAATACAGGGCCGATTTTATCACTTAATCCCCATCTTATAACAGCATTTCTCGCATACTTGGTTGCCATTTCTATATCTGCACTGGCACCTGTTGTAACCTTTGCTTTACCAAAGAAAAGCTCCTCGGAAATACGGCCAGCCATAGCAACAGCAATATCTGACTTTATCTCTGTTATATTAACGCTAACCTTATCACGTTCAGGAAGTTTTTGAACAAGACCCAATGATCTTCCTCTTGGGATAATTGTTGCCTTGTGTATTGGATCAACTTCTGGAAGAAGTACAGCACAAAGTGCATGACCTGCTTCGTGATATGCAGTATTTTTAATTTCATCAGGTGACATAGTTTTTGATTTTTTCTCGGCACCCATCAAAATCTTATCACGAGCGTATTCAAAATCATTTTCTGTAATTTGCTTTCTATTGTTACGAGCAGCAATCAAAGCAGCTTCGTTTACCAAGTTTGCCAAGTCAGCACCACTGAACCCTGGAGTTCCACGAGCAACATTTATTGCCTGAACATCGGAAAGAATATTTACTTCTTTCATATATTTTGAAAGTATTGCTTCACGACCCTTTAAATCAGGAAGATCGATATAAACCTGTCTATCAAATCTACCTGGACGAAGAAGAGCGTTATCCAAAACATCAACACGGTTTGTTGCGGCAATAACAATAACACCCTTGTTGATTGCAAAACCATCCATTTCAACAAGAAGTTGGTTTAAAGTTTGCTCTCTTTCGTCATTACCACCACCGTATCCAGAACCACGATGACGACCAACAGCATCAATTTCATCGATAAATACTAAGCATGGTGCATTTTTTGTTGCCTGTTCGAAAAGGGATCGAACACGACTTGCACCAACACCAACGAACATTTCAACAAATTCAGAACCAGATGTTGAAAAGAATGGAACACCAGCTTCACCAGCAATAGCTTTTGCAAGCAATGTTTTACCTGTTCCAGGAGGACCAACAAGTAAAACACCCTTTGGAATTTTTGCACCTAAGCGAGAATATTTTTTTGGATCACGCAAAAAGTCTACAATTTCAGCAACATCTTGTTTCGCCTCATCAACACCAAGAACATCGGAAAAGCGAACCTTTTGCATATCTGGAGTAAACATTTTTATATTTGTTTTGCCAATACCAAATTTATCGCCCTTCATACTTTTGAAAAGCATAACAAGGATAACAATCCATAGAAGCGAGCTGAACACATCGATAAGTTTCATAAAATTGAACCCCTTTGATACAGGTTCAAGCTTTACCTCTGTTGGGATTTTATTTTCTTCTAATGTTTCAAGAAGCTTTGGATAAAGGACAACTTGTGAAGTAAAAGTCTTTGAAATATCGTTCTTTTTTGATGGTTTAAGTTTGCCCTCTATCAAATCCCCCTTAATTACAACGGATTCAATTTTTTTATCCTTTACATTTTGAAGGAATTCCGAAAAAATCATTGAATTTTCAGGAGTTTTTGATGTTTTTTTTGATGTTCCGTCTGAAATTACGGAAAAAATCAATACCAATAACACTACAAAATACCAATTTTTCCAGTTTTTAAACATTTTGATAATCCTTTTTATCTAAATTACTAATAGGTAGAGTTTAAACTATAAATTTACATTTTACCAGCAGTTTTTTTGCCTCTGCCAATTTCTGGCATCATAATTATATTTCCCGCTTTATCAAATGAAATCTTTAGTTTCGAAAGGGTAATACCTTTATTCAATGTTGAATTTTTTATCCTGTTATACAAATTTTCAAGACTTTCAAATCGAGGTGGATATTCCGAATTTGAAAAATCCTTTATCAATTTTGCAAGTGCACGAAGAACAACCTCCTGTGGGTAATATAAAAGTTCTTCTTTATCAATAATAAGCTTTAAATTCTTTGAAATTATAGACTTTTTTAAACACTCGTTAACAAAGAATTCGATACTATTACGGACACGCTCCATATTTTTCATTGTATCAACTAAACGTTCATTGGAAAGACCAAGTGTATCAATTAATTCCTTTAAATTACGAATCCTTACACGCTTATATTTTGTATCTAAATTACTTGGATCTTCAATCCAGCTTTGGGAAATAGAGTTAAGATATTCCTTTATTTCCGACTTTGTAAATTTAAGCATAGGACGAACAATCTTTACACCCAAACGTTCAGAAATTTCTGGCATTCCACAAAGTCCATAGACACCACTTCCACGGGCAAGATTAAGGAAAAATGTTTCACGTTGTTCGTCTTGGTTATGTGCGATAAAAAGATGAGTGATTGAATTTTTTTTCATATAATTGGTTAGTAATTCATAGCGATATTCACGTGCAACTGCTTCGATATTTGAAGTTGGAATCACCCCATCATAAGTTAAGGTAATATGTTTTATACCATACTTTTCGCACCAGTTATGTACTGTTTCTGCTTCAAGCTTTGCTTCTGGTCTAAGGTTATGGTCAACAGTTATTGCAGTAATATCAACACTATTTTCTTTTGCCCAATTATTTGCAAGAAGTGTAAGAGACATACTGTCAGAACCACCAGAAACAGCAACGGCTATACTTTTTGGTTTTTGTTGGAGGATGGAATCCAAATTATTATTAAAAGCTTCTTGTCTAATCATACTTTATATATAGGTAAAAATGAGCTATATGTCAACCTTTTGAATAACAATATTTTCATCATCAAATATTGTTTTTGCCTGTTCTATATATGATGCATTTATGTCGGTAACTTCAAATAAATATTTTGAATCCTTTGATAAATCCTTTTCAATTTCCGGATGACGAGATAGATAATTTTTAAGGGAGTTTGGAATAAACTCATCCTGTGAAATTATATCAATCTTTCGACCCAAAATCTTTTGTGCAGATTTTGCGATTTGATTTTTATAATGAGGATAATGGGTGCAACCCAAAATAATTGCTTCTATATCCTTATCAATAAATTTTTTTACATAAGAATCTATGATTGGTTCTGCAAATTCGTCAGCATTATTTTCAACCAATGGGACAAGAAGTGGTGCAGGATAAGAATATAATTTTATTTCTGGTTTAAGTTTTCTTAATTCAATACCATAGACATCTGAATTCACAGTTCCCTGTGTTGCAAGAAGACCAACAGAATTATATTTTTTTGCGATAACTTCTTCTACGGTTGGGATTACAACACCTAAGATACGTCTATCTGGATAATTTTCTTTAAGATATGTTTGCTGTAATGTACGCAATGTTGCAAACGTTGCAGTATTGCATGCAATTATAATTAATTTACAATCTCTTTTTTCAAATAAATATTCAATGCAATTTTTTGTGAATTCGTAAATTGCGTCTTTTGATCTGGAACCATAAGGCACATGCAAAGTATCACCAAGGTAACAAAAATTATACTCTGGCATTAAAGATATTAATGACTTTGTTATCAAAAGGCCACCAAGACCACTGTCAAATGTTCCGATATTCATTTGAAAATTCCGTAAGGTTTGAAAGGGGGAATTTAATCCCCCTTTTTTAATTATTTGTTCAAAGCTTGTTTAATAGAAAGTCTTGTTTTTCCATCTTTGATTTCGGTTACCATAACACGAACCTTATCTCCGATAGCAAGAACATCTTCTATTTTTTTAACTTTCTTTTCTTGGATTTCTGAAATATGAACCATACCTTCGTTTGAACCGTTCATAATAGAAACTACGGCACCGAAATCCATAAGTTTGATAACTTCACCTTCATAGATTTTACCAACTTCTGGATCAGCACAAATTTCAAGAACCATTTGTTTTGCTTGATCAATTTCATCTCTATCAAGACCTGCGATTTTTACAAGACCTGAATCATCGATTTCAATCTTTGTATTTGTTTTTTCACAAATACCACGAATAACAACACCACCTGTTCCAATTACAGAGCGAATCTTTTTTGGATTGATTTGCATTTCGAAAATTGTTGGAGCATATGGAGAAAGTTCCTTTCTTGGAGCTTTGATTGCTTCGGCCATTTTACCAAGGATATGATTTCTTCCTTCATGTGCTTGAGCCAAAGCTTGCTTCATAATTTCAAATGTAATGGATGTAATTTTAATATCCATTTGAAGAGCAGTAATACCATCTTTTGTACCTGCAACTTTGAAATCCATATCACCAAGATGATCTTCATCACCCATAATATCTGTAAGAATTGCGAATTGTTCGCCTTCTTTAATCAAGCCCATAGCGATACCAGCAACAGGAGCCTTTACAGGGATACCAGCATCCATCATAGCCAAACTTGCACCACAAGTTGTTGCCATTGAAGAAGAACCGTTTGATTCTGTAATATCAGATACTACACGGATTGTGTATGGGAATTCTTCGTATGTTGGAAGCATTGCGTGATTTGCTCTCCATGCAAGTTTACCATGACCAATTTCACGACGACCTGGTGTGCCAAGCTTTCCACATTCACCAACAGAGAATGGTGGGAAGTTATAGTGAAGCATAAATCTTTCACCATGTACACCATTTAAATCATCTTCTAATTGTTCATCATCTTTTACACCGATTGTTGCAGAAACCAAAGCCTGTGTTTCACCACGTGTGAAAAGTGCAGAACCGTGGTTACGGCCAAGGATACCAACTTCACATTCGATTGGACGAACAGTTTTTGTATCACGACCATCAATACGAGGTTCACCACGTAAAATTGCACCACGCATTGTTTCAGCTTCTATATCACTGAAAACATAAGGTGCAACACGAAGAGAAACTTCATCATCTTCGGCAATAGTTGCAAATGCACGCTCCTTTATATCTGCCAAAGCATCTTGTCTTTCAAGTTTTGCTTTTATCTTATATGCCTTTGCAATTTCTTCACCAAATTCAGAAACGAATCTTTCTTTTAATACTGCATATTCAGGAACCTGTGCAGGGATTTCCCAGTCAGGATTACCAACTTCTGCTTTCATTTCTTTGATAAGTTTGATGATTGGTTGGAATGATTTGAAACCTGTTTCAACAGCAGAAAGCATTGTTTCTTCGGAAAGTTCATTTGCTTCGGATTCAACCATCAAAACACCTTCGTCTGTACCAGCAACAACTAAATCAAGCTTTGTATTTTCAAGTTCTTGTCTTGTTGGGTTAACGATGAATTTATCATTAACGTATGCAACACGAGCAGCACCGATAGGACCCATAAATGGAATACCTGAAATTGTTAATGCAGCACTTGATGCAATCATAGCAAGTATGTCAGGAGAATTGCATTTATCATAGTTAAATACTGTTGCGATAACCTGAACTTCGTTTTTGAATGTTTCTGGAAACAATGGTCTTATTGGTCTATCGATAAGACGAGAAACCAATGTTTCGTGAACACTTGGACGACCTTCACGGCGATTGAATGAGCCAGGAATCTTTCCAGCAGATGCAAATTTTTCCTGATAATTTACTGTTAATGGGAAGAAATCTTGACCTTCTTTTGCTTCCTTTGCAGCAACAACAGTTGCCAAAACAACAGTTTCACCATATGTTGCAAATACTGCACCTGTTGCTTGTCTTGCAATTTTACCTGTTTGAAGAACAAGTTTTTTACCTTCCCACATTATTTCTTTTTCAACTATGTTAAACATAGATTTCTTTTTTCCTAATCCAAACATTTTTTATCCTTTCGTTTGTTTGTTAGTAATCAGAAAAGAGAAAGGAAAGATGACTTTGAAAAGTCAGAAAATACAATCCAAGTAAGATATTATCCGCATTGGACTCTATATTCTGACTTACCTTACCCTTTTCCATATTCACAATGTTACCATAAAATCGGACAAAAGGGAAGAAAATCTTCCCTCCCATCCTATCTTATATGTACAGTTTCGCTTGTATAATTATCAAAAAATTCCTTATACAAAGCAATGTCACTTAAGGTTTTCTTTCTGGCATTACATTTTGCCCAATATGCAGTACGATTATATCCCTTTACAATTTCAGCATGAGGACATTCTTTCATATTTGCAGGACAAGAATCTCCCTTTTCGCATTTACCAGAAATGCAAGGAGGTATTTGCCAAACTTTACCTGTTTCAATAGCTTTTCTTGCGTAAACAGGAACCTTTGAATGTGACATATTATTTTCTTAAACCTAACTTTTTAATAATTTCTTCGTATGATTTTGGATTTGTTCTTTTAAGGTAAGCAAGCAAAGTTTTTCTGTTGTTTACCATTTTCATCATACCAACTTTTGAAGCATTATCTTTTTTGTTTGTTTTAAAGTGTTCAGTTAAGTTATTGATTCTTTCAGTAAGAATTGCGATTTGAACTTCTGATGAACCAGTATCTTTTTCTGAAGTTTTAAAATCTTTTATTAAAGCTTGTTTCTTTTCTTTTGTAATTGACATTTTATAATCCTTTCTTTTTACAAGTTAAAAACACGGACAGTTTTTAAAAAACCATCTTCTAATTTAATAACTGCTGAAAGTTTGGAGTTTGATATTACTTTGTACAAAGAATCGGAGTTTAGATTATCAAAACCAATAGGTTTTATCCATTGTCCATTTCTTAACTTTTCATTTTGCCCTTCGTTTATATCCAAAGCCAAGATGTCGTTCAGCCCAAAGGATACAGGAAGCAAAATATCGCTATCAAAATTCCGTACATCCAACGATTGTTCGCTATTTTGCAATATTTTTTCCAGTTTGTCAAGAGTTATTGCATTTTCCAAATTAAATGGACCGTTTGCAATACGCCTTAAATAAGAAACGTACCCAGCGGAATTTAGCGCCCTTGCAATATCACGGGCAATAGAGCGAACATAAAAACCTTTATTCGCTGTAACCTTAAATTTAAACTCAATATCACTTATTTGTTCAATAAATTCAAGATGATGGATAAAGTTTTTACGTGGTTTTATTTCAAAATCTTCACCCTGTCGTGCAAGGTCATAGGCACGCTTGCCATTAATCTTTATTGCAGAATATTTTGGTGGAACCTGATCTATCTCACCAAGGAATTGTGAAAGAATAGATTTTATTTCATCTTTTGTTGGGATATAATCCGAAGAGATTGTTTTTTCACCTTCACTGTCATCAGTAGTAGTTTCAAAACCAAATTTTATTGCAAATTCATAGGTCTTTTTATTTTCCATTTGAAAGGCGACAGTTTTGGTTGCCTCACCAAGAGCTATTGGTAAAACACCACTTGCCAATGGATCAAGTGTTCCGGTATGACCGATTTTTACCTTACCAAATACTGGATAAAGAAGTTTTTTTACCTTAAAAATCACATCATTAGAGGTAATACCAAGGGGTTTATCTATATTTATAAAGCCATTCAAAGTCATATTTTCACCCTTTTGATTTGGTTACAACATATCCTTTATTTCATACATAATGGAAAGTGCAGATTTAGGGGATAAATCATCTGGATTTATTTCTTTTAACCTATCACGAAGGCGATGGAGCTTTTCTTCTTCCTCTTTTTTCTTTGCATCTTCTGGCTTTGGTGCATAAGAGAACAAATCCATATCATCAATTTTTTGGATTATCTTTTTATTAGATAGTGATGAATCAGATGATTCAAATGTTTCTAATATTTGAGAAGCACGAGAAATAACTTCATCTGGAATACCAGCAATCTTTGCAACATGAATACCATAGGATTTATCGGCAACACCAATACCAACCTTGTGAATGAAAACAACATCACCCTTATATTCCTTTATTTCCATAGTATGGGCAGAAACGTTTTTCATTTTGCCAATGGCACCAGTTAATTCGTGGTAATGAGTTGCAAAAATTCCACGACAACGATTTATGTTATTAAGGTATTCAAGAACAGCCCATGCGATTGATAAACCATCAAAGGTTGCGGTACCTCTTCCTATCTCATCAAGGATAACGAATGAATGTTCATCGGCTTGGTTCAAGATTGTTGCAGTCTCACTCATTTCCACCATAAAGGTTGATTGACCACGTGCCAAATTATCCGATGCTCCGACACGACTGAAAAGTTTATTTACAACACCAATATGCGCAGATGTTGCAGGAACGAATGAACCAATCTGGGCCATTATAGTAATAATAGCATTCTGTCTTAAAAATGTGGATTTACCAGCCATATTTGGACCAGTTAAAATCCAAAGTTTACTGTCCTTACCATTATTTTCCAATGAACAATCGTTTGGAATGAATGATATATTTTGTGGTTTTAAGTTTGCCTCTACTACTGGATGACGACCATCGACAATTTCGAATGCAAACGAATCGTCAATAACAGGCTTTGTATAATCATTGATTTTTGCAAGAAGTGCAAGCGATGAATACAAATCCAACTTTGCGATTGCATCAGATAATAAGTTTATATCCTCAATCCTGTTAAGAATAGACTTGCAAAGTTCATCAAACAAACTTAATTCCAAAGATAGGCATTTCTCCTGTGCTACCAAAACCTTTTGTTCAATTTCAGAAAGTTCCGGTGTGGTAAAACGAACACAATTTACCAAAGTTTGCTTATGCTTAAACCCACTGTTCTCAGAAAGAAGTGCGGTTGCCTGTTTGGTTGGAACTTCGATAAAATAACCCGCAAGATTATTGTACTTTATCTTTAGATTTAAAATAGATGTATCAAGAGAATACTTTGCCTGTAAATCAAGTATAACCTGTTTTGTATTTTTTGAAAGAGATTTATATTCATCAAGGGTTGCGTCATATCCTTCTTTTATAAATCCGCCATCACGGGTAATAAGTGGGGGTTCATCAATAATCGCACTTTTGATATTATGTGCCAAAGATGAAAAATCCTTTATATTATCAATTATCCCAGCAATAGGATTTTCAATAGCATTATCAACCGAAGTTAAAAGTAAATCCTTAAGCGTTGGAAGGATTGATAATGTTTCACCAATATTTAATAAATCACGTGGACCGGCACGATTGCAACTTATTCTTGAAACAATTCGCTGTATATCAAACACTTGTGATAAAACATCACGAATATTTTCAATTAATTCTGGATTATTAAAGAAAAAATCAACAATGTTAAGACGTTCGTTTATACGTTTAACATTGGCAAGCGGTGAACTTAATGCTTTTTTAAGTTCCCTTTTTCCCATAGGTGTTTTTGTCTTATCCATAACGGCAAAAAGATTTGATGACTTAGTTGTATCATCATTTATATTTTCAAATATTTCCAAATTTTTTACTGAAAATGCATCAATTTGAAGTATATCAGAATTTGACTCTTTGTGTGGTTTTGAAATATTTGGAATTTGCCCAATTTGTGTTAGATTTACATAGTTTAAAATTGCACCCTGTGCACAAATTTCAGCATCGGTAAAATTACCAAGTACAGAAATATCGGAAACATGAAAAACTTCACAAAGATTTGTTTTTGAATTCATAAAATCAAAAAATGAAATAGGTTTGAAAACAATTTTTGATTTAAACTGGGAAATAAAGTTTTCCAACTTTGGATTATTGGAATAATCACTTGGCATAATAATTTCAGCCGGATTTTTTACAACAACTAATGATAAAAGTTCTGAAATTACATTTTCTTCGAATGAATAAATTGTAAATTCACCAGTAGATATATCAGTTAATGCAACCGAAATCTTTGGATTTAAACCATCAACGAAATACAAAGACATAAGATAGTTATTAAATGAACCGTTTAATAAATTATCTTCGGTCAAAGTTCCGGCAGTAATAATACGAGAAACTTCACGTTTTACAACAGCCTTGTATCCACGTTTTTTTGCTTCTTCCGGACTTTCCATTTGGTCACAAATGGCAACCTTGAAACCCTGACGAACAAGCTTTGGCATATAGGAAGAAAATGCATGATATGGAACACCACACATTGGAACCTGACGTCCCATATATGTACCACGATGGGTAAGTGCAATATCCAAAGCCTTTGAAGCAACAACTGCATCATCGAAAAATAATTCGTAAAAATCACCCATACGATACATAAGCAAGCAATCTTGATGCTGTGCCTTTACAGCTAAATATTGCTGCATCATAGGTGTTGCTTTTCCTAAATCTTCCATTTTATACCTTTAATTATTTTTGTTCTGGTTTCAAATCTTCGGGAATAATCAATGGATTATTTTCTGGAAGATATTCGTTGTAACGACATCTGCAACCACATCCAGAAACAACAAAACAAGTAAATAAAACTATTAAATATTTAAACATAATTTCTCCTTAATTAAAAAGTTGCACCATCTTCGGTAAGAAGCATTGCAAACTTCTTGGTTGATGGAAATTGTAATAAAATAATTGTTAAAATAATCATTATTGGAACACACAAAAACATTCCAACTACACCCCAAATGCTTCCCCAAATAACAAGGGAAAGTATTAAAACAAGAGGACTTAAATTCAAACGTTTTCCCATAATCTTTGGATCGATAATATTTCCGATAAGTAACTGGATTGAAATAATACCGACTGTTACAATAGATATTGGAAGTATGTCTCCATTAAACTGTAATACTGCAAACAAAATTGGAAATGCAGAGGATACAATAGAACCAATGGTTGGGATAAAGTTTAAAAGGAATATTAAGATTGCCCAAAATGTTGCAAAATCAAGATTTACTGATTTCATTATTATAAACGCAAGGACACCTGTTAAAAGACTGGTAAACATTTTAACAGAAACATAAACTTCGATTTTAGAGTAAACCTTTTCAAACAAAGCCTTTGTTTCCTTTTCACTTTTTTTAGATGAGAAAAATTGAGGAATCTTTTTTGAAAAACTTTTTTCTTCGAGAAGGATAAACAAAAGGTAAATAAACACCATTACCGATGAACGAACAAAGCTTGCCACGCCCTGAAACACAAGGTTAAGGACACTTGGGATATCGATTTCCTTTATCGCATTTGCGAATGTAATTTTATGTTTGATACCAAGATAGTTTTGAAGTTTTTCGAAAATACCACCCATGTTTTTTTGGTAATGACCGAATGTTTCGGAAACCTCATTAATATTTGATTTTATACCAATAACGATAAAGTATATTACACATGCAAGAGTAATTATTGCAAAAATTCTTGCAAAGTACCAACTCCAACTTGGCAAGCGTAACTTTTCAATAAAAAACTTTGCATAATTTGTTGTAAGTATGTAAATAAGACACCACAAAAAAAGTGCAACAATAAATGGAAGAAATATAGACTGTCCGACCTTTAGAATATACAATGCAAGAAATAAAACTATTAAATTTAGAGCTTTTGATTTTTCGAACATTTTCTTCTCCTTAAATAAAATAATTATAATAAAAGAATATTAGCATATAAAAAATTTTTTACAATAAAAAAGGGAGCAAATTTTACTCCCTTTTAATACGATTATTACAAATTCATCCTTTTATTTTGGTGAATGCATTGCGATTTGCAACATAGTAATAAGGTATGCAGAATATATTGTTATAACGAAAAGATTATAACCAACAAATGACAATACCTTTAGTATATTTGAATAATATCTTCTGAACCATTTAACATTGATAAAGAATATTTGAAGAATATTGAATAACACAATACCCAAAATAAACCAAAGAACATTGTTTATATCAGAACCAGCAAATACATTCTTATTCATAAATAAGTATGGAATAACTGCTAATACACCGATGATAAGGATGAACAAAATTCTTGTGAAAAGATTTTTATCAAAGAAATAACCAATCTTTTTAAATCTATCAAAATGATTTTTGTATGAAGAATCATTTGGAAAATCACGTTCTGTCCTTAAGAAACAGAAGAATGGTTTGAAAAGGATTGTTCCAACAATAGAATAAAAACCACTTATTCCTAGAGAATGTGCTCTTTTATATCCAAGCGCAATCACAATCCAAAGGATAAACAAATTGATAATACCGAAAATTGTATTAAAAACTTGACTGTTTTCAACTGGAACATTTACTGAAATAATATCCAAGATGAATGATAAAACTGTGAAAAACAAACTAAAACCAATAAAAAGGTTTTTTGAAATTCTTCCTTCGAAAGAAAATAAAAAGTTTAACAAACCATGTCTTTTACCACCGTTTCCTGTATGGTTAGAATATCTTCTATGAGCTTGCCCCTTATTATTATATCTTTTTCTATAATTATTTTTTGTTTCGACCATAATAATTTCTCCTTAAAAGTTGTTAGTCGTTTAAAGTTTATACCAAATTAAAAAAAATTTCTACTAAAATAAATTCTTACTTTGATAAAAATATTATAAATACTTTTGAAAATTATCAAATTTCAAAATGTTACGATTTTTAGTTACAAGACAAATCATATATATGTATATATTTTCATCAGTAAGATTTTTTGTATTCATTATCCATGAAAGTTTATCTGGGTTAAGCTTTCTTAGGTTTTGCCATTTCGCAAAACGTGCATTGGTGAGTACAGATGCCTCACTTTCAGAAAAACCGTCTTTTATTAATAATGAAATATATTGATTACGTAGATTTTGAATATTCGGGTTCGGTTCGGGGTTATCCATAAAAATTTTACCTTTCAATTACCTTTAAATCTAAATCTTTCTTGATTTAAAAACAATTTCATTATAAAGTATAGCAAAAATAAAAGCAATAGGAAAAAAATATGGGATTTAAATGTGGTATTGTTGGACTTCCAAACGTTGGAAAATCAACTTTGTTTAATGCGTTAACTCAAACTATACAGGCAGAATGTGCGAACTATCCGTTCTGTACTATTGAACCAAATTCTGGAATTGTTTCTGTTCCAGATGATAGACTTTTGAAACTTGCAGAAGTAGCAAAATCAAAGGAAATACTTCCAACAAAATTGGAATTTGTTGATATTGCCGGACTTGTAAAAGGGGCAAGTAAAGGTGAAGGTTTGGGAAATCAATTCCTTGCAAATATTCGTGAAGTTGATGCGATTATTCATGTTGTTCGTTGCTTTGACGATGGAAATATTATTCACGTTGAAAACTCGGTTGACCCAATACGTGATATTGAAACAATAAATACTGAACTTTTACTTTCTGATTTGGAAAGCTTGCAAAAGCGTGTTGTATTAACAGATAAAAAAGCAAAAAGTGGCGATAAAGAAGCAAAAATTCAATCAGAAGTTATGCATGCTGTAATTGAAAAGTTGGAGGCAGGACTTCCTGCATCAAAGGCAAGACCTGATGAAAAAGATCCTGAACATCTTCGTGCATTCAGAATACTTCATTTGCTTACTGCAAAACCTGTACTTTATGTATGCAATGTTGATGAAAACTCTGCAGCAAGTGGAAATGATTATTCGAAAAAAGTTGAAGAATATGCAAAGTCAGAAGGCAATACATCAACAATAATTTCTGCAAAGATTGAGCAAGAAATTGCATCACTTGAAAGCAAAGAAGAAAAGCAAGAATTTTTGGAAACATTGGGTATTTCAGAAACTGGACTTTCTAAAATTATTAAGGAAGGATACAAACTTTTGAACCTTATCACATTCTTTACCATTGGTCCAAAAGAAGCTCATGCATGGACAGTAAGGGGTGGAGCAAAGGCTCCGGAAGCAGCAGGTGTTATACACACAGATTTCCAGAAAGGTTTCATTCGTGCCGAAGCAATTTCAACCGAAGACTTTATAAAATTTGGTGGTGAAGTTGGAGCACGTGAAAATGGAAAACTTAGAACCGAAGGAAAAGAATATACCGTTCAAGATGGTGATATTTTTCACTTCCTTTTCAATGTATAAGACTAAAAGAAACTTTTAAATCTATAAAAAATAATCCCACTTAAGCGGGGTTATTTTTTTATCATATTTTTTAATTCAGAAATTGAAACAGTTCGTGTTATGATTATTCCTGCGATATAAAATACTACACCAATAATCATCAAAAGACCCAATGCCAAAAGTCTTAATGGTAAGGAATAAACACTTATATCCGCCATCAAACCCCATACACCGAACCTTACGATAAGTGACATTAAAATACTTATGCCTGTGATTTTTAAAATGTCCCTTATTATCTCACGGTACATAACCATAAAACCTTTTTTATAACTTATGAAATAAAGTAAAATACAGTTTATCCAATTGGAAATTGTTATTGCAATTACTATACCATTATAGCCATAGATTTTATTGAAATACATTGTGAAAATGACATTGAAAATCAATGTTACACCAGCCACAAACATAGGTGTTTTTGTATCATTCCTTGCATAAAATATATTTGAAAAAAGCTTTGTATAAACAAGAGCAGGAAGAGAAACACATAGTATTTGTAAAATATTTGCAGTTGCAAAAGTATCGGATGCCTTAAATTCTCCCCTTTCGAAAAAGATTTGAATTATTGGATAACTTAAGGCAATAATACCAAATGCAGATGGAATAACAAGAAGGCTTGCAAACTTCATGGAATTATTAAAAATTGCCTTAGTTTTATTCAAATTACGTTTTTTTATTTCCTTTGAAAGACTTGGCAATAAAACCGTAGCAAGTGCAATACCAATAACGCCAAGTGGAAGTTGATTCAATCTGTCGGCATAGTAAATCCAAGAAACAGCACCGTTTGTTTGGGATGCGAAAATACTTCCTATCATAACATTAAGGTGGTAAATTCCGGCACCAAGGATACCTGGCATAATCTTTTTAAAAAACATACCAATTTCTGGGGTAAACTTTGGTTTAAAAGAAATAAGTCCAAAGCCATACTTTTTTGCAATCCACCACAAAAGTACAAGCTGGATTATTCCGGAGACGGCAACACCCCATGATACAGTATGAGCAACAGTTGGAAATGTGTTTGCAAAAAACACTAATGAAAATATCATACTTAAATTAAGTATTATTGGAGTTAGAGCATATGGTGTAAATTTGCCAAGTGTATTTAAAATACTTCCAAAAAATGATGTAAGTGCGATGCAAAATAAAAATGGAAATGTTATGTGGGCAAGACTTATTGCCAATGAAAACTTTTCAGAATTTTCTTTGAACCCTGGGGCAAAGACATCAACAACAAATGGCATAAAGATTTCGGCGATAAGGGTAAAAATCAAAAGTATATAGAATAAAAATGCGAACAAGTTTTTACAAAATACCATTGCCTTCTCTTCGGACTTTTCATACAAAACTCCAGAAAATATTGGGACAAAAGCCGAGTTAAAAGCACCTTCGGCAAAAATACTTCGAAATAGGTTTGGTATTTTAAATGCGACCAAAAAACAATCAGAAAATTTACCGGCACCGAGATACTTTGCCACAAAAAAATCACGAAAAAGACCGCTTATTCGGCTTATTAAAGTAATAATGCCTACAAGTATGGTGTTTTTGAATAGTCCTTTATTTATCATAAAAAAATCCTTTATTTATTATAAGTTATCATATAATATATCAAAAATATAGGCAATACAAAAAAGAGAGAAAATATGAAAAAGTTTTTTATTGTTTTTTTAATGGCAATTCTTTCAGCTTGTGCTGGGGATGGAAATTTTAATTATGAATCAAAAACTGATAATGAAATTTATGATGAAGGTTTACGCCAACTTAAAAAAGAAAATGTAATTTCTGCGACCGAAGCATTTAAACAAGTAGAATACAATCACCCATATTCACCTTTGGTTGCAAAGTCATGGATTATGGCCGGATATGCTTATTATACAGATAAAAAATATATGGATGCAATTGAACAATTTGAAAGATTGCTTAACTTACAACCAAATCATCCACAGGCTGATTATGCAATGTATATGATTGCAATGTCATATTATGATCAGGTTTCACCTGTTACACGTGATCAAAAGATGACTGAACTTGCTTTGTTAAAAATGGAAGATTTAGTAAAAAAGTATCCAGATTCAAAATACAGTAATGATGTAAAACCAAAAATAATAATTGCGAAAAATAATTTAGCATCAAAGGAAATGTATATTGCCTCTTCTTTAATGAAAAGAAAAAATATTATTGGAGCACTTAACAGATACCAGACTGTTATTAAAAAATATGAAACAACTTTGTTCGTTCCAGAAGCATTATTCAGAACTGTGGAAATTTACAATATGATGGGACAAAAGGATGAAGTTAAAAATATGACAAGACTTTTGGAAGTAAATTATCCAAACACAAAGTGGTATGAAATGGCAAAAGAAATTGCCAAATCTATTTAATATCTAATTGAAATAGGCGTTTGAAATTTTCACTGGAAATATTTGATATTTCATCAAATGTTTTTCCTGTGATTTCAGCTAACTTTTTTGCAGTTTCCACAACAAATGCTGGTTCGTTTGTTTTTCCACGAAATGGCACAGGTGCAAGAAATGGACTGTCTGTTTCAACAAGAAGTCTGTCGTACGGAATTGTTGAAAAAACTCCCCTTAAATCAGCGGCATTTTTAAATGTTATAATTCCAGATGCAGAGATATAAAATCCCATCCCAAGCATTACATCCGCCATTTCCTTTGTCGCAGTGAAACAGTGGATAATTGCCTTGAATGATTGCTTTTTAAACTTGGATGAAAGTATATCAATCATATCATCATTCGAATCGCGATTATGTATTATCAAAGGAAGACCTGTTTGTTGAGCAACTTCTATGTGATTAAGAAGATTTTCTATTTGTAAATCACGATTAAAATTTTCACCGGAATAGTCCAATCCTGTTTCACCAATAGCAATAATTTTTTTGCTTTTTGAAATAAATTTTAAAAGGTCCTGTTTGGAAACTTTACCTTCACGCTCTGCTTCCTCTGGATGTTGACCAATGGCACCAAAAACACAATCGTATTTTTCAACTATATCAATTATTTTTTCAAAGCAAACCCTTGCTGAACAAGCATTAAGCATATATTTTACACCTACAGAATTTGCATTTTCCACAATAGTATCACGTAGAGAATCGTCAAACATATCAAGATGACAATGACTATCAATAAGCATTTTTTAACCTTTCAAAACTGGAAATTATAACCGCCATATAATCAAGATTTAGGCTTTGGGTTAAATCGAAACACGATAAAAGTTGTTCCCTAACCTTAAATATTTTATCTGGATTGGTGAAATATTTTGCACACAATTTTGTTGTTCGCTCCTCTATATCAGAGGCAAATGTTACACTAAGATTTGAATTAAGTCGCAAAATATTGTTAAGCAATGTTATACAGATATCCTTGAAAATATTAAGCTTTATTTCGGAATTTCCGACAAGCGTTACAATATCCAAAACCGCCCTATTCTTCTTTGATAAAATATCAGGCAAAGAAGTATAAAACATATTAGAAATTTCGATACCGTTATTGTTATAAAAATCAAGTGCAGTTCCAATACTTCCGTGGGAAAGGCTTATTAATTTTTTTACATCTTCGTCAGAAATATTTTCTATATATTCGTGCAAAAGAACAGTCATATTTTCATCGGATAATGGATGAAGTTTTAAAACACGGCAACGAGATTTTATTGTATCAAGCAAACCTTCGTAATTATTACAAATCAAGATAAGAAGAGATTTGTTTGGGGCTTCCTCCAAAATCTTTAGAAGGGCATTACTACTGTTTGGATTCATATCGTCGACACTGTCAATCAGTGCGATTTTATAACCACCTTCGGATGAAGTTTTTGAAAAAAACTCCTTTAACGAACGGATTTGTTCAACGGAAATTTCTGATTTAAGTTTTGTTTTTGACGCATCAGAATATTCACGTTCAACAATTTTCAAATCTGTTAAACCGCCAGCAAGCAACCTTTCAAATATTGGATTTTTAGGGGATAATTTTATTGGGGAATTATCCAACGACTGTAAAACAGAAGCTTTATTTAAGTCTTTTTTTTCTGAATTTTCTGGAACAATTAAATCAGATGATGAAAATGAAAAATTATCATCCGAATCGTCATCATCTTCTTCATCATAATCAAATGAAACAGAAGATTCAGCAACCTTATTCACATCAAGATTTGTATCTAATGATAAATTAGAAATTAAATCCTGATTATTAAGTGAAAAAATATATCTTATAATACGATAGGCAAGGGTTGCCTTTCCAATACCACGTGGACCAGTGATAAGCCAAGAATGATGAAATTGACCACTTTTAAAAGAATCAAAAAACTCTTGCTCAGATACAGAATGACCTATTAAAAACGGAGATGAAATAGGCTTTCTTAAATCTGTATTTAAAATATTTGTTTCTTGATTCTGAGGCATTTATAAACCCAACTTTTCATTTATAATTTTCATAATACGGTTTGTTATTTCAGGGATTTCACCAACCGAATCCATAAGTACGCAACGTTTTTTATCAAACTTTGCACATTCACGAAAACCTTGAAGTCCCTTTGATAACCATTCATTACCCATATTTTCGAATCTATTCATTTCAGTAAGGTTACCGTGTGATTTTTTTGGATCGATGTCGAAAATTACGGTTAAATCTGGTTTGAAATTACCAATTGCAAGACTGTATAAATCCATCATCTTTTGTATGCCAAGGCCATGAGCATATCCTTGATAAGCAAAGGTTGTATCAACATATCTGTCGCACAAAACTATTTTACCATTATTAACTGCTGGCTTTATTACTTTTTCGACATGGTCAGCACGAACCGCAGTGAAAAGTAATGCTTCGGTCATAGGGGTCATTTTATCAACATCCCCCTTTAAAAGTATTTCACGAATCTTTTCACCCAATATTGTACCACCTGGTTCACGGGTTGCAATAACATCGTAACCTTTTTTTCTTAGTTCATCCGCAACAAGTTTAAGTTGTGTTGTTTTACCAACACCCTCTCCTCCTTCGAATGTAATAAAATATCCAGACATTTTAATCTCCTTTGCCCTTTTATTTTTTAACTTACTATATTCAAAATAATTTGTTTTATGTTTTTGAAAATACGACTTATGAAATTAGTTGTTTCAACATTTTCAAGCGCAATAAGTTTAAAATCTTGAGTTTTATTACCATCAACGTAAAGTGTTAATACACCAACTTCGTCACCCTTTTTAACAGGAGCAGGTATAGGTGACTTAAATGTTGCACGTAACTCAACATTTGGTTCTTCGCCATTTTTATTAGTTACCAAAATTTTTTCTGTAACACCAGCAGAAACGGTAGCCTTATTTCCAAACCATACAGGAACTTCTAAAACTTTATCTTCTGGTTTGAAATAAACTAAATTTGAAAATTCACGGAAACCCCATTCAAGCAAACTTTTCGAATCTGTAAATCTGATGTAACTTGGGTTACCCCCCTTTATACCATTTACAACAGCGATAAGTCTTCTATCATTCTTTTTTGCAGAAGATGAAAGACCATATCCACCCTTTGTTGTGTGGCCTGTTTTAAGACCATCAGATGATGGCATAATCCAAAGAAGCTTGTTTCTATTATCTTTGTTTCCTGTAAGTTTTTCTTTGTAAAGAAATTCTTTTTCACCGAAATAGTGATAATATTCTGGGAAATCCTGAATAATACGACGGGAAAGAATTGCCAAATCTTCAACAGACATTAAATGATCCTTTTCATACCAACCGGATGCATTTACAAGAGTTGTTTTCTTAAGACCAAGGCGATATGCAAGATCGTTTAATTCATCAACAAATTTTGATTCACTTCCACTGATATTTTCAGCCAAAACAATAGTTGCATCGTTACCACTGTTTACGATAATACCACGAATCAAATCTTCTACACGAACATGTTCACCATATTCCAAAAACATTGTTGAACCAGAATTTGCATTCATGCTTTTTGCCTTTTTCCATGCTTCTGGACCAACAACAAATTCTGTATCAAGGGAGTATTTACCACTTTTTAATTTTTCAAAAACATAGTAAATTGTCATAAGTTTACTCATAGAAGATGGAGGAACAGCGACCCCAGAATTTCTTTCGAATAAAACTTTACCACTATCAAAATCCATAAGAATTGCGTATGGTGCCTTTATATCTGGACCAACAGCTGATATCGCAGAAATATTAATAAAAAACGATAGCAAAACTAAAGTAAGTGATAATTTTTTCATTTTTTCTCCTTTGAATTATTTTTAATTACTAAGTATTACTAAATTTTTTAAATAATAGCAACGATAAATTTTAAAATTTAATCTTGCTTATATATTTTTTTTTGCTAAAATAAGGTCAATTGCGTGTAAAGGTTTTAAATTTATGGATAATACAGAAAAGACATATAAGGTTTTAGCTAGAAAATATAGGCCAAGTACTTTGGAAGAATTGGTTGGGCAGGATGTTTTGGTTCAAACAATTACCAATGCGATAAAAACAAACAGACTTGCTCATGCTTATATATTTACTGGTATTCGTGGTGTTGGTAAAACTTCGACTGCGCGAATCTTTGCAAAATCATTAAACTGTGTTGGTGCCGATGGAAAGGCTACTGGTCCACAAATAAAACCATGTGGTGTTTGTGAACACTGTCGTGCGATTGCCGAAGACAGAGATATTGATGTTATAGAAATGGATGCGGCAAGTAGAACCGGTGTAGATGATATCCGTGAAATTATTGATGGTGTACAATACAAACCTTCTTCTGCACGATACAAAGTTTATATAATCGATGAAGTTCATATGCTTTCAAAGAGTGCGTTTAACGCCCTTCTTAAAACTTTGGAAGAACCACCTGAATATACAAAGTTTATTTTTGCAACAACTGAAATTCGAAAGGTTCCTGCAACCGTACTCTCCAGATGTCAAAGATTTGATTTGCCAAGGGTGGAAATGGATGTACTTTGCAAGCATTTCAAACACGTTTGCGAACTTGAAAATGTAAAAATTGATGATGAATCAATACAAATTATTGCAAAGACTGCGGATGGTTCTGTTCGTGATGGTATGAGCTTTTTGGATCAAGTTATTTCAAATTGTGATGGTGATATTACTGCAGAAAAAGTTTCAAAAATTTTGGGCCTTGCTTCAAAGAATGTAATATTCGAACTTTTCGAAGATATTATGACAGGACAGATACAAAAGGCTATTGACCTAATCGATGTTCAATATAAGCTTGGTGTTGATCCGGTTCTTGTTTTGACTGATTTGCTTGAGATGACTCATTATATAACAAGAGTTAAGATTGCACCACAATCTGTTGGGCTTTTACCTCTTATTCCAGAAGAACAAGATAAGGTAAGACAGTTTGCAGGAAAGTTTTCCGTTGCTGTATTGGCAAGGGTTTGGCAAATGCTTCTTAAGGGATTTGATGAATTAAAGAAAGTTCCAAACGTTCTTTCGGCGGTGGAAATGATACTTATACGACTTTCGTATATTGGTATGATGCCAAGTCCGGTTGAAATTTTGGAAAAAATCGAAAATCAGAATTCAGCTGAAGTTCAAAAAAAAAATAGCTAGTCATATTTCTTCTGCATCCTTATTTGATGACATTGGTAATGCAACCGATGGCGATGTTGCAACCATGACAATAGAAGGTTTGATTGATCTTTTGAAAGAAAAGAAATCATTCATACTTTCACAGGATGTGGCAAGGTATGTTCGTTTTGTTGGTTTTGATAACGGAGTTTTATCAATAAACCTTGAAGATGGGCACCCAAGGGAAATTATTAAAAACCTTAATCATTTCTTTGAGGAAAATAAGTACAAGGTTAAGGTTGTACAGTCTTCGGAAAGGGGTGAGGATACTTTGGAACAGAAGAAAAAAGCTCTTTTTAATAAACAGTTAGAAGAAATTTCGCAAAATCCTATACTTAAAGAGATTTTACAGTGTTTTTCCAATTCAATAGTTGCAAATATCGAAGAATTATAGTATAATTTTACCATTAACAAACTTTTAAAAGGAGAAAAAATGGTAAATATAAATGATTTAGTTGCTCAAGCACAAGCTATGCAAGCAAAGGTTAAACTTGCTCAGGCAGAACTTTCTAAACAAGAAGTTACCGGTGAAGCAGGAAACGGTCTTGTAAAAATTACAATGACTTGCACAAAAGAAACAAAAAAATGTGAAATTGACGCATCTCTTTTGAAAGCTGATGAAAAAGAAACTTTGGAAGATTTGATTGTTGCTGCAATGAACAATACAAAAGAATTGGCTGATGAAGTTGCAACCGCAACAATGGAAGAAGCAACATCTGGACTTCAACTTCCTGAAGGTGTTGATTTACCAATGTAATTTGGTTTTTATTAAAAAAACACTCCCCCTCTACTTTTGTGGGGGATTTTTTTTGAAAAGCTTCTGAAACGACAGAATGAGGAAATCCCAAAACGAGTTCGCTTACTTTCTTTTTTAACTCAAAATACAGGCGGGAAACCCGCAGAACCTTATAACTCAAACTATAATTTCTCGCTAACAACGCTCGAAATTAAGTTTTTCTAAGTGCAATTTCAGAGCAACAAGAAAAAATCCCCTACAAACGCAGGGGATGATTTTCAGAATATCAAAATGACTTTATACCCTTAACATACCGCCGTTTACATGGATTGTTTGGCCGGTAATGTAGGATGCTTCGTCACTTGCAAGGAAGACAATTGTGTTTGCGATATCGGTTGTTGTACCGAAACGCTTTGCTGGAATTTGTTCCAACATTTTTGCCTTTAGATCATCGGACAAAACATCAGTCATTGGGGTTGAAATGAAACCTGGGGCAACACAGTTTACTGTTATACCACGGCTTGCAACTTCGGATGCCAATGCTTTACTCATACCTGTTAAGCCAGCCTTTGTTGCGCAATAGTTTGCTTGGCCAGCATTACCCATCCAACCAACAACGGATGTGATATTGATAATTCTTCCGAAACGATTTTTCATCATTGGAGTAACAACGTCACGTGCAAGTTTGAATGATGCAGTTAGGTTCACATCAATAACGGCCTGCCAATCTTCATCTTTCATACGCATCATAAGACCATCACGAGTTAGGCCAGCGTTGTTGATAAGAATATCTATTTTGCCGGCAATTTTTAGTGCTTCTTCAACCAAAGTTTTTGTTGCACCATCAGCCGATAAATCAGCATGGATGGAATATGCCCTTTCGCCAAGTTCATCTGAAAGTTTTTCAAGAACTTCTTTCTTACGTCCTGTTAAAATTACGGTTGCACCCTGTGCGTAAAGTGTTCGTGCGATTTGTTCGCCAATACCGCCAGTTGCACCAGTTACCAAAGCTACTTTTCCTGTTAAATCAAACATAAGTTTTCTCCTATAATGTTTTTAAAAATTCAGCGACAGATTCAACACTTCCAACTGGAGTTGAAACAGCTTTGTCTGTACATCTTTTTACTAAGCCGGAAAGGACATTACCACTTCCGATTTCGGTGAAGCTTTCAACACCTTTTGATACCATAAAGTCAACGGATTCACGGAAACGAACGCCGTTAATCATTTGAAGAGCAAGGTGTTCTTTTATATCCTTTGCTTCACTTTCGATTACAGCAGTTCTGTTTGAAACAAATGAAACAACCGGATTTTTGAATGAAATTTCGGAAAGTGCACCTTCAACAATTTCCTTTGCAGGCATCATAAGTGGGCAATGTGCAGGTACGGAAACAGGGAGAATAAGAGCTCTTTTTGCGCCCATTTCCTTTGCGATACCTTCAGCTTTTTCTATTGCAGATTTGTAACCACTTATTACGATTTGACCTGGGCAATTATCATTTGCAACAGAGCATTTTTCTGTGTCGGTTGAAGCTTTTTCACAAACTTCACGAACCTTTTCAATATCAAGTCCGATGATTGCCATCATTGCGCCTGTACCAGCGGGAACAGCTTCAGCCATTGCCTTTGCACGAACTTTAAGAAGTCTTGCACCAACGGAAATTGGCATAACTTCAGCTGCACACAATGCAGAGTATTCACCCAAAGAGTGACCTGCAACCATATCGCAAAGTTCAGTGATTTTTTTACCACTTTGGCTTTCAATAACCTTTAGTGTTGCCATACTTACAGCAAATAATGCAGGTTGTGTATTTTCAGTTTTGTTTAATGCTTCGGCATCGTCACCAAAAATAACGCTTGATAAATTTTGGGATAATGCAGAATCGATTTCTTCAAAAACTTCTTTTGCTTCTGTATATGTTTGGTATAAATCCAAACCCATTTTTAATTTTTGTGATCCCTGTCCTGGGAATAAAAAAGCACGCATTTTATTTTTCCTTTCCTATTATCTATTACAATTTTGCTTTAATAATTTTTTTAATTCTTTCTTTGTCATTGAAAGTAAATCCTTTGTATCAAGATTTACAACGGAACATGCATTATCCTGTTCGTTATATAAGACATAAGCATTTACACCTTCACTAAGATGTTTTTTTGCCCCAGCTTTTAGCACAGGTTGCAATGTTTCCTTATTAACCCAGATTTTGTTTTCATCGTATCTGTTACCATAGGTTGCGATAACAGGGAAAAGAATTGCTTGTCTTGATACTGGTTTTTCCAAATCAATAACAATTCTGGAAGCAATATCCCTGTTTGTATTACAACCGAAAAGTAGTACAATCGCAAAAATATAAATTAATTTTTTCATATTACAAATATTCCTTACCACCCATGTATGGACGAAGTTTTTCTGGAATACGAACCTTACCATCAGCTGTTTGATGATTTTCCAAGAATGGAGCAAGGATACGAGGTGTTGCGATACCTGTGTTATTCAAAGTATAGCAATATTTAACCTTTCCAGTTGCGTTTTCACGGTAACGAATGTTTGCACGTCTTGCCTGCCAATCAAGGAGGTTTGAGCAAGAATGTGTTTCACGATATTTGTTTTGTGATGGTGTCCATGCTTCAAGATCGTACATCTTGTACTTACCAGCACCCATATCACCAGTACAACAAGCAAGTACTTGGTATGGAAGTTCCAAATCTTTCAAAACTTCTTCGGCTGTTTCAAGAAGTGTGTTATACCATTTTTCACTTTCTGCCAAATCAGCCTTACAAATAACATACTGTTCAACTTTCATAAATTGGTGAACACGGATAAGACCACGAACATCTTTACCTGCAGAACCAGCTTCACTTCTGAAACATGGTGAATAACCAGCATAAAGGATAGGAAGTTGGTTTTCTTCTAAAATTTCATCTCTGTGAAGTGATGTAAGAACGATTTCAGCTGTACCAGAAAGGTATAAATTTTCCTTTGGTAAATAGTAAACATCATCACGACCTGTTGGAAAATGACCTGTTCCATATAAAGCTTCTTCCTTTACCATTGATGGAACGGTTATCATTGTGAAACCTTTTGCAGTTAATTTATCCATCATATACATATGAAGTGCGATTTCCAATCTTGATGCTGCACCTTTAAGTGTATAAGAACGAGAACCACAAACCTTTGCAACACGTTTGAAATCTGCCCAGCCATTCATTTCCAAAATATCATAGTGATCACGTGGTTCAAAATCAAACTTTCTTGGAGTACCTTCACGACGAAGAACAACATTTTCACTATCATCCTTTCCAACTGGAACATCAGGCGCAGGAATGTTTGGCACTCTCCACATCATATCATCAAATTCAGGTTGTTTTGTTGCAAGTTCAGTTTCATAAACTTTGATTTTATCATTCAAATCTTTTGATGCAGAAATTGCTTCTTTCTTTTCATCATCTTTAAGTGATGGGATTTTTGTTGTGATAGAATTTTTTTCTTCACGTAAATCCTGAAGCTTTTGATTTATAGATAAAATTTCTTTATCAAGTTTAAGCATTAAATCGATATCAATATCGACATTTTTTTGTTCACAAGTTTTTTTAACAAGGTCTGTATTTTCCCTTATAAATTTTATATCCAACATTTCTTTCATCCTTTTTTTTGAAAATATGTGATTAATTATATAAAATAGATTACAAAGAATCAAGATTGAAATAAAAAATATCTACTTTATATATTATATATATAAAAAAATTTGTCCTTGACTTTCACCTATAAAAAGGGGTTTTATATTAAAATAGGTAAAAAACTTATAGGTGGCAAAAAATGAAACTTTTAGTAGTAGAGTCTCCTGCAAAATCAAAGACTATTTCAAAATATCTTGGTTCTGACTTTGTTGTTGTTCCATCCGTTGGACACGTAAGGGATCTTGATCCACATGATGGTGCTGTTGATGTGGATAACGGTTTCCAAATGAAATGGGCAATAATGAAGGATAAGGAACAGCGAATCCGTGATATTGAAAAATATATGAAAAAAGCTGATGCAGTTTATCTTGCAACCGACCCTGATAGAGAGGGGGAAGCTATTTCATGGCATATTATTGATATTTTGAAATCAAGAAACGAACTTACTAAACCTATTCATCGTGTTGCATTCCACGAAATTACAAAATCTGCGGTAACAAAGGCAATACAAGAGCCACGTGATATTGATGATAAGTTGGTTAATGCTTATCTTGCAAGACGTGCACTTGACTTTTTGGTTGGATTTAAACTTTCTCCTGTATTATGGAGAAAACTTCCTGGATGTAAATCCGCGGGACGTGTTCAATCTGTTGCACTTAGACTTGTTTGCGAAAGAGAAAGCGAAATTGAAAACTTTGTAAAACGTGAATATTGGTCAATAGATGGAAAATTTGCAACAAATGATGGAAAGGAATTTCCTGCAAAACTATTCTCCTATAACGGAAATAAACTTGATAAATTTGATATTCCAACAAAAGAAAAGGCAGAGGAAGTTCTTTCATCTCTTGCAAATGAACAGTATCATATTGGAAATATTGAAAGAAAGAAACAAGCAAGAAAACCTGTTGCTCCGTTTACAACATCTACTCTTCAACAAGAAGCTTCACGTAAGCTTGGTTTTTCTGCAAAACAGACTATGCAGATTGCACAAAAGCTTTATGAAGGTATTGATTTGGGTGGAGAGACAGTCGGACTTATTACCTATATGAGAACCGATGCGGTTAACCTTTCGGCAGAGGCTGTTGCAAGCATCAGAGAAATGATTAAATCTGATTTCGGTGATGAATATTTACCAAAATCTCCGGTTTCTTATGATAACAAAAGTAAGAATGCACAAGAAGCCCATGAAGCAATAAGACCTACTTATGCTACAAAAACTCCTCAATCAATCAAGGGGTATTTGGATGCAAATCAATTCAAACTTTATGAACTTATTTGGAAAAGAACCGTCGCATGTCAGATGGTACCAGCAGAACTTAACTTGGTATCTGCAGACATTGTTACATCTGATAACAAATCTATATTTAGGGCAAATGGTTCTATGATTGCATTTGATGGATTTATGCGTCTTTACAAAGAAGATATTGATGATGCAAGTTCGGATGATGATGATAACAGAATGCTTCCAACAATGAATGAAGGCGACAATGTTAAATCTGAAGAAATTAAACCTGAACAACATTTCACTCAACCACCTCCTCGTTATTCTGAGGCATCTTTGGTGAAGAAAATGGAAGAGTTGGGAATTGGTCGTCCATCAACTTATGCTTCTATTCTTTCGGTTATACAGGAACGCCATTATGTTGATTTGGTAAAGAAAAAATTTGTACCACAGGAACGTGGACGAATCGTTTCTGTTTTCCTTGAAAAATATTTTACAAAGTATGTTGAGTATGATTTTACCGCATACATGGAAGACGAACTTGATGAAATATCAAATGGAAAGAAAAATTACAAGGACGTTTTGGCAGAATTTTGGACTGGATTTAAAAATGCCGTTGAGTCATCAAATGGACTTTCTATGAATGAAATCACTGATGCAATTGACAATGAACTTGGTTCACACTTCTTCCCTGCAACTACTGATGGAAGTGACCCAAGAAAATGTCCAGATTGCGAAAACGGAAGATTGGGAATAAAACTTGGAAAATTTGGTGGATTTATTGGTTGTTCCAACTATCCAACATGTAAGTATACAAAGCCACTTATCCTTAATGATGACGAAGAAGATGGCGCTTCGCCTGCCCCTAAAACACAAGATGGTCAAGTTTTGGGACAGAATGAAAATGGCGAAAATATTTACCTTAAAAATGGTCCTTATGGAAATTATTTACAACTTGGGGATGCAGTGAAAGGTGATGTTCGTGGTCCACTTCGTGCTCCTATTCCAAAAAATATTCAGATAGATGCACTTACTTTGGAAAAGGCAATATTCCTTTTATCACTTCCAAAATCGATTGGTTTTGATGGGGAAGATGAAGTTTTCGTTGCAATTGGAAAGTTTGGCCCTTATGTTAAAAAAGGCAATGTTTCAAAAAGTATTCCTGCATCGACTTCTATCTTTGATGTGGATATAAAGATTGCACACGATTTGCTTTTGGGTGCAGTTGAAAAACCAAAGGGAAAAGAGCTTGGTACACATCCAGATGATGGAAAACCAGTTGTTTATTTCAAAACTGGAAAATTTGGTCCATATGTACAACACAACCGTGTGTTTGCTTCTATTCCAGCAAGTGTTGCAACAGAAGAAACAATTACTTTGGAATTGGCTATTGAAAAATTGGCACCAAAGGAACCTAAAAAGAAACCTGAGGTAAAGGAAAAACCAAAGCCCAAAAAGTAATTTACAATAAAAAAACTTTGTGTATAATAAACGGAAAACTTTAACAAAATTTAAAATTAAAAAAAGGAAATTAAAAAATGTCAGGACATTCAAAATGGGCAAACATTCAACACAGAAAAGGGTTGCAAGATAAAAAACGTGGAAACTTATTTACTAAACTCGCAAAAGAAATAACTGTTGCGGCAAAGCTTGGTGATCCAAATCCAGATATGAACCCAAGACTTCGTTTGGCAGTTTTGGCTGCAAGAAAAGAATCTATGCCAAATGATAACATTAAACGTGCAATTGCCAAGGCTCTTCCTGGAAGTGGTGAAGGCGATTACGCAGAAATCAGATACGAAGGTTATGCACCAGGCGGAATTTCTGTTATCGTTGAATGCTTAACAGATAACAAAAACAGAACAGCTTCTGATATACGTTCTATTTTCTCTAAAAATGGTGGAAACCTTGGTGAAACAGGATCTGTTTCTTTCAATTTCGAACATGTTGGTTTCTTTATGTATAAAAAAGAAGTTGCTGATTTCGACACTGTATTTGAAACTGCTTTAGAAGGTGGTGCAAGCAATGTTGAAGAAGAAGATGAAAACTATATCATCACTTGTGAAATTCCAGAATTTTCAAACCTTTCAAAAGCATTGGAAAAATTTGGCGAACCAGAAAAAGCTGAAATTATCTGGCAACCAAAATTAACTGTAAGTGTTAATGGTGAAGGTGCCGAAAAAATCGAAAGATTTACCGATGCATTGGAAGACAATGATGACGTTCAAAAAGTTTATACTAATGCTGAATTCAATGAATAGTATCGTATAAATTTTATAAAAATTTTCCCCGATTTTAGTCGGGGATTTTTTTATTTCAGAATAACATCCAATAGTGATTTTTCGTTTTCTATTTTTAAATCTATTTCAACAGGGGTGATTTTTTTTCTATATTTAGCTGGAATTTTTACATAATCCTTTGATGTTGTAAGAATTGGCATATTTCCAGATGCAGAAAGAATTTTCTCGAAATCGCTGTCACTGTATTCATAATGGTCAGGAAATTCAAGCGATTGTTTGATTTTTACCCCCTCCCCATTTAATGTATCATAAAATTTTTGAGGATTACCGATGCCGGCAAAGGCAATAACCTCTTTATTTTTAAATTTTTTCAAATCCTTTGGTTCAGTAAAAGCTTGGAAAATAGGTACATTATACGATGATAATTTTTTTTCAAACGATTGATTTAATTTTCTCATAATAACAACGGCAGATGCCTTTTTCATACCGCTTTTTAAACCTTCACGAAGTGGACCAGCGGGAAAAATAAATCCGTTACTAATTGTGGAAACTCCATCAAAAACCAAAACTGATTTATCCTTTTTTAAGGTATAGTTTTGAAGACCATCGTCCATAATTATAACATCAACCTTTTTTTCCAAAAGTTTGGCACTTTTTGCACGATTAGAGCAAATGCAAACAGGAACGTTTCCATTAAATTTTTTGTAAATCATAAAAACTTCGTCCCCGACATCAAGTGCAGTATGTTTTTTTTCATCGACAAGAACAGGTTTATTTGATGAAAGACGACCACCGTAACCACGGGAAAGAACACCTACTTTGATATGCTTTTTGATTAAAAGCTCAATCATCTTTATAACCAAAGGAGTTTTGCCGACACCACCAATTGTGATATTTCCAATACAAATAACCTTTGCCTTTGAATGATATGGCTTTGATTTTATTCTGTTTATAGATGAAACAAGCCAATAAAGTATTGATAATGGCAAAAAGAAAAGACCAATGCTTAGTTTACTATTGAAATATTTCGGAGTTTGTGCTTTCATATCATAGTTCCTTAATTAAACAGGAATAGTATATAACAAAAAATAGTGCTAGTCAAATGAACATAGAAGAATTAAAACAAACTTTTGATATGCTTGAAGACAGTGACGAGAAATATGCCTTTGTCATTGACCTTGGGAAGCAGCTTTTACCATATCCGGAAGATAAGAAGGATGACGAGCATAAAATTTATGGATGCTCCTCTAATGTATGGTTTAATATAAATGAAGATGGTGGAAAATACTGTTTCGATTTTGAAAGCGATGCATTGATTGTAAAGGGATTACTTTTCATAATAAAGGCTTTGTTCGATGGTAAAAATGCAGAAGAAATAAAGCAAATTGACGCGATGGCTTTCTTTGATGAAATAGGATTGAAATCCATACTTTCCAATCAAAGACAAGTTGGACTTTCATCAATCATAAAAAGGATTGAAAGTATAGAATAGCAAAAAGATTTGATTTTTTTCCAACTATGTTATATAATGAAAGAATGAAAAAGTTTGGGATATCGAAGCAAAAAATAAAAAATTGTGTTACAAAACCTCATTTCCAGGTTTTTGTAGCAAGTTTTTCTATATGTCTTTTACTTTTCTTTATCGTTTCAAAACAATCAGGAAGCAATATCCCTCCAAGAATACAGGATGCCTTTGATCCAATTATTTCTACACAAAACCCTGTTAATAAAAATATAAAACCGATATCTTCGGTTAATGGTATCTTCAGTAGTATGTTTTCCAATACAAAGGAACATATTTTACCTGTAAAAAATGGGGACAGTATTGCATCAATTCTTTCAAATTTGGGTGTTCCATATAATGAAATTTTGGATGTTAGCAAATCAATTAACCCAATATTCAAACTTTCAGATTTAAGACCTGATAATGATAAAATCGTTGTAAAAGTAAAACCTTTGGGTGAAGAAAATGGAAAAGCAAAGGTTCAACTTTCATACTTGGAAATTGTAAAAAGCCCAATATACAGAATTATTTCAACAAGAACAGATGATGGATTTAAAACCGTTGAATCAAAATCAAATATTAATTCCGAACTTGTTCGTGGTGAAGGCGTTATTGAAAAGGGAGCAAGCCTTACACAGATTGCTATTCAAAACGGTATTCCATACAATGTGATTGATAAGTTTTATGAAATATTTTCGTTCGATGTTGACTTTGAACGTGATATTTATCCTGGTGATAAATTCCAGATTATGTATGAACAACTTTATTCTGATAATGGTGATTATTTAGGAAGTGGTAATGTACTTTTTGCTTCACTTTACCTTAACTCTAGAAGAACAGAATTCAGACTTTTTAGATATGAAAATGATAAAGGTGTTGTTGGATATTATGATGAAGATGGTAAAGGTGCATCAAAAACTTTAAAGAAAACTCCGATAAACGGAGCAAGAATTTCATCAAAATATGGTAACAGAAAACACCCTATACTTGGATACTCAAAGGCACATAAGGGTGTTGACTTTGCCGCACCTACTGGAACACCTATTCCTGCTGCTGGAAGTGGTAAAGTTGTTTATCGAGGTTGGATAAATGGCTATGGTAACTATATCAAGGTTCGTCATAACGGTACCTACTCTACTGCCTATGCTCATTTAAGTAGATTCAAGCCAGAGGTAAAAGTTGGTTCCCAGGTTAAACAAGGTCAAATTATTGGTTATGTTGGTTCAACCGGACTTTCTACTGGACCACATCTTCACTATGAAATCATAAAGGATGGAATACAGGTAAATCCTTTGTCTGTAAAACTTCCGTCAATTCAAAACCTATCTGGGGAAGAAGTTAAAAACTTTGCTTCTGTTAGGGATAAAATTAATATCCAATTTACTGTTTTGGATAAAAATTTCAGTCAATTTGCAAATCTTATCGATATAAAATCTATTGATGCAGATATGTTGAAATAGTATTGATTTTCCGGCAAAAATAATTAATTAAAATTTATTCAAAATTTCTATCTTTACCCTTGAAAAATATAGAAAGATTTTGTATTCTTTTCTTATTGTTTAAAATATAATTAGGAGTATTAATTATGAAAGTATCAAAGTTTAAGTTTTTTTCAATTCTTTCAATTGCTTTGGTTGCGTTGGCGATTGTTCTTCCGAACTTTATGTCAGATAAGACAAAGGAAAAACTTCCATCTGCTTTACAGGGAAGTCCTATTGCCCTTGGCCTTGATTTAAAAGGTGGCGCATACATACTTTTGGAAGCAGATATTAATTCTGTGATAAGAGAAAAAAATACTCAGATAAAAGATGTTGTTAGAAAAGAGCTTCGTGGGGACAGAGAAAAAGGTGAAGCAATGATACCTTATGCAAACCTTACTGGCACATCAAACTATACAACCGTAATTATTAAAAATCCAGAAGATATAAAAGAAGCAAAACGTCGTATTCAAAAAGCTACTGTTGATGATGTTGAAATGGAGTTAGAAGATAACAAGATGAAAGTTTTCTACTCTGAAGAAGCTATTAAGAAAATGAAAAATGATATTTTAAACAGTTCGATAGAAATCGTTCGTAGACGTGTTGACTCTCTTGGTAACAAAGAACCATCAATTCAAAAGCAAGGTGAAAACCGAATTATGGTACAACTTCCTGGTGCTGAAAATCCTGAACGTATAAAAGAACTTATTGGAAAAACAGCAAAAATGACTTTCCATATGGTTGATGAAGAAGCTATGCAGACAGGTGTTGTCCCAATGGATTCAGAAATTGTTGATGGTATAGTTGTAAAGAAAAGAGTTGCAGTTAGTGGTGAAAACTTAACAGACTCTCGTGTTTCATACGATCAAAATGGAAGACCAGCAGTTACAACAACATTCAATACTATCGGTGCAAAAGCTTTTTCAAAATTAACAAGTGAAAATATTGGTAAAAGATTTGCAATAGTACTTGATGGAAAGGTTCTTTCTGCACCAACAATTCAAGAAGCAATTACTGGTGGAAATGGTCAAATCACTGGCGGTTTTTCAACTGAACAAGCAAATGATTTATCAACAATGCTTCGTTCTGGTGCGCTTCCTTGTGAACTTACTGTTGTAGAAGAAAGAACTGTTGGGGCAGGACTTGGTGCTGACTCTATTGAAAAAGGAAGTATGGCAAGTATCTTAGGCCTTGCCTTGGTTCTTTTATTTATGATTGCTACATATGGTGTATTGGGTATTTTCTCTGATATAGTTTTGGTATTAAACATACTTTTGATTTTTGCAGGATTGGCAATCACCGGTGCAACATTAACACTTCCTGGTATTGCAGGTATTGCCCTTAATATTGGTATGGCTGTTGATGCAAACATCCTTATATTCGAAGGTATGCGTGAAGGTTCAAAACGTGGTGTAAGTGCAATCAAGTCAATAGAAGATGGTTTCAATGGTGCATTTTCTGCAATTATGGATTCTAATTTAACAACTCTTGCATCCGCACTTATCATGTTCCAATTTGGAAGTGGTCCAATTAAGGGATTTGCTGTAACCTTAACAATGGGTATTTTAACATCACTTTTCACAAACATCACTTGTCTTAAAATGATACTTGAATTATGGGCAAGAACTGGTAAAGCAAAAAAGATTGATTTATAAACATGAGGTAGATTTAAAATGAAATTAACTGATTTAACTATTACACAAGCAAAAGATTTACTTAATAAGAAAGAAATTTCTGCTGTTGAGCTTACAAAGGCTTTTATCTCTAATATGGAAAAATATAAGGGACTTAATGCTTTTGTTACTGAAACACCGGAAATTGCCCTTAAACAAGCAAAAGTTGCAGATGAAAATATTGCACAAGACAAAGCCAGAGAATTAGAAGGTATTCCTTTGACAATCAAAGATTTGTACTGTACAAAAGGTGTTAGAACAACTGCATCATCAAAGATGCTTGAGAATTTTGTTCCAGAATATGAATCAACAGTTTCAAGAAAATTACTCGAAGCTGGGATCACTATGCTTGGAAAAACATCAATGGATGAATTTGCGATGGGTTCAACAAACTTAACATCATATTTTGGTGAAGTTAAAAATCCATACAAAAGAAATGGTGAGGATTTAGTTCCTGGTGGTTCATCTGGTGGTTCTGCATCTGCTGTGGCTTCTGGTTGTGCTATGGCTGCAACAGGAAGTGATACCGGTGGTTCAATCAGACAACCTGCAAGCTTTTGTGGTTTGGTTGGTATGAAACCAACTTATGGTCGTGCATCACGTTATGGTATGGTTGCATTCTCTTCATCACTTGATTGCCCAGGGCCAATAACAAGAACTGTTGCAGATAGTGCATTGTTCCTTAAAGTTATTTCTGGACTTGATGAAAAAGATCCAACAACTGCACCAAGAGAAGTTGTTGATTGGACAAAGGTTTTGGGTCAATCTGTAAAGGGACTTAAAATCGGTATTCCAGAAGAATACAAAAGTGATAAACTTAATCTAGAAGTTCAAAAACTTTGGGATGAACGTGCTGAAGATTTAAGAAAGATGGGAGCGGAAATTATAAATATCTCTCTTCCACACACAAAATATTCTTTGCCAGTTTATTACATAATCGCTCCTGCAGAAGCATCTTCTAACCTTGCAAGATATGATGGTGTAAAATATGGTTACAGAACATCATCTCCATATCATTCTTTGGATGAAATGTATGAGCTTACAAGAACAGAAGGTTTTGGTGCCGAGGTTAAGAAACGTCTTCTTATTGGTTCAACAATTTTGACCGAAGAATTTTATGAACGTTCTTATTTGAAAGCTCTTAAGACAAGAAGACTTATTTGTGAAGAATTTGAAGAAGCATTCAAGAAAGTTGATGTTATTTTAACACCATCAACAACTGGCGCTGCATTCTCAAAGAATGATAAGCTTTCACCACTTGATGTTTATTTGAACGATGTTTATACTGTGGGTTCATCATTGGCTGGTCTTCCATCAATGTCTGTTCCTGTTGGAAAGGATAAAAATGGTTTGCCACTTGGACTTCAGATTATGGGTAGAAAGTTTGATGAAGAAACAGTTTACAAAGTTGGATATCAACTTGAACTTATTTCACAATTTGATAACACACCTTCAAAAGTTATGGGAGAATAGATTATGTATACAGTAAAAGCAAAAGATAAAGAATACGAAATGAATATTGGACTTGAAATTCACTGTCAAGTCATAAGCGAATCGAAATTATTCTCTGCATCATCAACAAAGTTTGGTGCTCAACCAAATACTCATGTTTCATTTTTTGATAGTGGTTTTCCGGGACAACTTCCTGTTATAAACAAATACTGTATTGAACAGGCAATTAAAACAGGTCTTGGACTTAATGCAAAAATCAATAAACGTTCTGTTTTTGATAGAAAGCATTATTTCTATGCTGATCTTCCTACTGGATATCAAATTACACAACAATTTCACCCTATTGTAAGTGACGGTTGGGTTGAAATTACTGATGAAGAAGGTAATGCAAAAAAAATCCGAATCGAAAAACTTCATGTGGAACAAGATGCCGGCAAACTTAATCACGAACTTTCACCAAATAAATCTATGGTGGATTTCAACCGTGCGGGTGTTGCATTGATGGAAATTGTTTCAAAACCAGATATTTCCAGTCCTTATGAAGCTGGTGAATATATTAAAAAGATGCGTTCTATTGTTCGCTATCTTGGTACTTGCGATGGAAATATGGATGAAGGAAGTATGCGTTGTGATATTAATATTTCCCTTCGTGAAAAAGGAAGTGATAAGCTTGGTACACGTACAGAAACAAAGAACGTAAACTCTGTTCGTTTCGCAATACAAGCTATTGAATACGAAGCTCAAAGACAGGCTGATATTCTTGCTGATGGTGGAAAGATTGATCAAGAAACAAGACTTTTCGATGCAAATACTGGTACTACACGTACTATGCGTAGTAAGGAAAATGCGATTGATTATCGTTATTTCCCAGATCCAGATATTATGCCTCTTATCTTGGAAGAAGGTTTGGTTGAAAGAATTAAAGAATCTATGCCTGAACTTCCTGATGTAAAAAAGAAAAGATTTATGGAGCAATATAAACTTTCTGACTATGATTCAAACATTTTGACATCGGAACGTGCGATTGCTGAATACTTTGAAAAGGCAGTTGATAAGACAAAAGATAACGACGGAAAGATGGTTTCAAACTGGATGCAATCTGAACTTTTTGCCGTACTTAACAAAGAAGCAAAAGATATTATCGACAGCCCAATTAAACCAGAAGAATTAGCTGAACTTATCAACCTTATAAAGGATGGTACAATTTCTGGTAAGATTGCAAAAGATGTTTTCAAACTTATGTATGAAGGTGATGAAAAATCTGCTTCAAAAATTGTTGAAGAAAAAGGTTGGAAACAAGTTTCTGATACATCTGCGATTGAAAAAGTTATTGATGATTTGATTGCAAATTCACCTGACAATGTTAACGCATATAAGGCTGGAAAGGTTCAACTTTTCGGTTGGTTTGTTGGTCAAACATTAAAGGCTATGAAGGGACAAGCAAATCCACAGATTGTAAACGAAATTTTGAAAAAGAAATTAGGTTAGTAAAACTATCATGGCAATCAATAGGAGAAAAAAATAATGAATAAAATATTGTTTCATCTTAAAACTTTTGGTTGCCAAATGAATGTTTACGATTCATCGCGAATCGTAGAGCTTCTTTCCGGTTGCGGTATGGAAGCCACAGAGGATGAATGTAATGCAGATATTGTCATACTTAATACTTGCTATATCAGAGAAAAGGCATCAGCAAAAATATTTTCTGAGCTTGGAAGAATAAAAAAGCTTTATTTGAATGCAAAGAAAAATGTGCCTGTGTTCGCAATTATTGGTTGTGTTGCAAAGGCAGAAGGTGATAATATTTTCAAACGTGCACCGTATGTTTCTATTGTACTTTCGTCACAAAAATATCACTTACTTCCTGAACTTCTTAAAAAAGCATTAGAGGAAAAAAATACTATTTTAAATGAGCAAGAAGATGGTGAAAAAAAGAAAAAGACAAAGCTTTCACATTTGATAAATACAGAACTTTCCGGACTTGAAAAATTTGATTGTTTACCAACAGTTAAAACTTCAGACAGTGTCGCATTTGTTCAGGTACAAGAAGGTTGCGATAAATTCTGTACATACTGTGTTGTACCAAACACCCGTGGACGCGAAGTTTCAAGGAATGAACAATCAATACTTGATGAAGTAGAAAATCTTCAAAATTTGGGTGCTGTGGAAATAAATCTTTTGGGTCAAAATGTGGATTGTTATGATAGTTTGGATAAGGACGGAAATAAATCAAACCTTGCAAAACTTATAAAGAAAATTGCAAAGTTTGAAAATGTGAAGCGAATCCGTTACACAACATCATATCCATCAGAATTTTTTGATGAGATGATTGAGCTTCATAAAACTGAACCAAAATTAATGCCTTTGGTTTATCTTCCTATACAATCTGGAAGTAATGAGGTTTTGCACAAGATGAACAGAAGATACACCCGTGAGCAGTATTTGGATTTGATTAAAAAGCTTAAATCTGCGAATCCGGATATTCAAATTTCATCCGACTTTATTGTTGGTTTTCCGAATGAAACAGAGGAAGATTTTGAGCAAACTTTGGATATTGTAAAGCAGGTAAAATTTATTCAATGCTATGCCTTTAAATACTCACCACGCCCTAATACCGTAGCGGCAAAGATGGATGGACAGATTGATTTAAAGATAAAATCTGATAGATTGAAACGCCTTCAAACAGAACTTAGAAAACATCAGGATGCTTTCAATAAATCATGTGTTGGCAAAGTAATGAATGTTCTTTTTACCGATGTTTCAAAAACAGATTCCGAATATATCCTTGGAAAAAATGAATACCTTCAACCTGTTATTGTAAAGGCTGGGGCTGAATTGATTGGCACGATTAAAAATGTGAAAATCGAATCGGCAAGCTATGCAAATCTTAAGGGTGAAATAGTATAAATCCGTTTTAGGTTTTTGTTCTTATTGAAAAAATGGAATAGATAAGTAATTATTATCCCTGATAAAAAAGGAGATAATAGAAAATGTTTGAACTTAATCAATACCCACTTACATACAAAAAAAGTGCATTACAACCATATATTTCTGAAACGACAATGGATTTTCATTATGAAAAGCATTTGGCTACCTATATTGACAATCTTAATAAGGCAATAAAAGGTACGGATTTTATAAACCTTAGCCTTAAACAAATAATAATAAAATCAAGTCATTCAAAGGAAACCAGATATACTTTTAATAATGCGGCACAGGTGTTTAATCATAATTTCTTTTTTAATTGTATGAAGATTGGGGTGCCACAAAATCTTCCAAAAAAATTGTTTAATTCGTTTGATTCACTTGATGATTTTAAATCTCAATTTAAAGCCGTGGCGAATACTATTTTCGGTAGTGGTTGGGTTTGGTTGGTAACAGAAGCCAGAGAGTATAAAATTGTAAAAACAGCAAATGCAGATACGCCAATTGCACATAATCAAACACCGCTTTTATGTTTGGATTTGTGGGAACATGCGTACTATTTAGATTATCAAAACAAGCGTGGCGAATTTATCGATACTTTTTTGAACCACCTTATAAATTGGGAATTTGTTGAAAGTTGCCTTTGAAAAAAGCCCCGTTTGGGGCTTTAATTATTTTCCATAAGGTTTTAATGAAAAAAGGACAACCAGTGGATCTTCGGATTCAATTTTTATGGTTAATCCCTCATCTTCTCGTTTGAATGAATATACATCGTTTTGTGCACTTTTCAATTCCCAACCCAAAGATTTTAATGTTTCCTTATAAAACTTTAAAAATTCAGATTTTTCAACAACTGTACTTGTAATATATTGCTCGATAATACGAAATTCTTCGGTATCAAAGGAAAGAACATCCTGTTCTTCAAAACCATTTTGAAGAGGAATTTCTTCAAATGCAGACATAAAACCCTCTGCCCTTACAGGAAAGGAAAAATTCAAAATCAAAGCAATAATCAATAATATTTTTTTCATTTTTAATTCCTTAATAATTAATCTTCGCCACCTTCATCATCGGTACGGCCTTCAACTTGATCAGTTTTTGTAGAGAAACCAGAACCTGAAATTGTTGTTGCACCATCTGATGAAGTTGAATTAAAATTATATCCAACACCTTCTTCATCATATGTCAAATTACCATCAGGATTTGCATCTTTTATTATATCATCCATACCTTCATCAACAATACGAAGCATAATATCCTTACGTAAATAAATTTGAATACGAGTTCCAGATGGAACAGTAAATGGAATCTTTTGTTTTGCACTGTCTTCGATAAGCTTTTGCATAACACTTTTGAAGTTTTGTTGAACTTCTGCCTTCATCTTATCCTTTGATGTCATTTCAGCAACAGTTTGAGTTTGATCCCATGCAAAACCATAATCGCTTCCTGTTTCTTCACCATCAGATTCAATTGCATTATCAATAGTATTATATGTACCATCGGAACGTTTTACACGTGTAACAATTTTTGATGAGGATGGGAATATTGCCTCCATCGCAACAGGTAAAGCACTGTAAAGCAATGGTTTTATGAATAGTTGTTTCATATATTCTGTATCATTTTTACCTGGAACACCGGCACGACCCTGTGCATCAGCAGAGTAATTTCCAACTTGACCGAAATCAAATTCTGCACCATCAGGACGAATAAGTCGGTTCCAGTCAATATTTATCTTTTGAACAGCTTGCAAACCGACAGAATCAGGAGTTCTAGCAACACCAATAAGTTGAGAGCCGGCTGGAATAATAATTGTTCTTCCATTGCCACCAAAAACATTACGTTCAACTGTTGCTGTTATATCTTGGTCTGTTGGTGTATCAGAAGATATATAAATAGGTCTGTTTAACACAGCAGGGATTGGTTTTGATTGACGAAGAACATATCTTTCATCTTTTGGTAAAGAAGAAACTTGTGAAGAATCTAAGATACTAAATGGTATAAGTTTCTTTTGTTCTTTTTCATAAATACCAAGTGTATCAGGTAAACGATACATATCTTCTTCACCTATGGTGGTTCTTCTTTCCCCTGCTTCACCAGATTTTACCAACTGACGATTTGAACGAACTTCTTCGAAATCAGGTTGTACAGGACCACTTACTGCCTGCATTGTTTCATCAAGAAGTGGCAATGCAAGTTCGATACGTTTTTCTTCGGATTTCTTTTTATCAAGGATTGTACCCTTTCCAATAACACGACCAGAACCGGATTCAATTACCATACCGTCATCTTCCATATTACCGATAATGTGGGAACAATTTGGTGCATAAACATCATTGTTTCCCTGTACCCAACCGATGAATGTACCACTGAAATCATAAGCCTTACTTGCGTATTTTTTACAATCATCAGGTTTTATAATACGTTTTGGCTTATCTTCGGTTTTCTTTTCTTCTTTTTTAGGAGCTAAATCTTCGGAAACTTCGTAATCACTTTCTTCTTCTTCCTCTTCTGGTTCTTCATCAAAGAAAGAATCTTTTTCTTCTTCTTTTTGTTCGGTAACCTTTTCTGGTTCCTTTGATTGTAGGGTTAAGTTTACCTTTTTTGTAAGTTCAGTTTTTGCATCATTTTTTGAGCTTGTTCCTTCATCAACAAGTTCATCATATTTTACAACAATGAAAAGGTTTTTATTTTCCTTTTGTGTTGGCTTCCATGAAAGGTTTAATGTACAACTTGAATTAGGAGTAATTTTTGCCCTTGCAGTACAATCTGCAGCGTCAAGTGTTAAACCATCCATATTATAAGATAGTGATACATCTGTAATTTTTATAGGATTAGAGATAACAGAAATCATTATTTGACGGAATGCCTCTTCATTAAGAGGTTGATCTTCGATTTTTAAATCTTCTGGATCAATATCAACAGTTGGGTGAACGTATGGAATATCGGTTTGTTTACCATCTTCCTTTACCGCATTAACATTTTTTAAAACATCATTAAAGTCATTTTGATTTCTGTTTGCAGTTAAAATTGCACCAACAATAAAAACACCCAACATACCAACAGCAATAAAGATAAGCAATCTGTTAGTATTTTTTGTAATAATAGCAGATTTGCTTTGCTTATTTTCAGGAAGCATTGCTGTATTTTCATCAGATACAGTTTTTGCTTTATTCATGTCGTTATTAAGCAAAGCCATAAAATCCCCTATCTTATTATTGAGCCCTTACAACAGCACATGGTACATTTTGAAGTGATAGCTTTTGACAGATTTCATCTGCAACTTCTATCTTTCCAAATGGACCAATTCTTAATCTGTAAAGTTCACCACCATAATATCTTTGTTGGCCAATTTCATCAACACCACTTGTTTCAACAGAATAGAATGGTGTGTATTCATCAAGCCACTGAATCTTTTCGGTTAATTCAAGCCATTTTGTTTCAAGTTCAACAACTGATTTTCCCTTAAAGATTTCAACACTTACGTTTTGGTTATTTTGCTTTACCAATGGAACGTAATGGTTTGGCAAAACAGATGCGTTTGTTTTTGCCTTTGATGTCATAGAGTTATAGATAGCTTGATTTTCGCTTTCTGAATAATAATTTACACCAGCAGGCATCATTCCAGCAATCATTTGTTGTGGATATGCGTATGCGTTCATAGACATATCTTGATAACCTTGGTATCCACCTTGCATACCGTATGCGCCATAAGCACCAACACCATATGCTCCGGCATAGTTACCACCGATTGCTTCTACACCAGAAGACATATAGTCAACACCTGTTACTTGACCACCTGTTGAACCAGACACAGCCAATAAATCCTGTGGTGGTGGTGGGTTAGAAAGTAAGTATGGTTTTGAACGAAGCTTTATACATACAAGACGACCACCGTTTCTTAAAACTAAATCACCGATTGCTTCAACAACCAAAAGACGACTTTGTGGACCTTCTGTTCTGAAACCAACAGGTGATTCACCACCTTCTACAAGGAGGGAAACAACTGGACGTTGGTTCATATTTAATGCCTTTTCGCCAAAATCTATGTATGTGAAAACGTTATCACGCCATACTCGTTCAGGTGCGATTATGTAATCATCTGGATTTGGAACGAAAACATCCAAATCGAAACGAAAGTCAGTTGGGTCAACGTTAATACTTTTTATCCAACCAAAATCTTCACCTTCCCAATCGTTATCACCTGTTTCTTTAAAACTTTTACCACCCATAATTGATTTCATGGATGAGAAATTATTTCCAGAAGAAGATGATGATGCAGAAGAGCTTCCCTTTCTGTATTTATATGGAACGGAAATATCAATCACAGATGAAGTAATCTTTTCTGTATTAAGAGGTTCGGATTTAAGATAAAATACATACTTATTTCCACTATTACCGAAAATAAACAAGTTGGTATCTGCCATTGCTCTTCCATCAACAGGAGAAATCATAAAAACATTTTTTTCAACAGGACGACCATCAAAGAAATCTTTATCTCCGACATAAGCATCCTTTATTGTTTCCCATTCTGGAAAGTTAATAACTGTTAACATACCATCACGAAGTTTTATAGGAATAACAGAACCAGGTTCCCACTGTATTTTTTGATAACCAGGTTTTGTTTGATTTTCACCCATATTTTGCATAGGATTATCCCAAGCACTTTGTGTACCAAAACCAGCGGAAGTTGGGCCTTCTTGTGAGAAAGCAGGTTTAATAAATACGTTTATTAATAAGATAAAAGTTATTAGAATTTTTTTCATTTTAATATTTCCTATTCCTCTTTCCTATAATTTACCCCTTTTTTATTTGATATTACAAGTGTTTTTTTCAATTTTTCAAATATTCATATCCTGTTATTTCAAAACCTAACGGATTTATCCACTTGTTTTTCTTATTTTTTATGGTTGATTTAGTCATAAAATTACAGGTAATTAAAATCTTTTTTGTTGTAATTTCAGGATTTATTCCAAGTGGAGTTGTTGTTTTTACAGAGATTTCTGCAATCCATTTATTTGATTTTGGTTGGTAATCAAGTTTTTCAATATTTACAACCTTTACAACTTTTTCTTTGTTAAGAAGGAATGATGTATATTCGGGACTTGAAATAAATTTTTCATATACATCCTTTGATGATAAGAAGAAAATATTTCCATCAACACCAAAAGTGTTTGCCATTTTTATTTTATCACTGTAAAGACTTTCCCTATCAATTATATACTCAGAAATATAATTCTTTGCAATTTCATAACCAATGCTATCCTGCGAAATTGAAAAAGATTGATTGTTTGTTTTTGTTATATACAAATTTTCAATATTTCCATTCTGACTTGATACAAAGAAAAGCTCTCTTTTTGCATCAGGTGAAATTTTTGAAAATGCAACCAAAAGCACAAAGTTCAAAAAAATACTTATAACAAGAAATAATCCGAAAACTCGGAATAACCACAAGTATCTTTGTTCATCAATTTGTTTCAACTGAAATTCTCCTTTATTCCCTCTTATACCTTTAAATAATAATATCTTAACTTTTAAAATGCAAGTAAATATACATAATTAAAAAATAACTTTTTACACACCTTATTACTTAGACAAATAAAAATTTACTGCGTATTATATCTCTTGATAATCTTTTCCGTTTATTATATATTTTATCTTAGGTAGGGAAAGAGGTTAAAATGAAAAAAGAAAATCTTAATCTTGGTATAGTTAAGGAAGTTGAGGGAAGTGTTGTAGTAGTATATTTTGAAAAAAAACTTCCTGAAATTTATTCGAAACTTGTTTGTACTATTAATAAAAAAACTTCTGACCAAAAAGATATTGTTATAGAAGTAGAAGATCATATTGATGCTCATAACATCAGAGGTATTGCCATAACATCAACACAGGGACTTGCTCGTGGGGATGAAGTTGTGGATACAAATGGACCTTTAACCATTCCGGTGGGACGCGGTGTTTTGGGACGTATGATAAATGTAATGGGAAAACCTATTGATAACAAAGGAGAACTTACCGATATTTCTGCATGGAGAAGTATTCATAATAAGCCAATACCACTTATGCAACGAAATGTTAAATCCGAAGTTTTTCAAACAGGAATAAAATCTATTGATTTGCTTACACCATTGGAACGTGGTGGAAAGGCCGGACTTTTTGGTGGTGCCGGTTGTGGTAAAACTGTGCTTATTACTGAAATGATAAATAATATGTTTGGAAAGTATGATGGTGTTTCTCTTTTCTGTGGTGTTGGAGAAAGAAGCCGTGAAGGTGAAGAACTTTATACCGAAATGAAAGATGCCGGTGTTCTTGATAAAACAACAATGATATTCGGTCAGATGAATGAACCATCGGGTGTGCGGTTCCGTGTGGCTCAAGCTGCACTTAGTATTGCCGAATACTTTCGTGATGATTTAAAGCAAGATGTTCTTTTGATGATTGATAATATTTTCCGTTTCATACAGGCTGGCTCTGAGGTTGCCGGACTTATGGGGCGAATTCCATCAAGGGTTGGATATCAATCTTCACTTGGACAAGATTTAGCAACACTTCAGGAAAGAATTGCATCAACATCAACCGCTTCAATAACTTCGATACAGGCGGTTTATGTCCCAGCAGATGATTTTACAGATCCATCGGCAGCGGAAACTTTTGCACATCTTTCTGCAACAGTTGTGCTTTCACGAAAAATGGCATCACAGGGACTTTACCCTGCTGTTGATCCTTTGGCTTCGTCATCAAAAATGCTTTCAAAAGATGTCGTTGGCGAAAGACATTATAATGTGGCAAAGGCTGTAAAAATGACTATGGCTCAATATGAAGATTTAAAAGATATTATCGCAATGCTTGGGTATGATGAACTTTCGGATGAAGATCAGGCTACTGTTATAAAAGCAAGACAATTGGAACGCTTTTTAACTCAACCATTTGCAACAACAAAACATTTTACCGGTATGGAAGGAAAGCTTGTTGATTTAGATCAAACACTTACCGGTTGCGAAGAAATTTTGTCTGGCAAATATTTGGATGTAAACCCAAATGCATTTTATATGATTGGGGATATATCAGAGGCAAAAATTAACAAAAAGGAAAATTAAAAAAGGTATAGAATGGGAATGAAACTTAAAATCATAACTCCATTAGATATATTTTACAGAGAAAATGTTTCCAAAATAAAAACCGAAGGATTGGAAGGTTATTTTGAAATACTTCCAAATCATGCAGATTATGTTTCATCTTTAGTGACATCCATTCTTACTTTTGAAACAGAAGACAAAGTTGAATTTTTTGCGATTGATGGTGGAACACTTGTAAAATATGGTAACAATGTTGAAATTGCCATAAGACATGCAATAAAAGGACTTAACCTTGACGACCTTAAAAAACAAATGGAAATAAGTTTTAAGGAAATGGAAGATGAGGATAAACAAACAAGGACTGCACTTGCTTCACTGGAAGGAAATATCGCAAAACTTATTCAAGATTTAGGAAATAATTAGAGGTTTGAAATGGAAAGAAAAAAGGGAAATATTAAATCAAAGGAAAACTTAAGATCCGATAAAAAGATGATTGAAACTGTTTCAAAAAAGATTAACAGACACTTTTGGGCGAAAACAAGAAAGTCACCTGTGTTTCAAGCGATATATCTTTTCGGATTTATGGGATGGGAAATTGGTGTTCCAGTTGTTGCATTGGCGTATATTGGATTATGGCTAGATAAAAACTTCCCTAATCAATATATTGCATGGGCACTTAACTGTATTATACTTGGCTTTATTATTGGCGGATATAATACTTATAGATGGATAAAAAGAGAAAAAATAAAACTTGATAAGGAGGATATGAAATAATGGCAACAGTACTTCATTACTTAATTCTTATTTTTGCAACAGCACTTTTTGCGTTTGTGTATTTTAAATTTTTGAAATACAGTTTGGATAAAGTTTTATCAAAGGAAAAATCTTTTAATTTTATATATTTTTCATTTATTACACGAATTTGTTTAACAATATTATTCTTTTACATACTTTTAAAATACTACCATGAAATACAGGAAATATTTGTTGTAATCATAGTATTTTTGGTTTGCAGATATCTTGTTTTAAAAAAGGATAAAAAGGTATCAAGGAAAGGAAAGTAAACAATATGAATATAAGTCCTGATGAAATAGTATTGTTCAAAATCCCAACCAAACTTTTTGGTAGAAACTTTTGTATTGATATAAATATGACTGTTGTTGGGACATGGGGAATAATGCTTTTTTTGTGGCTGTTTTTCAGATTTGTTACAAAAGATTTTAACAGTAGTTTTAAGATGACCCGACTTCAAAATATGGTTGAAGTATTGGTAAAGTTCTTACGCGATCAGGTTGAAATGATGATGAAAAGAAAAGCGGATAATTTTATGCCTTTAATAGGAAGCTTGTTCATATTTATTTTAGTTGCGAATTGGACGGCGATACTTCCTATACCTTTTTATGTGAATAAAAGTTTAGAATGGTATTTGCCACCAACTGCATCTATTTCAACTACTGCGGCACTTTCTATTGTAGTGATGAGTTCGGTAATTGTTTATGGTATGGCAACACAAGGTGTGTTTGGTTATTTCAAAAGATTTTTTGAACCGATTTTTATTTTATTTCCTCTTAATATTTTAAGTGAGATTTCAAGTTTTGTATCATTGGCAATAAGGCTTTATGGAAATATTATGAGTGGTGGACTTCTTGCAAGTATTTTATTTGTACTTGCACCTTTGATACTTCCAGGACTTATAAATATTTATGGGCTTTTGGCTGGAACGATACAACCATACATTTTTTCTGTACTTGCAATGGTGTATATATCGGCAGGTATGGGAGAAGCTTCAGAATCAGAAATGGAAGAGTTGATGACTTTACAACTTGAACGAATCTGATAAACAATTTTATTAACAAAACGAAAGGTAGGTATAATATGGATATGGGTTTAGTTTGGATAGCAGTAGCGTCAGTTATTGGTGCAGCACTTGCTGTTGGATTGGGTGGTATTGGTCCATCATTTGCAGAGGGATTTGCTGTAAAACAAACTATTGCTGCGATGGCACAACAACCAGATGAAGCAAGTAACCTTAGAAGCACTTTGTTTGTATCTATGGCTATGCTTGAATCTTGTGCTATTTATGCATTGCTTGTTGCTATGATTTTGATATTCAGTAATCCATTCTGGAACTATGGCGTTTCAGTTGTTGCAGGAAAATAATTAAAGTTTAAGGGATTTTGTTATGAATATAAATTGGTCTACTGTATTCTTTCAAATAATAAACTTTTGGATTATTGTTTGGATTTTGAAAAAGTATCTTTTTAAACCTGTTTTATCATCTATGGATAAAAGGGAAAAGATGATTCAATCAAAACTTAAAGAAGCAGAAGACGCAAAGAAAAAAGCCGAAAAGGAAAAACAAAATCTTTTGAATAAAATTGCATCGTTGGAACAATCAAAATCAAGCATTTTGGCAGAGGCATATAAAAAGGCAGATTTTGAATATGCGGTATTGCTTAAATCTTTTAATGCAGAAATGACCGGAAAAAGAAAAGCTTTTGAAGAGCAAGTCGTTTTGGAAAGGGAGTTTTTGCGTAATTCAATAAAAGATTTGGCGGGACAAACAATCCTTAAAACCTTAGAAGATGCCCTTAAAAATTTGGCAAATACAGACGTGGAAAAAGCTGTACTTAATAACTTTATTTTAAAGCTTAAATCAAAAGATATTGAAAAAATATCCGAACTTAAAAAATACTATCAAAAAAATAAAAGTTTGAGTGTAGCAACATCGTTTGATATGGATTCAAAGACAAAGCAATTAATTACTCACGCTGTGGCTGAAATACTTGAATTAAAAACTGTAAAAATTGAATTTACAAAACACCAAGATATTATTTGTGGGATTGAAATTATATGCCCACCGTTACTTATAAGCTTTGGAGTAAATACCTATATTTCAGAGTTTAAGAAAAATCTTGATGACGGTTTGGCGGAACTTACAAAGACAACAAAAATTATTGATGAAAATAAGTAAAAGGTGATTTTATGTTGAATGAAACAGTGAAAAACACAATAAATAAAGTTGAAAAAATCGCAAAGAAAACAAAGGCTTCGGTCGTATCAGAGGAAGTAGGCGAAGTAATTGAAATTGTCGGCAATATTGTTACTTGTTCTGGGCTTTCCAGTGTTAAAATGGATGAAATGGTTAGTGTGCAAGACTGTAAGGGTATTGTTATAAATCTTGATGAAGACTTTGTTGGTATAGTACTTCTTGATAACCCACAAAAGATTAAGGCTGGGGATAAGGTAAAACGTACCGGTCATATTGCTGATGTTCCGGTTGGTCCAGAACTTTTGGGAAGGGTTGTTGATCCAACAGGTACTCCTTTGGATAATGGACCAAAAATTATTACCCAAACTAGATATAATATTGAACGTGATGCCCATCCAATTATGGAAAGACAGGCTGTATCAACTCCTCTTCAAACTGGAATTAAGGCTATTGATGCAATTATTCCGATAGGCAGAGGACAAAGAGAGCTTATTTTAGGGGATAGACAGACAGGTAAAACTGCGATTGCCGTGGATACCATTATTTCACAAAAAGATACTGGAGTTATTTGTATTTACTGTGCCATAGGTCAACGTGCCGATAGTGTAGCAAAAGTCATTGATGTTTTAAAACAAAAAGACTGTATGAAAAATACTATTGTTATGGTAGCAAGTGGAGAATCTTCACCTGGACTTTTATACATTGCACCTTATGCGGCAACATCTATGGCTGAATACTTTATGGAACGTGAAGGCAAAGATGTTTTGATAATTTATGATAATCTAAGCACACATGCACAGGCATACAGACAACTTTCACTATTCTTAAGACGCCCACCTGGACGTGAGGCATATCCTGGGGATATATTTTACATACATTCACGACTTTTGGAACGATCAACACATCTTAAACCTGAATTTGGTGGTGGGTCGGTTACGGCTCTTCCTATATGTGAAACTTTGGCAGAAAATATTTCAGCGTATATTCCAACAAATCTTATATCTATAACTGATGGACAGATATTTTTAACAAATACTTTGTTCCAAAAAGGTATTATACCGGCAATAAATATTGGTATTTCTGTTTCACGTGTTGGGTCAAAGGCTCAACTTCCTGCATATAAGGCAGTGGCTGGAGATATGAAAATTTCTTATTCTCAATTTGAAGAATTAGAGGCATTTTCAAAATTTGGAACCCAGCTTGATGAGGCAACACAAAAAATCCTTGCCCGAGGAGAAAGGATTAGGGAAATACTAAAACAACCACAGTATGAACCATTAAAGGCAAGTGAGCAAATAGTTGTTATTTATGCTACTAATACCGGAATTTTTGATAATGTTCCATTAAACAAAGTTTATGAGTTGCAAAATGAACTTATTAAGCAAGCTCACATTTCTATCAGGCACGTTCTTGATGAAATAGATGGTGGGGCAAAGCTTAATGAAAAATTTAAAGAAGAAATTACAAATATTGCAAAAAAAGTTGTTAATGATTTTGAAAATTTAAACAGGAAATAAGCAAATGCAAACTTTGGAAGGGCTTAAACGAAGAATAAAAACTACTACTTCATTGAAAGATATTGTAAGTAGTATGAAGACCCTTTCGGCTGTAAGCGTTGGGCAATACGAAAAATCGACAAAGGCATTAAAGCAATATTCCGAAAGTATTGAAATGGCATTGCTTGCCCTTATCAGGGGAAGAACTATACCTTTGGTGGTGCCACAAAAATTTAAGGAAAAGGTTGTGGCGATTGTACTTGGTTCGGATCAAGGATTGGTTGGAAGATTTAATAAATCCATCGCCAATTTTGCAATAGATTATTTAAAATCAAACGGTATTGATACAAACTATGTTGATTTCATTGTTGGTGGGAAAAGCTTATCATCAAAAATACTTTCCCTTGGGTATGACATAAATACTTTGTTTACTATGCCAAGCTCGGTTAAAGCAATGGTTACTGTTGCAAAAAAAATTGTTTTAAAACTTAGCGATATTCAATCAGAACAACAAAACGGAATTAAGGACTTTTCTTTTTCAAATATGCAACTGAAAGTTTATATCTTTTTTAACAAGAAGAACGAAAAGTCTTCTATTGAAAATAATGTGATACAGCTTTTACCTATTGATGCAAACTTTTTGAAAAAGCTTAGTGAGAAAAAGTGGCCAACAAAAAATATTCCTATCTATGCACCACGAAGCAGGCGAACTTTGTTTTCTTTGTTTATGCGTCAGCTTTTGTTTGCAAACATATATAATGCGGTTGCGCAAAGCTTGGCTGCAGAACATTTTACAAGAATGATTTCCATGCAAAATGCCGAAAAAAATATTGATGAACATTTGGATGCAATGAATCTTGAATACCAACAAAGACGACAAACAGAAATCACAAATGAACTTCTTGATGTTGTGGTTGGTGCCGAGGTTTTAAAGAATAAAAAATAGAATCTGTTTTTGACTATAATTTAATTGAATCTGTTTTTTATTTGTGCTACAATCCTTTTAAGTTTAACAAAAAAAACAAGAGGTGTATTATGGTAGAAAAAGTTGCAAAAAAAACAGTTTCTAAAAAAACAAAAAATACTGTTGCAAAAAAAACTGATGTTAAGAAAACAAAACCTGCTGGTATGGCGGTAAAACAAAATGTAAAAGCTGTTGAAAAAAAGGTTGTTAAACCAGCAGTAAAAAAAGCCTCTTCTAAAAAACCAAAAGTATTGTTGGTTACAATAACAATTGCTCTTTTAATTGCTTTGGCATTTGGAATTATTTCTTTCTTTCCTTGCTATAAACGTGAAAAGTTTGCAATAGTTTCTAAAAAAGGTGATGAAAAAGTTGTTCTTAACCTTGAAATTGCAGACACAGATGAAGAAAGATTAAAAGGTCTTATGGGTCGTGAAGTTTTGAAAAAAAATACCGGTATGTTGTTCGATTTTGTTGAACCTGATTATTATTCTATGTGGATGAAAAATACACTTATCCCTCTTGATATGATATTCTTTAACGAAAACGGTAAAGTAATTAAGACTGCCGCAAACAGAACTCCTATGACAGAAGATTTGATTAACCCTTGTTCGATTGAATTTGAACATGCCCTTTCTTCTACTAAAAAGAAACAAATTAATGTTGATCAATTTTTTGAAAAATGTGAAACAAAATACCTTAAGCCAAAAAATCTTGTTCGCTATGTTATAGAAGTTCCTGCTGGTACTGTAAAGGCTTCTAAAATACGTATTGGCGATATTTTGTTGAAGAAATAAAAAATTATTGTTATGATGACTGCTATACATTACAAAAGTATAGCAGTTTTTTATTTGAAAGATTTATTTAAAGGACAGTATTATGAAAAAAACATCAAAAAGACAATATCAAGTTGGTGAAGTTTTAAAAAGAACTCTTTCTACTATGTTCAGAGAAGGTTTGTTCGAAGATAAAATTACAGATTTATTTTCAATTACAGAAGTAAGTCCAAGTCCCGGATATCAAACTGCGTGGGTTTTTGTTTCTGCAATGGATCCTTCGAAAAATGAAGTTATTGTAAAAAAACTTAATGAAATTTCCGGGGAAATAAGATTTATGCTTGCAAAAAAGATTGATATGAGATCAACCCCTGCCCTTATCTTTAAATTTGATAATTCACTTGATTATGCAAGAAAGATTGAGGAACTTTTGAATTCCCCAGATGTAAAACAAGATTTGGAAAAATAAGAAGATTAATCTTTTATTTCTATTACTGATGATGCCTTTAATTTTTCAAAGTATTTGTTTGAAAAAGCGTCAAGTTTGTTTTGCAAAATGGAATAACGAATCTCTTCTTTTTCATCATCAGTGATAACAGGAGTAAATTCTTTTCTTTCACAAACAAAAAATACTGTATTATTTCCGTTTATTTCTATTGGTTTAGTTGCCTTAGAAATTTCGGAAACAGATAGTAAATTTTTAAGTTTTTTATCCATTTGATTTTCTGTAAGGGTAAATTTCAAACCACTTCCAGCTTCACCATTTTCCTTTGCATAAGAAATAAAATCATCACAATTTGAAATTTCTTTTAATTTAGGGAATAGTTTTTTGAGTTTTTCTTTACCCGCAATCAAAGATGAAATTTCGTATTGAAATTGTTTTTCCGACTGCATATTTTCGATTAAAAGTTTAAGTTCGTTGTCTGTAACTTTTACATAAGAACGAAGCACACTGTAAATAAATTTCATCCAGATAACATCGGCTTCTATTTGTTTACTTACGACATTTTTATCTATATCAAGTTCCTTTATAATACGGTCGTATCCACCCTCTGGAAGATTTAGATATTTTTCCATACGAAGCTTTGCATCCGAAGTTTCTTCGTTTGTTGCACGGATACCGAATCGTGAAGCTTCGGCAACTTTTATTTTATCATCAATTATTTCAGAAAGAACCTTTTTTTCAATTTCTTCATCTGGCATTTTATATTTATTTACCTTTAAAAGTTCCTTTGAAAGTTTTGCTCGTTCCTTTACATCGTATGATGTTATTATATCACCATTTACTATGGCACGAACACTTACCTCTGATGCAAAGGATGAAAATGAAAAACAAACAAAACTTAATAGTAAAAATTTTTTTAACATAATTCCCCTCAGTTAATTGCTTTCGTTTACATTAAAGCCACTTGAAACAGCACCTAATGTTTTAAATACAAGTGTGAAATAGATTGATCTGTCACCTTGGTAATCTTTATCTCTTGTATAGTCATTTACAAAGTTTAAATTAAATTTGAAACAATCGTTTTCATATCCAATACCAGATGATAAAGTAATACTCCTTTTTTGATCAAGATCATATCTGTTTCCAATAAACATATTCCATCTTCTTGTAAGTTGAGATGAAAGAACAGCGTATACTTCATCGGACTTTATCGAATCTCCATCTTCGATAAACATATCCCTTAGGTAAACATAATTCAAGTTAAGGTTAAGGGCCTTTGGTCCGATACGCAAGTTGATATCATTCCTATTTGCACGAAGATCTTCTTGGGAAATACGAGTCTTATACTGTAAACTAAATATATCTGATGGAGTATAAGATATTTTTGATACAAAATCGGATGCACCCTTTGTATTTTTAAGACCACTGTTATCAATATACAAATTATCAGGGACATCAATATTATAATTTTGCCCAATAAAGAAAGAAAGTTTTTGGTTGTTATTATAATTTTGGATAAAGTTCAAACCGTAATTTACCCTTACACCACTTTCAAATAAATCATAACCTGAAAATCTATCTGTACTGAATAAGTTTTCAGATTGAAGTTCAAGATAGCTACTATCCATATTAGGTATAGAAGAATCAGATGATTGTTTTGGTGAAGCAATAAATTGGATTATTGGTTCCAAAATTTCTGTACGATTCATATATGCCCTGTATAATGGATATTTCCATGTTAAGTCAGTACTGATGTTTGCACGCCCCTTTGAACCAGAATAGTAACCACTTTCTTTAGATTCATCATAAATATCATCAAGAACGAAAACATCTGCACGACCGGATAAACCAAAATCAAAAAGACTTCCACCAGAAGTTTTTAGTGGTTGATTATAACCAAGTATTGAGGATACTCTGAAATTTGTTTCATCCCTTCGGTTATTATCCTCATAATCCAAAACAATGTGTGATGTATTCAAATTTAAATCCCAATATCCACCATAGGAGTTTGGATTAGAAACTCTTCTGTAATCGATTATTGGCATTACTTTAGGTGTGTAATTATAGTTACTTCTTAATGACTGATAATAGTACATATCAGCACTTAAGTAACTTCTATTTAATGAACCTTCTAATTCAATATTGGATGAAAGCCATGGATCAGTGTTTACATCATAAATTCTTAAGAAGCTTTCGTCTGAAACCCTGTCTATATCAATCTTTCCACGCCATACATCGTTTATTTCAAAATAGTTACGGGTACTGATGAACCAACGTTTATCTTCATCATTTACTTCATCTTTTTTCTTATAGATACCCGTTGTATTACTTGTAAAATAATCTTGATTAGTACGATATTCGGCAAACCATACGGTACCCTTTTTACTTGTGAACATAGGGCTTAAAGTCATATCGTTATAATCATTTAATTTTATAAAAAATGGAGTTTGTAATACGTTACCAAGTTGGCTTGATGTACCAAACTTTGGAATTAAAAATCCAGTTTTATTTTTTATATTTGGTGTGTAATTTTGAAGTATTGGTAAATAAAATACTGGAAAATTCCACATATAAAGCAATGCGTTTGTGTAAAACAAGCTTCCAGTTTCACGATTATGTGTGATTGAACCTGCTCCAATTTTCCATGTAGGAGGATTAGAACATTCATTTAAACCTTCCTTACACGCAGTATATTCAACATCGTGCAAAACTATTTTATTTGGATTTTTTACATCAGCAGACTCTGCTTTTGCATAAGAATTTTGCCCAAACTTTACATTTATTTCACCCAAAGAAGCCTTTTGTGTATCGGTATTAATCACAAGCTTTTGTGTATCCATAATAGCATCTTTGTTTGTTATATCAATACGACCATCTGCGGTAATTTCCTTTGTGGCAGTATCATATTCCATTTCGTTTGTTACAAACTTATTATTTTTATAATCAAGTTTTACATTTCCAGAAGTTGTAAACTTTCCTGTGTTTTTATCATAAACAATCTCATCTGTTTCAAACAAAGTTCCAGAATTATCAGTATCCATAGAATATGATGGAAGACTGTGGATAATAAAAAATAATAATGTAAAATATTTAAAATTATTTTTCATTTGTCGACTTAATCCTTTTTGCCATCAATTCTTTGTCTGAATACAAAAGTTTTAACATTACTACTATTGAAAGGAATGAGAATAGATATATAACCGGATACATTTTTGGATGTATACGAAGCATATTAAACATAGAAATATAAAGCATTTGATATCCAATCATTCCAAAAACCGAGAAAATCATATTCTTACTGTTGCTTCTTTTATTAAGTGGTGATTTAAAGATAGCAAGCAAAGCAATCAATGCAAATATTAAATTGTATAATGGTTGTATCAAACGTTTATGAAATTCAACCAAATATTTTGAATAACTTTCTTCTGTTGCATAACCTAATTCTTTTGAATTAATAAGTTCAATAATACTTAGTTCACTTGGGCGTTTTGAACGAACAGAATTTTTTGCAATAACACCTAAATCCGCAGTATATTTTTCAAATGTACCAAAAGTATATTTATCATGAGACTTTTCTTGAACACTTCCATTCACAAGAGCAAGAGAAATATTTTTGTTACTTGTAGAAACAATTCCTCGTTCGGCAAGAATAGTTCTTACACGATTTTTCTGACGTTGATCGTTAATAAAAATATCAGAAAGAATATTATCAGTTGAACTTTTCACATAAATTGTTAAACCATCAGTTATCTGATTAAACTCCCCTTCTTGGATAAGAAGTGCAGAAATATCATTTTCTGAATCAAAAAGGAATGTTCTGTACTTTGTTGCATAGATAGGAGAAATATAAAGTGTTATAAAGAAGCAGATTAATGTAATTATTACAGATAAAGATAATACCGGTTTTGATAAATCACGAACGGACATACCAACAGCTTCCATAATGATAAGCTCCTTATCAGAGGCAAGTTTATTATAGATAAACAAGATAACCGCAAACAACGCAATAGGAAATATGATAACAAGCAAATCTGGCAAAAGAAGACTTGTCATCTTTAAGAATGCCCAAAATCCGATATTATTGTTTACCAAATATGAAAGTAATCTTATTATCTGGGAAAACCACGCAATACCCAAAAGTATCGACGAAACAATAAGCAAACCAAACAATATTTGCTTTGCAATATACTTGTCTATTATTTTTATATTTTTAAAATTAAGCTTCATAATGGCTGATTTTACTATAATATTTTTATTTTTAAAGTCTTTTTTTAGGAATAATTAAACCTTTCTTAAATAAAACCAGTAAAAAAGAGCTATAATTTTAATTCTTTTATTAAAATTTCAGCTTCATCAAGCCACTTTTTTATTGAAATATCAATACCTTGCTTCCAAAACTTGCTATCTGTTGGGTTAAGACCAAATGGCTTCATCAAACTTACAGCATCTTTTGTTGAACCACTTTCAAGCATTTCAAGGTAAAGTTTTTCAAACTTTTTTGCATCTTTGCTTTTTACTGCAAACAAACTTTGGGTGAAAAGTTCACCAAAGGAATATGCATAAACATAAAATGGACGCATAAAGTGCCCAACATATGACCAAAGATTTTCCATATTATCGTATTTGAAAATTTCTCCGTCACGGCCGTACATATCTTTTGAAACTTTCATCCATGCATCATTGAAATCTTTGCTGGTAAGTTTACCTTGCTTTCTTTTTTCATGGATGATTTGTTCAAAGAATGAAAAACTTATTTGGCGGTTTACAGAATTTATCCAATCGTTTGCCTTTGATAAAAGAAGTGCAAGTTTCTCCTTTTTATCAGTTATGTTTTTAAGCATATATTCAAAGGTCAACATTTCACCAAAGATACTTGCTGTTTCTGCGTATGCCATTGGTGCTTGTGTTTGAAGAGTTCCTTGTTTTTTACCAGCAAGAAGACCATGAACAGAATGTCCAAGTTCGTGCGCCAATGTCATAACATCACGTGTTGTTCCCATATAATTTAGGAAAGTCCATGTATAAACTTTTCCACCTTCGGTAACCATAGTATAGTTATAGGCGCCACTGGTTTTTCCATTATAGACAGGAGCATCAACACGATAATTTTTAAAAGAATCACGAATTAAATTTGCAAGGGTTGGCGAAAAATTTTCGTATGCAGAAAGTACGGTTTCAATACATTTATCCCATGAATAATAAGCCTTGCTTTCGAATGGAAGTGGTGCGTTTCTATCAGCCCAATTTAAAATTTTTTTGTGAAGAAGTTTGCGTAAAATATTATAGTAACGTTTTCCCTGTTCCGCACCATATTTTGCAACAGCAGTATGAAGTGCATCCACAGTTTTTGAATCAAGGTTATTTGAAATATTTCTTGAATCCATAATAGATTTGAAACCACGTTCCTTATCCATAAGATTTTTTTCACCTATTACCAAATTCAAGGCACGCGCCCTTAAATTAGCATAGTTTGATGTTTCCAAAACACGATTTAATTCATCCAAGGCTTTTTTGCGAAGTTTTGCCTTATGCGAAGTATTGCTGATATTTATAATTTCAGAAAGATTATATTTCTTTCGGCCAAGGTGAAACTCTAACTTTGTTTCCATCTCGTCCATCATATCATCCCATTCGCCAGATAAAAATGGTGAAATTTTTGTAAGGATTGTTTCCACAGACTCATTTAATTGATACTTTGCATTTTTGCGAATTTTATCAAGGTATGGTTTATGATGTTTTAAAATTTGAGAATTTTTAAGTTGAGCATCATAAAACTTTTTATCCATTTGACCAAGCTCTATATCAAAAAAGGTCAAGTTTGCCAAAGCAACACTTAGCTTTTCCGAAGCAATAGATGTTTGTTTTTTTATTTCTTGGTTTTCGGCATCACGACTGCTCATCAAATAAAAATATGCAAACATTGTGCTTGTGATTTCATCAATAGTGATAATATCCTTTAGGGCAAGTTCCAATTTTTCATTTAATTTACCTTTGTACTTTTTTGGAAAATCAAGACAAAGTTTTTCAACCTTGGTAATATCTTTTGCAATTTTTTTATCATTTATTGATTTGTAAAGCGGACTTAAATCCCAGCGGCAATTTTGCAAATTTTCGTCTTTTTTCATAGAAATTCTCCTTAATTTATATAGTTCAAAGTATAATACTAAATCTTTTAAATTTCTATATAAAATTTTGATTTTATTTTTTTCTTTATTTTATTAATCATAACATATACAATATGTAACTGTTAACACAAAAATAGGAATATTTATGACTAACTATCTTGATAATATTAAAAACGAAAAGTTTGAAGTCAGACTTGCAAAAACTCCTGCAGAAATTGTTGCTGCACAAAAACTAAGATATGAAATTTTCTTTGAAGAAGATGGTGCCACTCCATCAGAACAGGTCTTAAAAGAAAAACGTGATTTTGATGAATTTGATGAATATTGTGATCATCTTATTGCGATAGACAGAACTTGCGGTGATAACCCAGAAGATTATGTTATTGGTACCTACAGACTTTTAAGAAAAGATGGTGCAAAAAAACTTGGCAAATGGTATTCATCAGCAGAATTTGATGTTGAAAAGTTTTTTGATTATGATGGGGAAGTTTTGGAACTTGGTCGTGCATGTGTACACAAAGATTTCCGTACAAAGATTGTTATGCAAATGCTTTGGAATGGATTGGCCGCATATATGTTTGATTATGAAATAAAGCTTATGTTCGGTTGTGGAAGCTTTTTGGGTACAAATGTTGATGAACATAAAGAAGAACTTTCTTACCTTTATTATAACCACGTTGCAGAAGGTAATTTGGAAATAAATGCAAAGACAAAAGATGCTGTTCCTTATCCTGTTATTCCAAGGGAAGAAATTGATGAAAAACGTGCCTTTGTAAAACTTCCTACAATGATAAAGGGGTATCTTCGTGTTGGATGTAAGGTAAGTAAATCTATTTTCGTAGATTGGAGTTTTAACACATTCGATGTATGTATAATTTTTGAAACAAAGAATTTGAAACAAAGTTACTTTGATCATTACGAAAAACAGATGAAAGGTTGTTAGTAAACACCTTATTTAAAAAATAAAATCCCCCAGTTTTTAAGGCTGGGGGATTTTTTTGCGGTTTGATTTTTAGGAGAAAAGATAAATTTTTATTTACCCTCTGGGCATTTATAATTATCTTGTTCTATACTGCTCCAATTTTTGGAAAGCATAGAGTATGTTGTTGCTTTATCTTCTTCACCATTATATTCATGGCAAACTATTGCAACTACATCCTTATCAAGAGAGTAAACTGTTTGAATAATTTTATCATTTCTGATGGTATCTTTTCTTGTATTATACTTATATTCCTTTTCTTCACCATCTAAATCCTTATAAGTATTAGATCTTGAAAATTTCAAACGAAAAACATCAGAAACATGTGTTCCATTATTAAAGCTACTTGTTTTAAAGTCGCCTAAATTGAAATCACCATTAAGTTTATCATTCAAAAGAGAAAATGTATATTTTACTTCGCCGGCACAGTTAAGGACTGTTATTCTTCCGTTAATATTTTTTCTTCCCTGAAGCATACAACCAGCCTGTGGGGAATTTATTGCACAATACAAATCATTTACTTCTTTTACACCATTGATTGTGTATCTTTTGAATACGTATTTTGTTCCAATTTTTGCAAGTGCAACATCTTCGTTTTCACAGAAATTTATATAGCTGTCATCACCAATTTTTGCTGATTTAAGGAAACCATTTGGATAATATGATTTAACATTATATATATCCCATTTTGCAGTATTTGGATCCTTTGTTGTATAACGACTGGAAATGTTATTTTTTTCGTCATACATAATAACTTCTTTTACTTCACCGTCAACTATATCATATTCTTTATCATCCTGACGGATTTTTCCGGTAAATACAAAACCCTTCTTATCACAATAGTTCATATAATTTATTCCCTGCTTGTTGCAAACGAATAAATCTTCTTTTTGTACCCTTGCCTTGCTTTTTTCATCTGTGGTTTTTAAAAGGTCATTATACTTAATTTTTCCAGTTTTATCAAAACTGTAATTAAGAGAACTACATCCCATAAGTAATGTTAAAAATACCAAAGATTTTTTCATTATTTTCCTCCTGTAAAAACAATACCCCAAAAGTTTTACACTTTTCTCTGGTTCATTCTAACATAATTTAGGAAAATATGCAAACTATTTTGTTAAATTATTATCCATTGTATATGAAATAATATCTTTCCAATTTTTCTTTTCAAACTTTTTTTCCAATGATTTATCATACTTGTTATATGCCAATGCCTTAAACAAAGGATAATAATTCATCCAAAAAGTTTTGTGACCTCTTGCGCTTTTTTCTGCTTCTATGATATTAGGAAGTTCATCATCAACAACCAAAGCGTTATCATAAATATCGTAAACTTCTTTTTTTGAAGCCTTAAAAGACAAAGTGTAAATATTTTTAAAAGTTCCCTTACCGAAAAGGTTTTCAAGATTTTCAACACGAGCATTTCGAATGTTGGACTCGTTTCCACAGTTTGTAACAACATCAATATCGTATTTATTTTTTAAATATTCGATTGGATATTTCGCACTTTTAAGCATAGGAAGCTTTGAAAAATTAGAGCTGTGCCAGTAAGCAATAATACATTCATCAATGAAATTTGTATTATTTCTTAACACTTTTCCAATATTAATACTTGGGAAATTAAACAACGCCCACTTTATAAATCCGTAAATTGGATCAAGTAACACACCATCGCAATCTATTATCAAATGCTGCTTTTCTGACATTTATATAACCTTTTGTTTTTGTTTTGACAAAAGATTACAACCAATCTTTTATTTTGTCAAAGAAATTTTTTGAATCTCCATTCTTTTTTCTTTCTTCTTCAAATTCACGAAGCAATTCTTCCTGACGAGAAGAGAGTTTTGTAGGAGTTTCAACGGTTATATTCAAATACATATCACCACGTGTGGATGAATTTATTTCTGTCATACCCTTGCCTTTTAGGCGAAGTTTTTCACCTGTTTGGATACCCTTTGGAATGCGAACTTCGGCCTTTCCACCCTCAATGATTGGAACTTCTATTGTTGCGCCAAGAGCAGCTTCACCAAATGAAATAGGAACATTTAGTATTAAATTTCTACCTTCACGAGCAAAAACCTTGCTTGGACGAACCATTATGTAAACATACAAATCGCCAGACTCATTACCTCCAAGACCAGCTTCACCCTCACCACTTACACGAAGTTTTGTACCGGTATCAACACCAGCGGGAATTTTAACTTCTAAGGTTTTGCTTTCAACTTCTATACCAGAACCATTACAGAAACGACATGGGTTTTTGATTATATAACCAGTTCCACCACATTCAGGGCAAACTTGCTGGCTCATAAAGAAACCTTGTCTTATATTTATAACACCGGAACCATGACAATGTGGACAGGTTGTTTTGTTTTCACCACCCTTTCCACCACAATGTGAACATTTACCATTTCTTCTGAATTGAATTGTTTTTGAAACACCCTTGAATGCTTCTTCAAGAGTTATAACCATATCATAACGCAAATCTTGACCACGGTTGCGACTTGCACCACGGCGAGAATTACCACCACCCATAAAATCAGAGAATATATCTGAGAAAATATCGGAGAAACCACCACCTTCACCGAAATTGAAGTCAAAGCCACCGGCACCAAAACCACCACGACCGGCACCACCCATACCCTGTTCAAATGCAGAATGGCCGAATTGATCATATGCAGCTTTTTTTTGTGGATCCTTTAAAACTTCATAGGCTTCATTTATTTCTTTAAACTTTTCTTCGGCACTTTTATCCCCAGGGTTACGATCAGGATGGTATTTCATAGCCATCTTTCGATAAGCCTTTTTTATTTCATCATCAGATGCGCCTTTTGTAACGCCAAGTAAATCATAGTAATCAGCTTTTGCCATTTTAAAAATATCCCGATATTTTTTGTACAGGAAGATATATAGTAAATTTATCTTAGAATTTCAAGATGTTTAAGATAACTTTTTCCTATCTTTTACCAAGGCCAGTTTTTTTTGCCAAACTTGAACGTTTTTTTGCATAGTTTGGTGCAACCATTGGGTAATCTTTTGGAAGTCCCCATTTTTCCTTATACTCTGCTTCGGTTATACCATATTTTGCCTTTATGTAACGTTTTAACATTTTCAATTTTTTACCATCTTCAAGACAGATGATATAATCTGGTTTCACAGAATCTTTTATATCAACAGATGGTGCCAAAGCATAGCTTGATGTTTTATTGGATATAGAGACAAGATTTGAGTAAACTGTTTCCATTATATTTGTTATTTTATCCTCATCAACCTTGTTATTACTGAAATATCCAGCAACAATTTTTGCGGTTGCATCAATGATCGTCTTTTGAATAGTTTCTGATAAAATTTTGTTTTGTTCTGTCATGCTTTTCTCCAAATATAATAATTTTTCCCTTGTATTATAACAGAATTTGAAGTAAAAGTAAAAGGTAAAAATAAGAGGTGTTTTATGTTTTTAGAATCTTTTTGGAGCAAATTTAGTTTTGATTTACTTCCAACATTGCCAATTGAATTGAGTTTTGGCTCGGTATTACTTTTATTTATGTTTTCAATGTTTCCTTCTTACGTTGCTTATGCAAGGCAATTAATGCAAAGAAAATGGATTTATTCTTTTTCATTTATTGATTTTACAATATTTTATTTTTGCTTTTTCGTTAATGTAGAAGATTTTTATTTCGACAGAGGTGATTTAACAATATTTGCAAAGACCCTTTATATAATTTTGTTTTTGGGTTCTATTATCGATTTGGAAGACAAAAAATCATATCCTTATAGAAAAAAATCATTTGTAAAGAAATATATTTCACATCCAATTGAATCTTTTATTTCTCACTTTTTTTATTTTATATTCAAAATTCTTCCTGTGGAATGGGCATCATGGATTGGTGGAAAAATTGGTGTGTTACTTGGAAAAACACAAAAAAGATATAATAAACTTATGGATGCAAACCTTAAGATTGCTTTTCCAAGGAAAAGTGCCACAGAAAAAGAAAAAATTAAACATGATGTTTGGGAAATGATGGGAAGGTATACTGCAGAACCATCTCACTTTAAATCTATTTTCAGAAATTATAAAAAGTATCTTACTTTTGTAAATGATGATATTTTGGATGAATTAAAAGATAAACCTTATGTCGCATTTATTTCTCATTCTGGAACAATGGGATTGATTGCTATACCTTTTGCTTTGCATAAGGCTCCTTGCTCTATACTTTATAAATTTCCAAGTAATAACCTTACAAACAACCTTGTAACAAGAAGTTTTGGTAATGGTATTGGTACATTAAAGTTTGTTCCAAACACTGCAAATGGAACAAGAGATGCAATGAAAATTCTTTTGAACGGAAGTGCTATGCTTGCCGTACCTGACCAAAAGTTTCAAACTGGAATTCCAACAAAATTCTTTGGTGCAAAGGTAAAAAGTCCTGTTGGTGTAGCAAAGCTTGCTTCTCACTTTAACTGCCCTATACTTCCTATACAAATAGTAAGGGAACATGGACTTCATCATAAAATTATTTTCCATGATACTTTTATGCCTTTTAAATCAAAAGACAAAGAAGCAGATGCAATAAAGACAACCCAAAAAATAAATGATATTATTGAAGGTTGGATAAAGGAAAATCCTTCTCAATGGTTTTGGGTTCATGACAGATGGAATATTAAAAGCAAGATAGGTGATAAAAATGCAAAATCAAAAGACAATAAAAAATAGTTTGGTTTTTACAGGTATCGGTCAACATAAGGGTACTTTGAATACTATTGAACTTTTTCCTCAAGATATTGATACCGGTATTGTTTTTGAAATAAAGGGTAAAGAATACCAACTTAACCTTAACAATGTTTTCGGGGAAACAGGATATACTTGTATTGGTGAAAAAGATGGTGTGAACGTAAAAACTATTGAACATTTGGTTTCAAGTTTGCATGGTCTTGGGATTGATAATTTACTTATAAAAACAGAGTCAGAGGAAATTCCTATACAGGACGGCTCAGCACTTCCTTTACTTAAAGAAATAGAAGAAAAAGCCGGCTTTTTTATACAAAATGCTCCGAAAAAAGCGATTAAGATACTTAAAAAAGTTGAATATCATGATGAAAAAGGAGATGTTTCTATTGAACCTTCAGATAAGGGACTTTTGACACTTGATGTTACAATTGATTACAGTGGTATAAAGCCAATTGGTATTGAACATGAGGTTATAGATTTAACCGAAGAAAACTATCGTTCAAAAATTTGTATGGCACGTACTTTTGCCCGTATGAGTGATGTTGAATATCTTCATTCAAAAGGTCTTTGCCTTGGTGCAACACTTAAAAGTGGTGTTGCAGTTGATGAAGAAAAAATCATCAATCCAGAAGGTCTTCGCGAGGAAAATGAATTTGTTTTCCATAAGATACTTGATGCTATCGGAGATTTGTATGTTATGGGTCATCCAATAATCGGACTTTATAAAAACAGTCGCGGTGGACATTTCCACAACAACCAACTTGTTCGTGCTGTTATGTCAGATAGTTCTAATTATGAAATAGTGGAGCTTTAATTTATGCTTATAATGGGAATTGATCCTGGGTTAAGGAATACAGGTTGGGGAGTAGTAGACTTTTCCAATAATCAATTCACCCATATCGCAAACGGAACATTAAAGATTTCGGATAAGGGAACTTTGCCGGAAAGACTTTCCGAAATATACACAAAGCTTACCGAAGTTTTGAAAAAATATCAGCCAGAAGAAGTGGCGGTCGAGGAAGTTTTTGTGAATGTTAATCCTTCGTCCACACTTAAACTTGGGCAAGCCAGAGGTGTGGCAATCTTAACACCATCACTTTTGGGAATTAGTGTTTTTGAATATTCGCCAAACCTTATCAAAAAATCGGTGGTGGGAGTTGGTCATGCCACAAAGGAACAAATACAAATGATGGTTGGAATTTTGCTTAATAAACCAAAAATTGATTCCGAACATTCTGGCGATGCCTTGGCTATGGCGATATGTCATGCGCATAACAGGAAGAAATGGTAATAAATAAAGGATACTTAAATGACTAAAAATGTTTTAATTATTTCATCAAGTCCTCGTAAAAATGGAAATTCAGATTTACTTTGTAATGAATTTATGAAGGGAGTCGTTGAGGCAGGACACAATGTCGAAAAAATCCGCCTTTCCGATTACAAAATAAATTTCTGTCAGGCATGCTATGTTTGTAAAACAAAGGGTAAATGTTTTCAAAATGATGATATGGAAAAAATTTTGGAAAAAATTGATAATGCAGATACTATTGTTCTTGCAACACCTGTATACTTTTATTGTATGAGTGCACAACTTAAAACTATGATAGACAGGACCGTTGGCAAATATCCAATCAAAGGTAAAGAATTTTACTATATAATCACATCCACAAATTCAGAAAAAAAGAATGTTGAAAAAGTAATTGATGCACTTCGTGGGTTTGCGATTGATTGTACAAAAGATTCAAAAGAATGTGGTGTAATTTACGGTATTGGTGCGTCTGCAAAGGGTGATATTGAAAAAACACCTGCATTCAAAGAAGCTTTTGAAATGGGAAAAAGAGTTTAATTATTCTTAAAAAAATGATAAAAAAGCCGGCTTTTGAAAAATTGCTGGCTTTTATTTTTGCAAAAGGGTATACTTGTTTTATGGAGGAAGAAATGGCAAAATCAAATATTATAATTGGCGGGTTAGTCCCATTTACAACAATTGATTATCCAACAAAAATTTCGGCAGTTTTGTTTTTACAGGGGTGCCCATGGCGATGCATTTATTGTTCCAATCCACACTTGTTTGCTTTTCGTAAACAAACTGAACAGGACAAGGCAAATTATGAATACGTTCTTGAACTTTTGAAAAAAAGGGTAAAAATTATTGATGCAGTTGTGTTCAGTGGTGGTGAAGCAACAGCACAGGCTGATGAAATAATTTCGTGTATCGAAGATATCAAAGAGTTTGCACCACATTATAAATTTGGGCTTCATACCAACGGATGTTTTCCGGAAAAGCTTTCGAAAGTTCTTCCTTACATTGATTGGGTGGGGTTGGATATAAAGGCTCCATGCAAAAAGTATGAACAAATTACAACAATAAAGAGAAGTGGAGAATTCGCATTCGAATCGTTGGAAATTCTTATCAAAAGTGGAAAAAATTTTGAGGTAAGAACAACTGCGGATCCAACCGTACTTACAAAAGACGATATATTAGAGATTGCCGAAACAGTGGCAAAAGCCGGCGTTAAGCATTATGCCGTACAACGTTATAGACCTGTTGATAGGGATAATTTAAATAATCCACCAGCACAAATGATTACACAATTTTTTACAGACAAGGAATTTGAAGAAAAGCTTCGTGCAATAGTTCCAGAATTGGAAATGAGATTTTAGTTTTATGGGCTGGATGGATTTTTCATAAATATATTATACTCTGTGAAATTAGCCAAGCACGAATCGAGTGTGGATAAAAATATATTTAATAATATCTTTACAACTTTGGCTTTTTAATATATAAACTTTGTATCTTGATTTTGCGGGTGTAACTCAGTGGTAGAGTGCTTGCTTCCCAAGCAAGATATGAGGGTTCGATTCCCTTCATCCGCTCCAATCTTTTTTTAGATTTTTTTCGTGTTGATTTTGATTCGCCTTAATGGTACGATTATTCCATTTAAACGAGGTATATTATGAAAGATGTTAAAATAACAAAGCTTGAAAATGGATTGGTGGTTGCAACCGACTTTAACCCTTCGATTGAAACTGTATTTTGTGGGGTGTGGGCTGGTGTTGGTTCCAGAAATGAAACAAAGGAATTGAATGGTATTTCTCATTTCTTGGAACATATGGCATTTAAGGGAACAACGACCAAGTCATACAAAGATATTGCCGAAACAATAGAAGATATTGGTGGCGATATAAATGCCTATACATCAAAGGATCATACTTTCTTTTATACCAAAACATTAAAAGAGTATTTGGAAACAAGTATTGATATTCTTTCCGATATTATTCAAAACTCTGTTTTTGATGAGGTGGAAACATCAAAGGAAAGAAATGTTATTTTACAGGAATATTACAGCTCTTTGGATACTCCAGATGATATAATTTATGATTATTACAGTGAAACAGCATATCCGAATCAACCACTTGGTCGTGGAATTTTAGGCACAGATGAAACTATACGTTCTATTACTCCGGCTATGCTTAAATCTTATATAAAGACAAATTACTGTGCTGATAAACTTTATCTTGTTGTGTCGGGAAATTTTGATGAAGATAAAGTAATAGAGCTTGCAAAAAAATATTTTACAAATCTTACTCCGGCAGGAACTTGCCCTAACCCTTCTGCAAAATATGAAGGTGGATATTTTATTAAGAATAAAGATTTGGAACAAGTTCATTTTATGCTTGGGTTCGAGGCGGCGAATCTTTTTGATAGGAAGGAAGTTTTTTGTGAAAACATTCTTTGCAACACTTTGGGTGGAGGAATGTCTTCACGACTTTTTCAAGAGGTACGTGAAAAACATAACCTTGTTTACACAATATATTCCAGTGTGACAAACTATTCTGATACTGGACATTTCTATATATACACTTCTACTGTACAGGAAAAAATTAACAAGGTGATTGATGCAACAGTTGGCGAGATTTTGAAAATCACTGACGGTATTACAGAACAAGAGCTTAACAGAGCAAAGATTAGCTATAAATCAAGTGTATTGATGAGCTTGGAAAACTCTAATGCCAGAGCAAGGGTACTTGGTCGACAGATGCAACATTTCGGAAAGCATATTCCTTTTGCGGAATCGATTGAACTTATAAATTCACTTTCGTTGGATGATATAAAAAAGACTGCACAGCGAATCTTTTCATCAAAGATTACTGTGGCTGGGCTTGGAAAATGTGAAGGAATTTATGATTTTGAAAAAATAAAATCTAAGTTTTCGAAATAATTGAAATAAAAAAATATTTATGCTATAATTGATGCCATAGAAGGAGATTTTTTATGGCAGAGGTAAGACAGATTCCGTTGGATGAGTATGAATCAATGAAGAAATCTTATGGTTTCTCTGATGACCAAATGAAATCTATTATTGGTGTTGAACCTTTTGCAAAAAGGTGGGCCGATGGTTATGGTGAAAGCCGTAATAAGGAAGTTGATGAGGTAAAACTTAAACACCAAAAGTTGGTTGAGGAGATAAATAAAAAACTTAAAAATCAAAATTCATCTTCGGAAAATTCTGTAAAAACTGAATCTCCTGTAAATAAAGTTGTTGAGGAAATTAAGACTCAGGAAAGTAAAACTTCGGCTGAGACTTATACTCCAAAAGAAGAACCAGTAAAGGTTGAAGAACAAACTGTTGAAACTGTGGTTGCTGACACTCCTTCATTTGAAATACCCACAGAAGAAACAGTAACGGCAGAGGAACCTTCTTTATCATTCTATATTCCAACATTCGAACCGGTACAGGAACAGGAAGAAGCTCAATCATTTGACGTGCCATCCTTTGAACCGGTGGAAATGGAAGCTCCATCATTTGAACCAGCTACACAAGATGTTCCTTCGTTTGAAATGCCTGTAACTGAACCGGCAAAGGAAGAAAATGTTCAATCTTTTGATACACCAACATTCGAAACACTACCAGAAGAAGATCAACCATTTGATGCACCCGCATTTGAACCGGTACCTGAATTTACTGCATCAAAAGAAAACAATGTTGTTGAACGAACAGAAGAAGTTGTTGATATAAAATCCGAAGTCAAAGCAGAAAAGATTGAAGAAACATCAGCGACTGTATTTTCTTCTCCTATTTTCAATAATCCAATTGAAAGAGAAGAAGAAGAATTGGTTATTGCTCCTACAAAAGTTGAAATGCAGGATGAAAACTCGATTGAAAGAGAAAAAGCAGCAGAAAATTTACGAAACAAAATGTTCGAAATGGGTCAAAAAAAGTTACTTGAGTTGATAAAATCTGATTATGAACAACTTAACGGACCTGATTTTTCACGTTAATTTATTTTCTTTACATTGACCTTTTTTTAGGATAAGATTCTTAAATAACAGGATGGAAATCTTGTATGTTTAACTAAAAAATAGGAGATATAATATGAAAAAAATATCAATATTATCAATGCTCGCTGTATTAGCTGTTTCAACTGCTGCAAGTGCACACGTAGAAGATCCTCTTTATGCACCTGCAAAAGGACATCTTTATTCAAAGAGTTCTCTTTCAAAAGCTGATACAACTTATGTTTTACAACAAAAGTTTGGTTATGGTTTTACAAACAAATTCGTAATGGATGGTTATGTAAACTATGTTGACCAAGATAAAGATGATGGTAAAGATGGCTTCGGTGCATTAAATATTGGTGGTGCATACAGACTTTCAGCTGGTTATTTAATTACAGATGTTTACGCTCATTATGAAAAATCTATCGATGAAGATGTTTGGGGTGATTACACTGCATGGGATGCTGGTTTGAAAACTGGTAGAAGAACACAAAAATATACTATTGCTGCACAAGCAGGTGTTGAACATTTATCTATCAAAGATGGTAACGATACAAACAACATAGTTCTTGGTTTAGAAGGAGCTCATTCATTTGATGATCGTGTATCTGGAAGCCTTGGACTTAAGTATACAATCGTTGATGATTTCAATAGAGAAAATGGTACAGATGAAGACACAATGGCTTTGACTGCACAAATCAACTATTTGAAGGGTGGTCTATGGTCATTGGCATATACTCATGAATTAAAAGCTGAAGATGTTGATAATGTTATCACTCTTAAATATGGTCTTCAATTCTAATACCTATATTTAGGATATAAAAATTTCCCTACCTTTTGGTGGGGATTTTTTATTTAGCTTCTATTTCAATTATTGTTTCATCAATAGCTTTCTTAATATCTGTAGTTTTTTCTTCGGGTGTTTTATTCATAATGCCACCAAAGAAAATATGCTTAATCCTTTTGAATCCACAAAAGGCAAAAATACCTTCATCAGTTACTTTCTTTATTGCGTTATAATAGCCGGCTTTTTCGTAAAAATCGTATGGTGAACCATTGGAATTTATAATTACCGCACGTTTATCAGTTAAAAGACCTACAACCTTATTTCCCTTATACATATATGCGAAACCATATGAAAATACGCGATCAATATATCCTTTTATAATTGCTGGACTTCCCGCCCACCAAATAGGATAAATAAAAATTATAATGTCGGCATTTTTGATAAATTCGTGTTCACGCCTTATATCATCTGGAATTTCATTATTATGAAATTTGGATAAATCATCAGAAGACAATAATGGATTAAAACTTACTTCGTATAAATCTCTGACTAAAACATTATGTCCCCTTTCCTTTAGTGCGAAAACAAGCTTTTCTTTTAATGAAAAGTTAAAACTGTTTGGTGTTTTGGGATGACCGTAAATAAGTAAAATATTTGCCATAATCATTTCCTCCTTCGATGAAATACTATCACAAAATTCACAACTATTCTATGAGAACAAAATCACAAGAATTTAATGGAAATTATGATGGAGAAATGGTGGGTGTAAGTGGGCTCGAACCACCGACCTCTACGATGTCAACGTAACGCTCTAGCCAACTGAGCTATACACCCAAGATAAGAGCTATTTTATCAAAATTTTGATATTTTGCAAGAATATTGTTGAATAAAAAAGAGGCTTGAGCAGATGCTCAAACCTCTTGTAACTTTACTTAAAAAGTTATTCTTCTTCTTTGTGTTCAACGCCTTCGCCAACAACAAAACGAACATATTTTGTAATCTTTGCGTCACCACCAATAGATGCAACAACATCTTTGATTTTCTTTGATGGTTCCATAAAGAATGCTTGTTCGTTAAGAACAACTTCTTCATAGTATTTATTAATTCTTCCGTTAATCATCTTTTCAACGATTTCAGCAGGTTTACCAGATTGTAAAGCTGTTTCACGGAAAATTGCTTTTTCACGTTCCAATGCTGCTGGATCAACATCAGCAATATTCAAGAATAATGGTGAAGATGCAGCAATGTGCATTGCGATTGTATCACCAACTTCTTGGATTTTTGCTTTATCAGCAGTTGATTCAATTGCAACCAAAACAGCGATTAAACCTTCGTTATCAGCAACTTTGTTATGAACATAAGAAATAACTGCACCGTTATTTACTTCAACAAAATCACCACGACGGATGTTAAGGTTTTCACCAATTGTTGCGATTTGGTTTGCAAGTTCGTCTTTTGCATTTACGCCATCAATTGTTGATTCCATAATTTTTGCAACATCACCGTTTGCATCATATGCAACATCAGCAACTTTTTTAACAAAAGTTTGGAATTTTTCGTTTCTTGCAACAAAGTCTGTTTCTGAATTAACTTCAACAACAACACCCTTGTTACCTTCAACTTTTACAGCAACAACACCAGCAGATGCTTCTCTATCGCCTTTTTTAGCAGCCTTTGAAAGACCTTTTTTTCTTAAAAGATCGATTGCATTTTCGATATTACCGTCAGCTTCTACTAGGGCCTTTTTACAGTCCATCATACCAGCGCCGGTTCTTTCACGTAACTCTTTAACTAAACTAGCTGTTACTTCTGCCATTTGTTATTCCCCCTTTTTTGTTTCAACTTTTGGATTTAATGATGCACCAAGATCTGCACCTGATTTTTTAAGTTGTTCTTCCAAACCATCAAGAATTGCCTTTACTGCCAAATCTGTGTAAAGTTTGATAGCTTTGATAGCATCGTCGTTTCCTGGGATTGCAAAATCAACATTTGATGGATCAGCATTTGTATCACAGATTGCAACAACTGGAATACCAAGTTTGTTTGCTTCTGTAATTGCCAAAGATTCTTTTGTCGCATCAATGATGAAAATGATATCAGGAGCGCCGTTCATATCAAGAACACCACCAAGAACTGAATTTAACTTTCTTTGTTCAAGTTCCATTTTTGAAACTTCTTTCTTTGTTAAACCAAGTTTTTCAGCATTAGCAATATCAGATTCAATTTTCTTAAGTTTTTTAATTGAGTTTACAACTGTTTTCCAGTTTGTAAGCATACCACCCAACCAACGTGTGTTGATGTATGATTGACCACAAACACCAGCTGCTTCACGAACGATATCTTGAGCTTGCTTCTTTGTACCAACGAACAAAACTTTTCCGCCTTGTGAAACAGTGTTTCTTAAAGCCATAAGTCCAGCATGAAGCATTGGAACAGTTTTTTGAAGATCGATAATGTGAATCTTGTCCTTTACACCAAAGATGTATGGAGCCATTTTAGGATTCCATCTTCTTGTGTGGTGACCAAAGTGACAACCAGCTTCGATAAGTTCTTTCATAGTAAATTTTGGAAATGCCATTTTTATATCCTTTCGTTTTTATTAGTTATTTCCTCTACTGGACCACCGGTAAACCGGACTAAAAGGCTCTATTGAAAGTCAAGAGAAAACCAATTCCAGTATGTGTATTTACCTTTGCTTTCACAAAGATGTTTGGGATTCTATAGCTTTTATGCTTAAGAGTCAAGCAAAATCGTTGAATTTACATAATGTTTTTCTTTAATTATTACCAATCCAATTTTGAGTATTTTGTTCCTCTTACATCTAAGTATGTACCCCATTCTTCAGCTCTTAATGCCTTTATATAACTTTCAGAAAGATTTGGTTTATATTCAAGTAAATTTTGTTTCATATTAAATCTAATTAATGGAACACCATCTCCACTATTAAATAAAATCATTGAACCATCAGGATGAGTAAATGGTGTGTGAGAACCAAATATTAATTCTCCATTAGAATGTTTATCAAGTATTTCACCATCAAAAATTTGTGTACCATTATGATCACCTGGACCTATTGCATCACCACAAAGTACAACTGTTTTTCCATCATGTAATCTTGAACCTTCTTTTGTTTGTGTATCAGTATAATAACTAAAATCTGTCATTGCAAACAAAGTTGGTTTATTTTTTGCAAATTCATAAGCTCCAATCCTTTGACCAGTTACAGTATAAATAGAATGTAAATTTTGATTCATATGCCATGTTTTATCATAAAAATTCCACGCAAAACAATAAGCTCCATTATCAAACTTTTTATCTGTATTTATTGCAACAGAACAGTATTTATGACCTGATGAATCTGGTTTACACAAATCTGCACTTCCTTTTATATAACCAAGTTTTTCATTTGTGATTGAAGTAGATGTCGAATTTGTTGAAGAGTTTGATGATGTTGTTGTTACAGTGGTACCATTTTCTAATTTA